>JBKEBS010000113.1:0-4633 GCA_047973265.1 Oscillospiraceae bacterium
GGGGTGCGCAGTGATGGAAATGCTGTACCCGGCCTACGAGATTATTCGAAATCTCCAGAGCTGCACCGCGAGCCGGGCATGTGAGCGGCAGTGCGCAAATGAAGCCCACTTCTACGATGATGACACAAAATGTATGGTGGCCCATGAAGAAAGCTGCGTCAATTGCCACCGCTGCGTCAGCTTTTGCCCGTCACGGGCGCTCAAAATAGTGAAGACCGACCACACCTTTCGGGAAAACGCCAACTGGACGGCGCAATACATTGGGGAAGTCTACCGGCAGGCGGAAAGTGGTGGCGTGCTGTTGTCATCCATGGGCAATCCGGAGCCTTACCCTGTCTATTTTGACAAAATGCTTATCAATGCCTCTCAGGTGACAAACCCCTCCATCGACCCGCTGCGGGAGCCCATGGAGACCCGCACCTATCTGGGGAAACGTCCCACCGAAATTTGCCGCGACAAAGACGGCAGACTGCAAAACAATCTGCCGCCCCACCTGGAGTTGAAGGTTCCTATTCTCTTTTCCGCCATGTCCTACGGATCCATCAGCTACAACGCCCATGAAAGTCTGGCCCGGGCATCCAGAGAGCTGGGCACATTCTATAACACCGGTGAGGGCGGGCTGCACAAGGATTTCTACGAATACGGGTCAAACACCATTGTGCAAGTGGCCTCCGGCCGTTTCGGTGTTCACAGGGAGTATCTGGAAGCGGGGGCAGCCATTGAGGTCAAGATGGGCCAGGGGGCGAAGCCGGGAATCGGCGGGCATCTGCCGGGCTCCAAGATTGTGGGGGATGTTTCCCGTACCCGGATGATCCCCGAGGGCTCCGACGCCATATCGCCCGCCCCTCACCACGACATTTACTCCATCGAGGATCTGCGCCAGCTCATCTACTCCCTCAAGGAGGCTACCGACTACAAAAAACCGGTCATTGTCAAAATCGCTGCGGTACACAATGTGGCGGCCATCGCCAGCGGCATCGCCCGGGGCGGGGCGGATATCATCGCCATCGACGGCTTTCGGGGAGGCACCGGCGCAGCGCCCACCCGCATCCGGGACAATGTTGGCATTCCCATCGAGCTGGCACTTGCCAGTGTGGATGAGCGGCTGCGGCAGGAGAGCATACGGGATCAGGTGTCCATTGTGGTCGGCGGCTCTATCCGTTCCAGCGCCGACGTAGTCAAGGCCATTGCCCTGGGAGCGGATGCGGTCTATATCGCAACCTCCGCGCTTCTGGCGCTGGGCTGCCACCTCTGCCGAAGTTGCCACACCGGAAAATGCAACTGGGGGATTGCCACCCAGCGGGAGGATCTGGTAAAGCGCCTTAACCCGGATTTGGGTGCGCAACGGCTGGTCAATTTGGTCAGTGCCTGGAGTCATGAGATCATGGAGATGATGGGCGGCATGGGAATCAATTCTATTGAGGCCTTGCGCGGCAACCGCCTGATGCTGCGGGGAATCGGACTGAGCGAAAAGGAACTGGAAATTCTCGGAATCAAACATGCAGGGGAATAGGAGGCGCTGTATGATGACCATTGAAGCGAAGGGTATGCACTTTCAGGAGCTGTGCCATACGATTAAAAGCTCGGGAGACGGCCCGGTCAAGGTGATCAATTGCAACGGCCAGCGGTTTCTCGCAGGCGGCATGGTATCGGCGAATCTGACCATTGAGGGGACACCGGGCAACGCACTGGGCGCCTATCTGGACACCGGCACCATTACTGTACATGGAAATGCCCAGGAGGCCACTGGCGACAGCATGAATGGCGGCGAGATCGTCATTTACGGCTCGGCGGGGGATGGCACAGGCTATGCTATGCGGGGCGGCAGAATTTTGGTGCGCGACAACACCGGTTATCGGGCGGGCATTCATATGAAGGAGTATGGGGAACATCGGCCGGTGCTGGTCATAGGCGGCCGGGCTGGGCATTTTCTCGGAGAGTATCAGGCCGGAGGCAGGATTATAGTGCTAAATTTACAGGGGAGCTCTTCGCCTGTGGGCGATTTCTGCGGGACGGGAATGCACGGCGGCGAGATTTTCATCCGCTACGACAAGCCGCCTGCCGGGCTGCCGAAGCAGGTTGATTCTCACAGGGCAACCCAGGAGGAAAAGTGTTCGATTTACGGGGATGTTCAGCATTACTGCCAGCTGTTCGACAAAAATGTCGATGCAATATTTCGAGGTGATTTTTATGTGTTGCGTCCCAGCCAGGCAAATCCTTACAGGCAGATGTATACTTACAATTGATGTAATGAAAAAAGCGGTCGATAAAGTTTTAGCAGCTGCTGCATATGTCAACAAGTTCACGATACTATCTTCTTGTGCAATTATTACTTCTTTTCAATTAATTAATGTCTCAAAGTTATCCTCCAGCAGCTTTATCAGAAGCTCATCCATAAATTGATAGTCATCAGAGATGTGTAGGCATACAATAGGTTTCGATAAGACAATATCTGCATATTTGCTTTTTATTCGCGATGTGTGCTTTTTCTCCATTGTGACAATGATGTCAGCCCATCCAAGTAGTCCGGCAGTCACTTTGATTCGGGCATTGTTCTCAGTTCCAGCGGAACGCACCTCGTGACCATCCCTGCCATTCAAAACTTTTTCCGCAGTCAAACTCCGACGTTTATTCTGACTGCACAAATATAGAATTTTCATTTGTGCCTCCTGTGCAACTATACTTTCTTAACTAGCGCTAACCATCCATCTTTTTAAAAAGCATAGCGTAACGAACGCAATAATGCAATTACCCATGCAACAGAAAAAACAAAACCCACGAAAACACTTTGCTTTCGTGGGTTTTATTGGTAAAGGCGAATCAGCTCACTTGGAATCCACGAACAAAGTCATGAGATGCAAAGTATAAAAATTTGGCTTTTACAAGCAATTATTCGCCGCTGACTACCTATTCTGAAATCGCACTCATGATAGGCCTTAGAGAGTATCTGAGCTATATATGCTCCCCGAAACAAATAGCATCTACAATAAAAGGATAAAAGTATTATATTCACTTTTTCTTTTTGAGGGGAATCGAGCATATGGTTTTGATACTCTCCACTAATTTCCCCGTGATAGCGAGAACACCTATCCCCGAGGGCAGGCCCGGCTGCATCTGCCGCAGGAAATGCAGTTTGAGGGCTTCTCATCCTCATCCAGAGCTTCTCGGCCCATTTCGACTATGCCATTCGCTTGCGTTTATCGATGTATATTTTGGTGCAGAAATGGGATCATATAATGTTTTATTCACATACTCGATGTACGACTCTTTTCTATAAACTCCCCCAAAAAAGCGGTTGTTCTGGATTCTGTCCAATTAATCAGTACTGTTTCTGCATTTCCCGATTATTGTCACTCATAAATCTGTGCCGCCTTGCTCAGATATTGGACGATGCTTAGCTTTTGCAGGCAGTACATTTCACAGAAACCGCAGGCGACACAGCCAGATGCTTTTTTAGATTCTATCTTTGATATCGTCGGCAATACCACTGTGGATAGAGAACTGAATCAGAGGATACCGATTCCGGAACACAGCAATTAGCTTTGAAAGACAACCCATATTGTGGGTCTCCGCACCCGATGGCAATCTCAACGCTGAGAACCTCATTTTTAGGAGAGAATTCTGACTCTGTCTTATCCACCAATGTGGTGATTTCCTGTGCGCGGCGCTTGAACAGCTTCGTTCCCAGATTTTCTTCAAGTTGCATGAGCTGACGGGATAGCGTAGGTTGCGTCACATGCAGAAGTGTAGCGGCTCTTGTAATGATTTCCTCTCTTGCAGCTAGGAGAAGGCATTTCAAGTTGGAATGCATATTTTTGAACCATCTTCACCCCACAGCGTTTACCCCATCTCGATTTCATTCAGGTGATCTAAGGGTGCCAAATAATGCAAGAACAGCTGGTGATTTGCTATGTCTCGAAGAGCGTTAAAATAATTGGTCTAGAGGGTATAAGATAACTGCTCCAAAGAATCCATTTGTACAGCTTTCATGACTGACAGATACTCAGGATATCTGATTCGGTTGGGCTGTTTTGTCATTACCCGAACGGTTGCGGGATATGCAGTGGGGTTTTGAAGTAGTAACGTTTTCTTGCCATCACGGCAGATAAGCTCCGCTACTACGTGGTCTATGCACCGGACAATGATGTTTTCCAGATCCACATAGACGCCGGGAATATCAGCGAATACCGCCATAGCTGTTGCTTCACACCAGCAGCCACTACCATAGATGCCGCCGATTTTCTCGAAGCCTTCCCAGTCACTTGTACTGACACGCTCGCAGATAAAGCCGGAATCTATGGGATTGCCATCGTAATCCAGGAGTGCGCGGTCATCTCTGGTTACATATTGGGTGATGTTGTGAGAGGTGTCGCGACAGAGGTTTGATGGTGTATCATTTTAGTTGACAGGAAAAAGACACAGGAGGAAAGTCAACAATGCGCAGATATGATACGCAAACGAAAATAGAAACAGTGACGCTGGCCAAGGAAATCGGGGTGTACAAGGCATCCCAGGAACTGGGGATACCGGAAGGCACGATACGAACATGGCTGGACAAGGAGAAGATCGGGGAGCTGCCGGGCAGCGCCGGCAGCGGCAAGGGTGCATTGAACCTGTCGGAGGAAAACAAGCA
>JBKEBS010000114.1:0-7653 GCA_047973265.1 Oscillospiraceae bacterium
ATGCGCAGCCGATAGGGAAGGCTCTCGTTTTTGAGCACCGCGTCCTCTCCCGCCTGCTCCTGCACCCGAATGCAGAGGGGGGCGAGGAGGGCGGAGACAGCGCAGAGCAGAAACAGCAGCAGGACGGCATAGAGGACGACAAAACCCATACCCTCCACATCGTAGTAGAGAGCAAAGAGAAGCACGGCGGCCAAAATAAGTGCAAAGGTTATGCGGGATTTGAGCATGCTTATTTTCTCCTTGCAACCGGTGTGCGCACCGAGTGCAATGCAGTGTCCACCACATCTGCCTGAGTTACCTTTTTCAGCTTGCCCTCCTGGGTGAGCACAATGCGGTGGGTGAGCACATGGGGGCACATCTCCACCACGTCGTCGGGAATCACATAGTTGCGGCCATTGAATAGGGCCCAGGCCTGGGAGGCCTTATAGAGGGCGATGGAGGCGCGGGGACTTGCCCCCAGCGCGGCATAGGGGTTAGACCTGGTGTGGCGCACCAGCTCCACAATGTACTCACCCACCTTGCCGTCCACGTAGGTCTGTTCCGCCATTGCCTGCAGGGTGATGATATCCCCCGGGTCGGCCACGGGGCGAAGGCTGTGGAGGGGATTCTCCTGGCCGAAGCGGGCCACCATCCGCAGCTCCTCCACCCGGCCGGGGTAGCCCATGGAGATGCGCATGAAAAAGCGGTCCATCTGGGCCTCGGGCAGGGGGTAGGTGCCCAGGTATTCCACAGGATTTTGCGTCGCCATAACAAGAAAGGGCTCGGGCAGCACATAGGTCTGGCCGTCCACCGTGACCTGCTTCTCCTCCATGGCCTCCAGCAGGCTGGACTGCGTCTTGGGGGAGGTTCGGTTGATCTCATCGGCCAGCACAATCTGGCAGAGAATCGCCCCGGGTCGGTACTCAAAGTCCCCGGTTTTGGGGCTGTAGACAGAAAAGCCCGTGATGTCGGCGGGCATGATATCGGGGGTGAACTGGATGCGCTTGAAGGAGCAGTTCAGCGACCTGGCCAGTGCGGAGGCCAGGCTGGTCTTGCCCACGCCGGGCACGTCCTCTATGAGAATGTGCCCCCGGCAAATCAGGGTGATGAGGGTGAGCTCAATGGCGTAGCGCTTATCCACAATCACCTTTTCCATATTGGCTGTGATGCGGTCGATCACATTGCTGCCTTGCATAACGGTTTCCTCGCTTTGGCGTTAAGAGTACAGTACCTGCATATCATACCCCAAAATATAGTTGCAGTCAAAAAAAGAGCGGAGGATATCCTCCGCTCTTTTTGGTGTTGCTGGTTAGGCTTTGACGAAGACCAGGGAGACTCCCTCTTCCTCAATGGTGAACTCTTTTCCGTCGTCGGAAAGGGTTCCGGAGATGGACTCGCCATCAGAAGTCAGGGTGTAGGCGTTGCCGTCATTGGTGTAAGTGCCATCGGCGCTCTCGCCCTCCATGCTCATGCTGAACTTGCCGCCGGACTTGAACTCCAGCTCAAAGCCAGAGAAGTCGACGCCCAGGTCTGCGGAGCCGTCTGCAGTGACGGACACGCCGCCCATGTTCATGGAATCCAGCTTCCACTTGCCCTCAACGCCGGAGCTTCCGCCGCTTGTGCCGCCGCTGCATGCGGCGAAGGAGAAGACGAGGACTGCAACCAAGAGAATCGATACTACCTTTTTCATGCTGCTACCTTCCTTTCTCAAAAAGGCGGGATATTTTGGGTGGTATGGCAGAACCATAACCGCAAAAACGCAAAACTCCCAGTCAGAAACCCGGTTTCTGAACATTTCCTTTTCGGGGCCAACCTCAAAATTTTCCGAATTACTCCGGCTTTGCCGACGTTTTGTCGGCAATATGGCCCAACGAAACAAAGTTATAAAGGAATTGCCCAAAAAAAGCAAGCGATAATTGGCGTGCCAAGAAAATACAGCATGTTTCCTGTGCATAATGCCAAGTAAAGGCGAAATGACGTGGAAAGTTTGTAAATTTTGGCATAGTTGACATATCGCCTGAAACCGCCTTTTTTCGTGGCCGGGAAGCCGTAAACTTACAGTCAGTCAATGAACACATAGAATGCGGATGCTAAGCGGCTGTTATGAGAGCTTCCGTTTTTTTGAAAGGATGGATCACGATGGCACGTGGCAGCGGAGGCAGGAGCGGTGGCTCCGGCGGCTCCAGAGGCTTTGGCGGGGGAGGAAGCCGCAGCTTCGGAGGGCGGAGCGGCGGAAGCTCCTTCCAGCGGGGAAGCGTCGGCGGTTCGAGAAGCTCGGGTAATTCCGGCGGCTTTGGGCCCGGTGGAGGCAACCGTCCCGGCAGCTATAACAGGAGGCCCGTCATGGGCCCGGTTTTCATAGGCGGTGGGGGAGGGTCCTTCCGGCGTCCCTTTTACGGCCCCACCCCGGGGGCGAGATTCGGCTCCGGCGGCTGTGGCTGCCTGGTGCTCCCCATCATTGTCATCGTCATAATGGTAGTGGGGGCCCTCCTTCTCTTCTCCGGGCCCTCCTATTATGAGGACTCTTCCTCTTCATCGGGACAGGGCGCCGAGATCACCAAATCCACGGTGGAGCGGGAGGCTCTCCCCAAGGGCTCGGTCAACGAGACCGCCTACTACACCGACGAGCTGGACTGGATACGCAATCCCTCCAAGCTGACGCCGGGCATGCAGAACTTCTACAACAAGACAGGCGTTCAGCCCTACCTCTACCTGACAGACACCATTGACGGCACCCATACGCCGACCGAAGCCCAGGCGGAAGACTTCGCCTACGACATCTACGACGCCCTCTTCACCGACGAGGCTCACTTCCTGCTCATCTTCTTCGAGTACAACGATACCTACCACACCTGGTACCTGACCGGTACCCAAGCGAATTCGGTGATGGATCAGGAGGCCACGGACATCTTGCTGGACTACGTGGATCGCTACTACTACGACCAGAGCCTCACCGATGAGGAGATATTCAGCAAAGCCTTTAACGATGCGGGAGACCGCATTATGAAGGTGGAGACGAACCCCTGGATTCCCGTCATCGTTGTGCTGGGCGTGTTGGGCATACTGGTGGTGATTGTGCTGTTCTGGCGGCAGAGAAAGAAGCAGCAAAACCTGGAGGCCGAACAGACAAAGGAGATACTGCAAACCCCGCTCCAGACCTACGGCAGTACCGAGGCCGATGAGCTGGCGAAAAAATACGACGACAAAGAGTAATCATACTTAATTGTGATATTTTGAAAGGACAGTGTAAACTATGGGAATTTTATCAAGATTTTCCGACATTATTTCTTCCAACGTAAACGCCCTGCTGGACAAGGCGGAAGACCCCGCTAAAATGATCGACCAGTACCTCCGCAACCTCACCGACGACCTTGCTGAGGTGAAGAAGGAGACCGCGGGCGTCATGGCCGAGGAGACCCGCACCAAGCGTCTGGTGGATGAGAATGTGGGCCAGGTGACCAAGTACAACGAACTGGCCAAGAAGGCCCTCTCCGCCGGAAACGAAGAGGATGCCCGCGTGTTCCTGGGCAAAAAGCAGGAGACGGAGGCGGCGGGCGCTTCCCTGCAGACCGCTTATGCCTCCGCCCACGAGAACGCCGTCAAAATGCGGGAGATGCACGACAAGCTGGTGAAGGACATCAACACCCTCAACTCCCGCCGGGAGGGCATCAAGGCCAAGGTGTCCGTGGCCAAAACCCAGGATCGCATCAACAAGATCGGGGCGTCTTCCGACAAGGCCCAGAGCAGCATGGGCGCTTTTGACCGCATGGAGGACAAGGCCAACCGCATGCTGGACGAGGCAAATGCAATGTCCGAGTTGAATGCCCCCGCCGTGGACGACGCCCAGGAGCTGGAGAAAAAGTACAAGGGAGTGGACACCAGCGCCTCTGTGGAGGCAGAGCTGCAAGAGATGAAATCTCAACTGGGACTGGATAAATAGCATAAAACAAAAAGGCTTCCCGCATAAAACGGGAAGCCTTTTTGCGTTAAGAATTATTTTCCAGCCCGAATATTTGCCACCGTTTTCTGCTCCAGGGAGAAGTGGCGGAAAAACCGCTCGCCCCCGCCCCCGACAGGCGCCTGCGCAAGAAGCCCCACCTTCACGGTGTCATCCACCGGCAGGCTGAAAAAGCGCATCATATCAAAGCGCTCTCCATCCAGGGAGTAGTGGAAGGCGAAGGTGTTATCCACCCGTGCAAGCTGAAGCCATGCGACATTGCCCTCAAAATTGCAGCCGTTGGCGTCATCGGAAAACTGGTTGGTCACGACACTGACCACGGCGTGTGTGCCGAAGTCGGTCATCTCGGAGCAGGCCTTTGCCCAAACCCGCTCGTTTTGCATCACCATAATGCAGGCGGAGTCGTAGGTGTCGGCGAAGCCGTGCTCCACCTGTGCGCGCAGCACAAAATCCCCCGTGATCTCGGTGTAGAAAAAGGGGGCGTTTCCCAGTGACTCCGGCGTGATGCCTTCCTGGGCTGCGCTGCCGGGGTGACAAAAATAGTCGGTTTTCTCCGGCGCGTAGATCATGACCTCTTCGTCGCTCACCGACGACCTGCTCTCGTCCATCCATTTGAAATTCCGAAACATGATGTTTCCTCCTTTATCGGTTGACGCCAATATTTGCTTCCTCAATTACGGATAATATAACCACATCGTGGAATTCCTTGCCAAAGCTGTAGCTGCGCAGCAACCCTTCCCTGCAAAACCCGGCTTTTTCCAGCACCCGCAAGGAGGCCGCGTTCTCCGGCATCACGGTCGCCTGGATTCTGTGGAGCCGGAGCTCCTCCAGGCCGAACCGCACAACCCGCTCCACCGCCTCCGTCGCAAGGCCTTGCCCCCAATAGTCCTCGGCGAAATAGTAGGAGAGCTCCGCCACCGATTTGCGCAGAAATCCGCCCAGATCAATGCGCCCGACGACCTTTTCGTCCGCCTTATGCCAAATGCACCAGGTAAAAACGGTTTTTGATTTGAGCAGCCTGCCGTTGATGTTGTTCAGCCAGTTGGCGATATGTTGGTCATTGGGCAGGTCGTTCAGCCCGCCGCCCAGATATTTCTGAACGCCGGGGCTTCGCACAAATACCAAGTAGCGCTCAATATCCTCCCGGTGAAATGCCCGAAGGAGCAGCCGGTCGGTTTCCAGCTCGGGAATGGCATCGAAGTAATTGGCGAATTTCATCCCGTAATCCACCTCCACAGGGTGGGCAGCAGCGCTCCGTCATTCCACACCATCGGCTCGGTGTGGGGGAAGTACAACACCATCCTGACAATCCACAGCGCCAGAAACAGCACGATCAGCGCGATGCCAACCCCGTTGCCCAGTTTAAGATTCTTTTTTTGCAGCAGCGGCAGCCCGATGAGCAGCGGCACAATCCAAAAGAGGGGGTGCATGCGGAACGCAATGGCCACATGCCCGGACAGCAGGGCGGAATAAGCCCTGGTCATTCCGCAGGAGGGGCAGGGTAGGCCGATGATGTTGTAGATGGGGCAGAGGCTGCGGTTCAGCAGCACGGAAAGCAGAAGCGCCGCCCCGCCTATGAAAGCAAGGGGCAGCGCAATTCTGATAAAACTTCGTTTCTCTTTCATCTATCCCTATTTGACATCCCAGGGGTTGCTGTTGTCGGTGGGAGTCTCATTCTGAGGGAATTCCGGGGGCTGGGGATATTCGGGAGGCTGCGGGAAATCGGGCTGCTGAGGATACTCCGGCTGGGTGGGCTGCTGGGGAGCCTCAGGTTGTGCAGGCTGCTGGGGATACTCAGGCTGTGTAGGCTGCTGGTACGGATCCTGCACGGGAGGCTGCATGTTGGCGTTGACCACAGGGCCCAGGTTGTCGTTCAGGTCGGTCTGAACCAGGCAGTAGTTGACGATGCCGAGGCCGAAGATGGAGAGCAGCAAGTAGACGACGGAGTCGTCTTTTTCGGGCAGGCCCCACTGAATGTGTGCGGAGTTGATCATCTTGCCCATCTGGTAGGCCATGTAAAAGCCGTAAATGCCGCAGGTGATGATGGTGAGCAACACATCGGTGCCCGCCTTGCTGGGCTGATTGTTGGCGGTATACAGGTCGTTGAGAATCGTGTAGTACCAGTAGATGGCGTAGATGCCGCAGGTGACAATGGACAAAATAATTGCAGTGACGATATTTCTGTTGGTAATTTGCATAATGCTCTTTCCTTTCCTATTGATGCCGCGGTTGGTTTGCCCGCTTTCGCGCAGGACGCCGCGCCATTTGTCTCCGGGGTGGCCGGAGGCAGATCCTTTTTCGATATGCCACAAATTGCTTGCATACAAATCAAAAAAGGCAAAACACAACATCAACATTATAGCATCCTGGGGGTGCGATGTAAAGACGACAAGATTAAGGATACATTAACATTTGCTTATTGTTTGTCGACGGTTCTGGTGGTATACTTTACGCACAGCGAAATTCTGGAAAAACACGAAGAAAAGGAGCGATTTCTGTGCCGAGAACCAAGCTGGCCGACCGCAAGCTGCCCGCTTATTCCCTTGGGGAGGAGCGCTTCAACGCCATCTCCCACCTGGTGGGATTTGTTTTGGGTGTGGTGGGGCTCGTGCTGGCTGTCGTGAAGGCGGCGGGCACCGGGGATGTGTGGAACATCGTCTCCGCCGCGGTGTATGGCGGCACCCTGGTGGTGCTCTATCTCATGTCCACGCTGTATCACGGCCTGAAATTCCCTCTGGCCAAGCGGGTTTTCCAGATCATCGACCACTGCGCGATCTTTTTGCTGATCGCCGGTACCTACACCCCCCTCACCCTCTGCGCCCTGCGGCCGGATCATCCCGTGCTGGCTTGGGCTATTTTTGGCGTGGTGTGGGCGGCGGCGATTGTTGGCATCACCCTCAACGCTATTGATTTGAAGAGCTTCTCCAAATTCTCCATGATCTGCTACATCGCCATGGGCTGGTGCATCGTGCTGGCGACCAGGCCGCTGCTGGGGATTATGAAGTCCGGCGGACTGTGGCTGCTGCTGGGCGGCGGGGTTGCCTACACCGTGGGCGCGGTGCTCTATGCCCTGGGAAAAAAGAAACACACCTTCATGCACGGCATATTTCACGTATTTGTGGTTCTGGGCAGCGTGCTGCATTACTTTTGCATCTATTTCTACTGCCTGTGATGAGTGGGGCTGTGCGATAGAATGGCCGCTGTTTTTTATCGGCCATAAAGAACCCGATTTTTCCCAAAAGAAAGGCAAAAGGCCCTTGACATCCTCATTCGCATCTGCTAATATCTAGGAGTATTCGTAACGCACGTCATTGTCTCACATGTCTTATGTAAGTCATTGAGTACGGTTCGATGATTTACGGGACGTGTGTTTTTTTATGTACGGCGGCCGGAATGCAATATTTTTATGGAGGTACTGGGAATGAATAACGGTACAGTCAAATGGTTCAACGCAGAAAAGGGTTATGGCTTTATCAGCAACGATGACGGCAGCGAGGATGTCTTTGTGCACTTCTCCGCCATTCAGAGCGATGGCTACAAGTCTCTGGAAGAGGGCCAGAAGGTCACTTTCGACACTGAGCCCGATCCCAAGAACAGCTCCAAGCTGCGCGCTGTCAACGTCATCCCTGCATAACGTTAAGACTGCCAAAAGCCCCGCATCGAAAGATGCGGGGCTTTTTCGTGTATTGAGAGAGCATTTCTGTCTTTTAACCCAC
>JBKEBS010000115.1:0-7042 GCA_047973265.1 Oscillospiraceae bacterium
CACTCCAAGAGCTCATCGAAAGCTTCGGAAGGGGAGAGGCGGTTGAACTCCGCGTCCCGGCTGGTGTCATCCGGCTCCAGGTTTTCTCTTTCTCGGAGAGTTTTCATGATTTGTTCTGAATATCTTGCCATTCGTATCTTCCTTTCTCTCAGTAAAAGAATGTAACCGCTCTTGCCATCGCTGCCCAGGGCAGCGATGGCAAGAGCGGTTACAAGTGGGTCGATATTTATGAGGCGGAGGACAGGCTATGTGCAAAATGACGGTGGAAAAAGGAGGGCAAAAGCGACAATGGCGGGGAAGGTCGTAGTCATATTGCACAACCGGCTTTGAAGGGGCGCTTTCTTTCGTCAATTATTATTTCACGAAAGACGGATTTACCGAAATTCATTCTTTATATCGCTCCTGATCCGCACGGTGCGGCCTAAGCTAATTTAGCAATACGAACAGCACAGCCGACAGCAAAACCGAAGCCAATGTGACAAGCACTGTATCACTCGCTGGCATACGGTCTCGAATTGAAATGTAGAAATCCGGTCAAACCTTTTTCACAATCCTTATCAAGATACGAATAATCAGGAATATTCCCACTATCAGGGCCGGGAGCTTGGCGAACTCAATAATCCTGCTCCAAATGTCAATTTTCTTTCTAAGCGCTCCATTCTACCGTAATCTATTAATTCCTAATTGACAGACAAAACGTAATACATTATGCTGGAGCAAAACGTATTACGTTTTCTTCGTGGGTGCGTTCGCTTGATAATACTCATAAACGGCCCGTCTTACAATATCCGCCGCTGACGGCTTCTTATGGTAAGAAAAGGATACAATCCCTCTTAGCGCTTCAATTTGCTGTATGGTGTACTCTGGAAGCCTAAAAGAATAGACTTTTTTGGCTTCACTTTTCATTTATTATCCCACACTTTTCAGTAGAAGGAAACCGCCACATCCCATCTTCACATTTTGACATCCCAAGGCTCTGCATATATTCTTCCGCACATTCTTTATCCGTTGGCGTCTTTAGAGTTTCCATGATTAACGCTTTGTTTTTCTCTATCTCCACGCAAATCCACCACCAATATAGTTTATTCAATCCATTCCATGATTTCCCCTGGTTGTACTTTCAGGAATCTGCAAATTGTATCCAATGTCTTTGTTGATACAACCTCTCCCTTTTTCAGTTTGGCAAGTGTTGTTGATGAAATACCAGTGCTTAGCAAATCAGTCCATTTATAACCGTTGGCAATTAGATAGATTTCCAACTTTTTGTAAGAGAACGTAGTAGCCACCCCCCTACCCTGATATTTATTATACTACATATTTTGTTTTTTTCAATAGATATATTGTTTGCTTTAATAGATATATAAGGTTGAATTGTGTTTACTAATAAGCATCCATTTTTCAACCTTACATATCGTCGGCCGACGGATGTAATGTTTTGTTTGCTCAAATGGATCTCTTTTCGCAAAATACTACTGCATCATCAATACCAAGTAATCCGCACCGTGCGGGTTTACCTTTCCGGCTCTCCCCCGTCCTTTATCTGATCGTCCTTGGCCGTTGTCTGCAACTTGTCCTCTGCCCTGCCGAGCAGAGCATCCAGCGAAGGTTGTTTCTTTGTAGGAGAGGCGAAATTTTTATGGATATATAGCACATCTCTTTCTTGGGTAACAACATTGCTTTTCTCTTTATACAGCAAAGTTAACTGTGACTGTAGGATTGTCGGATCGTATTTCTCTATTGGATAAATGGATTTACAATAATAGTTCTCTGCACCCTTGTTTTTTTCGATAAAGACAGCACTAAACCCGATCTCCTCTTTGCCCTCTTTGATGATAAAATCGGCTGTGATCCTGCTATGCCTACTTTTGTTCTCATCATACTTAAAATAATAGGACGTACTTACAGAGTCAAGTATTGATTCAAGTTTCGACAATGACTCTATCCTGGCGCAGATATCTCCATAAAATCTACTGTTCTTTAGTGTATCGTCAGTAATAGAGCCGTTAACAATACTATCAAAAACTCGCTTAGAGCTATCCCCGGCTACTCCTTCTATATCAGTTAAGTAGTGAAGCCCTGCCAAATGCTTAAATTCATACTCTGTGAAGTTCAACGTAATATCGTATGTGACGCCCTTTTTGCCTAGGACAATATTATATTCCTTGTCCAAGAGATTTTCAAAATTTGCCGCACACTCTTTTATTTGATTAGACATTGCAAGCCCCTTTAATTTACACTAAAAAAGTAGGGTGGTCGTTCCTAGGAACAACCACCCTTCGATATTTTGCAAACGGTTTTCTTTCGGCCCATCGTTTTTGACTGGCCTAGTTGACTTTTGGATACTCACCGTAAACCAGTAGATAACTCCACACTCCCCGAAGCCAACCCGGATCATGCTTCATCGTAACTCTCCGCGACTAAGCGCTTCGATTACCTATAGTATAGCATATTTCCCTTGTTTGTCAAGTTTTTGACCGTTTTTCGATCCTCTTTCAGACCACTAGAATGCCATGTTTTGAATCCAAAAAACGAGCGTTTTTTATACTGACACCAATTATACCAATAACAAATATTATTATCAACATCGAAATAATATTTGTTCATCGCTCTGTCTCTTTTTGCTTTTCTTCCTTCGCTTGCTCTTGCCTTTCATCATTCGCAATGATCCGCTCCGATTCATTTTTTAATTCCGAATATTCTTGATATATGCTTTCCCGCTTCTCTTGTAATGCTTGAATTTGAGAATCCATCTGGTCTAAAGGCTCCAGTTTTTTTATACCAATATCACGCATTTTTATGTTTACTCGTTCAAATTCATCGTACTTTTCACTGTTCTTTTTGCGATAGCTGTCATAAAATACTACGGTTTTTCCTTTGTCAATTACTGGTTTCAGGTAGGACAAGTCAAGCTGCTCATATTCCTCCGCTGAAACGAAAGCGTCGCCTCTTTCTACTAATTCATTATATATTCTTAGTTTGATTGCATAGCCAGCCATTCAAATTTTGGTGGACGAGCTGGAGGACAAAAACTGATACAGGCTTACCGCTCATACTCCAGATCATCTTCCATCTCACCGTGGTGCTCCTCCTGCTCCGGAGCTTTCCATTCCGGCTCCAGTCCCATTGACCGCAGCACCTTGTACTCCGCTGCCCTCTCTCCCTGAACGAAGGCGGACAGGTCGCTCTCCTGGTTGTTTGCAGCCCGGCCCGGCTTGTCCATTGCCTTCTCCGCATGGGTCATGATTTGTTCGGAGATCTGCGCGCCGGTGACGCCTTCCTTCGGTACATAGGAGCCCATAGACGGTGAATACTCTATCAGCGATTCTGCGCGCTCCTGTGGGGACTTCCCCTCATAACCGGCAAGGATGTTGCAGAGGGAGAAAAGCTCCTCATAGCGCCCCCTGTACTCCCCCAGGATGTCTGTGTACTTGTCGTGGATCGCCATCTCCTCCACACCCGGAGCCGGGACATAGGAGAACCTGGTGGACGATGGGAAGTGCTGCATCATGCGCTCCGCCATCGGTACTTTATTCTCTTTCTCATATAAGCCTATTACATTCCACTCATGGCTGAAATGGCCCGGCGTGTCAAGCACGTTGGTCGGAAACCGCTCGTCGGAGGGGGCCTTCGCTTTGTGGGGTTGCAACGATGCCGGTGGTGTGTAGGTAACCTCCTTGTAGTCATCCGAATAGACCACCCTCACATTGGAGTGTAAGTGGGCCATGACATCCGCAAAGCCCTTTGCGGCCTCATAGTCCTCCACCTGCTTTTTGAGCGGAATATCAGTGTAGCTGCCGTCAGGTGCGTAGCTATTGGCTATCACATCAAATTGATCTTTGTCCATCCGAATCCCCTTTCAAAATGAAAAATGTAACCGCTCCTCCAGCTGCCGGTCGCACGGATCGGCTCCCTGCAGGAGGAAAGAGCGGTTACATTTTCTCTGTAGTAGGCCAGGGTATTACTCAGTGGCATCCTGCTGATCATCGTTGTCCCGGTCAGTTGCTTTGGATTCTGTAAAGTAGGCGTTGTCCACAACAATCTCCCAGGCTTTCCGCTTCTGCCCTTCCTTGTCGGTGTACTCTCTGACCTGTATGCTGCCCTCCACCAGGATGGGCTTGCCCTTGGTGAAGAACCGGTGGATGAACTCCGCCGTCTGACGCCAGGCCACGCAGTCAAGGAAGTCTGTCTGCCGCTCTCCGCCCTCCGGGACAAAGGAGCGTTGGACGGCAAGGGAAAAGTTGGTGACGGAGATATCGTTGGAAGTTTTCTTCAGCTCCGGGTCTGCGGTGAAACGGCCCATGATGATTACCTTGTTATACACAGTAAAAACTCCTCTCGAAATTGAAAAGGGAGCCCACAGGCTCCCTCTCTTTTCTTTCTCTATTTATCCCGTATTTGCTTCATAACGTCCTCTACATCACAGTCGATTAGGTTGCACAGGATGTCTATAGTGTAGGTGCTGATGTGCTGGTTCTTCCGCAGCCTGTCAATTGTCCCTCCCGATATGTTCCATTTTCGCCGCAGTGTGTAGGTAGTGATTCCCTTCTCCTTCATAGTTTTCCATAACGGATCATAAGTAATCATGCAGTCCCTCCTTGCATGATTACATTATGCCCGGTATAATGGGTACTATATATGCCCATTAATGTAGGGCTATAAAGGAGGGCGAGGATGAACTACAAGAAAGCGTATATCAAGCTCTATGGTGCTGCGGGCGCTGCCCTGGAGGAGCTTGACGCTGCAATAGGAGCAGACGTGAATACCGTGAGGGCGAAAGCGATTCTCACAGAAGGGATCAACCAATCGGAAGAAATCGTATTATCAGATGAAGAGACAAAAATACGGATACTGCCAGCGGGATAACAACCGGGAGAGGTCACAACGCCTCTCCCGGTTGTTCTTTTGAATCAGCCCGGCCCATCCCCGAAGCCGGGAGCGATGTGCCAGTCCTGGTATACGTTCCCGTTGATATCGATGTCCGTAGAGGTGACATAGTACACCAGCTGGCCAGCCGGTGTCCAGGCATCCATGACAAAGAAGGTGACGGGATAGTTTGTGGCATCCGGATACCAGATAGGCGTGAAGTGCACCCGGTTGTTGAATTGGCTGTACTCGTTTTCCTTGAACTCCCAGGTGCAGTTGTAGGCTGGAGATCCTCCACCCTCCGGAACCAGGAATCGGTTGTAGGTCATGAAGCCAAACTCCGGGAACACGGCCTCGATGTGCTGCACCTCTGCGGTGTTGTCGCTGCCGCCGTTGGTGGTCATGTGTACCTCCACCTGGGCATTGATGCCGTAGCCGCTCTTGATCGTGCCGCCGCTGGCAGTAACCGCCCTGTCATCCGGCACGGTATTCGCGCTCACGCTGAGAGAGGCGGAATAGGAGCGCCAGTGGAACTCATAATAGCCCTGATCCTCCCAATAGCCGTGCCTTGTAGAGCAATCATCCGGGCAAGATGTTTTATGATTCTCTTTGATCCACACCCAAACCTCATGCCACTTGGCCCACCATTCGCCCCACTCGGCCTTGGTCAGGCTGCTGTCGCTGGGCGGGGAGCCCAGGCGGAAGCCGTCGTTCCTGTCCCGGCCCTCCGGGTTGGGCGGCGTGTTCTCCACCAGCGCGATGATCTTGCAGCGAATGGTGGCCTTGTCTGTCCCTCCCTTGCTGATGTCCACGGGGATCTCGATGATGGTGTCCTCCTCCACGTCCGGAGTGCGCCACTTCACCCATACCAGCTGATCTTCCCCCGCGGGGATGACATACTCCTTGGTGATGTTGCCGCCCGGCAGGCCGAACTTTGCTTTACCTGGGCTGTCCGGGTTAATCTCGGAGGAGGCCTCCACCAGGATGGATGTGACCACGTCTGTGTTGGCATGATACTCGTAGTCGTAGACCTCCGGAGGCAGTGATGGAGAACCGGGGGCCTCCTCTTCGTCGTTGAAGTTAACGGTGCCGATGCCCAGGGTGCTGATGATGTACTCGTTCCCCTGGAGGCCGCTGCCGCCACCGGGTGAGATGCCCAGCTCGGCCCGCTCCAGGTACATGGCCAGAGGCAGGTTTTGGTGGGTCAGATAGCCCATGACCTTCTTAACACCCCCATTGACCTGCCTGTCGTACAGAGCCGCTTCCGTGGCCGTCATGGCGTATCTTAATCCGTTGTACTGGTAGATCGCCAGGGGCTCAATTACGATGGTGAACTTGCCGGAAATGAGGGTCTCATATTTGATGCTGACATCTTTTGCTATTTGTTTGACAATAACTTCATCGCAAAAATATTCCTTTACTTTAGCTATGTTGCTGCTTCCATCTGGACTAATGATGTTTTCGAGACCAACAGTTGGATTCATATAAATATATTTACCGCGCATAGGCGCGAGTGAAGAACCCGAAAGATATTGTGTTTTAGTCCTCTTCGTGAATGAAATAACTCCTTCCGGTGGTGTAAAGTTAGTCCAATCAACGATTTTGCCAACAACTTTCTTCGAGTCCTTCTCAACAACAGAAATTCGAGCACCCTCGCTTCCATCCGACCAAGAGTTTCCGCCGCTTCCTCCTGTCATTCCGCCGCCTCCGCCTTCCATATTGCCTTCGGCAGCTAGAGCAGAAAAGGAGAAGGAGAAAAGGACAGCCATGCACAGAAGCACAGCAAGTATTTTCTTTCTCATATATGACCATACCTTTCTGCGAAAGGCACCAACGAGGAATGAAACAGGGCCGGTGCTTTCGCTGTAAATTGTAGTTTGGTGTTAAAATAAAGATGAGAGCAGCAATACTACAGAACACGAGGAGGTAGGTGCGGTGCAGCATGCTGTAGCCGCGCTCATATATAAGTTGTCGGACATCCATTCAAGCACCAATGAGTAGGACATAGAGCCAGTAAACTTATCTTTGTAAAGACGCAACTCGTTTTTAGCTGGATGTCCAGTCCCTGCGGCTCTCACAAATATTTTGGAAGGGGGACGCTATGTGAAGGCTCAAAATCGTATATCCTGTTTGCTGTGGCATGGATATTCATAGGGATTTTCTAATCGCCTGTATCGCA
>JBKEBS010000116.1:0-24629 GCA_047973265.1 Oscillospiraceae bacterium
CAGCCGGCTCGCCGCGACCGACTCGTCCTTGGCCGTCACCTTGAAGGTTTCCGCTTCCTCCAGCTGGGGGCCCAGGTATTCGATAGCCCGCTGCCGGATGGCGCCGTAATCCTTGTCGGCGACACCGGCCCGTGTGAGGGCGGCAAAGCCAAAAACCCGGGAAAGGCGTTCCACCGCCTCGTCCAGGTCACAGTCCTCCAGCGGCTCGGCATAAATGGTGGACTGGGCCTTGAAAAAGCGAAATCCGCCCACATCCTTCAGTGTCCGCTTGGCATTTTTGATCAGCCTGTCCTCAAAAGTCCCGCGGTTGAGGCCTTTGAGGGCGATCTCCCCGCTCTTGAGCAGTATCAGCTCATTCAAGCTGTTGTCAACTCCTAATGCAGCTATTTTGCAGTCAAAATCTCTTTCTGCGCCCGTTCCAACCGGGCAAAGAAGCGCTCCACATCCCCCACCGTATTGTCCGCCGAAAAGCTGACGCGCAAAGCGCTGTCAATGCGTTCGGGGGGAAGCCCCATCGCGGTGAGCACGTGGCTCTTTTCCCCACGGGAGCAAGCGGAGCCGCTGGAGACATAGATGCCGCCCTCGGCCAGGTAGTGGAGCAAAATTTCAGACCGATACCCGGGCAGAGAGAGGTTACATATATAAGGTGTGCCCTGTGGGGCCGAATTCCTGCATATCCCTTGAATTTTTTCCGCTTTGTCCAAAAAAAATCCACAGATTGTATTTACTTTGTCCAGCGCCGCCCTTTTCCCCTCAGCGGAGCGCTCCGCCGCGAGACCAAATGCGGCGATAAGCGGGGTGGATTCCGTGCCTGGACGAAGCCCTCGCTCCTGCCCGCCGCCGAAGGTTTGGGGCAGAATGCGCGCCCCTCTGCGTACATACAGCGCTCCCACGCCCTTGGGCGCGTGAATCTTGTGCCCGCTGACGGTGAGCAGGTCGACGCCCAGCGCCTTTGGGGTGAAGTCCAGCTTGCCGAAAGCCTGGACGGCGTCGCAGTGAAAGAGCAGGTCTTTCCGCTTTTTCCGGGCGGCCCTGACCCCGGCGGCGATGTCGGAAACGGCCCCCACCTCGCTGTTGACCAGCATGCAGGAGACCAGCACCGTATCCTCATCCACCGCGCCAGCGAGGGCATCCACGTCGAGGCTGCCATCCTTCAGCGGGGAAATCCTCTTCACCGTGAAGCCAAGCTGTTCCAACCGTCCGAAAGCTGCCGACACGGATGCGTGCTCCACCTGGGTGGTGACCACGGTGTTCCCCCGCCTGCGCAAGGCCTCCGCCCCGCCCAGAATGGCCAAATTGTTCGCCTCCGTCCCCCCGGAGGTGAAGGTCAGCTCCTCCGGCAGGCAGCCCAAGGCCTTCGCCACCTGCTTGCGGGCGCGGTCGACGGCGAGCTGCGCGCGGATTCCCATTTCGTGCAGGGAGGAGGGATTCCCGTAGTTTTCGCACATCATTTCCAGCGCGAGCCGGGCGATCTCTGGGTGGGTGCGGGTGGTGGCCGCGTTGTCCAGGTATATTTCCTGCAAGGGGATTCTCCTTCCCAGAGACAGATTGCTTTTTCAGAAAGGCCCCGGGACGCCGCGGCACTCTCGGAACAGTATAGCGTATTTTGACCTTTCTTTCAAGGCCGGGGACAAGCGCGGGCCCGGTTTGCCAAAGCCCGCCCCGCGCTTGACAAGGCGCGATTTCCTATAGTATTATGAACATAAGAAAAATCAAATAACCGGAGAGGAATGGTCGGTTTTCCCGCGGGCTGCCGCCCGGATGGAAGGCCGGTCAGTTGTCTTGTGTATGATTAGAAGCATGACCGGCTATGGCCGTGCCCAACAACTGCTGGAGGGCTACGACATCACGGTGGAGCTGCGCAGCGTCAACCACCGCTATTTCGAATTTTCCACCCGCCTGCCCCGCGCCTACGGCTATCTGGAGGAGAAGCTGAAAAGCTTTGTCAACCGCCGGGTTTCCCGCGGCAAGGTGGATATTTATGTGGGCATCGTGCCACTGGAGAGCACCGACACCCAGGTGCAGGTCAACCGATCTCTGGCGCGCTCCTATCTGGAGGAGCTGCAGGGCCTTGCGGAGGAGCTGGAGATTCGTGACGACATCGGCGTTTCCCGCCTTGCCGGGTTCTCCGATATCTTCGTGCTCCGCAAGGCAACCGAGGATCAGGATTTCATCTGGGACGCCGTCGGCCAGGTGGCCGAAGAGGCGCTGGATCAATTTGTATCCATGCGGGAGGTCGAGGGGGAAAAGCTCCAGGAGGACATTCTCTCCCGCCTTGACCTGCTGGAAAAGGACACCGGCGCTGTGGAGGAACGGTCACCCGGCATTGTCAGCGGCTACCGGGACAGGCTTTACGCCAAGATCAAGGAACTGCTGGAGGATCGACAGATCGACGAGCAGCGCATCCTCACCGAGGCGGCCATCTTCGCCGAAAAAATTGCCGTGGATGAGGAGACCGTGCGGCTGCGCAGCCACATCGGGCAGCTCCACTCCATCCTGGCCGAGGGCGGCGCAGTAGGCCGCAAGCTGGACTTTTTGGTGCAGGAGCTCAACCGCGAAGTGAACACCATCGGCTCCAAGAGCCAGGACACCCAGGTGGCCCGGCTGGTTGTGGAGATGAAGAGCGAGATCGAGAAAATCCGCGAACAGGTGCAGAACCTGGAATGAAAGGACTGTGCACAGCGTGAAGCTAATCAACATCGGATTCGGCAACATGGTCTCCGCCAACCGCATGATCGCCATTGTCAGCCCGGAGTCCGCACCGATCAAGCGCATCATACAGGATGCCCGGGACAAGGGCCTGCTGATCGACGCTACCTATGGCCGCCGCACCCGGGCGGTGATCGTCACAGACTCCGACCACGTCATCCTCTCCGCCGTGCAGCCCGAAACGGTTGCGAACCGTCTGGACGACGAGGACGAGGTGGACGATGATTAACCCCCGCGGCATGCTCATCGTTGTGTCCGGCCCCTCCGGCGTTGGAAAGGATACCGTCGTAGGGGAGTACCTGAAGCGCGCGCCCGACTGCGTCCTCTCGGTGTCCGCCACCACCCGGCCCATGCGGGAGGGCGAGACGGAGGGCAAGGACTACTTCTTCGTCAGCCGGGAGGAATTCCAGACCCGCATTGACCGGGGCGACATGCTGGAGTACGCCGATTACAGCGGTAACCTCTACGGCACTCCCCGGGAGGCGGTGGACGCACAGCTGGCCGCCGGGAAAAACGTCATTCTGGTCATTGAGGTGCAGGGCGCGAGGCAGGTGAAGGGGCTGCGCCCCGACTGCGTGTCCGTCTTCCTGCTCCCCCCTACCATTGAGGAACTGCGTTCGCGGCTGGCATGCCGCGGCAACGATTCCCCCGAATCCATCGAGGCGCGCCTTGGCGTGGCACTTATCGAAATCGAGCAGGCCGAAAGTTACGATTTTGTGCTCTGCAACTGTGAACTTCAGGAATGCGTGGAGCGCCTTGCAACCGCCATCGAGGCGGCGAAATATTTCCCCAGGCACCTGCACAACCTGATGTCGGCTAAGAGAAAGGACTGTGAATCGCTATGATGCTTCGGCCTTCGATGTATCAGATCATCAGCAAGCACGACAACTACTACGAATTTGTGGTGGCGGTTTCCCAGCGCGCCCGTGAGATCGCGGAGCTCGCAGAGGAAGAGCATGTCCACCTGATCGAAAAGCCCGTACAGCTCGCCGTGGAGGAGTTCGCCAGCGGCAAGGTCAAAGTGAGCGACTATATCTAGGTGACGGCAGATACAAAAAAGTGGCGGAACTCTCCGCCGCTTTTACTTTTTGGCGCTCGCGGCTTTTTCCATGCGGGCAAGCCTGTCCCCGCTCCACAGCACGGTGCGGGTTTTATCCGCCAGCACCTCCGCCCCTGAGGTAAAGTGGTTGTTTGTGGCCACGATTCCCACATGGCAGTGGTAATAATCCCTGCCCGCACAGATTTCCTGCACCGCCTTCACCCCCACCGGCTGGCTGTACAGCTTGCACTGAATGGCGTAGCGCACGCCGTCCCGCCGGGCCAGAACATCCGCCCCAAAGTCCCCACTGCCCTTCGTGACCTGCACGCCATGAAAACCCTGCTCTTCCAGCAGCCAGGCGACATAGTGCTCGAACTCAACCCCATCCGCGATGCTGTCCAGCTTGTGGGAGCGCAGCCAGCCGTTTCGTCTGCTCACAATTCTGAAAACAGCGATCAGCAATAAAACAATCACCGCAATGATGATGGCCGCAATGACAGGTTGCCTTTTCAGATAGTCCAGAATTCCCACTGCAATTCCCCCAAAGTGTATTCACAGCTATTACTTTACCACAAATATATGTTCCGTTTCAAGTGAAAGGGAGGATTCCTTTGCCCGATTTTGACATTCTCGCATCCGAATGGGATACTCCGAGACGGCGGGACAGAGCGGAGCAGATTGCCGGGCACATTCGCCGACAGCTCGACGGCGGTACAAGGGCCATGGAGTACGGCTGTGGCACGGGCCTGGTTGGATTTCCCCTCCACGACTGCTTTGAAAGCCTGGTGTTTGTCGACAGCTCTCCGGTTATGCTGGATATAGTCGGGGAGAAAATCCGAAAGCTGGCGCGCGATGGGCTTACTACCTTCTGTGGCAGCTATCAGAACCTGCCTTTTTCCGCTGAATCCTTTGACTGCATTTTCACCTCCATGGTGATTCACCATATCCCCGACACTGCCGCCCTATTTTCCATATTTTTCCGCCTGCTCTCTCCCGGCGGAAAGCTGATTGTGGTCGACCTGAACAGGGATGACGGCAGCTTTCATGCCGACGAGCCCGATTTTGACGGCCATCACGGCTTCGATCTCTCTTCACTTCAGAAGCTCTGCCGGGAAACGGGATTCCGCCGGTGTGAAGCAGAGACGATCTTTCAGGGAGAGCGGCAGGTAAGCGGCCGCACTGTGGCCTACTCTTTGTTCCTGCTGACAGCCGAAAAATAACATTTTAGGAGGGACGCATATGCCTGTCACCGCAAACATCGTGCTGGAAAACGCCTCTCCCTCCTTTGATAATATCTACAGCTACCTCGTGCCCGACAGCCTCTCTGTCTCTCCCGGCAGCAGGGTGCGCATCCCCTTTGGCCGGGCCGACCGGGTACAGACCGGGTTAGTGCTCGCGCTTGGCGAGGCGGAAAGCACAGACAAGCTAAAACCCGTGCTCCAGGTACTGGATGAGGAGCCGCTCCTCACCGACGAGGGGCTGCGGCTCCTTCACTACCTGCGGGAGCAGACCTTCTGCACCTGGTACGATGCGCTGCGGCTGCTCATCCCCACCGGGCTGGGCATCTCGGGCAGACTGGTCTATCGCATGGGGGACATCCCCGGTGAAAGCCTCTCCGAGACACAGCAGCGCATCCTCGCTTTCGTCTCCACCCGGCGCAAATCCGCGGAGGAGACCGCTCTCTGCAAGGCGGCGGACATTCAGCCCGGCGACTCCGAGCTGGAGCAGCTGGTGCAAACCGGAGTGCTGGTGCGGGAGGAGGAGCTGCGCCAAAAGGTGCTGGACGACCGCATCGGCATGGTGCGCCCTGTTGAGGATGCACCCACCTCGCGACTCACCGACCGACAGCGGGAGGTTCTGGACTTTCTGTGGGAAAACGGCGAGGTCTCCCTGCGGGAGGCCTGCTATTTCACGGGGGCCAGCCGAGGTGTCTTTGACAAGCTGCGGAAGGTGGGCGCGGTGGAGTTCTACGAGGTGCACCGCCCTCGGGGTGGCTACGCCCAGGCGGAGCCCGATGACGCGCCTCCCCCTCCCCTCTCCCCCGCACAGGAAAAGGTCTGCACCGCGTTGCTGGAGCAGATGCAATCGGAAATGCCTCCTCTCCCCCCCGCGCTGCTCTACGGCGTGACCGGCTCGGGCAAGACCCAGGTGTTCCTCCACCTCATCGCCGAAACGGTGGCCGCTGGAAAAGGCGTCATCGTCATGGTGCCGGAAATTTCCCTCACCTCCCAGACAGTGCGCTCCCTCCAGGGGCGCTTCGGGGGCAGGGTGGCGGTGCTGCACAGCGGCCTCTCCCTTGGGGAGCGGATGGACGAGTGGAAGCGCATCAAAGAGGGCAAAGCCGACATCGTAGTTGGCACCCGCTCTGCCGTTTTCGCGCCACTCCCCACCCTCGGCCTCATCGTCATGGATGAGGAGCAGGAGCACACCTACAACTCCGACCGCTCCCCCCGCTACCACGCGAGAGATGTGGCGAAAGTCCGCTGTGCGTGGCAGGGGGCTCAGTTGCTGCTCTGCTCCGCCACCCCCTCAGTGGAGAGCTACCACGCCGCCAAGGAGGGTCGCTACCGCCTGTTTTCCCTCCACGAGCGCTTCGGTGACGCTGTCCTGCCCGAGGTGACGGTGGTAGACATGAAGGAGCCGGACAGCCTCTCCATCTCCCCCTCCTTCAGCAACCTGCTGCTGGAGGAGTTGCGCTACAATCTGGAGCGGGGCGAACAGGCAATTTTGCTACTCAACCGCCGGGGCTACTCCACGGTGGTCAAATGCGCGGACTGCGGCGAGGCCGCCGAATGCCCCCAGTGCTCGGTAGCCATGACCTATCACGCCGCCAACGACAGTCTTATTTGTCACTACTGCGGACACATCCAGCCCCGATCCGCCGCCTGCCCCCACTGCGGCAGCGAGCTGATCCGCTACGCCGGTGCGGGCACCCAAAAGCTGGAGGAGGAGCTGGGCGGCATCTTCCCCGACGCACGCATCCTGCGCATGGATATGGACACCACCATGTCCCGCTACGCCCACGAGCGCATGTTCGGGGCTTTTCTGGCGGGGGAGTACGACATCATGATCGGCACCCAGATGGTGGCAAAGGGGCTCAACTTCCCCAATGTGACGCTGGTGGGGGTACTCAACGCCGACCAGTCCCTCTACTCCGACGACTTCCGCAGCTACGAGCGCTCCTTTTCCCTGCTCACACAGGTGGTGGGCCGCAGCGGCAGGGGAACCCGCCCGGGCAGGGCCTTTATCCAGACCTGGTCTCCCGACCACCCCATCATTCAGCTGGCCACTGCTCAGGATTATCCCGGTTTTTTCCGCCAGGAGATACTGGGACGCAAGCTGCACCTCTATCCCCCCTTCTGCGCCCTGGCGGGCGTTGGCTTCGTGGGGGAGGATCATTTACAGGTGCGGGAGTGGTCAAATCGCTTTGTGACCCACTTCCGGGAGCTTGCCTCGGCGGAATACGCCGGACTGCCCATCCGCCTGCTGGGCCCCGCACCCGGCGAGGTGCTGCGGGTGGCGGGCAAGTACCGCTACAAGCTCATCATCAAATGCCGCAACGACAAAGGCACACGGGAGTTGCTTAGCCGCATGCTGGAGTGGTTCTACAAGGAGTGCCGTAGTGTGAGCGCCTTTGTTGACATGTACTATGACCGCCTGTAATAAAACATTGCAATCAATCTTCACTCAGGACGCGTTCTTCAGAGTAAGAACGCATCGCTCGATTTCTTGCGTTTTATGCAGCAATATGTGAAATAGAATAGCATTTTTCTGGCGGCTGTGCTATAATTATTTACGTAAGATTTGTTACCATTCTTCTGGATAGAAAGGTTTGATTCATATGGCAATTCGCAACATTGTGCAGGGTGACGACCCCCTGCTTCGCAAAAAGAGCCGGGATGTCACCGACTACAACAAACGGCTCCACCAGCTGCTGGACGACATGTACGAGACCATGCAGAAAGCCGAGGGCGTGGGCCTTGCCGCCGTGCAGGTGGGGGCGCTCCGCAGAGTGATCGTGGTGGATGTGGGCGACGGCAAGTACGAAATCGTCAACCCCGTCATCACCTTTCGCTCCGAGGAGGAGGAGTGCGCCCAGGAGGGCTGCCTCTCCTTTCCAGGCGAGTATGGCGCAGTGCCCCGCCCAGCAAAGGTGAGTATCGAGGGCTTCGACCGCCACGGCGCGCCCGTCTCCTACACCGGAGAGGGCTACCTGGCACGGGCTTTCTGCCACGAGGTGGATCATCTGGATGGCATTGTCTTCCACGACCGCGAGGTGGAGATGCCGGAGGGTGAGGATGCGGATGGAGATATCGACGAATAACGGGGTACTTGACAAACGCTCCGCCATGAGATAGAATGAATCGGAATTTGGATACAGAATCCAGTAAGCGGAGGTAAAGATGCGCAAGTAACTAATCCAACGGCAATCAAAACAACAAGCAGAGGTACGGGTTACCTCTGGTCGGCTCTGTTTTGTGTTGGATGCTCTTGCGTATTTTGACGGCACAGGTGTATTTCACTTTGCCGCTTTGCGCTTTTGCTGTTTCACAAAACGAGCCACTCCTTGAAGGGAGGGGCTTTTTTGTTTATCTTGGAAACACGCGACATTGTAAAAACCTTTGGGCTGCGCACCATATTGGAGTTTGACAGCCTGCACATCTACGAGGGCGACCGCATCGGTGTGGTCGGCGCGAACGGCGCCGGAAAATCCACCTTGCTGGGCATTCTGTCCGGGGAGATCGCCCCTGATTCCGGCGCGGTGGAGCGCCATCGGGAGACTGTCTTCCTCCACCAGTTCGACGAGACCGACCCCACCCGCTCCGGCGGGGAAAACCGCAAGGATCAGATTCGCAGCCGAGTGGACGCCGACAACCTAATTCTCTTCGCCGACGAGCCCACCGCCAACCTGGATGCACAAGGAATCGCCTGGGTGCGGCGCAAGCTGGAATCGGCCGCCACCCTGGTGCTGGTCAGTCACGACCGCGCGCTGCTGGATCAGCTCTGCACCCGCATCATAGAGGTGCGGGACGGCGGGCTGAACTTCTACACCGGGAACTACTCCGACTACCTGCGCAAGGCCCAGGAACTGCGGGAGGAGCAGGAGCTGCGCCACCGGGAGTTCAAAAAAAAGGAGGCCCAGCTCAAGGCCGCGGTCGCCAAAAAAGAGGCTGAGGTCACACGCCAGAAGCAAAATCACAAAAAGCAGAAGCAGAACAATCTCTCCGAGGCGCGTTTGGGCGGCCACAAGCGCAACGCTTTTTACAAGCGGTTTGAACGGCAGGCCAGCACCATCCAAACCCGCATCGACAAGCTGGAACAGGTGGACAGGCCCAAGGATTTGCCCACCCTACGTATGGACTTCTCCCTCACCGACCCGCCGGGCAACAAGCGGGTGGTGCAGGGCTCGGGGCTGGATTTCAGCTACGGCGAGCGGGCAATCTTCAAGCGAGCCTCCTTCGAGGTGCTGCGCGGCGAACGGCTGGCTGTCAGCGGGCCCAACGGCTCCGGCAAATCCACTCTGCTCCGCCTCATCTATGACGGACACCCCAATATCTCCAAGGCGCCCAAGCTGAAACCGGGCTTCCTCTACCAGGATTTTCGGCAGATTAAGCCGGAAGACACGGTGCTGGAAAACGTGCTCTCCACCAGCGTGCAGTCTATGGACGCGGTGTACAGCGCCCTTGCCGGGTTGATGTTCGTGAAAGAGGATGTGCACAAAAAGGCCGAGGTGCTCAGCGGCGGAGAAAAAATCCGCCTCTCTCTGGCAAAGCTTATTCTCTCCGACGTGAACGCCCTGCTGTTGGATGAGCCCACCAACTACCTGGACATCCCCTCCCTGGAGGCGCTCAAGAACACCCTGCTCCAGTATCCGGGGACAATCCTCCTGGTCTCCCATGACAGCCGCTTTGTGGAGGAGGTCGCCACGCGGGAGCTCGTGATTGAGGATTGCCGCCTCGTGCCGCGAAAGGCAAAGGAAAGCGCCGCTGCTCCCCCAAATAAGATGCTGCTGGAGCTGCGCAGAACCCGGCTGGTGCAGGACATCTCCTCCGCACCGGCGAACAAGAAGCCGGAGCTTGAACGGGAATACCACAAAGTGTTGGAACAGCTCTCCTCCCTGGGATAATCCCTTGACAATCCGCCTTTCGCGGGATAGAATTGGCTTTATATCGCGAAAGGTTGAGGAATGAATATGACGACGGATTATGATCAGAACCCCATCAAGGTGCACACAGACTACTCTTTGGAGGAGATGCGGGCTCTGCAGCGCTTCAACTCCCGCAGGGGACGGCTTGTCGTTGGAATCATCGCCGTGCTGTGGGTAGTCCTGTACTTTGGCTTCTATCTTCTCTTCGCACAGTACCCCACCGATTTGCTGGGCTTCATCGTCATGCTGGCGCTGCTGGTGCTGGTTTACCTGTTCATGAGCGGCGTCTTCTACAGCAAAAAGCAGTACGCCGCCGTCTCCCGCATGTTCCAGAAGGGCTTCTACTTCCGGTTCCAAAACGAGGACTATCTGGCCCGCAACAACACCTCGGACTTTACCGGCCAGCGCCCCCTGCGCTACGACAAGCTCTTCAAGGTGTATGAACTAAAGGATATGTTCTACCTCTTCACCGCGAAAAAGGACGCCTACATGATCTCCAAAAACGGCTTTTCGTCCGGCAGCCCCGAGGAGCTGCGGGAGCTGCTGAAAAAAGCTCTGCCATCCGGCAAGTACAAGGGATAACCGCAAATCCTCACCCAAACAGGGTGGGGATTTGTTTTGCGCATTTTTTGCGGTATAATGTGGGAAGTAAAGCGATACCGCAAAGGAGGTTCCGCGGATGGGCAGCATTTACATAAACTACGGCACCGCCCTTGTTGCCATGACAATGGGGCTGTTGGAGCGCGCCGGAATTGCCTCCCGCCTCTCTCCCAGCATGAAGGTAGTGCTCAAACCAAATCTGGTGGTGGCCCGCCCGGCCTCGGAGGGCGCGACCACCCACCCCGAGATCGCCGAGGGCGTCATCCGCTTTTTGCAGGACTGCGGCGTGGGAGATATCACTATCGCAGAGGGCTCTTGGGTGGGGGCGAGCACCAAGCAGGCTTTCCCCGCCTGCGGCTACTCCGATTTGGCCGCCCGCTACGATGTAACGCTGCTGGACACCAAGAGCGACCGCGCTGTGACAGTGGAATCCCACGGATTCAGGCTGCAAATCTGCGAGAGCGCGCTGAACGCCGACTATCTGATCAACCTGCCGGTGCTCAAGGCACACTGCCAGACCGACATCACCTGCTGTCTCAAAAATCTGAAGGGCTGCATCCCGGACAGCGAGAAGCGCCGCTACCACACCATGGGGCTGCACAAGCCCATCGCCGCGCTGGCGGCGGCCCTGCGGCCAAGCCTCAACATCGTGGACAGTATCTGCGGCGACCTCACCTTCGAGGAGGGCGGCACGCCCGTGCAGCAGGACAGGCTGCTCCTCTGCGAGGACGGGCTGCTGGCGGACAGCTATGGGGCCATGCTGCTGGGCTACTGCCCGGAGGAAATCGAATACCTGAACCTTGCGAGGCGCTGGGGAGTAGGCAAGGATGGGGGCGGATTCTTCTCCGAAGAGACAGAGCTTGTGGAGCTGAACGCGGACAACCGCCCCGCTTTCTCCCCGGAGGCTGACCGCACCGCAAAGCGCTTGGGCGAAATGGTGGAGGCGGACAGCGCCTGCTCCGCCTGCTATGGGGCGCTGCTCTTCGCCCTGCACAAGCTGGGCCGACGCTCCCTGCCGGACAGGATCAAGATCGGCCAGGGCTTTCGGGGCAGGCAGTGCGGGGGTGTAGGCATCGGCGCCTGTACGGCGGGCTGCGAACGGCACTTGGGGGGCTGCCCGCCCAAGGCTATCGACATTGTGGAGTTTCTCAAATAGATTGATTCGGAGGTAGTTTATCAATGAAGGTTGATCTCAGCATTTACGACGGCGTCACAGCCTGCGGCAAGGACAACGAGCTCAATACCCGTATCATCAAAATCGAGCCGGGGGCCGTCAACTCCCTCCCCCAGGTGGCGGAGGAGCTTGGACTTGGGCGGAGCGGGGTCATCATCTGCGATTCCAACACCAAGCCCTATGCCGACCAATGCGCCGCGGCCCTGACGGGATGGCTGCTGGAGGGCGCCTCCCTCATTGAGCTGAACCCGGCAGGGCTTCACGCCGATGAAAAGGCCACCGCCGCCATTGAGGAAAAGCTCTCCCAAAATGCGGGCTGGCTGCTTGCGGCGGGCAGCGGCACCATCCACGACGCCACCCGCTATGTGGCGAATGCCAGGGGAATCCCCTTTCTCTCCTTTCCCACGGCAGCCAGCGTGGACGGCTTCGTCTCCACCGTCAGCGCCATGACCTGGTACGGCTTCAAAAAGACGCTGCCCGGCGTGGCCCCTCTGGCCGTCATCGCAGACACCGACATCTTTGGCCGCGCACCCAAGAGGCTGACTGCCGCGGGTATCGGCGACGCGCTGGGCAAGCTCTCTTCCCTGGCGGACTGGCAGATCGGCCACCTGCTCACCGGGGAGGGCTTCTGCGAGGAGGTCGCCGCCATGACCCGACGGGCGGGCATGCTAGTCTTCGACAACATGGAGGCGATGGCAGCGGGCTCCCCCGAGGCGATGGAGCAGCTGATGTACGCTCTGCTGCTGTCGGGGTTGGGCATGCAGCTGTGGGGAAACTCCCGCCCTGCCTCCGCAGCGGAGCACCATCTCTCCCATCTGTGGGAGATGCACGCCATCAACCCGGACATCGACGCCCTCCACGGGGAAAAGGTGGGGGTGGGCCTGCTGCTCACCCTTGGTGTCTACCGAAAGCTGGCGGAAACAGTGGACATCTCCCCCCTGCTCACCGACTACAACGGTCTGCCCACTGAGCTGCTCCGGGAGAGCTTCGGCCCGCTTTACGACGATATCTTGGAGGAAAATTCCCCCGATATTCTGCGGAATATCTCCAAAAAGGATATGCTTGTGCACTGGGGGGACATCCGCCGGATTCTGGCCGATCTCCCCGACCCCGAGGCGCTGCGCGGACGCATGGAGGCGGCGGGCTGCCCGGTCTCCATGGAGGCGCTGAGGCTTAATCCCGCCATCCGGCTGAAAAGCCTGCGGCTCTCGCCCTTTGTCCGCGCCCGGCTCACCGCAATGCGGGTGGCGGGCAACCTGCTGAAAGAGGAGTTTCTGCGTCAGTTTGCATAAAAGAACGCCCCGCTATGCGGGGCGTTGGCATTTGAGGTGGCTACAGCTTTTTGACCGGCCTGACATACTTCCAAAACCGCTCCGGGTCATGGAAAAAATAAGCTATTCTGCCGGGAGAAGCATCAAAGCAGTAGCCTGTGTCCGTGAAATCGAAGGCTTCGATTGCCTTATCGATCTTTTCCTCCACGCTGCGGTTTTCCTGCTCATAATTGAATGGCCCGTGCTCAAAGACAATATACTCGGCTTCGGGGATATCAGTTAAGAGCATTTGCGCCGGCACCTCACCGTCATAATCGGGCGCAAGCCGAACTCCATAGCATTCCGCGCGGGGAATACCATAGCAAAAGGGCTTGCCGTTTGGGTCGTGGATATAGGCCATAATCTGGCCGCTGCCGCTGTTGGGTTCACTACTGCCCTCATCATCCAATTTATCCTTGATGCTGTCGAGCAGCCCACAGATGGTGTCGCAATCCTGCCCCGGAATTTCCTTTTGCTTCTGCCAAAAATCCCAGTAACAATTGCTTTCATAGTTTCTGATGTGCATGAACTTGTGGGCAGGTATTGTCACATAATAAATTTTAACGTCCTCTGTGGATTTTACCATGCCAATCTCTCCAAATCCTAAAAAGTAGCGGTCAAAAGGGCTTATTTTTGTACGGAGAACGACAGGCATCGGTCTTTTGCGGTATTCGCTTGGGGCAATACCGTATGTTGCCTTGAAAGCCCGCGTAAAGGCCTCGTGAGATGAAAAGCCATAGTCAAAAGCAATATCCAGAATGCTTCTTTTGTTGTCCCGCACCTCCCTCAGCGCAAAGGCCAGCTTTCTCTGCCGCAGGTAATCTCTGAACTGCATACCCGATATTTCCTTGAACTTTCTGGTGGTATGAAATTCGGAATAACCCAGCTTGCGGGAAAGAATCCGCAGTGTTATGGCTTCGCCGTTATGGTGCTTGATACACTCGTCGATTTCTTCAACTATCGTTTGGATTTGCCTGTGCCACTCGTACATTTCTGTTCACCTCGTTTCAACCGCCCTGTCGCCATTATAAAATAAGGGAAACAGCAATTCTTGATTTTACTTGCGATTATATCAAATACCGATACTGCCAGAAACAGCAGTATCGGTATTTGCGTTTTATATGTCTTTGGAGTTATCCGACAATCCTCATCAAATCTTTGACGTATTCCAGGCTCAGCGCCAGGTCGTCATAGGCGTCCCGGTCATAGGCGTCGTCGTGGTCGATCATCAGCCACTTGGGCTTGCAGGCCAGGCAGAGGGGCATCAGCCGCGGTGTGTTGACCACACCGTAGCCGGTGGGGCGGAACAGCACCTTCCCCTCCTCGTCCTTGTCCACATCCTTGAGGTGGATGACGGGGGTGCGGTTGCGGTACTCGATGAGATATTCGGCGGGGTCGGCCCCCGCAAAGGTCATCCAGCCCAAATCAGGCTCGGCGCAAAGGCCCTCGTCCGCGCAGCCGTCCAGAAGCAAAGCAAAAATGCTGGGGGTCCCGTTAAACTCGAAGTCGTGGTTGTGGTACAGCGGCGTGATGCCCTGGCGCACGCATTCGGCGGAGAGCTTCCGCACCAATCCCAGAATCTCCGGGAACTCACGCGCCCCTACTGGGGGTATGGAGGCGAAGCCCGGCCATGCGATGGTGATGTAGTCACAGCCCAGGGCCTTGTGCTCGGCAATTGTCTTGTCGGGGTTCTCCTCAAACTTGTCTGCCGGAACATGATTGCCGATGGCCTTCATCCCCAGTGCATCCAGCTTTTCTTTGATTGCTTCCGGCTCTTTCCCAAAGAAGCCGACAAACTCCACACCGTCATAGCCCAATGCCGCAATGCGCTCTAGCACGCCAAACAAATCCTTTTCCGCCTCATGGCGCAGGATGAACAGCCCGGTTCCCAGCTTGATATCTCCCATAACAACCTCCCGACAGTATTTGCAACTCATTATATCTTCAATATGACAAAAAAGCTACTCAAACTTGGCCAGATAAATTGTCCTTTCCGCGCTGCTTGCCCCTTTGTAAAGATGCTGATATAATATTGCAATAGCAATTTATCCCGAAAGGACGGCACATCCCATGATCCTGGACTTCCATACCCACGTCTTCCCCGACGCCCTGGCCCGCAAGGCCATGATTACCATGGGCGAGCGCACCCTGATCCCCTTTTACACCGACGGCTCGGTGGAACAGCTGCGCGCCTCCATGGAGGCCTCCGGCGTTACCCACAGCGTCATTTGCAACATCGCTGTAAAGCCGGGGCAAACGGAGAGCGTGCTGCGCTTCGCAAAAGGGCTGCTGGCCGACGCCGGGCAAAGCCCTCACCTGATTCCCCTTGCCAGCATCCACCCCTTTGAGGAGAAGCGCTCCGCTCTGTTGCGGGAAATCAGGGATGGAGGCTTCCGGGGCATCAAGCTCCACCCCGACTACCAGGACTTTTACATCAACGACCCCTCTCTGGAGAGCTTCTACCGGGAGGTTTTCAGCCTGGGGCTGTTCATATTGTTTCACACAGGAGTGGATAAGGGCTACCCCGAGCCCGTCCACGCAACGCCCGATCAAATCCTCGACATTCTGCCGGTGCTGGAGGAAGGCACGACGATTCTTGCCCACATGGGCGGCAACGACTACTGCGACGAGGTGGAGCGCCTGCTCTGCGGTAGGAATCTCTATATCGACACTTCCTACAACCTGGACAAGATGCCGGTTGAACAGGCAAGGCGCATCATAAGCGCCCACGGCCCCGAGCGGATGCTCTTCGCCACCGATTCCCCCTGGACAGATCAAAAGCGCTACCTGGACTATTTCCAGAGCGAGGTCGCAGAGGGCTTCCTCAGTCCGCGACAGCGACGCTCCATTTTATGGGATAACGGCGCGGCCTTACTCGGCCTTACTTAACATGGAAAGGACAATTTTTGATATGGATATAACCGAAATGCGAAATAGCCGCCCCAAACTGCCGAAGCGGGCGGTCATCACCGGCGGAATGCCCTACGGCAACAAGGAGCTCCACTTCGGTCACATCGGCGGCGTCTTTGTGCAGGCGGACGCCTTTTCCCGCTTCCTGCGGGATCGGATCGGCTCGGAGAATGTCATCTTTGTCTCCGGCACCGACGGCTACGGCTCCCCAATCCTGGTGGGCTACCGCCAGCAGGTGGAAAGCGGGGCTTTCTCGGGCAGCCTCACAGATTTTATCCGGCGCAACCACGACCGTCAGAGGGAGGCGTTCGACAAGTATCTCATCGACCTGAACCTCTTTGCCGCCTCCAGCTTTGGCCCCGCAAAGCCTATTCACGAAGAGGTAAGTGCACAGTTTTTCAACACACTGTATCAAAACGGTCATCTGCGCAAAATTACCACCGCCCAGTTCTATGACACCGAGCGGGAGACCTTCCTCAATGGCCGCCAGGTGGTGGGCCGCTGCCCCATCCAGGGGTGCAAGAGCACCAAAGCCTACGCCGACGAGTGCGAACTGGGGCACCAGTACATGCCCACCGAGCTCATCGCGCCCAAAAGCACCCTCACCGGAAACACCCCGGAAATGCGGGATGTGACCAACTGGTATTTTGATCTCCCCGTCTTCCGTTCGCTTTTGTCGGAGTGGACGGAGCAGTTGCGGGAAACCCCCGGTTTCCGCAACTTCATCATTACAACGGTGGAGGAGTTCCTCAAGCCCCCGGTCATCTATGTGAAAAACGAGGAGAGGGAGGTCTACGAAAGCCTCAAGGACTCTATGCCGCCTCACGAATTGCTGACAGAGGAGAAAAAGCCTTCTTTCACCCTGGTGTTTGACAAGCTCCCCCAGCGGGACGAAGCCTGCGCCCTGCTGACAAGCCGCGGTGTGCGCTACCGCACCGGAAAGACGTTGGTGCCATTCCGCCTCACCGGCAACATCGAATGGGGCGTACCCGCCCCCGACTGCGAGGGCACCGAGGGCCTCACCTTCTGGGTGTGGCCGGAATCGCTTTGGGCACCCATCTCTTTCACCCAGACCTATCTGGAGCAGATGGGCCACAACAGGGGGGAATGGGCGGACTGGTGGTGCGACAAGGACGCAATGATCTACCAGTTTATCGGCTCCGACAACATCTCCTTCTACGGCCCCGCGGAGATGGGCATGTGGATGGGCATGCAGGGGGAGCACCCCATGTCAACACCAAAGGAGGGTCAGCTTACCCTGCCCTACCTGGTGGCAAACAATCACATTCTATTTCTGGGGAACAAGGCCAGCAGCAGCGGCGATATCAAGCCGCCCATGGCGCTGGATTTATTGGAATACTACACCCCTGAGCAGCTGCGGGCCCACTTTTTAGGGCTTGGCCTTGGGCTCAAAAGTGTCAGCTTCCAGCCCACTCCCCTCAACCCCTCTGCCGACCAGAACGCCGCCGATCCGGTGCTCAAAGAGGGAAATCTGCTCACCAATGTATTTAACCGCATTGCCCGCTCCTGCTTCTACACAGCCCAGACCCACTTCGACGGCACACTTCCCTTCGGAGAGGTCAGTCCGCACATTCTCGAAGAGGCGGAGGAGGCTATCCTCACCTACGAGCGGCACATGTGTGCTCACGAGTTCCACTCGGTGATGAGTCTGCTGGACAGCTACATCCGGGGCGTCAATAAATACTGGGTAGCCAACATGAAGAAAGCCGACGCGGAGGAGGATGGAGTTCTGCGCCGCCAGACACTGGTGGATGCATTCTATTCGCTGAAAGTCATGACAGTACTGGTGCATCCTGTCGCCCCCAAGGGAACAGAAATGATTCGCGATTACCTGAATGTGAAGGGGGATTTCTTTAGCTGGGACAATATTTTTGAGCCGATCTACTCCCTACTGGAGAATCCGGATAACCACAGGTTAAAGTTGCTGGAACCAAAGGTGGATTTCTTCGAGAAGCACCCTTCCCAGTACAAATAGCATTGAGAGGCTCCCTGTGTGCGGGGAGCCTCTTCTCGGTTTGTCTTTCACTGGCATATAATATTCAGCAGGCTGATTAAGATTCGCTTGACTTTTCCGGACACAGCACATATAATAGGAAAGGTCTTTTTACAACTGAATAGACTATGGAGAGATGGCTGAGCTGGTCTAAGGCGCACGACTGGAAATCGTGTGAGCGTGAAAGCGTTCCGAGGGTTCGAATCCCTCTCTCTCCGCCAAACTCAACTGCCCCCTGTAGGGAGCACTCCCTACAGGGCAGCGGTTGAAAAAATAGTGCAAAACCTCAAAAGCGAGAGCAAAAACCGCAAACGTCACCAGACGGGCTACAAGGCCCCTTCCTGGCGTTTTGGTGTTGCGGTAATACCCTTTCCCTATTAAGGGGGGTTGCATCGATTCTAGGTACATTCCTGCCCCTCTGGAGCGTATGCAAAGCATGTCTTGGCAAAGCTAAGTTCTAACACCGCTGCTCTCTCCGCCAAACTCAACTGCCCCCTGTAGGGAACACTCCCTACAGGGCAGCGGTTGAAAAAATAGTGCAAAACCTCAAAAGCGAGAGCAAAAACCGCAAACGTCACCAGACGGGCTACAAGGCCCCTTCCCGGCGTTTTGGTGTTGCGGTAATATACTTTCCCTATTAAGGGTGGTTGCATCGATTCTAGGTACGTTCCTGCCCCTCTGGAGCGTATCCCTCTGGAGCGTATGCAAAGCATGTCTTGGCAAAGCTAAGTTCTAACACCGCTGCTCTCTGCTTAGTATCAACCTAAGTTGCGCAACCATTCAAATTTCAAGGTACAGGTGCCCTGAATGCGATTGTAGAGCCGTTTGTGTGGTTCGCATTAGGATATATTAAAACACTGTTCAAGAGTGTTTTAATCGGGAAAAAAGGGGATAAGCCTCCAGGTGCTTAACACACCCAAAGGCTCATCGTATTCCAAAAGCGGCTGATTTCCGCTGTTTGGGCACTAATAAGTTCTCTGGTGTGCTTCTACACATCAGGTCGCGTATGCCATGCTGGTTCTTGTAAAACCGGCATGGCTTTTAGTGTTTCTTTTTCTACAATACTTTGTCAATATAACACAAACATTGGGAAATGTAAATTGTATTTTGTCGGCGAAGATTTTTTGGATTTTATTCTTCAATTTTTGCTGCATCATCTTCTGAGATTACGCCATACGATAATCCTTCAAATGTGCTGTTCTTTTCTCCGAGTTTTGCAAATAATTCGCGGCAGAATTGATTGTAACTTTTCGCTACATACTCACCGAGTGTTTCATCATAGTGCCAAAAATTCGTTAGTTTTGCGGAACCAAAGTATTTGTTAGGCGTTATCTCTACATTCACCTTTCCCGATGAATATATAACTTTTATATAGCCGCTCGCTTTTTGTTCCATATCAGCAGCCAGCTTTAATGCCTCATCGCAGCCTCCTCCCATTACAGCAAAATCCATGACAACATTACAGGAATAATCCTCTAGGCGCATATTAAAAATTAAGTGATACGGCTGTACCGCTGGCGTTGCTTCGGTACCTCTGGGCTGCATCTGCCTACCGTGGCCTGGTGTGCCTAGGGCTATGTTGTTGAATTCGGGCAAGCCCATCTCTTTCCGATATTTGCGACCTTCCGCGATCAGTTTTTTAGCCCACTCTTCGCTATACTCTTTCATTCTTTCTCCTTTTGTCTCTGAATTTAGATGATCGGAAGTGACTTCATTGGATTACAAAAATAATATTAAAACGATAAACCTTGAACAATTAAAAGAAAGTCTTTCACTGTTCAGAAAACAGTTTGCCGAGGTCATTACAATTGACAGGGAAAGGGCAAAAAACATATTGATGTTTGAAGACAAAATACTTAGGCTTTTCTCTCAATTTGGTTTTACACGATCCTTTGGATCGGTGGATCAGTGGTACAGGCAAAATATAAATCTGGGAACTGGTGAATTCTCTTTTGTCTTTGATCTTCCAATGCTTCAAAAAGCGGCTCTTCATTTCCCGGTTGAGCAGATTGCGCTAAGTGAATTTTCTTGCGCCCCACGGTCTACAAAAACAATATTTTATGGCAGGGTTGATTTTGAGAAAGAACCGCCGGAGAAAAGCAATACCGATGGATTTTACACAGAAACCGAGCTGCCAATAATGCTTGCCCCCTTTCCTATAGGTGATTCATATCTGCATTATACTGTGGATGGCAATCACCGTGTTACAGCTAAGCTTGATGAGGGGGTACTCATTGTCAACGCCCATAAGTTGGATGCAGATGCAACGTATCAGGCAATTCCAATTCCGTTCCAAAAGGTTTTATACAATTATATTTGGTATTTGAAGCATCTATAAAAATCACCTCTCTTGTCCTCGCTGTTTATTGCTCCTATTCTCCTTTTCCAAATCCAGCTCAATTCCGGCCGCCTTTAGCAGTTCGGCCAGCCTTGCGTTTTCTTTCTCCAATTGCTCTAAGCGGATAAACTGTTTTGCCTCTGCTTTCTTATCCTCCAGCGTGGGGACTTTGGCTTTCATCGCAACATACTTGTTGGACAAATTTTTCAGCTTTTCGTTTATCAAATGATATTCGAGAGCTGTTTTTTTAAGACTCTGTATGTCTTCCGGCGTAACATTTTTTACAGTTCCCATTAATCCCTGTTCCGGCTTAATGCTATCCAGCTTTTTTCTGGACAACAAAACACCATCCATGCTGCGCAATTTTACATCCAAGTCATTCAGCTGTTTCCCGGCAACCTTTTTTGTTTTTTCCAGCTTTTGTATCTCCTTCAAAAGCGTTTGCTTTTTGAAATCCGATGTCTCAATATGCTCCCGCTGGGTGCCAACCTCGCCGCGCTGTAAATCGTAACCTTTTTCAGAAATATGTTTGTGAAATTCATCCTGCAACTGACCATAGCTGTTATAAGGTTTCCAGAACTTGCTACAGTTTATTTTTTTGACCATCTCTCCCTTTTTGTTTTTTTCCTCTATCACAGGAATATAAACAGCGTGCATGTGCGGTGTTTTTTCGTCCATGTGGACGGTGGCGGAAATAACATTTTTTTCGCCGCACTTCTTTTTTACATAATCGTAGCTGTCTTCAAAAAACTTTTTAATTTCTTCCTGCGACTTATTTTCAAAAAATTTGCTATCACTGGTGATGATAAATTCACAGGCAACATTGCTCTGTTTTTTGCCGGAGAGCTTGAGCTGGCCTTTTAAGTTTTCCTCTTCCTTGATTTTGTGAAATTCTGCAATGTAAGAATCCTCAGTCGGCTCTTTCAGATAAAAATTCTCGGAAGTCCTGTCATGATCAATATTCGGATTTCCATAATTTTTGTTTTCTCTTTCGTTGTGTTTTCCGATTCCGCCAAGACTGCCCATTTTGTGTTTTACATTTCGGATGATTGCATAACTCATGTTTTTACCCTTTCATCATATTTTCCAAGACCGTAAAGAAAACCGTGTTTTCTCTACCACTCTTTCTGTGCTCAAAATTCCGCAAAGTTTTTGCTCCATTTTGATGGGGCTTTGCCCCAGTGAGCTATGCTCACTCCCCAGCAAAGAAAACCATGTTTTCCCTGCACCCTTTCTTATGCCCAAAAGCTATGCTGTTTGTGTTAGAACACGCAAAGTGTTCTAACACACTACAATACTTTTTACCCTAAGGGGTAAAAAGTATTTCTGTGTGGCAGGAGTTCCTGCACCCCAATGAGGCAAAAACCGCCTCATTGAAAAAGACGCTTTCGCGTCTTTTTTAGGAAGGACAGCCGCCGCAGTCCGGCGTTGTCTTTTATGAAAAAAGCAAGGCATTTTTCATTGATTTTGCCGCGCAAAGTGAGCGCCGCTGCTGTCACTTCCCATTGCAAAATTTCCCATTTTCCGTTATCATTGATAACAGGAAAAAGAAGAAAAGGATACAGGGCTTTTATGGCAATCTTATATTTTGCGTTTTCCATTGTCTTCGCAATTGCCGCAACAGTGGTCGGCCTGTTCGTTGGTCATATCATCATTTCGAGAGCATTGGGATTTCTGTTGCCGTGGGAGTGGTGTCAACTCAATTATTGGGAATCCACCCGGCATTTTCTTTGCTCATTGGCATCGCGGTTTTTATTCTGTTTATTCTGCTGAACAGAACAAAATTCGGCTTCTGGATTGTGTCGGGAATCATGTCCATTGCATGGGGATTAATCGCCGCCGTTATCGCCTACAGTTCCACCGAAAACGATATGATTTGGACATATGTTGTGTGGGGATTAGGCGCTGTTATCGTCATGTTTTTACACATCGGTTCTCGTGAAAAACTGGGCTGAATTGTTCATCACCATTCACCATTTTTTCTTGCAAGTTCTTCTATGGCAACGCGCACAACGCTACTAAAATCCGTGTCCATATTTGCGGCCAATTTTTTGATACTGAGCACATGCCTTTTGGTAAGATAATAAGAGTATTTCTTCACATCTTCCTGTGTCCTTGCCGGTCGTCCAACCTTGCCGCTGAGAGGACTTTCTTTGGTTGATTTCTCCCCCGATTGCCGGGGGAGATTTTCTTGTTTAGCAGCTTCTTTTTTTGGTGCCTGACCAATTGGGTCACCACCTAAAAGCTTTGTGAATAGCGCATCTTTATCGTACTGATTTTTAGCCATTGACAGCACCTGCTTTCACCAGAAATTCATCAATGAAACGGTTGTAATCGTTGGCGATTTCTGTCTTGCTATCGGTTATTTTTTGTTCTGCCAATATGGAATTTTCCACCTCAATTGTTTCTCGGATGGTGGATGCAAATAGAGTGGAATCCAAATGCTCACAAACCCTGTTTGTCAGCTCGGTCATATCCCTTGCAACTCGCGTATTTGTTTTCACGCGAGTAATCAAAACCCCGGCGATTTTCAGTTCCCGGTTGCAATATTTTCTGATGCGCTCAATGGTATCATTCAGCGCTACGATTCCATCCAAGGAATACTTCGCGGGTACGGAGGGGATGACCAGAAAATCAGAAGCGGTAAAGGCATTGATTGTCAAAAATCCAAGAGAGGGCGGCGTGTCGATGATGATAAAATCATACTGATCTTTAATCGTCTCCAAAGCTTCTTTCAGCTTGTATTCTTGTCCCACTCCCTGCACGTCTTTTTCCGCCCCGGCCAGATAAATATTGGACGAAATCAGGTCGCAAAAGGGCAGTGCTTGCACCGCTTCAAAGGCGGTGCTTTCCCCGGTGAGGACGGCGGCGATGGTGGCCGAGCTGTCGATGTCCGCGCCCAGGCTCCCGGACAGGTTTCCCTGTGGGTCTAAGTCGATCCCCAGGGTTTTGTATCCTCTGGCGGCCAGCTCGGTCAGCAGCACATAGGATGTTACGGTTTTTCCAACGCCGCCTTTTTGGTTGGATACGGATATAATTTTGCTCACTGGAATTCTCCTTTGTTTATTCAGAATATTTTACATAAAAAAGCACTTTACAAAAACTGTAAAGTGCTTCATCAAAAATTGTGTAGTTGTGTAGTTGTAGAGTTATAACTCTATTCTTGTGACGGAAACACATCCTGCAAATCAATCTCGCATCCTGGCAGTGTGCTCACGGATATTTTATCCGTATCGCCGTACATGGCCGCTCGGTAAAAACCTTCGCAAAGGATACACACTTGTACGGTTTGGGTGTCGGGGTCTACAATCCAGTATTCGCGCACCCCTGCTTGTAGATACAGCTGAAACTTTACCATACGGTCACGCCGCGCAGTGGATGGAGATAGTATTTCAACAACAAAGTCAGGCGCGCCTTTGCAGCCTTTGTCATCGATCTTCGCGCTGTCACAGATTACAGATAAATCCGGCTGCACAACGGTGTCGTCCTCCCGATCGGCGTTTAGACGCACATCGAAGGGAGCGGGATAGAGCTTGCAGGGCTTTCCTTTTAGGAAGTTTCCAAGCTGCAAAGATAATGCAAAGCTTATTTCCTGATGCTTTGGTGCTGGCGCTGGGGACATGGCATAGGGCAAGCCCTCAATCAACTCCCACCGTTCACTGTCATCCCATGTGCTATAATCGGCATAGGTGTATGTTTGATCCTCTTGTCGCAATGGCATAGAATCCCCACTCCTTTTTGTAATTAAAATTGTTGTATGCTCTCATTATACTTTAAAAATCCTCATTGTGCAATTTCAGAGTTATAACTCTGAAATTCACTTTTTGTATGAAAAAAGCACCTTACAGAGAACTGTAAAATGCTTCATCAGAAAGATTACTCATTGAAAGTGACTTAAATAAAGCGAAGTGTACCTTCGCCGCCGATGGGCTGGCTGTTCAGATCCAGCAGCTCCGGCACTGCATGACGCACACGCTCAATTAACAAATCAATTGAGCCGGATTCAAGGGTCAAGCCCATAACATCCCCGCTGGTGGCCATCCAAACCCCAGCATCGTCATCCCATATAATATTTACTGTATATTCCATTCACTACACTCCCTTTGAATGAGATTGTTCCTATTTATTATACTAAGTATACATCTGTTCAACCCCCAAAAATGTATACAGAATTATTGTTTGACTTTAGCAGAGATGAGCACGGTTTGAGGGGCTGGTGGCAAATAGCCCAAAGAGCTGTGGGGCCTGATGGAATTGTATGTAGCAACCCAGTGTCTGGTAAGGATTTCGGCTTCCAACAGGGTATCAAAAATCTCACCGTTTAAGAACTCATCCCGCATCTTGGAGTTAAAACTTTCGCAGTATCCATTTTCCCAGGGACTACCCG
>JBKEBS010000117.1:0-34365 GCA_047973265.1 Oscillospiraceae bacterium
AGGATCAGAAAGCCGACCACGTAAATTGCCAAGCGGGCAACCAGCAACGGTTTAATCTGGTGGTTGAACATGGTGGCGTAAAGCGCCGCGGCAATGTGCCCTGCCTGATGGGAAAAGCGGTGCAGAGATATTCTATTCGCGGCGGAGATGGACTGCGCAACCATCTCTCCAACCAAAAAGCAGGGCATGTAGGAGCTCTCCTCATCCCGTGGCCGCACTGAAACGCCCACGGCGGAGAGACTTCCCGCCTGCCCCATCACCTTTTCTATTAACCCACCCAGCTGTTTTACGTGGGCGAAGACTGCATCACTTTGCCGAAGTCCCACGGCATTGTCCCGCACCGGCAACGGCAGCTTTTCTTGTACCAATATATCCTTCTCAGGTTCCCAAAGAGCGACCGAGGTGGTGTAATTGCTTGTGTCAATTCCCAGATACCAGGCCATTTATTCCTCTGCCCCTGTGGATGGAATCTCGTCAGCCCCGGCGCTGCGGGCATAGCTGCCCAGCACACCGTTGAGAAAGGCCGCCTCATCCTCGGTGCCGTACTTCTTCACCAGCTCCACAGCTTCGTTGATTGTAGCCCCCGGCGGTATGTCGGAAAAATACATCAGCTCGCACATAGACAGCCGGAGAGCAGCAAGCGTCACCTTGGACAGCCTGCTCAGCTTCCAGTTCTGGGAATAGCTTTCAATCGCTTCGTCAATCTCGGCCACATTGTCGATGGCCTTGCCCGCCAACTCCCTGGAGAAGCGGTCAACCTCCAAGTCCCGGGCGTCAGTGGCCTGCTCGATCATCTCATCCAGCGTATCCTGCTCCTTGAACGACCACTCGAACAGCAACGCAAACGAGGACTCTCGGGAGTCCCTTCTCTTCATTTTCATTCTGTGAATGTATCCTTTCCAGAGGTCAAACTCGACTGACCGAGGTCAAATTCGATTGACCTTGGGAATCTGCTATTCCTGTTCCGGCTCTGCGGGCTTGCTCTGCGCCGGAAAGGCAATTCCTGCCACCGTCATGTTGACCTTGGACACCATGATGCCCGTCATGGTCTGAACATTGTCCTTGATATTGGCCTGGGCCGCGGCGCAGACATCGGCAATACGGGCGCCAAACTCCTAATTCAAGCTGACGCTGATCTCCGCCACACCATCTGTTATCGTCGTCTCAATTGCTGAGGTATTCTTGGAAAACATACCGCCAAGGCCCTTTTGAGATTCAGCGATAGAGGCAACACCCTTAATCTCCAGAGCAGCCACCTTGGCGATGGTCTCCAGCACTTCCTGGGAGATTTTCAGACTGGCCTTTTGACCGGAATTCTTGATATCCAATGTCGTCTCCTCCTTGACTGCCGTATCGTCGCAATCATCTATAAACGCAGTTTCATGGGTTCCATTATACCACATTTTTGCCGCATGACAACCTCGACAAAAATGAAAACAGCGCAGAGACAGACAATCCGCCTCCACGCCGTTTTGCCAATATATACTATTTGAAGGTACCGTTTTAATTGGAGCTCATCTGCATTAGCAGGTCTTGCTTGGTCTGCCATAGCTTCAGAGAAAGGTCGACATAATAGCTGTGAGGGTGCTCGAAGCGCTTGACCTCTTCCCAAAGAGCGTCCACCTCTGCGCTGCAATAGGTCTGAATCTCCCGGAGCCCTGGCAGGTTGTAGACGCACTTTCCGCCCACAAAGATGGGCTCCAGCAGGTTTTTGGTGTCAAAATGCTGCACAGTGCGCTTTTTCCAGACAGCATTGGGGTCGAACAACTCCAAGGGCTGCTCGGGGTCAATTTCCTCATCAAACCAAGAGATGTAGTCGGCGATGGCCTGCCCAGTCTCCCGGCTGATGATGCGGGTTCCCTTTTTGAAGCCCGGGGTGGTAATCTTCTCCACCGTCTCGCTGATCTTGATGCGGGGCTGCCACGCGCCCCTCTCCTTCACAGCCACCAGCTTGTAGACGCCGCCGAACACCGGCTCCGCCTTGCTGGTGATGAGCTTCTCGCCCACACCGAACATATCCACCTGCGCCCCCTGAATCAGCAGGTCGCGGATGATGTACTCGTCCAGTGAGTTGGAGGCAATGATCTTGACATCACCATAGCCCGCCTCGTCCAGCATCTTCCGGGAGCGCTTGGAAAGATAGGCGATGTCCCCGCTGTCAATGCGGATCGCCTTGGGGCGGAAGCCCGCCGGCACCACTACCTCGTCGAACACCTTGATTGCGTTGGGCACGCCGGAGCGAAGGGTGTTGTAGGTGTCGACCAGCAGCGTGCAGTTGTCGGGATAGATGGAGGCATAGCTCTTGAAGGATTCGTATTCGCTGTCAAAGAGCTGCACCCAGCTGTGGGCCATGGTACCCACTGCGGGGACGTTGTAATCCCTTTCCAGCAGGGTGAGGGCCGTTGAGCTGCATCCACCAATGAAGGCTGCCCTTGCGCCGAAGATTGCCGCATCGTAGCTCTGGGCACGCCGGGAGCCGAACTCCATCACAGAGCGGCCCTGAGCGGCCCGGACAATGCGGTTCGCCTTTGTGGCAATGAGGCTCTGATGGTTGATGGTGAGCAGCACCATGGTTTCCACCAGCTGAGCCTGGGCAACCGGGCCCTTCACCACAATGATGGGCTCATTGGGGAACATGGGCGTCCCCTCCTGCATGGCCCACACATCACAGACGAAGTCAAAGTCCGCAAGGTACTGGAGAAACGCCTCGTCAAATACCTTTTTGGAGCGGAGAAACTCAATGTCTTCCACAGTAAAGTGCAGATTCTTCAGATACTCCACCAGCTGTTCCAGTCCGGCAAAGAGAGCGAAGCCTCCCCCCTCGGGAATCTTGCGGAAGAACATGTCGAAGACAACCTCAATATCCTGCATGCCGTTGACAAAGTAGCCGTTGGACATGGTCAGCTCGTAAAAATCCATGAGCATCGTAAGATTTCGCTTGAGTCCAAAATCTGTATTTTCCATTAACAATCACCCTTTCAGCGGTCGTGTCAATATCTGAATGTATGGCAAAAGCCAAAAGGGAAAAACCGCTTTTGGCTTTTAATATACCCGGTTAAATAGAAATCTGATTGACAATCTTCAATAGCTTTTTGTCCACTTCCGATTTCATTGTAAGAGCAACATCGAAAGCCAGGTTGGTAATTTTGTTGTCGCGGATGGCAACCACCTGCTGGCTCTTGCCCCCAAGAAGCAAATCCACCGCATAATAGCCCATCTGTGCGGCGAGGATGCGGTCTCTGGCAGTCGGGCTGCCGCCCCGCTGTACATGGCCGATCACCGTCGCACGGCTCTCAATTTCCGTATGCATTTCGATGTACGCGGCGATTTCCGCCGCGCTGCGCACGCTGGTTTCATTGGAGCGGGTGCCGGTCACGCCCTCCGCCACAATCACAATAAAGTGGCGCTTGCCGGTGCGCATGCTCTTCTTAATGCGTGCGACAACATCTTTGTCAAGATTATGCGACACTTCGGGAATCAATACCGCGACCGCGCCTGTGGCAATGGCGGAGTTAAGGGCAAGGTCTCCGCACTTGTTCCCCATTACCTCCACGACCGAACACCTGTGATGAGCCTCCATGGTGTCGCGGAGGCGATCCACACTTTCGATGATTGTGTTGAGAGCGGTATCGTAGCCCAGTGTAAAATCAGTGGAGGGGATGTCGTTGTCGATAGTGCCGGGAATGCCAATGGTCTTGATTCCGTGCTGGGACAGGTCTCCCGCGCCCCGGAAGGTTCCGTCGCCGCCGATGACAATCAGCCCGTCGATGCCCTCCTGGCGGCAACGGCGCGCACCCTTTTCGACGCCCTTCGGCGTGTTGAATTCCTTGCTGCGGGCAGAGTGGAGAATCGTGCCTCCCCTGCCGATAATGTTGCTGACACTGTGGATATTCATCTCCACAATGCTGTCACGCTTGGCGGCGCCGGTACCGATGGTCTTGTGCATTAGGCCCTCATACCCGCCGTGAATGCCCTTGACTCGGATATTCTTTGCCAGAGCGCTGCGGACAATTGCGCGAACAGCAGCATTCATGCCAGGGGCATCTCCGCCGCTTGTCAGCACACCAATTGTCTTGATCTTATCTGGTGTCGCCGTTTTGCCGGTGGTTGTCTTTCCTTTTGCATTTGCTGCCATTGCCATACTCCCCATTCAAAATATTGGGCATTGCGCGCCCTACACATTTCGTACAGTCAAACCGGGTATATCCGGCTTTAGTAAAGAATAAACATTACGTTTCAGTATAATACAGCGAAAGAAGCAAATGCAAGAAGATTCTGCCAAAAACGGCAGTTTTAAGCCCTTCCAACAACAATTCAGCGGAAATGACAGAGACTATCCACGGTAGCCATGTGCTTTGGTGCGTTTTCACAAGGCATACGCACACGCATTATACTTCATTCAGAGTGGAACTGCACGATTAGTTCATCATGACAACATTTTTCTCGCCCAGAATGCGCTTTAACTCGCCGAGCATGACATTGTTTGGCAGCACCCAGTGGTTGCGGGGCGTCTGGACATACTTCCCGGTATCCCCATAGTAGAAATAGACCGGAATCAACTCGCCCTCATTGAAGATGAAAAGAATATTGCTGGCCTTCTGCACCAGCGAGGAATCACTGGCAGGGAATTTGAGGTACAGCCCCTGTCGCTTGGTCTTCTCTGCCGCCGGTTTCTGCTCCATTGGTGCACCTCTATCCTCGCTATACTGTCTGTCGTCGCTGTCGGGATACTGCGCCGCCGCCAACGCGTCCTCCACTGGCAGAACCGTTTCGCAGATGATCTGGGCATCCTCCTCCTGGGAGGATTTCACCCGGCCTTTGATGTAAACAATGCTGCCCTCCATCAACTCGCGGGAACTTGTAGCGTAGGTTTTGGGGAACACAATGCCTTCAATCTCCCCGGTTTTGTCCTCCAGATAAGCGAAGGCCATGGTATCGCCCGACTTTGTCACCTTTGTCTTTCGTCCGTTGACAATTGCCACCAGCTTGACAAGGTCGTTGTCCCGGCTGCGCTTGTGAATGGCCGCTATAGAGGTGGTGCGAAGTTTCGCTATGGTGTCCTCATGCTCGGAAAGAGGGTGGCCGGAAAGATAGAGGCCGCAGCTCTCCTTTTCCATAGAAAGCCTCTGCATAACAGGGTAATCGGGCACATCCGGTAGAACATAGCTGTTCTTGTCACCGCTCTGCTGGGTCGAACCGAACAAATCCAGCTGACCGGAAAGGTTGTTGCGGTGCTTGATCTCCGCATTCTCCAGCAAATTGGGAAAGCCGATATACATCTGGTTCCGATTGTGGCCGAAGCTGTCCAGCGCGCCGCATTTGATCATGCCCTCCACCACGCGCCGATTGAGCTCGTGACCGTACATTCGTTCCAAAAAGTCCTGCAAATCCTTGAAGGGCCCATTATCCTCCCGCTCCTCTATCAGCGCGGCAATAAAGCCCCTGCCCAGGTTTTTGACGGCGAGCAAACCGAAGCGGATGCGGTCACCCACAACAGTAAAGCCGGAATAGCTCTCGTTGACGTCGGGGGGCAGCACCTCGATACCCATTTTCTTGGCCTCGGCGATGTAGTCGGTCACCTTGGTGGTGCTGTCCAGCACGCTGGTGAGCAGCGCGGCCATATATTCCTTGGGGTAATACAGCTTCAGGTAGGCTGTCTGGTAGGAGATGAGGGCGTAGGCCGCCGCGTGGGATTTGTTAAAGGCGTAGGAGGCGAAGGCATTCATCTCGTCGAAGATGGCGTTGGCCGTGTCGGGGTCAACCCCGTTCGCCACCGCCCCCACGCACTCAACGCTGCCGTCCTCCTTTTTGGCGCCCCATATGAAGTTCTGGCGCTCCTGCTCCATCACGTCGTGCTTCTTCTTGCTCATGGCCCTGCGCACCAAGTCGGCCCGGCCATAGGAGTAGCCCGCAAGCTCGCGGCATATCTCCATAACCTGCTCCTGGTAGACGATGCAACCGTAGGTCACCTTGAGGATCGGCTCCAGCAGCGGGTGCCGGTAGGTGACCATCGCGGGGTTATGTCTATTCTGGACATAGCGGGGAATGGAGTCCATGGGGCCCGGACGATAGAGGGAAATGACTGCAATCAAGTCCTCCATGTGCTCCGGGCCCAGCTGTATAAGCACATTCTTCATACCGCCGGACTCGAACTGGAACACGCCATTGGTCTGGCCGCGGGAGAACATCTCGAAGACCTTTTTGTCATCCAGCGGCATGCCCTCAATGGAAAAGCCGGGGTCTTCCCTTCGCACCATCTTCTCCACATCGTTGATGACCGTGAGGTTCCGGAGTCCCAGGAAGTCCATTTTCAGGAGGCCCAGCTCCTCCAGCGTGGTCATTGTGAACTGGGTGACGATGGACGCATCGTTCTTTTGCAGCGGCACGTAGTTGTCGGCGGGCTCTCTGGTGATCACAACTCCCGCCGCATGGGTGGAGGCGTGACGGGACATGCCCTCGATCTTGCGGGCGGTGTCGATGAGTTCTTTATTCTGCGGGTCTGCATTGTAAAGCTTGGCGAAGTCAGGGGAGATTTCCAATGCCCTGTCCAGCGTCATGTTCAGTTCAAAGGGTACAGATTTGGCGACGGTATCCACTGCGGCATAGCTCATGCCAAGGGCACGTCCCACATCCCGCAGGGAACCCCGAGCCGCCATGGTACCGAAGGTGATGATCTGCGCCACGTGGTCGCTGCCGTACTTCTCCACCACGTAATCGATGACCTCCTGCCTGCGCTCATAGCAGAAGTCGATGTCGAAGTCGGGCATGCTGATGCGCTCCGGGTTGAGGAAGCGCTCGAACAGCAGGTTGTACTTGATGGGGTCAATGCCCGTGATGCCTACACAGTAGGCGGCGAGACTTCCCGCGCCGGAGCCCCTTCCCGGCCCCACCGGGATTCCCTGGCGCTTGGCGTAATCGATAAAGTCGTGGACAATCAGGTAGTAATCCACATAGCCCATACGGGTGATGACGTCCAGCTCGTATTCCAGGCGGTCAACAACCTCTTGACCAGGGGCGTCGCCGTAGTATTTGTGCAGGCCCTCATAACACATACGACGGAAGTATTCCTCGTTGTCACTGCCGTCCGGCACCTGGAAATAGGGTAGCTTGGTTTGACCAAAGACAAAATCCAGGTTGCAGGCGTCGGCAATGATTCCCGTATTCTCAATCGCGCCCTCGTAGCTACCGAAAAGGGTAGTCATCTCCTCTTCGCTCTTGATGTAGAACTCGTCGGTGGCGAACTCCATGTCGCTGCCCTCTTGGACAGTGCGGTTGGTGGCGATGCAGACCAGCACATTCTGCATCTTGGAGTCCTCTTTTTGAATGTAGTGGCTGTCATTGGTAGCGGCCATAGGCACACCTGTCTCCCGGGAAAGTCGCTGAAACAGCGGCAGAATGCGCAGCTGGTCGTCGATACCGTGATTCTGAATCTCAATATAGTAGTTGCCCTCTCCAAAGAGATCGCGATAGTATTCCACTGTTTCCTTCGCCCGGTTGTAATCTCCGGCGGTCAGAGCGCGAGGCACCTCTCCCGCAAGGCAGGCGGAAAGGCAGATAAGCCCTTCGTGGTGCTGTTCCAGCAATTCCCGGTCGATGCGGGGCTTGGAGTAGAAGCCCTCAATAAAGCCCGCCGACACCATCTTGATCAGATTCTGGTATCCGGTTTCATTCTTGCAGAGCAGAATCAGGTGGTAGGGGGAGTTGTCCATGCCGTGCTGCTTGTCATGGCGCGTGCGGGGCGCCACATAGACCTCGCAGCCGATAATCGGCTTGACGCCCTGATCCTTACACTCCTTGTAGAAGTCGATGACGCCGTACATGACGCCGTGGTCGGTGATTGCAAGGGCTTTCTGCCCCAGTTCCTTCGCCCGGGCGACAAGAGGCTTCAGGCGGCATGCGCCGTCCAGCAGGCTGTATTCGGTGTGCACATGCAGGTGGACAAAATTACTACTTGCCATCGGCCTTTCCCCCTAATCGTATTTCCTCGGCCATTTTCCCCAGTGCTGCCAATCGGTGATGCAGCCCGGAACGGCTCACTTTTCCGCCGCTGTCCTCGCAGAGCTCCCGCAGTGAGCCCTCCGGGTTGTTCATTCTCAATACTGCAGCCTCCCGCAGCTGGGGCGTCAGTGATTCCTCCCCCAGGGAGCGCAGCACCAGCGCGATGTCCGCGACCTGTCCGGCGGCGGCATTCACCTGCTTTTCAATGTTGGCAGTCTCACAGTTGGTTGCGCGGTTGGCCTGGTTGCGAACCCCCTTGATCATCTCCACATCGATCATGGCGAGGCAGGCGCGGCTGGCACCGATCAGGGTAAGTAAATCCTCGATCTGGGCGCATTCCTTGCAGTAGACTATCTGCTGCCCCCTGCGGGTTGTAAGGCGAAAGCCGGGGAATGTTTCCTGAAACAGATCGAGCAAGACATCCGCTCTGGTCTTTTCCCGCAGCACAAATTCCAAATGGTAGCCCTTCTCCGGGTCGGTGACTTTGCCGCAGGACAGGTAGGCACCTGCCAAAAACGGCCCCAACGCCTCCTCCTGGGAAACGCTCGCCCAATATTCCTCAATCAATTCAATGATCCGCCGTCTGTCGTCGCTGCCCTTCACCCACACACGGATGACCTCCTGCCCCCGCAGCCCCTCTACGGCGCGCTCGGTGAGCGAAGAAGTTGCATCCAGCAGCTTGGAAGCCGCCCTGTCATAGGCCTTTGCCACCTCGGGGTAACGGGTGCGCAGGGAGATGTCGGCCGCCGAAAAACTGTTGCCAGCCCAAAGAAGCCCCACCGCGGTCACCTTCCAGTGACGGGAGCGGAGCAGCTTACCCTCTAGTATTTCCAGCTTGACATCCTGGGAAAATGACAAATTGCAGGATCCTCTCAATGCGGTGTGAATGTGTTTAAGGCCTCTGAATGTCCCGGTGACTCACTGTGACTGGAACATCGTGCGCTCTCAAATGCTTTGCGATCTCCTCGGCAAACACCACCGAGCGGTGCTTGCCGCCTGTGCAGCCAAAGGCGATCACCAGCTGGCTTTTCCCTTCTTTTATATAGAGCGGAAGCAGAAAGTCGAACAAATCCTTCAGCTTATCCAGCAGCTGCTTTGCTTCGGGGAATTTCAGCACATACTTCCGAACCGGTTCTTCCAATCCCGTTCGCTCCCTCAACTCCGGAACATAATAGGGATTTTCCAGGCAGCGCACATCGAACACCAGATCGGAATCTCTTGGAAGTCCGTTTTTGAAGCCAAAGGAGGTGCAGGATATCGACATCGCATGTCCGGTTTCCGTACCGAACAGCTCCCGTACACGCTCCCGAAGACGCGCAGCGGCCAGCATTGTCGTGTCGATAAGATAATCCGCCTGGTTGCGAATGCCCTCCAACATGATCCGCTCTTCTGCGATGGCCTCCATGGTGGTGCGGTCATTGCCCTGGGCTAGTGGGTGGCGACGGCGGGTCTCCTTGTAGCGCTGGGCCAACACGTGATCCGCGCAGTCCAAAAACAGAATGCGAACCCGGTAGTCCGCCGCCCTAAGCTCGCTGATGCGCTGTTCCAAATCGGCAAACATGCTGTGGCTCCGCACATCCACCACCAGGGCCATATGCTCCAGTTGGCCGCGGGACAGGTCGGCAAAGCTGGCCAGAAGACTTGGCGGAACATTGTCCACGCAGTAAAAGCCGATATCCTCCAACGCCTGTACAGCCTGGGATTTACCGGCTCCCGACATTCCCGTCACAATCAGCAGTTCCAAGTGGTGTATTCTCCTTTGCCGGGCCAAACTCCGCTACAGTATTTTGACTTCACATTCCAGCCGGATGCCGCTCTGCTTCTCCACCTCGTCTGAAACCTTTTTGATAAGAGCTTGCACATCCTTGCAGCTGGCATTGTCGTAGTTGATCAGAAAGCCCGCATGCTTTTCGCTGACCATCGCGCCGCCCACACGCAGGCCCTTGAGCCCGCAGCGGTCAATGAGGGCGGAGGCGTAGTCCCCCTCCGGGCGTTTAAACGTACTGCCCGCACTGGGATATTCGAGGGGCTGTTTGGAGCGCCTGCGCTCCATGAAATCCTCCATCGCAGCTTTGATTGCCTCGGGATCGCCCGGCTCCAACCGCACTGTCGCCGCTGTGATGATGAATCCATTGTCGCTGTAGGCGCTGTGGCGGTAGGAGAGCTGGAGCTCCTCCCCTGCTAAGACGCCCTGCCCCCCATTTTCATCCAGGTGCTCCGCCGAGATAAGCACATCCTTCATCTCGCCGCCATAGGCGCCGGCATTCATGTACACCGCCCCACCCACCGTACCGGGGATGCCGTAGAGGGGCTCCATACCGGTCAAGCCATTCTCCATGGCAAAAAGGCAGAGGCGGGATAAGTTGGCCCCGCTCTCACAGCGAATGGTTCGCTCATCCAGCAGCTCCATCTCGCAGAATAATTGCCCTAGGTGAAGGATTGCACCGGGATAGCCTTCGTCGGAAAAAAGCACATTGGAGCCCTTTCCCAGCGGAAGCAGCGGCAGCTTTAACAGGGCCGCCTCCCTAATGACTGCGGAGGCCTCTGCAATTGATGCAGGCTCGACAAAAAGCGCTGCCGGGCCGCCTATTTTGAAGGAGCTGTGTTCCCACAGATTTTCATTGATGGAGCAGACTATGCCATTCTCGCCGCAGAACCGCTCCAATGCGGCGATGGCCTCCCCGCTATTCTCCACTGAGCGCCCCTCCGTTCAACCGGTGAAGCACATCCAAAAATCGACTGTATTCCGCGTTGAGGATGAGCTCTTCGGGGAAGCCGAGCTCCTCCAGCATGGTGAGTGCCGCGTCAAATCGGCCCACAAAGGAGTGATGGTGGGCGTCCGAGCTCACCACCACGGGAATGCCCAGCTCCATGCAGAGACGGGCGATTTTGAGGCAGTTCTCCTTGGAGCCCGGCCGCACAGAAAAGGAATGGCTGTTGATCTCTACAATCTTTCCGGCGCGGGCGAACTCCCGCAGCACCGGCTCGTAGTCAAAGGCATAGCGCTCGTCTCCGCAGTGGCCGATCACATGAACGCGCGGATTCTCGGCGATTGCAAGCCATGCATTGGTGCATTCCGCCTTGCTCTTGGGGTGAAAGTTGGTCATGTGCATGGAGGCGATCACCCACTCCAGCTTTTCCAGTTCATGCTCTGTCAGGTCGAGGCCGCCTCTGTCATCCAGAACATTGACCTCTGCGCCCCGCACTAGCATAACGCCTTCGGTATAGCGGGGCAGCACCCGCAGGTTGTTGAAATAGATGTGGGAAGGGGCCCCCGGCATATCGGGGGTGTGCTCGGTAGAGCATAGGATTTTCAGCCCCGCCTTTGCCGCCGCATTCAGATTTTCCTCTATTGTGCTGTAGGCGTGGTCGCAGGCAAGGCTGTGGGTATGGGTGTCCGCAATGATTTTCAAAAGGATTCTCCTTAACTATTGATTTCGCAAGTCTCGAAGTTGTACCGGTTCGGTTTATATGCTTCCCCAACCGTCGTACTTGGTGGGAGCGGGCTTGTTATCCTCCTCATCCAGCATTCCGAGCCTGGACAGAAGCTCCTTGGCGGAATTATAGCCCATCATCTTCTGGCGGTTGTTCATCGCCGCGACCTCAATGATAATAGCCAGATTGCGCCCCGGCTTGACAGGAATGGTCAGGCAGGGCACCTGATTCCCCAAAATCTCGCAGTATTCATTTTCCATACCCATGCGGTCATAATTCTTTTGCTGATCCCACAGCTCCAGGTTGATCACCATGTCGATTTGCTGGGTGACCTTGACAGCGCCGATGCCGAAAATCTGCCGCACATTGATGATACCGATACCTCGAAGCTCCATAAAGTGGCGAATATTCTCGGGAGAGGTTCCCACCAAAGTTTTAGCAGAAACGCGGCGAACCTCCACGGCGTCGTCTGCGATGAGGCGGTGGCCGCGCTTGACCAGCTCCATCGCCGTCTCGCTCTTACCCACGCCGCTTTCGCCCAGCAGAAGAATGCCCTCACCGTGCACTTCCACCAGAACACCGTGGCGAGTCTGGCGGGGGGCCATCTCCACATTGAGGGTGGAGATCACAGCGGACATAAACTCAGAGGTGGGCAGCTCTGTGTGAAGCAGCGGACTCTGGTGTTTCTTGGCGGCGTCCATCATCTCGGAAAAGATGGGGAGGTCGCGGGCGACAACCGAGGCGACGGGAGCACTGGCAAAAAAGCGATCCATGCTCTCCGCTCTCTTGGAGGCATTCAGACCCTGAAGGTACGCAAACTCGCCCATGCCGAATATTTGGAGCCTTTGCGCGTCAAAATACTCGTAAAAGCCGGCAATCTGGAGGCCCGGACGATTTACCTCCGTGGTTACAATTTCGATCTCCGCGGCATCCTTGGGCAGATACACGGATTGGAGTTTATGCGCCGCTATTAAATGGGAAAGCTGTACGGAATACTTCGTTGCCACAGGTCACCATTCCTTTTCGGAGTTGTGCTTGAATCAATAAACCGGCGCAACAACTGCCTAAAACGGCAGCTTGAAGGGCCGCTTCAAACCAATCTCCGTCAAAATCATAATCGTATCTATTATACTCTACTTCTACTTTTCGTGCAACGCTTGCAATAACAGAATAACCCCTCAATCATAGCAAATCCCGTCGTTTAGAACAAAGATTCATCTATTTGACAAACAGGCGGCTTTCCACTATCATTGCTGTAGTCAAAGCTTGTTAACAATTTTAATGTAAACAGATTCTCGCTTTAACATCTTCCAAACCTTGACCAGATATTTTAATACAGACGAAAATAGTTCTTCCGATTGCGGCAATGACACATTTGCAGGTTTTTTTCGTCATTGCAATTGGCCCGCGCCAATCTGACAGCGCCCGCCGAAAGGAATGATTTCAACGTGAAAGTCGCACTGTTTACCGAAACATATATTCCCGATGTCAACGGAGTCGCCGCCCATGTCAAGACCCTCCGAGATGGCCTGGAAGCGCTTGGCCACCAGGTTTTGGTGGTGGCCGCCGACAAGCACTGCAAGCATCACTATGTACAGGATGGCGTCCTCCACTGCCCCTCTGTGGAATCCAAGAAGTTTTACGGCTTCGGAGTGGCCTCCCCCATCAGCCGCAAGCGCTTCAAGCTCATCGCCGAGTTCAACCCCGATATTTTCCACATCCACCACGAGTTCGGCATCGGCCTCAGCGGGATTCGCGCTGCTAAGCTCACCGGAAAACCATTGGTTTACACCCTGCACACCATGTATGACCAGTATGTCTACTATATCGCTCCCCGCCCCTTCCTCAACATCGCTACCAAACTGACCCACCGGTACGAAAAGTTTGTGGCGAGCAGGGCAAACGCACTCACCGGCCCCTCCCAGAAGTGCCACGAATACTTCAAGGCCATCGGGGTGGAGGGTAAGGAGTTCTTCCTTATCCCAAACTCCGCCGACCTGGAGGCCTTCGATCCATCCAAGGTGGATGGAGAAGCGCGGCTGGCCTTGCGGGAGAAGCTGGGAATCCCGGCAGACCGCTCCATCACCTGCTTTGTGGGAAGGCTGGGCAAGGAAAAGAGCGTTGATGTGCTCATGGAGTACTGGGCGGAAACTGTGAGCCCTGCGGACAAGCTCCATTTGATGATCATCGGCGACGGCCCCGACCGGCAGGAGCTGGAGGAGCTGGCCGATTCCCTTGGCATTCGGGATATGGTCACCTTCACAGGCCGGGTGGAGCACAAGGAAATTCCCGCCTACTACGCCATCTGCGACGTCTACGCCACCGCCTCCCTCTCTGAGATGAACTCAATCTCTATGCTGGAGGGCATGGCCTCCGGTTTGCCGACACTACAGCGCTTTGATGAGCTCAACGCGGATCAGATTCAGTCGGGAGTCAACGGATACCTCTACAACAATGCGGAGGAGTTCTCCCATTACCTTAAGGACATCGCCTCAAAATCCCCCGAGGAGAAGACAGCCCTCAAACAGGAGGTTCGCCTCTCCATCGCCGACCGTGGCGCAAAAGGGCTTGCAAAATACATGATCACAGTCTACGAGAAAGCATACCTTGAAAAGGAACAGAACACCCCGAAGCGCAGGGTGCGCAAGTACAGTCTCCTGTAAAGAATAACTGCCCGGAATCAGCCTGCTTGCGGTCTGATTCCGGGTTTCCGCTCTGTCTATCCAATTTAACGGGAAGGTGTTTCGCATCATGATCAACTCGCTCATCGACCAGGCCAAAAAGCTGCACTTCATCGGAATCGGCGGCTCGGGAATGTTTCCCATCGTGCAGATCATGCACAGCCGCGGCTATGCCATCTCCGGCTCCGACAACAATGAGGGCGATACCATCAATCTGGAGCGCAATATGGGCATTGACGTGCACATTGGCCACGCACCCGAGAATCTGGGCGACGCCGATCTTGTCATCTATTCCGCCGCTATTATGGCGGACAACCCCGAGCTCGCCGCCGCAAGGGACAGAGGCATTCCCGCGCTGGAGCGCTCGGAGGTGCTTGGCTACCTGACAAGCCAGTACGACAACTGCATCGCTATTTCCGGTACCCACGGCAAAACCACCACCACCGCCATGCTCACCCAGATGCTGTTGGGCGCAGGGCTTGACCCCACGGCCGTCATCGGCGGGAAGCTGCCCCTCATTGGCGGCAACGGCCGGGCGGGGCAAAGTGACCTGATGGTGGTGGAGGCCTGCGAATATGTGGACACCTTCCTGCACCTTTTCCCAGATATTGCCGTGATCCTCAACGTGGATGAGGATCACCTGGAATACTTCAAGAATCTCGACAATATTATCGCCTCCTTCCGCAAATTCGCGGCGATGGCGACCAAAAGCATTGTCGTCAATGGGGACGACGCCAACTCCTTGCGGGCGGTTGATGGCCTGAATAAGCCAATCATCACTTTTGGCCTCGGTGAAGCGAATGATTACAGGGCGGTCGACATTCAGAAAACCGGCCCTGCCAGCTATGATTTTTCGCTTGTTCAGCGGGGAAAGAATCTGGGCATCCTCACCCTCAATGTTCCCGGCGAGCACAACATTCTCAACGCCTTGGCGGCATGTGCCGCAGCCCTGGAAGCGGGGGCGGAGTTCGGGGCAATCGCAGAGCACCTGCCCCAGTTCCGGGGAGCCGGACGGCGCTTTGAGATGCTGGGCACTGTGAACGGCATCCAGATCGCCGACGACTACGCCCACCACCCCGCGGAGCTTACTGTCACATTGAACGCCGCGAAAGCCATGGGATATAACCGTGTCTGGGCAGTGTTCCAGCCCTTCACCTATTCCCGCACCTCCCTGCTTTTGGACGATTTTGCCGAAGCCCTGTCCATTGCCGACCGGGTTGTGATGTCCAAGATCATGGGGGCGAGAGAAAAGAACACCTACAACATCTTCACGAGTGATCTTGCCGCGAAAATCCCCGGCTCCGTCTGGTTCGAGGAGTTCCCCGAAATCGCTGAATATGTGATGGCGAATGCTCAACCGGGAGACTTGGTAATCACTCTGGGCTGCGGCGATGTTTACAAGTGCGCCCGGCTCATGCTAAAGGATTAGCCCAGTAGCAACACTTGCGTTTTTCGCTGTCCCGTGTTAAAATGATGCCGAATTGAATATCGTCCGTGAGAAATGAGAAGGACAACACATCAGAGGATATATCCTCCGGTTTGTTGTTCTTTTTTGCGTGTCAAAAATCAAATGAATCTATTATGAAAGGTATGTGGCGCTTGAACCAGTACGATGTCATGATTGTGGGCGGCGGCGTGATCGGCTGCACCATCGCCCGGGAGCTCTCCCGGTACAACCTTTGCACTGCCCTGCTGGAGCGGGACGAGGATGTCGCCATGGGCACGACCAAGGCGAACTCGGCCATTGTCCACGCAGGGTATGACGCCAAGCCCGGCACCATGAAAGCGAGAATGAACATCGCGGGCAATCCCCTGTTCGACCATCTCTCGGAGGAGCTGGACTTCCCCTTTCACCGCAACGGCTCCCTGGTGCTCTGCTTCGACGAAGCGCAGCTTCCCGAACTGGAGGAACTGCTTCTGCGCGGCAGGCAGAACGGCGTACAGGGGTTGCGCATCCTTTCCCGGCAGGAATTGGTGGAATTGGAGCCCCATGTAGGAAAAAAGGCGGTGGCCGCGCTGTTCGCCCCCACCGGCGGTATTGTCTGCCCCTATGAGATGACCATTGCCATGGCGGAAAATGCCTGCACAAACGGTGTGGAGTTTCTCCTCGGCCATGAGGTCACCGGCCTGGAAAAGACTGGATCCGGCTTTGTCGTGAAAACACCCAAATGCGATTTTGAGACGAAGGTGCTCATCAACGCCGCCGGTGTCTACGCAGACAAACTCCACAACATGCTAAGCGGTGATAAAATCGAGATTATCCCTCGCTCCGGCCAGTATTGTGTCTTTGACAAGCGGGTGGGCAGTCTGGTGGCTCACACCATGTTCCAGCTGCCCAACGTGATGGGCAAAGGGGTTCTTGTGACCCCCTCGGTGGACGGCAACCTGCTTGTGGGGCCCACCGCAACCGACATCGGCGACAAAGAGGACACCGATACCACAACAGAGGGCTTCGAGCAGATTATCCGTGCTGCGGGTCTCAGCATCGAGCAGATTCCCATGGGCGCGATGATCAACTCCTTCACGGGACTCCGCGCCCACAGCACAGGGGACGACTTCATCATCGGCCAGGTTCCCGATGTGCCCGGCATGATCGACGTGGCGGGCATCGAGTCCCCTGGCCTTACCTCCGCCCCTGCCATCGGCTCCTATGTGGCCGAGCTGGTGGGTGAATTGCTGCCTCTGGAGGCGAATCCCGGCTTTCAGCTGACGCGAAAAGGTGTGCCTCGATTCCGGGAGATGAACACCGTGGAGCGCCAGGCTCTCATCGATCGTGACTCCAACTATGGCAAGGTGCTCTGCCGCTGCGAAACCGTCACCCTGGGTGAGGTGCTGGACAGCATTCGCAGGCCGCTGGGCGCCCGGGATTTGGACGCTGTCAAGCGCCGCACCCGTGCAGGCATGGGCCGCTGCCAGTCCGGATTCTGCTCTCCTCTGGTGTTGCATGTACTGGCAGAGGAGTGGGGCGTCGACCCCACCGAAATCACCAAGTTCGGGCGGGGCTCCCAGATACTGGTGGGCAAAACACGCGAGGAGGGCTGCTGCTGTGGTGAATAGCGGAATTCGGCAGGTAGATATTGCCGTCATTGGCGGCGGCCCGGCAGGTCTCGCCGCGGCTATCTCGGCCTGTGAGGCGGGAATTTCGGCAGAGCGCATCTTGATTCTGGAGCGGGACAGCTGTCTGGGCGGCATCCTCAACCAGTGCATCCACAACGGCTTCGGGCTCCACCGCTACAAGGAGGAGCTCACCGGCCCCGAGTACGCCCAGCGCGATATTGACCGCGTCGCCGAGCTGGGGATCCCCGTCAAACTGGAGACAATGGTGCTGGAGATCACACCGGAAAAGCGGATTGTCGCCGTCAATTCGGAGGAGGGCATTCTTCAAATCGACGCAAAGGCGATTGTTCTGGCTATGGGCTGCCGGGAGCGCCCCCGCGGAGCGATCAACATCCAGGGTAGCCGCCCCTCCGGCATCTTCACCGCTGGAACGGCGCAAAAATATACCAATCTGGAAGGCCTCCTCCCCGGCTGGGAAGTCGTCATCCTCGGTTCCGGTGACATCGGCCTCATCATGGCCCGGCGAATGACGCTGGAGGGTTGTATAGTCAAGGCGGTGGTTGAGCTTCTCCCCTACTCCGGCGGGCTTCGGCGCAATATCGTCCAGTGCCTGGATGACTTCGACATCCCTCTCTACTACTCCCACACTATCACAAAGGTGTCGGGCCGCGACCGGCTGGAGGGCGTCACCATCGCCCAGGTGGATGAAAATCGCCGCCCCATTCCAGGCACTGAATGGGAGGTGCCCTGTGACACGCTGCTGCTATCTGTGGGGCTTATTCCCGAGAATGAGCTATCCCAGCAGGTGGGGATATCCCTCTCTCCCGTCACCGGGGGCCCAGTTGTGAACGAGAGCCTTCAAACTGACCGGGAGGGCATCTTCGCAGCGGGCAACGTCCTCCATGTCCACGACTTGGTGGACTATGTCAGCGAGGAGAGTGCGGCGGCGGGTATGCATGCGGCAAGGCATGTCAGGGGGCAGCGCTTCTCCGGTGGCGGTATTCCTCTCCGCCCGGCCTCCGGGGTGCGCTACACAGTGCCACAGAGCATTCAGCCCGACTCGCTGGAGGAGGATGCCGTGGTTCGCTTCCGGGTGGACAATGTCTACAAGAACGCGACCATTGCGGTGCGCTTCGGCGATGAAAAGGTGCTCTCCAGAAAGAAGCGCATTTTAGCGCCTGGCGAAATGGAGACTGTCCGGTTGCCCAAAAGTATGTTCGACAGCCACCCGAACGCCACGCAAATCACCATCGAACTGGAAACGGAGGGGCACGCATAATGACCACCACAAAGGAATTGACCTGCATCCGCTGCCCCTTGGGCTGTTCTCTTCAGGTTACGCTGGATGACGGTATTGTCTCCTCTGTCACAGGCAACAGTTGCCGTCTGGGCATTGACTACGCGGAGAAGGAATCCGTCTGCCCCACCCGCACTGTCACCTCCACCATACCGATTTCCGGCGGCGATGTGCCTATGCTTCCCGTGCGGACAGCGGGAGAGATACCCAAAAGCTGTATTATGGAGGCGATGGACGCCATTTACCGCCTTCGCGCGGTGGCCCCGGTAAAGGTTGGAGAGGTGCTGGCAAAGGATATTGCCGGAACCGGCGTCGCGCTCATCGCCACACGGAGCATCTCCGCTGCCACAAGTAAATAAGAACAAAAAGGAAAAGGCCGCGAGGGGAACGCTTTTGGCGTATACCCTGTGCGGCCTTTCCTTTGAGAGAGAGTTGCAATGGTTAGAGAGAGGTCCGGTGTGCTTGGCAGGACACACCGTGTTTGGAGGGAAGTTATCTATAGCTAACTTCTTGACATCAGTATATCACATCTTCCGGATATGTCAATAGGTAATTTATGTTACGGGAAAATTTTCTCCCACTGGTCGCGCAATTTTGGCATCTCCACCAGATATATTCAGTAGCCATCCCCAAATATAAAGAAAATGTAAATATTTGCATCTCTTTAATCCGGCGACAGAATATAGCGCTGCGATGTGATATAATGGCAGAGTTACATTATGTTTGAGGCAAAGGCGGAGAAATGGGAGATATCCCACTCTTTCTTTTTGCCCACATGAAAGGATGATCGCACAGATGTCGGCATACACCTCCTCCCGGGAGGAACTGCTCGGGCAATACGACAGCGACAAGCAGAACGGCCTATCTTCGGAACAGGCCGCGCAGCTCCTGGAAAAATACGGTGAAAACAAGCTAAAAGCCAAGAAGCACAAAAACTTCTTCATGAAATTCCTGGATCAAATGAAGGATTTCATGGTCATCATCCTGCTGGTCGCCGCCGTCGTGTCTTTTATTGTGGCATTGGTGGAGGGAAGCGGCGAGTATATCGACTCCATCATCATTCTGGCCATTGTGGTGCTCAACGGTGTGCTGGGTGTCACCCAGGAAAGCAAGGCTGAAAAATCCCTGGACGCTCTTCAGGACATGTCCGCTCCCACCGCAAAGGTGCTGCGGGATGGCCGGGTGGAGCAAATTGCTTCTCTGCTGGTTGTACCTGGCGACATCGTCCTCTTAGAGGCGGGAGATTTTATTCCCGCGGATGGCAGGATTCTGGAAAGCGCCAGCCTCAAATGTGAGGAATCCGCCCTGACGGGTGAGAGCGTTCCCGTTGACAAGGATGCCAACGCGGAAATACCGGAGGACGCAGCTCTGGGCGACCGCATCAATATGGTATACTCCGGCTGCTCCGTCACTTATGGGCGGGCCACCGTGCTGGTCACCTCCACCGGTATGGACACCGAGATGGGCAAAATTGCCGGACTGCTCAACGAGGATTCTCAAGAGCTTACCCCCCTGCAGCTGCGCCTCAACCAAATGGGCAAGTATCTGGGCATTCTGGTCATCGGCATCTGCGTCATCATTTTTGCCCTCGGCTTCTTCCAGAACCATCATCCTCTTGAATCCTTTATGACAGCTGTAGCCCTCGCGGTCGCGGCCATTCCCGAGGGCCTCACCGCCGTTGTGACGGTTGTGCTGGCCATTGGTGTACAAAAGATGGTGAAGAAGAATGCCATCATCCGCCGCCTGCCCGCTGTAGAGACGCTGGGAAGCGCCTCGGTCATCTGCTCCGACAAGACGGGAACCCTGACGCAAAACCGCATGACCGTGCAAAAGGTCTGGCCTGCCGGACGCCCTGTCGAGGAGATGAGTGACAGCCTGACCCCCGAGGGACTTCATGTCATCCGCCTGGGAGCTCTCTGTAACGATGGAAAAGTGGACAACGTTGATGGTGAAGAAAAACACATCGGCGACCCCACCGAGACAGCATTGGTAGCCGCCGCCATGAAGAATGGCCTGATCAAATCGGAAATGGATGTGGAATATTCCCGCGTCGCAGAAATTCCCTTTGACTCCGACCGCAAGCTCATGACCACCGTACACAAAATCGGCAACCGGCTCATCTCGATCACCAAAGGCGGCTTTGATGTACTGCTGCCACTCTGCATTGCCGGAGACCGCAGAAATGTGGAGGAGATCAACCTCTCCATGGCGGAAAACGCACTGCGGGTTCTCGCTGTAGCCTTCCGGGAACTGGACAGCCTGCCCGAGGAAATTACATCCGAAGCGCTGGAACGCGACCTCACCTTTGTGGGGCTCATTGGTATGATTGACCCGCCCCGCGAGGAGTCGCGGCTGGCAGTAGCCGAGTGCAAGAAAGCCGGTATCAAGACGGTGATGATCACCGGAGACCACGTTGTCACCGCCAGCGCTATCGCCAAACAGCTTGGCATTCTGGAAGAGGGCGACCGCGCCATTACAGGCCGCGAGCTGGCCGACATGGACGATGAACAGCTCACCGCCAACATTGAGCAGATTCGCGTCTATGCCCGGGTATCCCCCGAGGATAAAATCCGCATTGTCAAGGCCTGGCAGGCCAGGGGCGATGTGGTCGCCATGACAGGCGACGGCGTCAACGACGCACCCGCACTCAAAGCCGCGGACATTGGCTGCGCAATGGGTGTCACCGGCACCGATGTCGCCAAGGGCGCCGCCGATATGGTGCTCACCGACGACAACTTCTCCACCATTGTGGAGGCTGTTAAGAGCGGCCGGGGCATCTACGACAACATCACCAAGACGATACAGTTCTTGCTGGGCTCCAACCTGGGTGAGGTTTTCACCGTCTTTTTCGCCATGATTTTTGGCTGGGGCTCTCCCCTCCTGCCCATTCATCTGCTGCTGGTAAACATTGTCACTGACGCGCTGCCCGCCCTTGCCCTTGGGGTGGAGCCGGTGGAAAAAGACGTTATGAGCCGCAAGCCTATCCCAAAAAATCAGGGCGTCTTCGCCGATGGCCGCGGCCTGCTCATTGGTCTCTCCGGCTTGATGGTGGGCGCTATCACATTGGCAGCTTACTACCTGGGCCGTTTTGTCGGCATCGGCTCCGTTCTCGCCCCAAGCCCGGAAGTTGGCACAACGATGGCATTCCTGGTGTTGGCGCTTTCCCAGCTGGTACAGGCCGCCAACTGCCGCAGCCGCAAATCTCTGTTCAAGATTGGGATACTGTCCAATCCCTCCATGTTGAAGGCGTTCCTAGGTTCTGTCGCCGTCGTGCTTGCAATCTGCCTGATCCCCCCGCTGGAGGCGATCTTCCGGGTGGTAAACCTCTCCCTCACCCACTGGCTGGTTGTGGTCGGGCTGGCGCTCTCGCCGCTGCTGTTCTTCGAAGTCGGCAAGCTGATCGCCTCACTGATTGAAAAATCAAAAGCAAAATAATTAAAGCGGGAGCAGCGATTAACTGCTCCCGCTTTTTCTTGCAAGCTACCTCAGCATGTTCAACATGATGTGGGTGATGAAAACCTTGTCGGTCTCCGCCGTCTCATAATAATAAGTGCCGGAATACTTGTCGACCACTTCCCCCACATTGGTGAGGCCGAATCCGTGACGGGAACGGTTCTTCTTGCTGGAGATCAGCCGCCCGTCCGAATCGGTGTTCAGTTTGCCTGTATAGCTATTGCGCACCCGTATGACAATGGCCTTGTTTTCAGCCACTGGAAAAACGCCCACATCTACAAACCGGTCGCCCTCGCATTTGGCCGCCGCCTCCACCGCGTTGCTCAGCACATTGGAGAGGAGCACGCACATGTCACCGTCGTCGATATGTGACAGCTCCATCACGGGAACAACCTCCACCTGAAAGTCTATCCCAAGCCGCTCCGCCTCCTCGTGCTTGAGGCTGAACACGGAGTTGACGATGCTGTTTTGGCAGTAAACTCGCTGCTTTGCATCTTTGATGCGCCCGTCCACCGAATGTATCACCCGGCCGATTCCCTCAAAATCTCGCTGACTCGACAGAGCGCTGATAGTCGACAAATAGTGCTCCAAATCATGGTGCAGCTTGCGGTTTCGTTCATTGTACTCCGACAGTCTGCGCAGCTCACGGGATTCGTACTCATACTGCAAGCTCGCCACCTCATATTCCCGATTGCGCTCCATCGCCTCCATCGCCCGATCAAAGAGATAGAAGATCACGAGGTTGGAAATCAGCAGTCCCAGACATCCCGCCACGATCCAAAAGTCCTCCGCCTGATTGAGTCTGTCCGCCCTTGCGGAAGCGACCAGCATGCCCAATACGATGAAGCTGGCAAGTGGGAGCAACAGGAATCCAAGAAACTGTGGCAGCGGCATGCGTATGGTGTTTGTAGTGCCAAAGCGGTTGATAATTTTGACGATAACCAGCGAAACTGTTTTGGCAAAGGTTACAATAATCAGGTATGTAAACTGGTTGGTCGGGTTGACTGCGAGGGAGTCCTTGATTTCCTGCACATGATATATGGCCTCGAATGCCGCCTCAACTGCGGCGAATATGATGTAAAACAGCACTACTGATATAATTATCTGCTGCAAGCTCCCCTTTTGCCATCCGGAGCCGTTTTCAGAGGAGTTAAAGCGTCTCCCGGCAATCAACAATCCAAAAACAAAATACATCACCGGCAATATGAAAAGGTTGATATAGGTCAGCCCAATCATATTGATTGCCCATGTACAGAGCGCAAGTCCCGCACATATCCCAAAATTCACTGCCGGGTTTTTGCTTCTGGGAGCGATTCTGTGGGTGAGGAGATCATAAAAGAAATAGGTTTCGACAACGGCGGTGAGAACATAAATCAAAGGCCAGTACCATACCGGCAGCATTCACTTCACTCCTCGACTGTTGTTTTCGAACGAACCGATCACAGTATACTACACATACCCGCTCTCTGTATAGAATATCAGTCGTTTGCGCAGTGTCGCGTCTTTGTCCCGGGCGACACCGAGTACCTGTCCGTTGGACAGGTAGGCCCTTCTGCCGGAAAGATTTGTTACATAACGCAGGTTGACAAGATAGCGCGAATTCGTGTACTCAAACCAGTACGGCGAGACCTTGGCGTAGATTTCCTCCATTTTTTCGTCGCTGAACAGCAGCTGAGCCAGCTTTGCCTTATCCAAGAAGGCCAGTTCCTGATCCGTATCCTGTATGCGCTTAATCCACATTTTACGGTCATGCCGGGTAAAATAAAGTACATCGTCAAGATTTGCCACAATCAGGCTCTGCCCCAACCGGAAAGTCATCTTCACCGGCTGTTTGGCCAACTTATTAAAAAGTTCTGTCAACCTCTTGATATTCTCCTCGACAGGAGCGCTCTTTAGGATGAAATCACTCGCCTTTACATGGACAAACTCTGCGGGGATTCCCCCTTCAATGCCGCTGCAGAATACCAATACGACGTTTTCATTGCGCTGCCGCAAAACCTCTGCTGTCATATAGCCATTGATATTTTCTTCTCCCATTTGAATATCCATAAACACGACATCGTGTTTGGAGTCCCCGTTCAAAAAAGTCTCGCCGGAAGAAAATTCATCAAACTGAAAAGGCCTGTTGGGTCGCTCTACGCTCTTGATTTGCTCAATCAATCGGCTGCGAAACAACGCGTCGTCATCACAAATTGCGATTTTCAACATAACGATTTCCTCCCATTTTGGTTACACAAATGTGCTATACTAATTATATATACTATTGAATACTGTTTTGCTCCATGTTGTAGCTTCATCATACCATACAAATGCAACATGGGATAGGGGGATTCTTTTTACATGAGTATCAATCAAGTCAAGCTTGCAGAAACCTTTGCCGCCCTAGTGGAGATCGATAATCCCAGCTACGGAGAGCGAGAAATGGCAATGGTGCTGACCGATCGGCTGCAAAACCTGGGACTCACCGTGGAGGAGGACAATGCCTGGGAGCTGCTTGGCGGCAACGCTGGCAACCTTTACGCGTATTTGCCCGGTAATGCCGATGCCAAGCCGCTGCTGTTCTCCTGCCACATGGACAGCGTCGAGCCCTCCAAAGGCAAGTGTGCTGTAGTTGGAGAGGATGGCGTCATCCGCAGCGCGGGTGATACAGTCCTCGGTGCAGATGATTTGTCCGGCGTCGCGGCGATCCTGGAGGCACTGCGCGTCATTAAGGAAAAAAACCTCCCCCACCGGCCTGTCGACCTCCTCTTTTCTGTTGCTGAGGAGGTCTACGGCAAGGGGGCGGAGTTGTTCGACTACAGCAAAATCAAGTCCAGGGAAGCCTATACGCTGGATCTCACCGGCCCGGTCGGCTCCGCCGCCAACAAGGCCCCCACGATTCTCTCCTTTGAGGCAAACATCGCCGGAAAGGCTTCTCACGCGGGTTTTGCGCCGGAGCAGGGAAGCCACGCGATATTGGCGGCGGCCAGCGCCATTTCCAGGCTTCCCATGGGCCGCATAGACGCAGATAGCACCTTCAATATCGGCGTTATGCAGGGTGGAGAGGCCACAAATATTGTACCGGAGCGCTGCACGGTAAAGGGAGAGGTTCGCAGCTATTCCCATGAAAAGGCTATGGCTTTATGCGAAAAGGCCAAGGTCGCGTTCGAGGCCGCCGCCGGAGAGGTCGGCGCATCTGTCGACTTCAGCTACAGCGTCGGTGTAACCGCTTACGAGACGCCCGTTGATCATCCGGTGGTAGAGCGCTTCCACGGGGTCTGCGATTCTCTGGGCCTTCCCTTTTCCATTGCCCCGACCTTTGGCGGCAGTGACAACAACCACTTCGCGCAAAATGGAATTGCGGGCATTGTCCTTGCCAGTGCCATGCACGACTGCCACTCCACAAAAGAGACTACCAGCGTGGAGGAAATGGCGCAGGTTGCCCAAATCGTGCTGGAGTTGATGACCTCCACAGAATGAGCGATTCTGCCGGATATTTCACCAATCGGACACCAAACACAGCAGAAGTATGGGCTAATCTGCCAAAAAAACAAATTTTCTCCAAAAAGATATTGTGCTTTCCTCCCCACTTGCGTATAATGTAATTCGTTACGTATGTTACGCAATTTTAAGAATTCGGAGGCCGGAATGAACGACCTGATTCTACAACTGCAAAATATCGAAAAGAGCTTCGGAGAGGCAAAGGTGCTCCGGGGCATTCGTTTGGATGTTCACAGGGGGGAGTTCATCACCCTGCTGGGCCCTTCCGGCTGTGGAAAAACAACCACCCTTCGCATCATTGCCGGATTGGAAACTCCTGACAGCGGCCGTGTGCTGCTGGAGGGCCAGGATGTCACCGATGAGGAGCCCAACAAACGCAATGTCAACACCGTCTTCCAGAATTATGCGCTCTTTCCCCATATGACAGTCGCGGCCAACATCGGCTACAGCCTGAAACTCCGCAAGGTGAACAAAGCAGTGATCAAGGAGACTGTCGATGAGGCGCTTTCTCTAGTGCAGTTAGCCGGCTTCGGCGATCGCATGCCTGACCAGCTTTCGGGCGGTCAGCGCCAGCGGGTTGCCATTGCCAGGGCCATCGTCAACGAGCCCAAGGTGCTGCTGTTGGACGAGCCGTTGGGCGCCCTTGATTTACAGCTCCGCCGCCAGATGCAGACAGAACTCAAGCGGCTGCAAAAGCGTTTGGGCATCACCTTTATTTATATCACCCATGACCAGGAGGAGGCCCTCAACATGTCCGACCGCATCGTTGTCATGCGGGAGGGCATACTGGAGCAGGTTGGAACTCCTGCCCAAATCTATGATCGGCCCAAGACCAGCTATGTTGCTACCTTTGTCGGGGCCGCCAATGTTCTGCACGGCAAGCTGGGCAAAATTGAGGGAGATACAGCCTTTTTTGAGAGCGAAAACGGTCGGGGGCAGGTATTGCTCCGAGGGGCCGCTCTGCGCGAGGGCGATTCGGCCACCATCTCCCTGCGCGGCGAGCACGTTCACCTTGCTCCCTGTGATGAAGGCACCGGCATGGGATTATCATCTACCATTACTGAAAAGACTTTCGCGGGCGGCGCACTCCACATCACCTTGGAACTGAAAGACGGCAGTGAGCTCATCTCGGGCCGTCACGGCATCGACTCCACCCTTGCCCCTGGCGACAGGGTATGCGCCACCTGGAAGCCGGAAAACGCCGTCTTGGTCGATTTACCCGATGGCGAAATTTGATAGGAGGGATCTCATGGCTCAGACTGTTCCGGGACAAAAACGAAAAAAGAAGAAGAGATCAATCTCCTCCTTGTTGATGGTGCTACCCCTCTATCTCTTTACGCTGGTATTTATCGCAGGGCCGCTCCTTTACATGGTTGTACTCAGCTTTCAAAAACGGTCGGAGACATGGGGTGTCCTCAACGAGTTCACACTGAAAAACTATACCGATATTTTAGAGCCCATTTATCTGCGTACCTTTGCCGAATCCTTCAAGCTGGCCTTTCTGGTCACGCTGCTGGTCATTTTAATCGGCTACCCCTTTGGCTACTTTATGGCGAAGCTCAGTGCGCGATGGAAACAACGGATGTCCACCCTGCTGATGATTCCCTTTTGGGTCAGTTCCCTGCTCCGCCTCTACGGCTGGATCATCATCTTCCGTGCCAACGGTGTGCTGGACAAACTGCTGATGGGACTGCACATCACTCAGGGGCCGCTCAGGCTGCTCTACACCTACCCCGCCGTTGTGGTGGGCATGGTCTATGCCCTTACCCCCTTCATGATATTTTCCGTTTATTCCAGCGCGGAAAAGCTGGACTGGTCTCTGGTGGAGGCCTCCCGGGATTTGGGGGCAACCGCCTGGCAGGCATTTCGCACGGTATCCCTCAAACTCACGTTGCCCGGCCTTCTCTCCGGGGTGGTTCTGACCTTCATCCCCTCCATGGGCCTATTCTTTATCGCCGAAATTATGGGGGGCAACAAGATTGTCCTGGTGGGAAATCTGATTCAAGATCAACTGATGAAGGCCCGCAACTGGCCCTTTGCAGCAGCGCTCTCGGTGGTTTTGACCATCCTCACCAGTATCATGATTCGCCTCTACCGCTCCATCACCAAGGTGAAGGACTTGGAGGGGTTGGTGTGAAAAACAAGACCGCCCTCCCCAATATCTATCTCGGCGTTGTATTGGCTCTCATGTACCTCCCCATTCTCATCGTCATCATCTACTCCTTTAACGAAAGCAAGATCAGTTCGGTGTGGGAGGGCTTTTCCCTGCGCTGGTACCGGGAACTGTTCCGGGATAAAGACCTAGTACGCAGCATGGTTAACAGCATTATTCTGGCAACCCTCAGCAGCCTGTGCGCGGCCATCATCGGCACGCTAGCGGCCGTGGGCATGCCAAGGGTCAATCTGCCCGGTAAGGCGCTGATGGAGTATATCTCCACCCTGCCGATTATGATTCCCGAAATCATACTGGGAATGGTATTCCTCACCTTTTTCTCGCTGATTGGCCTCCCCTTTGGAATGGCGACGCTGGTCATCGCCCACACCACCTTCTGCATTCCCTACGTCTACATGCTGGTAAAGGCGCGGCTGGTGGGCCTGGACAAGAGCTATGCGGAGGCGGCCCGGGATTTGGGTGCTAGTGAGATGCGCGCATTTGTGGACATCACCCTCCCGGCTATTCTGCCCGCGGTGCTTTCCGGCATGCTGCTGGCCTTTGCCATGAGCTTTGACGATGTGGTTATCAGCGTATTTGTCACTGGCGTCAACACGAACACGCTGCCCCTCAAAATCTACACACAGCTAAAAACAGGGTTGTCCCCCAAAATCAATGCACTTTGCACCATCATGTTTGCCGTGACATTGATTGTCGGACTGCTTTCTTTTTGGCTGAACCGCAGCAGCTCCAATAAACAGGCTCCCGTTCAGGTGGCGGAACAGGACTAGGCCAACTGGCTGCTTCCCGTTTGCTCTCTGCCGCCTGTAGTATACTTGTGCAAGATGAAAGGAATGATTGGTTTGAATCTGAAAAAAATCCTGATCGCTCTGCTGGTGCTCTGCCTTGGACTATCACTGTTTGCGGGATGTTCCGATTCCAGTAGTAGTTCCAGCACAGCCCAAACCCCGGCGGAGTCGGGTGACAGCTCCAATGAAGCTCAGCCTACAGAAGACTCCAGTGATGAGCCCAGCAGCGAACCGACGGAAGCAGTCGGCGGGCAGCTCAATCTATTTACATGGGAAGGCATGTTTCCCCCTGAGGTGCTGGAAGCCTTTACGGCGGAAACTGGTATTGCCATCAACTACGTGAATTTTGACTACGACGAGACAATGCTGGTCAAGCTCCAGGCGTCCAAGGGCGGCGACTACGATCTGATTATTGCCGACGACTACATTATCGAGACCGTTATTGCAGAGGGGCTGGCCCAAAAACTGGACACCTCCCGCATCTCCAACTACAGCAACATCAACACTGCCTACCAGAAGCAGTTTTTTGATCCTCAGGACGAATACACAGTACCCTACGGCTCCGGCGTGCAGACCATTGTCTACAATCCTGAGACATTGGATTTGGACATCACAGGTTACGCGGATTTGTGGAATCCCATTCTGGCCGACAGGCTGGGCGTCATCGGCAATTACCGCGTCGTGAACGGCATGGCGCTCAAGGTGCTGGGCAAAAGCTACAACACCGAGGATGTTGCTGAAATCGAGGAAGCCGGTCAAAAGCTGCTCGAGCTGGCCCCCAACATTCGTCTGATCAAGGACGACAACATTCAGGATGATCTGATTTCCGGCGAGATCGACGCCGCTATCATGTATACCTCCCAGGTCACAATGGCCAAGATGGCCAAGCCTGAATTGGAAATTGTCTTCCCCTCCGAGGGCATCGGGTTTGGTATCATGGCACAGTTTATTCCCTCCAACGCACCCAACGTGGATGCTGCATATCTCTTTATCGACTACATCCTCCGCCCTGAGGTTTCGGCGCAATGTTTTGAGTTCCTCGGCTACTACTGCACAAACTCCGCCGCGGAAGAGTTTATTTCCGATGAGATGCGCGGGTTCCTCACCCTTCCCGAAGGCTTCTCCGGCGAGATGGAGATGATTCAGCTGGTCGGCGCGGAAGCTGAGGAGGCCCACTCCAAAGTATGGACAGAGTTCAAGGCTGCAAGCGGACAATAACTATCATATAAAAAGAGAGGCGCTTCTTTCGCAGAAGCGCCTCTCTTTTTTGCTTTCGCGTGTGATTTCAAAAGAAAAACGACCAGTCACTTGACTGGTCGTTTTTTGGTTGCGGGAGAGGGATTTGAACCCCCGACCTTCGGGTTATGAGCCCGACGAGCTACCGAACTGCTCCATCCCGCGATATGATGCGTCTCAATTGGCGCTTTATTAATATAGCATATCCCAACAGACTTGTCAACCCCACACCACTTGATCTTGAGGATAGCTTTTCTTCTGTCAAGCTGCTCCATCTGTCTGTCAATTCTTCAAAAAAGAATTATTTGTCGATTACAGCAAAATGAGTTATAATTGTAAAGGTTGTGACCGAATTCAGCGACAAGGAGGTGCTGCTATGGATGAGATGGAATTCCTGCTTTTTTTCGTCTTCGGCTTCTTTACCCTCCGGTTTCTGTTCAAATGGTACAGAGCTCTCTTTGGCGCCTGGCCAAAAGAACGCTACACCTTGGCCCGCCGCGTGATGGGGGTCTTGCCAATCATAGCCTTTTTCATTCTCCTGTACACCACTGTGGCGTTGGCGGCCTTCGATGTGGTGGACAGCCTCTTCTTTATTGTCTTCTATCTGTTGATGGGCTTCACCTGGATATCCTGCTGCATGTCGCTGATGGGAATGGGCTTTGACCTTTCCTGGCAGGATGACGCCCTCGGCTTGGGCAATCAGGCCGTGGTTCCGGCCATTGCGGGGGGCTTTATCGGCCTTACGCTGATCTATGCGGGGGCAAACATCGGTGACGGCCCCGGCTGGTGGTGTGTAGTCTTCGCCGCCGGACTCGGCCTAATCGCTTGGCTCGCTCTCGGGCGCATCACAAATTCGCTGACCAACGTATTTGAGCGCATTTCTGTGGAGCGGGACGCTGGCTGCGGAATGCGCTTCGGCTGCTACCTGCTGGCCTCCGGTATCATCCTCGGCAGGGCTTCCGGCGGCGATTGGACTTCCGGCTATATGACAATTGTGGAGTTCCTGACGAGCTTTTGGCCTGTTCTGCCGCTCACTCTCCTGGTCATTCTGGTGGAGCGCTATTACATCAGCCGAGGGCATTCAGACGGGGATGGAGACCAAAGCCTTGCAAGCTCTGCAATCTGGGGGGCCATCTACCTCCTGTCCATGATTGTCTCTGTACAAATGCTTCCGGCGATTTAAGCCTCTTTCACATTTTTCGACAGGTGGTATTTCATGTCAGACTCCCTCAAGCTGGGCACAATTCCCAGCGATCAGTTTTCTGATTACCGTTACAATGTCATTTTTGACGCATATAAATGGGATCCGCAGGTGGAGGATCACGACACCATTGCACGGCAGGTTGTTCTGATTACGCCGCAGCTGGCCGATCAACTGGAACTGTGGGCCGAAGAGCTCTCGGCGGAGACCGTTCTCATGGAGGAAGCCCTGCTCCACAACCCGCCTCTTTCCAAAAAATTGGGAATCCCCCGGAAAATTCAGAGGGCGCTTCGCACTTCAGGGAACTATGAGAGCGGCCAGCATCCGCGCCTGTTGCGCTTTGACTTCCATCCCACCACTGACGGATGGGCGGTCTCGGAGGTAAACAGCGATGTCCCCGGGGGCCTGGCTGAAGCCTCCATCCTCCCCCAGATTGCAGCAAGCCATTTTCCGGGCTTCTCCCCTGGCAGGCATATCGGCCAAAGCCTGCTGGAGGCCTTCCGGTCGCGGATCGAGCCGGGCGGCGTTATCGCCCTTGTTCACGCGACCTCTTACTCCGATGACAGGCAGGTCATGCAGTTTCTGGGCGATTATTTTGCGGCAAACGGATATTTCCCTCTCTATGCCGCCCCCGATCATCTCCGCTGGAATGGAAATCAGGCAACCAGCATTGTGGAGGGCAGTGAGGGCCCGGTTGACGGAATCCTCCGCTTTTTTCCCCTGGAGTGGCTCGTTACGCTGCCCCGCAACACCGGCTGGCAGGGCTATTTCAGCGCAGCTACCCCCTCCTGCAACCATCCCGTCGCCATGCTGTCCCAATCCAAGCGACTGCCCCTTGTCTGGGACAGACTCGGTATCGACATCCCCACATGGAAAATGCTGTTGCCCGAGACAGTCGCACCGGGCAAGATCGGTCGCAGCGACGGCTGGATTTTCAAGCCTGCACTTGGCCGTGTAGGGGAAAATATCACCATCAGAGACGCGGTGTCCCAAAAGGAGCTTAAGAAGCTGGAGCGCTCCGCCAGCTTTCATCCCAAAAACTGGATTGCCCAGCACATGTTTCACAGCGCACCGCTCACTACAGATGAGGGTGAAACCTTTCATCTCTGTCTCGGTGTCTTTACCGTTGACGGAAAGCGCGCCGGTTTCTACGGAAGAATCAGCCCCTTCTCCCGCATTGACTCCCGCGCCAAAGATATCCCGGTTCTGGTTACCGATACGCCGGGCACATTAAATGATAATCTCGGAAAGGAGAGCCCGCGATGAGGGACAATCTGGCAGCCTTCAAAACCTGGGCGCCCGACGACGTCTTTTGGTCTCAATGGGCAAAGCCTGTGCTCTTCACCCAATCCCCCCAGATGAACTACAGTGGCCTGTATATCCCCGAACTGCAATGGATTTCCAGAGCCGATTACAATACCATGGTCATCGTCGACCTGCAGGGAGAGGAAAGTGTGGCGGAGGGCATCGCCCTCGCCCGAATCGGCTACCGTCCGGTTCCCCTCTACAATGGGGTCAGCGGCCCCTCCTCCGGCAGCATGGTGATCAATGTCAGCAACCTTGTTCTATCCCTCTTTGACGGAGCCAACCTGCTGAACTCACTGAACCTGCGCCACGACGCGCCTCCGGCCTTTTTGCTGGACTCCCGGCGGATGAACAGCCAGGGAAGGCAGCCGGGCAAGTATGACAACCGCTGGTGTATCTTTCCCCAGGACATGCCCTCCGCCGCCTGCCTGCAGAGAAACGGCATCACCAACATTGTTGTCCGTGCGGACAAGGTGCGGGACGACCTCGCCCACATCCTGTACCGCTACCAGGAGAAGGGCATCGGTATACGGCTGTGTGGAGGCACAACGCTGCCCAGGGAGAAGAGTGTGGCAAGACCCAGCAAATTTCGGGGGTGGTTTTACCGCTGCTCGGTGCTGCTTGGCCTGACACGAAACGCCACCGGCGGCTTTGGAGGCATCATACCCGAGCCTTCGAGCGGCAGATCGGGCTAAAATTTCCGCAATTGGGAAGAAGGAAGAGCAATGACCTGTAAATTTTGCGGCACGGAGCACAATTTGCACAGCTGCCCCAACTGTGGAGCGGTTGCGCCGAAATCTCCGGAGGATAAAAACACGCCCCAGCCCATTCCTGTTCATGTCCCTGTCCAGCCCACAAAGAAAAACAATACATCAAAGGGGTGCCTGATCGCAGTTTGCGTTGCGGTTCTCTTTGTCGTAATCGGCATAGTAATCGGAGCTTTGGATAACTCCAAGCCGGTCGGGTATGTTTCCGCTCCCAACGCCGCACCCGTCCCGCTGCCTCTTTTTGCCCCCGGAGCAGGTACAGAGGCTTTCCAGTCACTTTCAGAAATGGAATACAAGGAAGCTGCTCTCTCCCCCAGCCTATCCGACATGGTGCGCTATCCCGGCAATTATAAAAGACAGGATTTTGTCCTGGAGGTAAAGATTGATCGCGCCGTGGAAATTGAAGGACTAAACGGGTTTGAGGCCTTTGTCCGCGCTTCGGACAGCAACTGGCCGTCCTGGGACAGGAACAAAGACCCCGCGAAAGAAAACCGTGTCATACTGATCGATGCGCGAAGCGAGGGTTCCGCCCGCCTGTTTGAAGGTGACATTGTCACGATATGGGGCGACTTTGCCGGTACGCATGAGAGCACAAAAAATGGAAAACAGGAGCTGGCCGTTTTCTACTGCCGCTACGCGGAGCTGAATACTGATCCCACTGCAAAATATGCCTTGGGCACAGATGCTTTTTACTCGCTGTCAGAGGAGGAGTACAAGGCGAATGCTACGCCTATGATATTAGATGAGGTCAATCGCTATCCCGACCGCAGCGTAGGGGTGGATTACCGCATCACGATAGAAGTCACCCAAGACCTCACCTTTGATGGCCTCGCCGGGTTTGTTGGTGTATTGCAGAATGAGGACGGCAGCTTCCCCACTGCCTCGGACGACAATTGGAGCGCTCGCCGCTGTGGATTTATCAACGCGACGGCAACGCCCTCCGCTGTGGCCAGTGGGGAAAGACTCACCGTATACGGGGAGTTCTCGTATACCACAGTCTTTGAAAGCTTTGTGGCGACTGTCAAAGCCCCGGTGTTCAATGTACGCTATATCGAGCCCGCGGAGCCGCTCATGTCCGACCCCGAACCGGAGGAATAGTGGTAATCAAAACAAATACACAGCAAAAAACTCCTGCCGCAGTTGCAGCAGGAGTTTTTACTCGTACATGTTCATGCAGGCCTATACGGCCCTCTGTACTTTATCGGAACGCAAGCAACGGGTGCAGGCATAGATACGGCGGGGCGACCCGTCTACCACTGCCTTTACGCGCTTAACATTGGGCTTCCATGTCCGGTTGGACCGTCTATGGGAATGGGAAACCTTAATTCCGAAGGATACGCCTTTTCCGCAGATATCACATTTAGCCATTGTCTGCACCTCCTTTGGCTGATTATTCTTACTCAAAGACAACGTTAATAGTTTAGCAGAAACCAATCTGTAATGCAAGCCTTTTTTCTCTTTGGTAGTGTCCAAAAGAACACTTAAAGAAAATCA
>JBKEBS010000118.1:0-50807 GCA_047973265.1 Oscillospiraceae bacterium
AACCGATATGGAAAAAATCAGCACGGCATCGCATTTATCGACGGGATGGAACATGTCCGCGGCGCAGTGGCTTTAACTTATGGACATGATTCGCATAATGTTGCTGTTTTCGGAAACGGCGCAGCAGATATGGCGGTCGCTGCAAACGCAGTTATCAAAATGCAGGGAGGCATCTGCGCCGCCTGCGGCGGAAAAGTCACCACGCTAATTCCGCTTCCGTTGGCAGGCCTTTTGAGTGAAGAGTCACCCGATATACTACTCCGCGGGTTGGATGCCTTTCTTGCAGATTGCGAGCGAATGGGGTTTCATCACGCAAATCTGATGTCGTTTTTCACGATTATGCCGCTTGCGGTGTCGCCCGAAATAAAATGCACCGACATGGGGCTTGTGGATGTTGTAAATAAACAGTTTCTTCCGCTGATTGAACGAATTGAGGAGGGATGCAAATGACAAAGAGAAAGCATGCGTTTCTGCTAGCGCTTCCCGCAGCACTCGCTCTGCTCGTCTTTTTCATGATCCCCATGCTATTTATTCTGGCGAAAACGCTTCTTACCAACGGCTTTTCTGATTTTGCCGACTTTTTTACCGATTCATTTTACCTGAATATTCTATGGACGACGGTTCGTGTCTCGCTTGTGTCCACATTGATCTCCCTCCTGCTTGGATATCCCACCGCGTATTATATGGCCCGAACTCATTCAAAGCTCAAAAATATTATGATGGTGGTCATTCTGTTTCCTTTTTTGGTCAGCGCAGTGGTTCGCTCCTATGGATGGATGGTCATATTGGGCTCTAACGGTCTGCTGAACCAACTGCTGCAGGCACTTGGGCTGATTTCACAGCCTTTGAAAATCCTCAATACGGAAACCGCTGTCATCATTGGCATGATCCATCTGCTGATCCCTTATATGATACTATCTCTGGTGGGCATTTTGCAGAGCATTGATCCGAATGTCGAATATGCGGCCTATAGTCTGGGGGCAAATCCGGTTAAGACCTTTACCAAGGTCATATTTCCCCTCAGCCTGCCCGGGATAATTTCCGGCTGCGTGCTGGTTTTTACGATGAGCATGACCTCCTATGTGACGCCTAAGCTGCTGGGTGGTTCCAAGTTCCGCATGATGGCGACTATGGTCGTACAGGAGATCAACGTCAACTTCGACTGGGGAGCGGCTTCGGCCATCAGCTATATTCTTCTTGCTGTGATACTGGTCGTTCAAGTTGTCGTGGTCCTGTCCACATCCGGGTATATGAAACGAATGGGAGGCGGCAAAAATGCGTGAAAAAAGTGGAAACTGGCTTTGCCGGTTGATTGCCGTTCTGGTCATGCTGTTCTTGCTTGCCCCACTGGTGGTCATTGTGGTCGCCTCTTTTACGCCAACAGCGCTGATAACGTTTCCGCCGCAGGGTTTTTCTCTAAAGTGGTATTCTAATATTTTTCAATCGTCCACCCATTTTATGGACGGGCTTGCCAACAGTTTGAAAGTCGGTCTTCTGGCAACTGCTCTGGACATTTTTCTGGGTGTCACCGCTGCTCTTTCCATCTGCCGGTATGATTTCAGAGGAAAAAATGCACTTTTGAATTACTTTTCTTCTCCCATGTATGTGCCCAGCGTGGCATTGGCATTCGTACTTCTTCAGGTTTACAGCCAGATCGGAGGAATTCCCGGTATGGCAAGGATTTTCATTGGGCACTTTCTGATTATTCTTCCCTACATTGTTCGAAATACGGTTTCCGTTCTCCATGTGTTTAACTGGACGCTGGAGGATGCTGCCACCTCGTTGGGCGCAAATCCAGTTCAGGTTTTCTTCAAAATTACCATTCCCATTGCCAAGCCGGGCATTTTGGCCGGCGCACTGCTGGCATTTTTGTATTCGTTTGATGAGGTTGCTTTGAGCAGTCTGCTTTCCTCGCCGAAGTTTATTACGCTGCCAATTCGGATTATGAACTATATGGAATTGACCTTTGACCCGACTCTTGCGGCAATTTCGACCCTTCTGATACTGGTCTCTTTAATTCTCATTGTCTTGATGGAGAAATTTGTTGGACTGGATATGTTTGTAAAATAAGACAGAAAGGCTGCGTTACGATGGCTACTTTGGAATTAAGAGATCTGACCAAGAAGTTCGGAGACTTTACAGCCGTTGATCAAATGAATCTACAGGTTGCGCAGGGAGAAATGATCGCGCTGCTTGGCGGAAGCGGCTGCGGAAAAACGACCACCCTGCGCATGATTGCCGGCTTTACAGAGCCATCTTCCGGGACGATCTATGTTGACGGAAAAGATATTGGTAAAACGCCGCCTTACAAGCGAAATGTAGGAATTTTCTTTCAAAATTATGCGCTGTTCCCCCATATGACAGTCTTTGAAAATGTCGCATTTGGCCTGAAGCTGCAAAAATTGAAAGCATCAAAAATCCGCGAACGGGTCGAAAACATTTTGTCTCTTGTAAAACTTACCAGCCTTGATAAGCGCTATCCCCGGGAGCTGTCTGGCGGCCAGCAGCAGCGGGTTGCTCTTGCGCGCGCGCTGATCACACAGCCCGCGATTTTACTTCTGGATGAACCTCTCTCCAATCTGGATGCCAAACTCAGAGTGGAAATGCAGGTGGAAATCAAACGGATTCAAAAAGAACTCGACATTACCACCATCATCGTCACGCACGACCACGAAGAAGCCGTTTCCCTTGCAGACCGCGTTATCGTGATGAATATGGGGGAAATTTTGCAGATTGGAGCTCCCCAGGAAATATTTGATTATCCTTCCAGCCCTTTTGTTGCAGATTTTATGGGATTTTCTACTTTCCTGAACGGAACCGCAGTGCTTACCCCAGATGGAACGCGCGCAGTGGAGTGCAGCGGGCATACCATTTATGTCCCAAGCCAATCGGCTGATACATTACAAATCGGTGCGTCATACATCCTTGCAATACGTTCGGAGAGCATGGAGCTCGTGTCTTCCGACGGTAATAACACTGTGTCCGGCAGAGTGAAAAATTCGACTTATAAAGGTCACTCCACCCGTTTGGAAATTGAAGGTTGCTTTTCCGAAACAATTTATCCGTCAGTCAATGAATATACGGAACCGGACAATGGAAAAAAGGTGCTGGTACACCTCCCATCGGAGCGGATCTGTGTATATAAAAGGGAAAGATAATAAGGAGGAACTCAAAAATGTCTAAGAAAGCAATTCCCGCCTTGGTTCTGGCCGGAGCCATGGCGCTGGGCCTGGCGGCCTGCGGAAGCTCCGGAAGCGCCGCATCCGGCAGTTCTGCCTCTGCAAGCACACCCGCATCCGGAGATACGAAGGATTTCGGCGGTGCAGAGCTCGTCGTCGCAACCTGGGGCTGGGCCGAGGCGGGGTTGAAGACCCTGGCGGCAGATTTTGAATCGACCTATAACTGCACAATCGTTGTCGATCCCACCAGCGGAAACGGCGATCGCCTGAACAAGCTGATGGCGGAGAAAGGCGCCCCTACCGCCGATGTGGCTCTACTTACTAAGAGTTTTGCAGAAACCGGCAATCAGGCGGGCCTTTTTGAAACCATCGATCCCTCTATCGTGACTGATACGGGCAACCTTTATGATTTTGCGGTCAGCGCCGATGGCTACGGACCCTGCTATTCCGTCTGCCGTTATGGCATCATGTATAACGCCGACGCACTTACAAAGGCCGGTCTGGACGCTCCCACGTCTTATCAGGATTTGTTTGATGACAAATACGCCGGTATGGTCGCGCTGCCTGATATGACCTCCACCGCCGGACCCTATATGCTTGTGGCAATGGCCGAAGCCATGGGTGGCAGCCACGAGGATGTCTCCCCTGCAATGGAGCTGATGCAGCAGAAGAAAGACAATATTGATCTGTGGTACTCTACCTCCTCCGATGTGGTGAACGCCTTCACAACAGGTGAGGCCAACATTGCTGTTTTTATGGATATCAATATGCCCGGTTTGACGGAGAGCGGGCTGGACATGGTCTGGGTTGATGCTTCTGAGGGTTCTTTTGCCGCTCCTGCCACTGTTAACATTGTAAAGGGCTGCAAAAATCCCGAACTTGCACAGCTGTTTGTGGAATATATGATCTCCGACACCACACAGGATAAAATCGCCGAGGTCATGGATGAGGCTCCCGTGAGCAAAAATGCCACCATGCCCGATGAACTGAAGTCCTATCTGGCGTTCGGCGCGGATTCTGTGAATGCCTTGAAGGAATTTGACGATTCCTATATCGCCACTGCCAAGACCGATTGGATTGATACCTTCCAGAGAACCGTGAACGTCCAGTAATTAAATTCTCCCAAAAGATAAGAGACGCAAGGCACAGGTGCTTTGCGTCTCTTCTCTTTCTCTATAATTTTACGAACGCGAAGGAGTTCGGTCTTGACTATAACAGCTCTCTGTGCGCCGCAACTCTATCGACGTACTTGACCCCCCAACGGTGGCGGCCCAGCCGCATAGTGTAATCTGGCCATTCTTATATAGCGCCGCTTTCCTTTTGGCTTGGCTGCCGCAAAGGAAAGGGCGCTGATTAAACGTGTTTATGTGGTGAAAGACCGTGGGTGTGGGTTCAAATCCATGGACACATCAAATTCACCCCTATGATATCTACGAAATTGCAATCTTTTTGGACGGGCATTTTGAGGGTAAAAAAGCCCGGAAATGGCGGATGTCCTGCGGTTTTCACCGCAGGACATCCATTTCTGACATTAATTATGGTGCGGGTAACAGGACTTGAACCTGCACATCGTAAGACACTAGATCCTAAGTCTAGCGCGTCTGCCAATTCCGCCATACCCGCACATTCATTTTTCGCAGCAAAATCGCCCCGACAATTTCCAATTATATCTCAATCAAAAAAGATTGTCAAATTTCCTTCACAAATTATTTACAGCTACCTGTATATTTTCTCTTGACATTTCTAACAGGTAGCTGTAATATGTTTTCACAGGCACCTGTTAAATCTAGAAAATCAAATAGTTTGAAAGGAATGAATACCTTTATGAAGGACACCTACATGAATCTCTACACCAAGCTGACCAAGCTACAGTGGCTCTTACAGCGGGGCCACATGCAGAATCAGGCGGAGCACGGCCCAATGGGAGACCCCTCCCGCGGTCAGGGGCGGGTTCTCGCCATGCTGAAGCTCCAACCGGAAATCACCACCAAAGATTTGTCTTACCTGCTGGGCATCCGGCAGCAATCCCTCAATGAGCTGCTAAACAAGCTTGAAAAGGGAGGCTATGTCGCCCGTGTGCCCTCCGAATCCGACCGCAGGGTAATGATCGTCACCCTCACAGACAAGGGAAAGAGCGAGGAGCCCCCAAAGTCTGACTTTTCCAATATCTTCGGTTGCCTCACAGAGGAGGAGCAAGCGACATTTTCCGAATACCTTGATCGCATGATTGCAGCGCTGGAGCAGCAGCTGGGTGTCGAGGAAAACGATGAAATGTACCAGTGGATGAATGCCGCGCGGGAGCGCATGGATCCGGACAAATTTGAGCGCCTCATCGCCATGCACGGCGGCTTTCGCCACCCACGCGGCGGTTCCCGGCAGCGGGATGATGAGTGCTTCCGGCACGGCCCCCGCGATAGAGGGCCGCACGGTAGGGGCCCTCACAATCACGGCCCCCATGGCAGAGGCGCCGCACCCAAGGATATGCCGGGCAGCGAGCGATTCGACCCCGACTACGACGGCCCCCTCCCCGATGAAAGAGCCGACGATCCGATTTCTTCAACTCCCCAGGATGCGGAAAAGGAATAATGTTAACGAGCGAAAGGAGCTGGCACCATGACCACTTTACTGTTGCTGATTGCGGTATTCCTTCTGGCCCAGATTGCCGACCTTGTTCTTGAGCTGAAGGATCATCCGGAAAACCCGGAAGCCCTGTTGTACAAGCCATACCTCTTTGTAAAACGCCAGCTTTCGGCAATCAAAGCGTTTTTCACAGAAGGGCCTTTGGACGAAGAAGCCCATTCATCCCTGTGATGAATTGACTCAGAGAGGAGCATTCTGATGCTGTCATTTTTAGCCCTGCTGGTGCACGAGATATATCAGCTGTTTTGCAGCCTGGCCCGAAAGTGGCAAAGCCACGAAGAGGCTCCCGCCCCTGCACTCAGCTAAAAAAGCCCCCTGCGACAATGATTTTGTCGCAGGGGGCTTTTTGTTAGATTTTTATTAAAGATTAGTATAGGTGGAGCGAATCGCCTTGATCATGCCGAAGGAATCCACAACTGTGGGGGCGATTCCCTCGCAGAGCCCGGCCAAATCCTTGGTCATTACACCGTCGTTCAGGGTTTTCAGGCTGGCGGCGTCCAGTTTGTCGGCGAAGACGCAAAGCTCCGGCGTTCCGTCCAGCTCTCCCCGCTTGCGCAGCGCGCCCGTCCAAGCGAAGATGGTGGCGATAGGGTTGGTGGAGGTGCTCTCCCCATCCCTCCAGCGGTAGTAGTGTCGGGTCACTGTACCGTGGGCGGCCTCGTACTCGTACTGGCCGTTAGGGCTCATCAGCACACTGGTCATCATGGCCAGAGAACCGAAGGCGGTGGACACCATATCACTCATCACATCGCCGTCGTAGTTCTTGCAAGCCCACAGGAAGCCGCCCTTGGAGCGGATTACCCTTGCCACCGCATCATCGATTAGGGTGTAGAAATATTCAATCCCCGCCTTCTCAAAGGCCTCGCTGTAGTCGCTCTCGTAAATCTCCTGGAACAGCAGCTTGAAAGTCTGGTCGTAGGTCTTGGAGATGGTATCCTTGGTGGAAAACCACAGATCTACCTTGTTGTCCAGTGCATATTGGAAGCAGACGTGGGCAAAGGACTTGATGGAATCGTCCTTATTATGCATGGCCTGCACAACGCCGGGGCCCTCGAAGTCGTAGATGGTGCTGCGCTCCTCCTTGCCGTCCTTGCCGGTGAACACCAGCTCCGCTTTTCCCGGCCCCTTGGCACGGTACTCCACCGCACCGTAGACATCGCCGTAGGCGTGACGGGCAATCGTGATTGGCTGCTCCCAGCTGCGCACGGCGGGCTTGATGGGGTCTATGAGGATAGGCGTGCGGAACACCGTGCCGTCCAGGATGCCGCGGATCGTGGCGTTGGGACTCTTCCACATCTTTTTGAGCCCATATTCCTCCACCCGCTGCCTGTTGGGTGTGATGGTCGCGCACTTCACGCCCACACCCAACTTCTTGATGGCATTGGCGCAGTCCACCGTCACCTGGTCGTCAGTTTCGTCCCGGTGGGGCAGGCCCAGGTCGTAGTAGTCCACGTTCAGCTCCACATATGGCTCCAGCAGCTCCTCCTTGATCCACTGCCAGAGAACGCGGGTCATCTCATCTCCATCCATCTCCACGATGGGATCTTTCATCACGATCTTAGCCATCTTCGCCACAACCTTTCCTAACACTATTTCCAGATAAAATCATCTTCAATTATATCATGATTGGCCAAGCAGTTCCAACAGGGTAGCCTCGTCGATCACCGTCACGCCCAACTCCTGGGCCTTGGTGAGCTTGCTGCCCGCCTCCTCCCCTGCCACAACGTAGTCAGTCTTGGAGGAGACGCTGGAGGAGGCCTTCCCTCCCGCTGCCTCGATCAGCTTCTTCGCCTCGCTGCGGGCGAGGGTGGGCAGGGTACCGGTGAGCACAAAGGTCTTGACCGCCAGCTGATTTCCCGTAGGCCTTTCCCTGCTCTCCATGTTGACCCCGGCCTCGCGGAGCCGCCCGATCATGTGGCGGTTGCCCGGCTCGGCCAGGAAGTTCACCGCATGCTCCGCCATGATGCTGCCGAAGCCGTCGATGGCCGCTACATCCTCGGCGGTGGCATCCAGCACCGCGTCCATGGTGCCGAAGTGGCGGGCAAGCAGCTGGGAGGCCCTTGCCCCCACACCCCGAATTCCCAGGGCGAACAGCACGTTGCCCAAATCCCGTTCCTTCGACTTCTGTATCGCCGCGATGAGATTCTGCGCACTCTTTTCCGCCATCCGCTCCAGCCCCGCCGCCTGTTCCTCCGTTAGATCATAGATGTCGGCGGGCGTCAGGATGAGATTTCCCTCCACCAGATTTTGAATGACCACCGGGCCCATGCCCTCTATATCCATGGCGTCCCGTGAGGCAAAGTGGAGAAGGTTTCGCAGCAGCTGGGCCGGGCACTCCCGGTTGGTGCAGCGCAGCACCGCCTCCCCCTCCTCCCGGACAACCAGCGAGCCGCAGGAGGGGCAGTGATTGGGTATCTGGTAAATCGGCGCACCCTCCTGGTGCTCCACGACGGCGACCACCTCGGGGATGATATCCCCCGCCTTGCGCACCAAAATAGTGTCGCCAATGGAAATCTGCTTTTCGTCGATAAAATCCTGGTTGTGCAGCACCGCCCTGGTCACAGTGGTGCCCGCCAGGGTGATGGGCTCAAAGGTCGCCGTGGGGGTCAGCGCCCCGGTGCGGCCAACATTGATCTGTATTTCCAGCAGCTTGGTGGCTTTCTCCTCCGGCGGGTACTTGTAGGCCACCGCCCACTTGGGGAACTTGCTGGTGTAGCCAAGCTCCTCCCGCTGGGCAAAGTCGTCCACCTTGACCACCGCGCCGTCAATGTCAAAGGGCAGACCGTTCCGCTCTGTTCCAATGCGGAGAATTTCCTCCTCCACTGCCTCGATGTTGTCGTAGCGCTTGTAGGAGGGGGAAACCCGAAAGCCCTGCTCCGCGAGAAAATCCAGCGACTGCTTGTGGCCTGTGATCTCCACCCCCTCAATCTGCTGGATGTTGAAGACAAACACGTCCAAATAGCGCTGGGCCGTCACCTTGGGATCCTTCTGCCGCAGGGAGCCCGCCGCCGCGTTGCGCGGGTTTTTGAAGGGCGTCTCCCCTCTTATATCCTGGGCGGCGACCACCTTTTCAAAGCTGGAAAGGGGCATGTAGACCTCTCCCCGCACCTCCAGGTAGGGCACGGGGTCTTTCAGCTGCATGGGAATGGAGCGGACGGTGCGCAGGTTTGCGCTCACATCCTCCCCCGTCACCCCGTCGCCCCGGGTGGAGCCCCGCACAAAGGCGCCGTCCCGGTATTCCAGCGAGACGGAGAGGCCATCGATTTTTGGCTCCACCACGTAAAGGGGATTCTCGATTCTCTCCCGCACCCGCTTGTCGAAGGCCAGGATGCCCTCCAGATCAAAGACATCCTGCAGGGAGCCCATCACAACCTGGTGCACCACCGGCTCAAAGGTGTTGAGGGAAGGCCCGCCAATGCGCACAGTCGGGGAGTTGGGGTCGTCAAGCTCCGGGAACTCCGCTTCCAGGGCGATCAGCTCCTGCATGAGCTTGTCGTATTCGTAGTCGGGGACAGAGGGGTCGTCCAGCACATAGTATTGGTGGCCGTACTGCTCCAACAGGGGACGGAGCTCCGCCACGCGCTGCCTGGCTTGTTCCATCGTCATTCTATTTCCCTCCCTCTGCCAGCTTCTGTACCAAATCTTCGTCCGGGTCGACGATCATCGTCTGATAGGTCTCGTAAATCACCATACCAGGCTTCGCCCCGTTAGGCTTCTTCACATTGCGCACCTGCGTGAAATCCACCGGCACCTTGGAGGACTCCCGCGCCTTGGAGTAGTAAGCCGCGATAATGCCAGCCTCCTCCATGGTCTTGTCGGGCACGGTCTTCCCCTCGGTCTGGATAATGGTGTGGGAGCCGGGAATCTTCTGGGTGTGGAGCCAGACGTCGTTTCCCCTGCTCTCCTTGATGGTCAGCTGGTCGTTCTGCACGTTGTTGCGCCCGGTGAGGATAGCGAAGCCGTCGGAGGAGCGGAAGCGCAGCGGCTTCAGCTTTTCCGGGCGGCGGGGCTTGCCCTTCTGGGAAGCGGCGCGCATGTAGCCGCCCCCTGCCAGCTCCTGGCGGATTGCGTCCAGATCCGCCTCATTCTCCGCACGGGTCAGAGTGTCGAACACCGAGTCGATGTATTCCAGCTCCTGCTCACCGTATGCAATCTGCTCCGCCAACACCCGCTCCGCCGTGTCCGCCTTGCGGTAGAGGGCGTAATAGTGCTGGGCGTTCTGGGCGGGCGTCAGCCGGATATCCAGGGGAATGTCCATCTCGCTGCCTTCCGGGTCGTAGTAGTTCAGCACCCGGACAGAGGAATCCCCCTTCTGGATTTGATGGAGGTTCGCGGTGAGCAGCTCCCCCTTAATACGCAGCTCTTCCCGGTTGGTGGAGTCCAGCAGCTCCTCCCGCTGGGCGGCAAGGCGGCGCGCAATGCGGTCGGAGGTGTTGCTCAGCAGCCGCAGCAGGTCGCCGGAGCGCTGTTTGATGCGCTCCATGCTGTCCCGTTTGGCGTAGAAGTCATCCAGCATGGTGCTGTAATTGTCGTACGCCCTGGTGAGCATCACCGCGCCATACTGGTTGACAGGCAAGAATGTGAAATCCTTGGGCCGCCCGTCCAGGTCAGTGACCATGGTGGGGGTTCCCCGGTTGTCCCGCAGCAGGCCCGCCATATCCTCCAGCCGGAAGGAGAGGCGGCTCCACTGATCGTCGGTTAGTGCGGCAATGGTAGCCTCTCCGCCCCTGGTCACATAGTCGGCGACCTCCCTGCAGGGCAGGGGCGACATGCCCTGGAGAGCGCCCATCAGCGCCTTGGAGAGCTCCGCGTCCGGGCCAGCTTTCAGCCGAGCGAGGATGTCCCCCACCGGCACTGTGGTCAGCTCCAGCTTATCCTGCATGGGGGGCAGCTCGTAGAGCATTCCCGGCAAAATCTGCCGCACGCTGGAGGTCTCCAAATCCACCCGCTTGATGGAATCCAGGATGCGGTTATTCTGGTCAATCAGGATGATGTTGCTGTGGCGGCCCATGATCTCCACCGCGAGGGTCAGGGTGACCAAGTCGCCCAGCTCGTTGACCGCTTCAAAATCCAGAAAGAGAATGCGATCCATCCCCGCCTGGCGAATGCCCAGCAGTTTGGCGCTGGACAGGTGCTTGCGCAGCAGCATGCAGAACATGGGCGGCGACTTTGGGTTTTCCGGCACAAAGCTGGTGAAGTGGATGCGGGGGCTGTTTGCCCCGGCGGACAGCAGCAGCTTGCCCGCACCACCCCGCCAACGCAGGTGCAGGACGAGCTCCTCGCGGGTGGGCTGGGCGATTTTCTCCACCCTGGCCCCCTCCGCCGCGGATATGACTTCGTGCCGAACCTGGCTGAGCAGTGCGCCGTCCAGTGACAAATGGGTTCCATCCTCTCATTGTGAAACGTTTCGCTTTCAGGAATCTCTCAGACAAACTGTGTGCCGTCCGAGACCACATCAGACAGCAGTATCTCGACGCCGGGCAGCCGCTCCAGCAGCATCTGCCGCAGAGACCCCAGCACGATATTCTCCGTATAAAAATGGCCGGCGGACACCACGCCGATCCCCCTGGCGGGGGCCTCCAGCAGCTCGTGGTACTTGGCCTCCCCGGTGACAAACACATCCGCGCCGAGGGCCGCCGCATCGGGGATGAACTCCCCGCCCGCCCCCGCGCAGAGGGCAACCTTCCGGATATCCTTTGCTCCGCCCGGCAGCAGCTGCACCCCCGGAGCGTTCAGCGCGGCCTTCACATGGCCCGCGAAACCCTCCCAGGTCATGTAGACAGGCAGCTCCCCGGTGAGCACAAAGCCGCTCTGCTCCATGGAGTCGGGGCGCAGCCCCAGCCTGTGGAACAGCGTCTCGTTGACGCCGCCGGCTGCGATGTCCAAGTTCGTGTGGGTGGCGATCAGCCCTGTCTTTGCCGCCGCCAGCAGGTACGCGGGGTCAGATGATGAAAAGCGGGAGACCGGGCGAAAGATGACCGGATGATGGGTGATCATCAGGTTGCACCGTTTCTCCTTTGCCTCCGCAATGGTCGCGGCAGTCGCGTCCAGCGCAAGCAGTATCCGGTGAACGGTATCGCCCGGCGCGCCGACCAGCACCCCCACATTGTCCCACTCCTCGGCGGTGGCAAAGGGCGCGAAGCTGTCGATGGCCTCGTAGCAGTCTCTGATCGTCAGCACGGCGGTCAGCCCTCCATTTTCTTGATCAGCGCGGCGTATTCCCGGCATTGGGTTGTCCCCAGGCTCATTCCCCGCAGCATCTTTTCCAGCCTTCCCCGTTGTTTGCGGAGATAGGCATCCCCTTCGGGGGAGCGCTGCGCCAGATAAGGCCCCACCCACGCCTCCTCAAGGGAGAGGGTGCAAATCTCACCCGTGAAAGCCGCCAACATTACCGTGTAGGCGCGGCCGCCCTCCACCACCGGGATTTCCCGGCGGATAGCGAAACCCATCCCGGCGAGAGCCGCGCGAAGCGCCTCCGGCCTTGTCATGGGCTGCAATACAAAGGAGAGACTCTCCACCCTTGTCCACTCGGCCCGCTCCAAGATGGAGGCGATCAGCTCGCCCCCCATCCCGGCGATGATGATATCGGTGACGCCGTGGCCCGCAAGGCCTGTCAGACCGTCGGTTAGCACCGTCTCCGCCAGGTGGCCGAGACCGTTTGCGCGAATCGTTTCGCCCGCCTTGGACAGCGGCAGCGGATTGATGTCCGTGGCATAGGCCCAGGACGACCTGCCGCTCTGCACAAGGGAACAGGCGAGCAGGCCGTGATCGGTGCCCACATCCGCCGCCACAGAGCCCTCCCGCACCAGGGAAGCGGCGGCCTCCAGCCGTCTGCCCAGGCGAATCATGCGGCCTGGCGCTTTCTGCGCACCTTTTTGCCCGCCTGCTTCATCAGCAGCGCCGTCACATATTGCAGCGCAGTGAGCAGCAGCATGACTGTCACATAGCCAAATTGGGTGGCCGGGAAGGCGGACATCACCCCAAGGCCGATCAGCCGCCCGGTCGCGAGGGCAATCTCCCGGATGGCGTACATCTCGCTGGAGCACCGCCTGGCTGTCCGGCTGTGGGAGGTGAGGTCGTAGGTGGAGTTGTTGCAGATATTGATGAAAAACAGCTGGAAGAAGGCGTTGACCACCGTGAAGAACATCAATGTGCCCACATTCATGGCGGCGTAGAGAATAGATCCCGTGAGCAGCAGCACACTGGTGGACAGCACCATAAAGCGTGTGCGCTTGTCCGGCGTCACCAGCTTGCCGTAGACATAGGAGCCAAGTATCGCCATGATACCGGTGAGGAAGGTGTTGACGCCGGTGAGGCCCTCGTTGGTGATGATCTCAAAGAGCAGCATGTTGAGGATGAAGGCAAAGACGCCGTCCCGGCAGCCCCGAAACACCTCGTAGAGCAGCATGAGCCGGTAAGCGCTCCGCTGGCGGATCAACTGGAGCGCCAGGCCGAAATAGCTGCGCTTTTTGCCCCTCTGGGGCAGTGGGGCAAGGCGAAAGCTGAAGTACACCTGCACAGCCACCGCCAGCATTCCCATGCCGAACATCACCCGGTAGCCCCAGATGCCGGGCATACCCGAGATGACAAAGCCCGCGATCACCGGCACCAACAGCGTGATGATACCCGATATCATGCCCAAAATAGAGATGCCCACATCCCGGTTCTGGCGGTTGGTATAGCCCAGCACCAGGGCGTTGTGGCCCGACCAGTAGAAGGCTCCCGCGGCGCCGGACAGCACCGCCAGCGGGTGGCGCACCACCTCCATGTTGTCCATGCCAAAGAAGAGCAGCATGTACATGACGAGGTACAGCATCGCACCCAGCCGCACCACCCAGATCGGGGACAGCTTTTTGGAGATATACGCCGCAATGTGCATTGCCACCGCCGCAGCCACGTAGGTGATGCCCCGGTAGAGCATGACGTAGCTCATCTCCGACGAGATTTTGTACAGCAGCGTGTTGACAAATACGCTCTCCAGCGTGGTGTAGATCATGAGAAAGAGATAAACCCCCGTCAGGGTGCTGTAGCTCTTCCCCATCATATCCAATCCCAGAAAGGCGGATATACGCTGTCCCAGCAGTGCCAGCTTTTCCTTCATCCCGTTTGGGCTCCTTATTAAGCGCTATCTATTTTTCTGCCAGGAATGCCGCAAATGCCTGGTATGCGCTGTAGACATCAGCCTTGCCGACAACCTCCAGTGGCGCGTGCATCGAGAGCACCGGCACGCCGAGGTCAATGACATCCACGCCCAGCGCCGCGATGTACAGCGCCACCGTGCCGCCGCCGCCCAGATCGACGCGCCCGAGCTCACCAGTCTGCCAGACAACGCCAGCCTTGTCGAAGACATTTCGCATTTTCGCGGTGAATTCGGCGCTGGCCTCACTGGTGCCGGACTTGCCGCGGGAACCTGTGTACTTGGTCAGGCAGACGCCGTAGCCCAGCCGGGCCACGTTGCGGCTGTCCACTGTCTCGGGGAAGGTGGGGTCGAGGGCCACATTGACATCGGCGGAGAGGCAGGTGGAGTTTTGCAGCACTGTCCTGCCGGAGATGCCGTGGGGGGCGGCCAGGTCGAAGATAAAGTATTCCAGCAGGTTGCTGTCAAGACCGGTGTTGCCCACCGAGCCGATTTCCTCCCGGTCGGCCAGGATGTTAACCCAGGTGTATTCCGGCTGCTCCACATCGAAGCAGGCCATGATAGAGGTGTAGGCGCAGACACGGTCGTCGTGGCCGTAGGCGCCCACCATGGAGCGGTCGAAGCCGATGTCCCTGGCCTTGTGGGCGGGGACGAGAGAGAGGTCGGCGGAGAGAAAATCCTCCTCCGTGACGCCGTACTTCTCGAAAATGATGTTCAGGATGCTCAGCTTCACCTTTTCAGACACTTTATCATCCTTGAAAGGGAGTGAACCGATAAGCACGTTGAGCTCCTCGCCCTTGATGCCCTCGTGGAGCTTGCGCTGCACCTGCTCCTGCGCCAGGTGGGGCAGCAGGTCGTTGATGACAAATACGGGATCGGACTCGTCCTCGCCGATCTTCACCGCGACACTGGTGCCGTCCTTGCGGCAAATCACGCCGTGGAGAGCCAACTGCATGGCAACCCACTGGTACTTCTTGATTCCGCCGTAGTAGTGGGTCTTGAGGAACGCCATATCCTCTGTCTCGTAGAAGGGGCGGGGTTTGAGGTCGATGCGGGGGGAGTCGACATGGCTTGCGGCGATGCGCACGCCCTTGTCCAGGGGCTGCTTGCCGATCACCGCGAAGATCAGGGATTTGCCGCGGTTGTTGTAGTAGACCTTGTCGCCGGCCACGTATTTCTTGGTTGGGTCAAACTTCTTGTAGCCCCGCTCTTGAAGCATGTCGACGGTGACATCCACCGCCTCCCGCTCGGTCTTGGCCAGATTCATAAAAACCTTGTAGGCCTCGCTGAAATCGAAGGCCTTCTTCATTTCGGCATCCTTCATCCGCTCGGCAATGTTCTTGGGCTTGTAGAGCAGCTTTTCCGCCAGCTTCTCGCCTTTTGTCTTTTCGACTTTCTCCACTTTTGCCTGTTCTGCCTTTGCCATGTCAATCCATTCCTTTCACGCAATCAATGTTATTGTAAATCATACAGCTTCTTATATTGATTCCAGGCGCGCTCCACCTTGTCAACGTAGTGGGCGGTATCCCGGAAGGGTATTCTGTCCAGTGTCTCCCCGTCCGAGGAGTAATCGGGATTTGCCAGCCAGCTCTTCACATTGCCCCAGCCCGCGTGGTAGGCGCAGAGAGCGTTTTCCACCGTGCCGAACTCATCCAGCAGCAGCCGCAGGAGCTGTGACCCATAGCGCACGTTCACCTCGGGGTCGTACAAGTCCGCATACACCGCGTCGCTGTCCCCGGTGCGGTAGCGCACCCACTCAAAGGTCTCCTCGGTGAGCTGCATGAGGCCCCTTGCACCCAGGTGGGAGACCGCATCCGGGCGAAAGCCGCTCTCGGTGCGCACCACCGCAAAAATGAGCCCGGGCGGCAGGTCGCTCTCCCTGCTCATCTCCTCGATAATCTCGGGATAGCGCATGGGGTAGAGTCGCTTCATCACATAGCCGTATCCCAAATACGCGAGAATCGCCAGCGCCGCCAAAATCAGCGCGAGTATGGGAAGCAGCCTGCGCTTTCTCTTGGGCCGCCTCGCGGCAATCATGTCGGTCTCTCCTGCCCGCCCGCCCTGTCGGCGCCGACGGCATCCAGCATGTGCAGCACCTGGATGCGCAGGTCGTTCTGGTTGCCGTCGTTGCGGATGACAAAATCGGAGCGGGCGGCGTAAAAGGCATCGTCGTGCTGGGCGGCAATTCGCCTGTCCACCTGCTTCGGCGTCAGATCGGTGTCCCTTGCCAGGATGCGCTCCCGGCGCAGGTCGGTCTGGGCCACGACGCTGACGATCTTGTCGCAGTAGCTGTCGGTGCCGCTCTCAAAGAGGGTTGGCGCATCCAGAAACACGATGGGCACCCCCTCCTTTCGCAGCTGATCCAGTCTGGCGAAAATCGCTTTCTGAATATGAGGAAAGGTGATGCGGTTCAGTTCCAGCCGCTTCTCCTTGTCTGCAAAGACAACATCCCCCAGCCTGCGGCGGTTGAGAGAGCCGTCGGGAGCGAGGATATCGGTGCCAAAGGCCAGCACCAAGTCCATCAGGCAGGCCTTTCCCTTCTGCACGACCTCCCTTGCCACCACATCGGCGTCAATGACGGTGTAGCCATAGCCCCGCAGCAGGTCGCTGACGCTGGTTTTTCCAGCGCCGATCTGGCCGGTCAGGCCTATGATCTGAGTTTCGTTTGCCATTGCACTGACCTTTCTCATCTATTTGAAATGTGTCACAAACACTAATTTTCCTCTTAAAAGCATCCGCTTTCGGGATAATACTCCCGGAAGGAGGCCGCCCGCAGCAGCCGGTTGTATACCGCAAGCCCCACACCTTCAGGCCTTGGGGCGTGCACGAGCACCTGCTTCGCACCCTTGTCGTCCAGCTCCCGCAGGGCGGAAAAGAGATGCTCGGCCTGTTCTTCCGGGTTTGCCGCCCCGCCGTAGGAGAGCGCGGGCAGCCGGAGAAACGGAATATCCTCCCGAAAGGCCATCGCCCAAACGCCGTCGCCGGAATGGGCATTGGCATATTCCTGATAGGCCGCGCCGCCGCCGTGAACCAGCAGCACCTCGGCTTTTGGGGCGTAGTGGCGGTACTTCATGCCGGGAGAACTCGCCCTCGCCCCCTCCTCCAGCTGGTGGAGGACTGCGCTGTCCACCTCTATTTCCCCCAGCACCTCCCGCAGCTGCGCGGGGGTAACCGCGCCGGGGCGAAGCAGTCGGGGCTTGTCCCCCACAAGGGAAACCACTGTGGACTCCAACCCCACCTGGCAGGGCCCGCCGTCCAAAATGGCGTCCACTCTGCCCATCATGTCGGAGATGCAGTGCTGGGCGTTAGTCGGGCTGGGCGAGCCGGAACGGTTGGCGGAGGGGGCCGCGACGGGCACTCCCGCCCGCTCGATCACCGCCCGGGCGATGGGGTGAGATGGAAAACGCAGCGCCACGGTTTCCAGTCCCGCGCTGACAACGGCGGGAATGCGCTCACTGCGGGGCAGAATCATGGTCAGCGGCCCCGGCCAGAAGGCCTCAGCCAGCTTTTGGGCGCGCAACGGCACCTCGGTCACCAAGGGGACAATGTCCTCGGTCTTTGCCACGTGAACGATGAGGGGATTGTCCTGGGGGCGGCCCTTGGCCCGGAAAATGCCCTCCACCGCCGCGGGGTTGGTGGCGTCGGCTCCCAGGCCATAGACGGTCTCGGTGGGGAGAATGACCAGGCCGCCCGTGCGTAGGAGCTCTGCGGCGGTCTCGATGGCGGCACTGTCTTTCCCGGGGTCGCGGGCCTCCAGAATCAGGGTATCCATTGCCTTACATCTCCTGGCTTGCTTCCAGCTTGGCCGCCTGATCGGCGGTGATCAGGGCATCCAGCGTCTCGTCCAGGTCGCCGTTGAGGATGGCCTCCAGCTTGTAGAGGGTGAGGCCGATCCGGTGGTCGGTCATGCGGCTCTGGGGAAAGTTATAGGTGCGGATGCGCTCGCTGCGATCACCCGTGCCCACCTGCATGCGGCGCTCACTGGCTATTTTATCGTTCTGCTCCTGCTGCATCTGCTCATAGAGGCGGGAGCGCAGGATTTTCATGGCCTTGTCCTTGTTTTTGTGCTGGCTGCGCTCGTCCTGGCACTCCACCACCAGGCCGGAGGGCAGATGGGTGATGCGGATGGCGGAGTCGGTGGTGTTGACGTGCTGACCGCCTGCACCGCCCGAGCGGTAGGTATCGATTTGAAGGTCGGAAGGGTTGATCTCAACCTCCACGTCCTCCACCTCGGGCAGGACTGCCACCGTGACTGTGGAGGTGTGCACCCTGCCCTGGGACTCGGTTTCAGGCACCCTCTGCACTCTGTGCACACCGCTCTCGAACTTGAGGCGGGAGTAAGCGCCGTCCGCCTCGACGGCAAAGCTGATCTCCTTGTAGCCGCCGAGCTCGGTGGGGTTCTCGTTTAGGATTTCAGTCTTCCACCGCTTGTTCTCGGCGTACATGGAGTACATGCGGTAGAGGGTTCCGGCAAACAGGGCGGCCTCGTCGCCGCCTGCGCCGCCGCGAATCTCGATAATGACGCTCTTGTCGTCGTTGGGGTCGCTGGGCAGAAGAAGTATTTGAAGCTCCTGGGCGGTGCTCTCCACTTTGTCCCGGCTTTCCTGCAGCTCCTCCTCCACCATATCGCGGAAATCTTTGTCCAGGCCGCCCTCGTCCAGCATCGCCTTTGCCTCTTCCTCGGCGGCCCGGGCCTTTTCGTGCTCCTGGTACTTCTCCACAACAGGAGCTAGCTTCTTGGACTCCCGCATAAGGTTGGTGTATTCCTTCACGTCACTGGCCACGGAGGGATCCATCAACTGCTCGTTGATCTCGTTGTAGCGCTCCTCCACATTTTTCAGACGGTCAAACATTGCCATTCAGGCTCATCCTCTCCAAATAGTGTTGTTGTTCTGGTTGAGATTCGCCTGAATAGCTACTCTGGATGCTGGATGTTCTTGATGCTCTTTTCGCACTTGGAGCGCGGCACCATCAACTCCCGCCCGCAGTTCGTGCAGCGGATGCGGAAGTCCATTCCGGAGCGCAGCACCAGGAATTGGTTGCCCCCGCAGGGATGATTTTTTTTCATTGTGAGGATATCCCCAACCCGGACGTCCATCTGGCCGCTCAACTCCTCTCGCAATCAATTAACATATACCAAATGTCATTATACCAGACAACGGCTTAAAGAGGCAATCTTTTTGTCGCTGTATATGCGAAAAAGACAGTCCCCACGCAAGGTGAAAACTGTCTCTTTTGACACTTGAGGCTAGCCTATGATCTCAACGGCTCCGCCGCCTTCCGAGATGATAACTCCGCCGCCACCACCGATGACCCCGCCTCCGGTTCCACCGTTCACGGCTCCGCCGCCTTGGGCATCCTCGCCCTCGGCCATGCCGTCTTCCATGTTTATTTCCCCCTGTGCCGCCTCGGGCGCGGGAAGAAGAAGCCCTGTGGTGACACAGGCGATGCCCACCAGCATGCAAACCATGCAGAGCACCTTTTGCAGCTTCGAGAGCACGGGCTTTTGGGTGGAGTTCGCCCTCCGGGCGCTCTGTTTGCCGGCGACTGCGCCGATGATAACTGCCAGCAGAATCACGGCGGCCAGCACGATAAGAATGATCATCCAGGCTTGCATCTATATTCCATTCCTCTCAGTGGGATAAACCCGAAGATTGCCGCAGAACGGGAAACAATGCAGGGAAAGCTCCCTGCATTGTTCTGGTTTTTAGTAGTTGATGACGTGGCGCTCGAAGTAGGACTGGGGGTGGTTGCATGCGGGGCACTTGGGCGGCGCATCGGTGCTCTCCAGGATATAACCGCAGTTCAGGCAAATCCAGACAGTCTTCTCGCGGGCCTTGAAGACCTCGCCATTGTCGATGTTGGCGCGCAGCTTGCGGTAGCGCTCCTCGTGGTGGGCCTCAACTGCGCCGACTGCCTTGAAGTGGCGGGCGATCTCGTCAAAGCCCTCCTCTTCGGCCTCCTTGGCCATGCGGACATACATGTCGGTGGTCTCGTAGTGCTCGCCGTCAGCCGCGTCGATCAGGTTCGTGGCAGTGTCGGGCACGGAGCCGCCGTGGAGGTATTTGAACCAGAGCTTTGCGTGTTCCCGCTCATTTCCGGAGGTCTCGGTAAAGATATTGGAAATCTGCACGTAGCCGTCCTTTTTGGCCTGAGATGCATAGTAGCTGTACTTATTGGTCGCCTGTGATTCGCCCGAAAACGCCTCCATCAGGTTTTTCTCTGTCTTGCTCCCCTTCAAATCCATTGTAACTCAATCCTTTCTTTATTTGGGAATTGAGCAGGCTCCAAACGACTGCTTCTCCCTCACTGTAAAATAAATGCCGCGCTATTTTTGCCATGAAACAGCGGGTTGGCACTGAGATAATTTTACATGATACACCATAAAGATGCAAGCGGCCCGACTTCATTTCACAAATATTACAAAGATTTGTCACAAAAATGTCGCAATGCCATCTCCGCCGACTTGTCCCACACATCCCAGGTGTGCTCTCCCGGCCATTCCCGGTAGAGGTGTTCTATGCCCAACCGATTCAGCTCGTCCCGAAAGGCGGTGCTGAGATGATAGATAAAATCCTGCTGTCCGCAGGTAATCATCACCTTTGGCCGCTCCGCTGCCGGACGCTCTGCCAGCTTCTCCGCCAGCAGGTACAGGTCGTTTTCCGGCTGGACGGAGAGCTCCATGCCGTAGACGGATTTCATCTCTTCCCTGTGGCCCTCGCCGCCCTTTTCCAGCACGTAGCCGATATCCAGCACGCCGGAAAAGCTCGCGCAGCCCGCGTATTTTTCCGGAAAAGTCAGCCCGCACTTCATGGCCCCGTAGCCACCCATGGACAGCCCGGCGATAAAGGTATCCTCCCTCTCACCTGAAAAGCGGAACATCCTCGCGCACAGGGCGGGCAGCTCCTCTGTCACATAGGCAAAGAACTTGCCGCCGTGGGCCATGTCGAAGTAAAAGCTGCGCTGCACCTCGGGCATGATGAGGGCGAAGCCCTCCTCCCTGGCGTAGCGCTCCACCGCGGTGTAGCGTGTCCAGGCGTCGCAGTTGTCCCCAAGGCCGTGAAGCAGGTAGAGCACCTTGCAGGGCTCCTGTTGCTCCTCGGCGGGCCGGTCATAGGGCAGCACTATGCACAGCCCCGTGTCCATTCCCAGCACGTCGGAGCGGATGGTTCCTCGAAAAATCGCCATCGCTTAGCCTTTCTCCTTGTCTTCCCATTCCCGGCGGAGAATGGCGTAGGCGTACTCGTCCGCCCAGTTGTCGTCGAATCCAGGCCGTGGCGGGCGAGCCTCCACAAACCGGCCCTCCCGGCGCATCCCGATCTTCTCCATGACGCGCCAGGAGCCGATATTTTCGGTGTGGCAGTGGGCGATAATCCTGTGGAGCCCCAGTCCCCCGAAGCCGAAGGCCAACAGCGCCTCGGCCAGCTCGGTGCCATAGCCCTTGTTCCAGCAATCCCGGCGAAGCATCCAGCCCACTTCCGCCTCGTGGTCGTCCTGCCTTTGAATGCTGCACCCGCCGATCAGCCCGCCGCTGTCTTTTTGAATCACAGCGAGCTCCCATATGCGGCGGGGCTCTTTCTCCGCTTCGCCGATGGCATAGCGGAGAAACTGCCGGGTGGCCGCCTCATCATTGGGTGGGAACAGCATGTATCGCAGATTTTCGCCGTCAGAGGCGTAGGCATAGACGGTATTGAAGTCTGCCTCCTCAAAATTCCGCAGCTGTAGTCGTTCCATCTCCATAATCATACTAGCGGTACAGGGGATAGCGCTCACAGATGGACGACACGATGCCCCTCACGTTGTCCGCCTCGGCCTCAAAGTTGGTGGCGGTGCGGTAGATGCAGTCGGCGATCAAATCCATGTCCGCCTCCACCAGTCCCCGGGTGGTGACGGCGGGGGTGCCGATGCGGATGCCGCTGGTGACAAAGGGGCTGCGGGTCTCGTTGGGGATGGAATTCTTGTTGACGGTGATGAACACCTCGTCCAGGCGGTGCTCCAGCTCCTTGCCGCTGAGGTCAAGCTTGGTGAGGTCGACCAGCATCAGGTGGTTGTCGGTGCCGCCGGAAACCAGGTCAAATCCCTTGTTCATCAGAGCTTCGGCCAGCGCCTTTGCATTCTTGACAATTTGCTGCTGGTAGATCTTGAAATCGTCCTGCAGCGCCTCGCCGAAGCCGACGGCCTTTGCGGCAATAATGTGCAGGAGCGGGCCGCCCTGGGTGCCGGGGAAAACCGCGCTGTTAATTTTCTTTGCCAAATCCTCGTCGTTAGTGAAGATCGCTCCGCCACGAATGCCCCGCAAAGTCTTGTGAGTAGTAGTGGTGGTGACATGGGCGTAGGGGATGGGGGAAATATGCAGGCCTGCGGCAACCAAGCCTGCGATGTGGGCCATGTCCACAAACAGGTAGGCCCCCACCTCGTCGGCGATTTCGCGGAAGATTTTGAAGTCGATTTCCCTGGGGTAGGCGGAGGCGCCCGCAATGATCATCTTGGGTTTGTGCTCCTTGGCCAGGGCCCGCACCTGGTCATAGTCGATGCGGTGAGTCACATCATCCACGCCGTAGGGGATGATGTTGTAATTCCTGCCGGAGAAGTTGACAGGGGAACCGTGGGTCAAATGGCCGCCCTGGGCCAGATTCATGCCGAGAACGGTATCGCCGTGCGCCACAAGGGCCACATAAACGGCCTCGTTGGCCTGCGCGCCGGAGTGGGGCTGCACGTTGGCATAGCCCGCGCCGAATAGCTTCTTTGCCCGCTCGATGGCCAGCGTCTCCACCACATCCACAAACTGGCAGCCGCCGTAGTAGCGCTTGCCGGGGTAGCCCTCGGCGTATTTGTTGGTGAGCACACTGCCCGCAGCGGCCATCACAGCGGGAGAGACAATATTCTCGCTGGCGATCAGCTCCAGATTGCGGCGCTGACGCTGCAGCTCGTCCTCCATTGCTGTGCCGACCTCCGGGTCGATTCCCTGTACAAAGCCGATTGTATCAATCATGTCCCCAAACATATTCATCATCCTTCCTCATTGATTCGATTATCTCTTTACTATATTACCGCAAAGCAGACACAAAAACAAGACCGCCCTGCTGGGAGAAAACAGGTGAATCTGCACGCGCAATGTGATATAATATCATAAGGAAACAATCATTCTTTTCACAAAGGGGGAGTGCGGGATGCCGCTGCGGAGGCTTGCGAAAATTGCTGCATTCTCCCTTTCCGTTGCCCTGATGCTAGTGGGCTGCTCGGGCCCCGCCCTGGAATCCGGCCAGACCGCGAATGTGAACTTCGGTGCGCATGTGGCCGGAACTATCATCATCAACCGCAACTCCTCCGACAGCGTCAAGGCGGCCATGATGCAATTTCGGGATAATGTGGAGAAAAACACCGGCGGCTCCGTAACCCTTGAGCTGGTGGAAGCCACTGACTCGACCGACGAATTTCCCACCGGGGGGCAGTTCGCGTTGGTGGAACAGCGCAAAGCCGAGCATCTGGGCAGCTCCACAGCCTGCCTCAACGAGCCCTTTCTCTTTCGCAACTATGAGCACTTCACCATGGCCGCCAACTCTTCAGAGCTGTTGGAGCTGCTGGGGGAGGAGATGGAGCGGCAATCGGGCGCAAGGCCGCTGGCGGCGTTCTACACCGGCTCCTCCCACCTGGTGTCCTCCTCGCCCATCGGGACAATTCCCGACCTGGAAGACCTTCTGGAGGAGTCAGGCAGCGTGCTCGCCCTTTTGGACAGGGACTCTTTTCTTTCCCCCTACCTGGAGCAGCTGGACATCCGCACGGTGGAGGTCGCCCTCTCCAACGAGCGGAAGGAGCTGCTTCTGGGTGGCGAGGGGGATTTCGCAGAATTCTCCACCGCGGGGCTCCAAAACAACGACTGGCTGGAATCCCACCTCATTCTCACCCCCAGCTATCACAGCATCTCCTTCCTCTGGCTGGTAGCGGACAGCGAGTTCATGAACAGCCTCTCCCTCCCGCAGCGGGCTGCGGTGCTGGAGAGCGTCGCGTCGGCCTTTCCCGCCATGGAAGACGAGGTTTTATCCCGGGAGGCGCTGCTCTTCTCCCGCCTTACCGACGAGGGCATGGTCATTGACCCCACTCCCACAGGGCTCTGGCAGTGGGTGGAGGACGGCGTGCAGCCGGACAATTCCACAGAACGCGGCTCAGTGGAGCGCACTGTCCGCCAGCTGATTCGCGGAGTCTACACCCGCAGCTGATTTTATGAAAGGACTGATTCCGATGGCGGCACCTCTCGCCGACCGGCTGCGCCCCTCCTCCCTGGACGAGGTGGTGGGCCAGCGCCACCTGCTTGCGCCCGGCATGGTTCTGCGCAGGGTGATCGATAACGGCAACATCCCGAACCTGATTTTTTACGGGCCCTCCGGCATCGGCAAGACCACGGTGGCTCGCATTATCGCCCAGAACACCGGCAAGCTGCTCTGCCGCCTGAACGGCACCACCGCCTCCACCGCCGACCTGCGGGATGTTGTGGAAAAACGGGACACCATCGAGGGGCGGAACGGCGTTATCCTCTATCTGGACGAGATACAGTACCTGAATAAGAAGCAGCAGCAGACTCTGCTGGAGTTCATTGAGGACGGTAGCATCACCCTCATTGCCTCCACCACCGAAAATCCCTATTTCTACGTCTACAATGCCATTCTCAGCCGCAGCACCATCTTCGAGTTCAAACCCGTTGAGCCGGAGGAGATTGAGAAGGCAGTGACGAGAGGCTTTGCCATCCTCGGAGAGGAATACGGCGAGGAGGCCGAGCTGGAGGAGGGCGTCATCCCCTTGATTGCCCGCACCTGCGGCGGGGATGTGCGCAAGGCTATGAATGCGGTGGAGTTCTGCTGGGTTTCCGCCGAGTTGCAGGACGGCGTCCGCCATATCTCGGAGGAGCAGGTGCGCCAGGTGGCCCAGCGCAGCAACATGCGTTACGACCGGGACGGCGACGAGCACTACGATCTCCTCTCCGCCCTCCAGAAATCCATACGGGGCTCGGATGAGAACGCCGCTCTCCACTACCTGGCAAGGCTCATCCAGGCGGGCGACCTCCTATCCCCCTGCCGCAGACTGCTGGTGATCGCCTCCGAGGACATTGGCTTGGCCTATCCACAGGCTGTCGTCATCGTCAAAGCCTGTGTGGACGCGGCGGTGCAGCTCGGCCTGCCCGAGGCCCACCACGCCCTCGCCCAGGCCACCGTGCTGATGGCCACCGCCCCCAAGTCCAACTCGGCCAGCGGAGCTCTTCACGCGGCGGGGGCCGATCTTGCCAGCGGGCAGTTCGACGTGCCCAATCACCTGCGGGACGGCCACTACGCCGGAGCGGAAAAGCTGGGCCACGCCATAGGCTACAAGTATTCCCACGATTACCCCAACCACTATGTGGAGCAGCAATTCCTGCCCGACGCCCTGAAGAACAGTGTCTACTATTCCTACGGCGACAACAAGACAGAGCAGGCCGCGAAGGCCTATTGGGACAAAATCAAGGGCTTGAAAAAGGATTCATAACCTGCTATACTCCATCCTGTACAAAAGCAAAGTAGGTCGGTGCGCGTTGTGCCAGGTGTGTCCATTTGGCATACAGTGTCCGGTGAACGGGGAGTTGTCACCGGAACGAAAGGGATTTTCCCTGCGGTGCGCCCTCCGCATCCCGTTGCTACATAGAGCCGGTTCGATGCCGGCTCCCGGCCGGCGGATTCAGCGTGTATCCATTGCTTGAAGGCATTTGCTTTCGGGCCTTCGCCTCCCGTGCTGTAGCTCAAGTCAAACTCCCTGCGGTTTTTTGCCGCAGGGAGTTTTTATGCTCAATGGAGGTGTTCTGTTTGAATCAGCAAGCTATGAATCCGCTGTCCGCCTTTGCCCATTCCACCCGGGAGCTGAAAAGCCTCCGGAATCTCACCTTTGCCGCGGTGCTCTCCGCCCTCTATGCCATCACCTATATGCCCTACATTGGCAATATCATCATCGTCAAGGGCGTGGTGGAAATTCGGTTCGGCTTTCTTATCATCGCCATGGCCGCCATGCTCTACGGCCCTGTGGTGGGCAGCATTGTGGCCATGATCGGCGATCTGCTGGGCTCCATCCTCTTTTACGGCGGGGAGTTCATCATCGGCTACACCTTCACATGGATGCTTCAGGGGGTTGTCTTCGGCCTCTTCTTCTACAAATGCATGGTCTCCATTCCCCGGGTGATCGGCGCGGTGACGGTAAACACCGTGGTGGTCAACCTACTGATCACCACCACCCTGCAAATGCTCACCATGAAGGATGTGACTTTCCAGGCGCTTCTGGTGCAGCGGCTGCCTCTCAACCTTGGCATGTTCCCGGTGCGGTGCATCCTGCTCTACGCAGTGCTCCGCCTGACCAGGGAGCTTTACCGAAGATTGAGCAGGGCTCGCACCTAGACGAAAAAAGCGGACAGCCACAAGGCCGTCCGCTTTTGCTATGCGTTTACATCGGGCTGGGATCGAAGTCCAGCGTCACAAAATAGTCGTACAGCGGCATCAGGAAAGCATATCCCTCCACCAGGCGACCGACCAGCTCGTGGGAAAAGAGCTCGGGGCCGTTTTCCTGGGTGTGGATCAGGGAAAAGCCCTTCTTGTTGTACCACTCCGCCGTTTTGGGAGTGGGGGCCTCCTTCTTGCGCACATATTCCGGCCCCTCCAGTACAAATTCCTTCTGCTTTGCAATGGGCGCGATGAGCTTCTCGAACTGCTTGGGTGCCTTGTCGATCCTGGCACGCATCTTTGCCATTGTCTCCGCCTTTGCCTGGTAGTAGCCAAGGCCGTAGCTCCAGGTCTCCGGCATCAGTTCAAACCAGAACACCGGGGTGGACGTCCACTCCGGGCTGGGTTTTTCGATGGAAAACCACAGGTGATCCCGATACGGCCCGTCGCCCCGCAACCGCCTTGCATCCTTGTAGATGCGGGAGACCTTGTGGATGAAATCCCGGTCGCCGCAGGTCTCCTTGACCCCTTCAAACACCTCCGCGCCCAACGCCTTCATGGGCGTTTGAAAATCGCTGATGAACTCACTCTTGTGCTCCTCGAACCAGGGTTTCTGATTATTGAAGCGCAGGTTCCACATAAAATCGATGGTGCGGTTGGAAAATCCCTCAAACATTTTGTTGACCGTTCCTCTCGTCTGGAATTGCGCCTCCGGCTGCCGATACATCGCAGTGCATGTACTTCTCATAGAGGGCCTCGAAGCTGTCGAAGCGCTCCACCCTTCTGCCGACTTTTTTGTACTCCTCCAGATATTCGTCCATGCTGTGCAGGAACGTCTTCCGGAAGCGGGACAGGTCGTCGGAGTCGAAATCTTTCATCAGGTCAAACTGGGGCGTGCCCACTTCCATGGCCATTTCGTCCAGATAATTCTGCGCCCCCAGCGCCGCGTGAAAGGCGTAGGACTTATCCCCAGCGGCTGTGCTCTCCAGAATCTTGTTTCGACAGTTGCACCACAGCTCCTCGTAAGTTCCCCACAGGCTCTTGTATGTGGGAACCGGCTTCTCCACCAGCTGCTCCTCCATTTCCGCCCGGAGCTTTTCGACGCTGCGAAGCAGCTCCAGAGCGGCGGCGCGGAGTTCCTCAACAGTCTTTGCGTCGATGACGGCGAAGTACCGCTCCTCAAAGCGCTCCGGCAGGTAGCGGTATGTCTGCAGCTGCTCCAGATAGCGCTTGACGCCCCGGGTGATATAGGTGTTGTTCAGGCTCACGATTGCGTTGACCAAGTGATAGAGCACCCCGCCCGCAGCGTACCGCACCGAGCCGATCTCCTCTGCCAGCACTGCGTCGGCGTATTCCTGCTTGGCGAGGGCAATATCCCTCTTTGCCCGCTCAATGCACGGCCTGCCGACCGGCTTGGCCAGCTCATCCCTTGCCTTCTGCCGGTAGGCTTCGAGCCTTTCCATGTACTCCGGCTTTGCGCAGTAGAGCACCTGTAGGTCGAGCAGGCAGGAGACCATAGGGCTTTCCAGCCGGGATTGATCCGCAATCCTCGTCTCCCACGGCGTGCAGTAGATATCGTACCCCACATCGCCCAGAATGAAGCCGTAGGCGATACCCCAGCCCCGGTCGGTGTTGTTGATGATGATCAAATCCAGGTCGCTTTTCTCGTGGTAGTCGCCAGTGCTGAACGAACCTGTCAGCCCGATAATCGCGATGTCGTCGGGAAAATCCCGCTTTGCACGCTGAATCACCATGTCGATCAGCGTTTGGTTTTTTGCCAGGATTTTCTCCCGCACGGATTCCTCCACGGCCCATTCCCCCAATCCTTGTTCTCTGCCTCTCAGTATACAGGCGGAGCCGCCGTGTTGCAAGCGGAATGACAGAAGCCCCCTGCCAGCCAAACACGGTTCGGCCGACAGGAGGCTTCGCGCACTATAGTATCAGGAACAGTTGGATTTTCGCGTCTTTCTCAGCCGCAGTGCCGAGATAATCAGAATGCCCGCTATGACGGCGACAGCCACCACTACTATGTGGTCATGCAGCAGCCGCAGGAGTCCCCCTATCTTTGGAATCGACAGCACCTTTTTTCCAATGAGCTTTTCGCTTTGAAACGGAGAATCGTCGGTGTAGTTGCTGTCCCCCCTTGTGACAAAGGTAATCTGGCCGTTTACATTTTCCCGTATACCCACCACCCTGTGGGTCAAATAGGAGGTAGAATCCCTGCCGGGCATATATGTGACGATGTCGCCGACCTCTATCTCACTGGGGGCGACCGCCTCTACAACAATCAAATCTCCTTTGGAAAAGCCCCCTGACCTCGTCTGGCAATTCGGCGTCATGGAGTCGGTGAGTACGGAGAAAACCCGGTAGCCGAATAGCGACTTCTTGGGGTTGGCGTTCACGGCATAGAAAATCGAGCTGACGACCAGACCCAGGCTGATCAGGTAGAAAATGATGTCGGTGCACACCTTCAGCACCCGCTCACCCACCTGCCGGTCAAGCACATGGGAGGGCCCTTGTATACGAATCATTGATTCCTGCCTCCTCCCATTTCTTAACCCTTGGATAGCGCACATACCTCTTGATCCAAAATAAAGATAACACTAAAAAAGTAGGTACCCCCTACCCGTTCGGCTACAAAAATTCATCATTTTATAGCTAATGGGGTAGTTTTTCGTTTTTTTGGCGAACATCACAGCCAATATGTGTTCAACTTGCGAAAATCTTTTTTCCAGATTTTATATTGCAATGCGGCACAGACTCCACCTCGCAACCAAAAAGCACCGGGCATTCCAGTTAAGGATGCCCGGTGCTTTATTGTGTTGCTGTCTTCTATTTCACCTGAAAAAACTCAATAACCTCATTGTCGGGGCCATACACAAAGGAGTTGCAGACCGCCATGGTGCCCAACATGCAGTCTGAGGGCTCGTTGCGCACTGTCGCACCTGCATCCAGCGCCCTTTGGTGTGCGGCGCGGGCGTCGTCTGTGGCCAGGGCAATGTGGTGCCAGTGGGCATCCACTTCCTCGCGGCCCTCCCCCCTGGGAATCAGCTCCACAACAGCGCCGCCGCCCAAATCCACCAGGTAGATCGGCTCGCCGGTATCCGACATTGGAAACTGGAAGACACAGGTTCCGCCCAGGCCCTCGGTGTAAAATTTGAGGCTCTTCTCAATGTCCGCCGTCCACAGTCCAATGTGGTGGTATCCGGTAATTTTCATCTGATGATCCATCCCTTCCCGTATTGTGCTTTCGGGGACAAGTATATCACGGGAAATCGGGAAAGTCGACAGGAAGCAGTCAGAATATCAGCGGGATAGTTTCCAGCACCTCGTAGGTTTCGTAGTCGATTGCAACCAGGTCGCCCTGGCAGGCGTAGTAGAGCACATCCCCGATATAGGCGAAGCGGCTGCCGTCGCCGTAGTAGGAGTCCAGCGCAATCTCGGATTCCACCTCAAAGCCCTCCCCGCCGTAGCTCACCACCACGCCGCCGTTCCAGCTTCCCTCGTCGGTATAGTAGTAGAGGGGCAGCGCCATCAGTCCCTTCGTGCTGTCAAACAGAATGGATTTGGGATTGTAGAGGGCCTCGCTGTCAGCCGTTTCATTTCCCAGCACTAGGCTGTGCTTCTCCACCGGCAGCTTGGGGTTTGACACATCGAACATGGAGAGCTTGACGCCCGCGGCCCAGCCGCTCTCCCACTCGCCGCCCCAGAAGTTATCCTCCCCGCCCTCGGTGCGGCCCACGCCCACCACCAGGCTGTCGCTGATGGGGTGCAGGTAGGTGGAGAAGCCGGGAATTTTCAGTTCACCGTCCACCACTGGCTCGGTGGGGTTGCGCAGGTCTATGACAAAGAGGGGGTCGACCTGCCGGTAGGTGACCACATAGCCGGTGGTGCCCGTAAAGCGAACCGACTTGATCGTCTCGCCGGGAGCCAGGCCCTCTAGCTGTCCCATTTTTTTCATGGTGGAGGCGCTGAACAGGAAGACGCCGTTTTCCGCCTGCCAGCTGTCGGACTGGTAGGTGGTGGCAATGCGAAAGGTGCCCTGGTACTCATCCATGGAATACTGGTTGATGGGCAGCCCGGGGGCGATGCCCATGGCGTCAAAGCTGATTTCCCCATCCGCTATGGCAAAGCGGTTGACATAGGTGTCGGCAAAGGCCATTGCGCCGGGCCGGGTGGTGAACTCCAGGCCCTCCGCCGCGTCGCCGAAGCCCTCTTCGTTGTGATAGGAGTAGACGCCGCTGTAGCCGTTGGCAAGGTACAGTCCCTCGGTGCTCATGTAGACCGCCTGGAGCTCGCCCTCGTAGGCTTTCAGCTCCACCGCCGAGCCGTCCAGCCCGAAGGAACCCACCACGCAGTAGCGGTCGCTGAAGCGCTTCTTTTGGGCCAGCAGGTGGATGTCGCCGGGGGAAAGCAGGTAGGTCTCCTCCCCCAGAGCAGTGTCCTTGTAGGCGGGCAGCGTAGCCGCAACCTGGTCTGTCTGGCCGGAGCGATCGAGCTGGGGCTGGGTGACAAAGTAGATGCGGTTGTTAAAGAAGCGGGAGGTATTCAGCGTGCCCGCAAGCTCCACAGTGCGCTCTAGCGCGGGCTTTTCAGGATTCGTGATGTCGTAGATGTAGAAAACGGTGGCCGCGGGAGAGGTGGGCTCCACGCTCTTCACATCGGAAAAGAGGGTGGTGCTGAAGCTGTTGGCCATGACAACCAGCTGCGTACCGCTGATGTAGAGGTCTTTATAGTTTGGGGGATAGCTGTTTTTATCCATTCCCGGCTGCATGGTTGCAGCCAGCTCTGGGGAGCGCCCCGCCTTCACCACTGCGACACCGCCACTGCTGAGGTAGTAGATGTAGCGGCCGTCGGTCTTGATGATGTCGGCCTCATCCACGCCCTCCACCTGGACATTGGTCTCGGAGTGCTCCGGCTCTTCTTCGCCGCCACCGCCGCCTGTCGCGGGAACGGCTTCCTCCTCGGCGCGCATCTCCGTCTCCGCGCTGGCTGCCTCTGAAGCCATTGGGGGCGCCGCATCTTCCACCCACATTCCTCCGGTATCGTAGTTGTTCTGCCGCACCTCTCTGGCGTCTTTCTGCACTGTGTGCGCCAAAAAGGCGGTCAGACTAGGGGCCGCATACCAGTTGGAATTTCCCAGCTGCTCCGGCGAAGCCTCCACCCTGCTGTCCAGCGTGCCGGTTGTCCTGCCCCGCCGCGTCACAAAGTCGGAAACGGTGTACTCCGCCACATCGGCGGCCTTGAGCCGCTCCGCGTAGGGGAAGCTGCCCAGGCTCTGCTCCCGCTCGGTCTGTTCCGGCTGGCTGGCATCTGAACTGGAGCTGGAATCGGAAGCGGAGGATTCGCTGCTCCCGCTCTGAGCAGGAGTCTCCTGGCTGCACGCGGTGAAGAGTAGCAATCCGCAGAGGAAAAGAGCCGCAATGCGATGACGCAAATTGTATTTCATGATCTACAATCCTTTCAACAGGCCATTTTTGCTTTTCTGTAAATGCTAACCCCGGGAATCTGCACAATATTACAGCCTACTGTAAATTGTACTATTCTTCAATAAAAACCTATGAAATCGAGCGAAGCGAATTGCGATCAATTCGCGCTCTGAGCGATGACTGAATAGCTTTTTTTATTAGGAGATTAGTATTAGGTAAGCAAAAGGCCCGCCGGAAGGCGAGCCCTCATTTATAGTTTTCGGTTTTCCAGCAACTGCGGGGCTGTCCATTCGGTGAGCAGCGGATCCTCATGGAGTTGCAGCTCGTCGTAGAGGGCCCCTCGCAATTCGCTCAACAGCCCGGCCAGCGCCTCATCGCCGATGCGGTTGTCGCACTCGCCGGGGTCGGACTGCACATCGTAGAGCTCGTCGATGTCGGTAAGATTCCAGACATACTTGTACCTGCCGTCGGTGATCATGCGATTGTTGAAGAAGCCGAACTGCTGCCCGTTGGAGGAAGATGTGATATATCGCCTGGCTCCAACCCCATCGAGTGGGAGCGGCTTTCCGTGGGTTTTGGGCAGGGGAAGCAGACCCATCAGCTCGCAGATTGTGACGGGCAGGTCGAGGCAGTTTGACACCAGCGCGTCGGAGCGGAGCGGTTCCAGCCCTTCCCCCCACAATGCCAACGGCACCCGCACCACATCGTCGTAGAGCACATAGTGCTTGTCCAGCATGCGGTGGTTGCCGCACATGTCCCCGTGGTCGGAGGTGAGCACGATGAGGGTGTCCTCCAGCCGTCCGGCGCGCTCCAGCGCCGCCAATATCCCGCCGATGGCGTCGTCCAGCTGGGAGACCATGCCGTAATACCGGGCGACCTGCCCCGCCATTTCGGGCCAAGGCATGCCCTCCAGCCGCCAATTGACCATCTGCTGGCGGTGGCAGTAGGGCTTGTTCACAAAACTGTCCTCGTAGCCGGGCCAGGGCGGAATCTCCGCCGGGTCGTACATTGTTGAAAAGGGCGGAGACGGCCTGCACGGCAGGTGGGGCATGCCGAAGTCCACCCAGAGGAAGAAGTCTTCCCCTGCAGTTTCCACAAAACTTGCCGCCTGCCGGGCCAGGAAGTGGGTCTTGCTGTCCTCAAGGGCGACAGGGCTCTCACAGCCCATCCAGCCGCCGGAGTGGGTCAGATTGGGGTAGCGCTCAGCCAGGTACCCATTGTATTCCTCCGGGTCGGGACAAGTGGCAAAGCCGAAATCCGCCGGTGTGCTGTCCGCGCCCAGTCCCCACTTCCCCACATAGCAGCCCTGCCTGCCACTGTCTTTCAGGCGCTGACCCAGGTTGTCCACGGGGTGAAAGGAGGGGGTGTTGAGGGGGAAAAAGCCGTCGTTCCAGAAGGCCCCCATGGAGTCGGGATGCCTGCCTGTGAAAAGGGCGCGCCGGGCGGGGCCGCAGACGGGCAGCGGCGTATAGGCGCGCAGGAAGGCGGCTCCCTCAACCGCAAGCCTGTCCATATGCGGAGTGGCGGCAAAACCCCTGGCAAAACCGGGGGCGTCGTGGCGCAGCTGATCTGCCAGAAGGAACACCAGATTGCGGTATCGGGGCTTATCCTGTCGGTTTTTCTCCATTGTCAAAACCGCTCCCTGGCCTGTCTCTGAAAGGCGGTTGGCGTCATGCTGAACTGATTTTTGAACTCCCGGGAGAAGTAGCTGAGCTGCCGGAAACCGGTCTGGGCACAGACCTCCCCCACCGGGTACTGGCGGCGGAGAAGCTCCAGCGCCTTGGCGAAGCGGCAGCGCCGGATGTGCTCGGTGGGCGTGATGCCTGTGATCTGCCGGAACTGCCGGGTGAGGTGGTCGGGGCTGATACCCAGTGAGGCAGCAATGCCCGCCACACTGATGTCCTCCCGGTAGCCCGTTTCGATCTGCTCGATGGCCGCAAGGGTGTATCCCAGATAAGGATTTTCTGTTTTCTGGTGGGAGAAGCGCACCCCAAACACTCGGGAGAGCAGCACCATCAGGTCTGTCAGCAGCGCCTTGGCGCGCAGTGCCCAGCCCTCGCGCCCCTGCTCCCTCTCCTGCCAGATTTCGGCGACAATGCGCCCTGCCTGCTCCCTGTCCTGGAGGGAGAGGTGGACATGGAGCACCTCCTCCAGCCCATCCTGGAACAGCTCCCGCATGCCCGGCAACTCCACAACTTCCTCCATCAGGCCGTCCAGCGCCTGGGGAAGAAAGAGAAGATTCCAAATAGTGACATTGCTCCGGCAGCGGTAAAAGTGGGATTGGCCGGGTACGATTGCGATAAAATCCCCCGCCATCATCAGCTCCACACGGTCGTCGGAGCAATGGAGGCAGAAGCCCTCCTCCACCAGTACCAGCTCGTAGAAGTCGTGGCTGTGGCTTCCCGACGAGCCCTGAATCTGGTTGAACACCTTGACAGGAAAGCCCCCCTCCGGGACGATTTCCTCCCAGGTCAAAAGATTATCCGGCACTTGGCTGTTCCCCCTAATCGTCATTGGTATCCATGCAAATATCTTAGACAAAGCCGTGCTGTCCGGCGGTCTCTCATCGGCACAACGGCCGTTCCCCTGCATTATAGACCGCCAAAAGTTTGTTGGCAACATAAAAATGTGAACGTGCAATCGTCATGTCGGATTTGTGCAAATCCAACACCTGCATTGCAACAAAAAAGGAGCCTCGCGGCCCCTTTTTCCTCTACATCGTTTCCAGCAGGCAGACGCAGTGGCAGGCCATGCCCTCCCCAGCGCCGGTAAAGCCCAGCCGTTCCTCGGTGGTGGCCTTGACGCTGACCTGCCCCACATCGCAGCTCAAAGTTTCCGCCAGCCGCTCCCGCATCTGCCCAATGTAGGGGGAGAGCTTGGGGGCCTGGGCGAGAATGGTTGCGTCCAGGTTGACCAGGCGGTAGCCCGCCTCTTTCACAAGCTCCCCACAGCGGGCCAGCAGCTGCATGCTGTCCGCCCCCTTGTAGGCCGGGTCGGTGTCGGGAAAGTGCTTGCCGATGTCCCCCAAAGCAAGCGCGCCCAGCAGGGAGTCTGCGACTGTGTGGGCGAGCACATCGGCGTCGGAGTGGCCGTCCAGCCCCTTTTCGTGGGGCACGATCACCCCGCCCAAAATCAGCGGGCGCCCCTCCACCAGCCTGTGCACATCGTAGCCGTGCCCGATTCGCATGCTCATTGCGGCAGCCATCCTTTTTCATTAGAGATTCTGCGGTAAATCTGCTCCGCCAGCGCCAAATCCTCCGGCGTTGTGAGCTTGATATTGTCATAGCTCCCCGGTGAGACATAGACCGGAACGCCCAGCTGTTCCACCAATTGGCAGTCGTCGGTGTAGTATTTGCCTGCGTTGTGGGCAGCATCCATGGCCTTATGGTAGAGCGCAGCCTCGAAAATTTGGGGAGTTTGAATCGCCATCAAGCTCTCCCGGGGAGGCGTGCCCACAATTTGCCCGGTCTCATCCACCTGCTTGATGGTGTCCTTCACCCTCACGCCGACAGCCGCTGCACCATGTGTTGCCGCCAGTTCAATGCACGCCGCAATCTCGCTCTGCCGGATGAAGGGCCGGGCGCCGTCGTGAATGGCGTAGTATTCCGCTCTGTTGTCGCAGGCTTTCACTCCGGCAAAGACCGAATCCTGCCGCTGTGCGCCGCCCTCCGTCACCTTGACGGGGACAGGCAGGTTCATGCCCCCGCACAGCGCCTGAAAGTCCGAGATATCCTCCCGCCGGGCGACCAGCACCAGCTCCCGCACCAGGCCGCTCCGTCCAAGGGCGGCCACGCTGTGGGCCAGCACGGGAACACCGCCCAGCCGGAAGCGCTGCTTGTCCACGCCTTCCATCCGCGCGGAGGAGCCCCCCGCTACAATGATTGCCGATACAAATGAGGGATTCACCATCTAAAAGGTTGCCACGTCTGCGTCGGGCAGATATTTGATGCCCGCATCCAACGACGCGATGGTGGCAAGATCGCCGGAATCCAGCTCAAAGTCGAAGATATTGGCGTTTTCCTTCACGCGGGAGGGGGTCACCGATTTGGGGATTGTCACCCAGCCGGTCTGCACCTGCCAGCGCAGGATCACCTGGGCCACCGTCTTTCCATGCTTTTTCGCGATAGGCTCCAGCTTGCCCGCAAACTCGCTCATATGGCCGGAGCCGAGGGGGCTGTAGGCCTCCATCACGATGCCCAGATTTTTGCAGTACGCCTCCAACTCCTTCTGCTGGAACAGGGGGTGCCGCTCCACCTGGTTGACCATAGGGGTGAACCCTGTGGCATCCAGAATCTTTTCCAGGTGATTGGGGTTGAAGTTGGAGACGCCGATGGCCTTTGCCCGGCCGCTCTCGTAAATCTTCACCATGGCCTTCCAAGCCTCCACATAGTGGCCGCGCCAAGGGGAGGGCCAGTGCATGAGGAACAGGTCGACATAGTCGGTTTGCAGCTTCTCCAGGCTCTCCTCGAAGGCCTCCTCGGGGCGATCCTGGTTGGGGTTAGCCAGCTTGGTGGTGATAAACAACTTGCTGCGGTCACCGAAGTCCTTCACGGCGCGGCCCACCATCTGCTCGTTGTCGTAGGCCTCGGCGGTATCCAGGTGGATGTAGCCGCTGTCCAGGGCCGCCTTCACCGCGCCGCGCATCTCCTGCTCGTCGGTCACTTTCCAGACGCCCAGGCCGTAAATGGGCATCTCCACACCGTTGGAGAGCTTGATGGTACTTGTCAGACTGAGACTCATGGAAAATACCTCCTGAAGTGTATTTTTTTCAAGTTGATTATACCATGCCACGATGTCGATGCAAGGGCCTCCGCCAGGTTTATCCGTTGAGGGCCGCTCTTTTGTGCAGTATCCACTTCGCCCTGTCCAAGGGATTGACCCCTCTCCGCCTTGTGGAGGCGCCCAGCTCCTCCGGGCATTCCCTATAGCCGGAAAACTCACTGCGGATCGTCCCCTTGCCCCCGGTGAGGGAGGCGAAGCGGACGGAATAATCCATGGAGGCGGCCACAGGCACAAGGGCCTCCAGCTCCACCTTGCCGCCGGAGATCACCGGGCTGTCGAAATCCCCTCGCATGCCCAGCACATCGCCGATCAGCTTGCCGGAAAACTCCTCCGGGGCGGAAATCCTCAGCTTCTGCACCGGCTCCAGCAGCTGGGTGCCGCTGCTCACCAGCGCCTGCATCACCGCGATGGGCGTGGCCAGGAAGAAGTCCATGGGGTGGGTGTGGACATGGTGGTGCTGCCCGCCGATGAGCGTCACCTCCAGGTCGATCACCTCCCAGCCCATCAGGCCCTGCCGGAGGGTCTCGGGCACCGTCACCTCCACGTGGTTCTGGTAGCGGTAGGGCAGGATACTGTCCTTAATGACCGACTTGTAACGGTAGCCGGAACCCCTGGGCAGTGGGTCGATCTGTAGCTCTACCACCGCCCAGCAGGGCTTGGGCATGGTGTAGACCTCGATCCCCACGCCCTGCTTAACAGGGGTTTCCTTGTAAATCACGGTGGGTTGGGAGAAGGTGGCGGCAAGGCCGTACCGCTCTCGCAGCAGATACTCCAGTATCTCCAGCTGCACCTTGCCCATAATGCGGATGACCAGTTCCCGCTCCTCCCTGTCCCACTGGTAGTCCAGCAACGGATCCTCGTCGGACAATTGAGAGATTGCCTCCAGCAGCTTGCTCTCCTGTCCCTCGCCCGCGAACACCTGCACCGAAAAGAGAGGCTGGGCGATGTTCTGGGCCAGGCGGCTTCTCCCCTCCTCCAGCTTGCCCACAATGTCGCCGGTGCGGGCGGAGGAGAGGCCGAATACCGCACCGATATCGCCTCCAGCAAGCTGCCCCATATCCTCGCCCCGGCCACCGGAAACGCGGCGGATTTGGGTGGCTTTTTCGGAGAAGGGCTCCATTCCCGGCCTGCGCAGCGGAACCTCGTCCCTGTTGTGCAGCGTTCCGCCGTACAGGCGGATGTGGGCCACCTTTCCCATGGCTTTGTCGTGCTCGATCTTGTACACCACGCCGGACAGCTCTCCCTCCGGCCTGAGCTCCGTTTGGGGAAGGTAGGTCTCGATTGCTTCCAACAGCTCCTCCGCGCCGATTCCCTGGGCCATCGCGCTGTAGAGGAGCGGAAAGGCCTCGCATTTCGCTGTCCGTTCCCGCAAGATGGATGCAATCTCCTCCTGCGAGACAGCCTCCCCCTCCAGGTACCGGGCGGCGAGACCGTCGTCCAACTCGCAGAGCTCCAGCAAGTCCTCCTCTGAAAAGTCGCGGGGAGCGATGGCAAAGCCGGGGAGGCCGGCATTTTCCGCCCGGTTGAGGGGGATGATCGCCGGGGAAAACTCCTTTTTCAGGTCGGCAAGCAGCTGCTCAGGATCGCAGCCCGCCCGGTCGATCTTGTTCACCAGCAGGATAGTGGGGAGCCGCAGGGCCCGGATGGCCTTCCAGAAGCGCTCGGTCTGGGACTGTATCCCCTCCGCGCCGGAGACCACCAACACTGCGGCGTCCAGCACCGAAAGCGCCCGCTCCACCTCGCCGGTGAAGTCCATGTGGCCGGGGGTGTCGATGAGATTGATCTGCAAGTTGCGGTACCGGAGAGTGGCCGAGGCGCTGCGCACCGAGATGCCCCGCTCCCGCTCCACAACCAGCCAGTCGGTGTGGGCGCTGCCCTTGTCCACCGAGCCCAGGGCGCGCACTGTGCCGGTGCGGTAGAGCAGCTGCTCCACGGCTGTGGTCTTGCCCGCGTCCACATGGGCCAGGATGCCCAGATTGATGACTTTCACGCTTCGTCCTCCCACATCAAGCTAACGCTACTATAGCACAAAAAAGTGGCGAAAACCAAGCCGGTTTTCGCCACTTTAATAGCAATGCGATCACTTTTGGCAGATGAACAGAGTATGAACCGCCATGCCCGTACAACTGGGGCTGTCCACCATGGCGTCGTTCAGTTCCATCCAGGCTGCAAACTTCTCCTCATCCATCTCATCAATATTCAGACTGCGGTAGGCAAAGTTGACACCGGAGTTCCGCAGCACAGCAAGGCCGTGACGTTCCGCCCCCGCAGTCATCGCCTCCGGATTGGTGAAGAAGAACAGCTCGGGGCGAAGATCATCCAGGCCCTTGTCCAAAAGGCAGCGATTCACCTCTTTGGCGGGGTAGGTCTCCGGCCATGTGATGCAGGCATCCATGTAGGCCCCAATCGCATTCATGTAGGCAAACATCACTACGCCGCCCGGCTTGCAAACCCGCGCGCATTCCCCGAAGACCTTTTCCCGCTCCTCGACCGGCAGGTGGTACATTGGGCCGAGGGCCAGCACGACGTCGAAGCTCCCGTCGGCAATCCCCGCCAGATTGGTGGCGTCCCCCACTTGGGCGGAGAGGTTGGCAAGGCCGCTCCCGGCGATCTTCTCCCGGAACAGCTCGATATGCTCCGGCACGATGTCGACGCCCACATATTCTCTGCACAGCGGCGCAAAGTGCATGCCGTAGTAGCCGGTGGCGCAGCCCACCTCCAGCACCCTGTCCGACGGGCCGATGTACTCCCCCGCCAGCTTCTTGGTGTAGTGAAACTCCAGGCTGCCCGAGCGGCTCAACTCCGCACGCTTGTCCTCTTCCCGGTTGTTGTAGTGCTCCCGCACGGTGGACTCGTTGACAGCCATCGCCTGCCTCCTGTCTTTATTGGGCGCGTTTTTTCGGCGCTTCCAGCCCATACTTCTGGGTCGCCCACTCCCGCATCTTGAACTTCTGAATTTTACCGGAGGCGGTCATGGGGAACTCCTCCATGAACTCCACATACGAGGGAACCTTGTGGCGCGCCATATTCTGCATGACAAACTCCTTGATCTCGTCGGGGGTGCACTCGGTGACAAAGTCGCGGAGTACCAGGCAAGCCATGACCTCCTCACCGTAGGTCTCGCTGGGCACGCCGATCACCTGGACATCCTTCACCTTGGGATGGGTGTAGAGCAGCTCCTCAAGCTCCTTGGGATAGATGTTTTCACCGCCCCGGATAATCATATCCTTAATGCGGCCCGTGATGCGGTAGTTGCCGTCGGGGTCGCGGACAGAGAGGTCGCCGGTATGCAGCCAGCCATCGCTGTCAATGGCGAGGGCGGTGGCCTCCTCCATCTTGTAGTAGCCCTTCATGACGTTGTAGCCCCGGGCACAGAACTCGCCCTGAACGCCGTCACCCAGCTCCTCCCCGGTCTCGGGGTCGACGATCTTGCACTCCACGCCGGGCAATGGCGAGCCGACGGTGTTCACCTTCACCGCCACCGGGTCATCCGCCCAGCTCTGGGTGCAGCCGGGAGAGGATTCCGTCTGGCCGAAGACGATGGTGATATCCTTCATGCCCATCTTGTCCACCACCAGCTGCATAACTTTGGCCGGGCAGGGAGAGCCCGCCATAATGCCGGTGCGCAGCTTGGGAAATTTATATTTTTCAAAGTCGGGATGCTCGAACACGGCAATAAACATGGTGGGCACGCCGTGAACTGCTGTGCACTCCTCATCCTGGCAGGCCTGCATGAATTTGACGGGATTGTAGTATTCCAGCGGCACCATGGAGGTGGAGTGGGTCACAGCCGCCGTGATGGCCAGCACCATGCCGAAGCAGTGGAAGAAGGGCACGGGAATGCAGAGCTTGTCCTCGTGGGTGAACAGCATTCGATCACCGATGGAAAGGCCGTTGTTGATGATGTTGTAGTGGGTGAGCATAACCCCCTTGGGAAAGCCCGTGGTGCCCGACGTGTACTGCATGTTGATAACGTCGGTGTGGCGCAGGGAGTCGCCCACAATCTCCAGCTGCTTGTCCGAGATGCAGCCGCCCATGCCCTCCAGATCGTCGAAGTGGAACATGCCCGCAGGGGTCTTTTCGCCGATGTAGACGATGGATTGCAGGTACGGGAACTCCTCGTTATAGTAGGTGCCGGGGGCAAAGTTGGGCAGGTCGGGGAACACCTTGTAGACAGTCTGGGGGTAGTCCACATCCTTGAAGCCGCCGGTCATCACCAGGCACTTGGTGTCGGACTGCTTGAGCAGGTAGCGCAGCTCAAATACCTTGTAGTTGGTGTTGACGGTCACCAACACCGCGCCGATCTTGGCGGTGGCGAACATTGTGATCAGCCACTCGGGCACATTGGTGGCCCAGATAGCTACGTGGTCGCCCTTACGGATGCCCATGCGCAGAAAGCCCTTGGCAACCCGGTCGCACTCCTCCTTGAACTCTTTCCAGGTGCGGCGGTAGGGCCGGTCGATGTACTTGACCGCCTCCCGGTCGGGGTATTTCTCCGCAACGCCATCCAGCAGCTTGCCGAAGGTGATCTCCATAAACTGCGTCTCAGGTTTTCCACTCATTATTCGCAACCATCCTTTCGATTATCCCGGTCAATCCCTCCCGGTTGACTGGTTTTCGCACAAACAAAAAAGCCCTCGTCCTCTTGTTATCAAGAAGACGAAAGCATATAATACTTCCGCGGTACCACTTCTGTTGGCGTAGCCGCCCACTCTGTCCAGTCCGCACCGGGTCGGTGCAACCAGCTCCCCCTGTATCGGTGGGGATTCCGTCCGCACTTACTTTTGGGTAAAAATAGACCCTTTTCAGCGTCGGCTGCTCCAAGGCGAGTTCACAGACGATCCACCTGCCGCGTCCCAGCACCCGCGACTCTCTGAAAGGCGTTCTGCCCGCTACTGATCCTCATCACTGCATTAAAAGCTGTTCAGTTGTTGAATGGAATTATAGCGGAACTTTTGAAGGATGTCAAGGGCCGGTGGGTCATTTACACTTAATCACCGCATCCTTTACAAAAGGTTTGTAGATTTTGCATCCCCTCTCTGGTATAATAATTTATGTATAAAATGATTAATGCTTTATTTATAAGGAGATACTTTATATATGGCAACAAAGCTGTTCGGCAACAATATCACCCCGGCCTGCAAATACTGCGAGCATACCCTGCGGGTGCTGGCCAAAAATAATCAGGTGCTCTGCGGCAAGTACGGCGTGGTGCGAACCGACCACAAATGCCGTCACTTCGTCTACGACCCCCTGTGGCGCGTTCCGCCCAAGCCCCGAGCAATGCAGACCTTCACCGGCACCGAATTTTCGCTGTAAAAGGAGTGCGCATGCACAGCAAAAAGCACCTATTCCGTTTGATTCTCACCGGCTCCCTCTGCGGCCTCATCGCTTTCGGCACGCTGAGCCAGGCGCTTCCCTCTTCCGCTGCAAGGGTGTCGGATTTGATCACCCCCACCGCAGTCCAGGCCGAGAAGAAGGACGACATCGCAATCGACCTGACAGTTCCCCAGACGCTGGAGATCAACCGCCCCGCGGAGGAACTGACCACAGGCTACTCCAGCTACTTTATCACCGGCACCTCCGACCCCGCGCAGCCCCTCTACCTGGATGAGGAGGAGCTGGAACGCCAGGGCACAATGGGCGTTTTCGGCGCCTTTGTGGAATTGGAGGAGGGGGAGAACACCTTCGTCTTCACCCAGGGCGAGGAGAGCCGTACAGTGGTCATCAACCGCCCCGCGTCCTCGGGGGAAGCCGTCTCCGCCACCATCGACACCATCACCCAGAGCTCCATGTTCCCTGTGGTGCAGGGCGGCGTCAAGGTGGAGGGCAGCATTCCCCTGCGCTGTATCGCTCCCGCAGGCGGGACGGTCACGGCCAGCTTTGACGACCAGACCGTGGAACTGGAGCAGGCTGCCGTGGCGGATGAGGGGATTCCCGCCACCTTCACAGGCAAGCTGACGGTAAAGGACAACTACGACAGAAAGATCACCCAGCGGGTGGGCCCCATCACCTACACCCTGGATTTCGACGGAGAGACAAAGAGCTACACCTCCAGCGGCGACATGTACGTGGCCGGGCTGGACACTGATGTGGTGCTCCGAGTGAGCAGCTATATCGGCTTTGTCTACCCCGACCTCAGCGATCTGTCCAACTTTAAGGCGGTGTGGAAGCAGGGCGCCTGCGACTATCTCACCACCCAGACCAACAACTATTTTGGCCTCTATTCCGGCGGCTACATCCCCGCCGATATGGTGGAGATTGTCACCGGGGAGGGCCACATTGACAACAAACTGACCGCCGTGCACTCCCGCACCAAGGACAACGGGGAATACTATGTCTTTTCCGGCAACGCCAGCCCCGCCTACAGCGCCAATCTCAACGAAAGCAATTTCTCCTTCACATTATACAACACTCAGGAGACGCCGGAGGTTACCCCCATCACCGACAACCTCTTTTCGGAGATCACCGGGAAGCCTTCCGCCGACAAAAACGAGGAGCTCGTCACGTACACCTTTACCCTGAAAGAAGGGGTAGTTCTTTGGGGTTACAATGTCCTCTACGACGATAAGGGGAACCTGTATCTGGAATTTCAGTACAAGCCCCAGCTGGCCGAAAGCACCGACAAGCCGCTGGAGGGCCTCAACATCGTTGTCGATCCCGGCCACGGAGGCACCGATGCCGGCACGCTGGGCATCATGGACAGCCGGGGCCCCAACGAGAAGGACGTCAACCTTGCCCACGCCTACGCCATCCGGGATAAACTGGAGGCAATGGGCGCGACGGTCTGGCTCACCCGGGTCGACGACAGCTACTACTCCCTGGACAACCGCCTGCGGGATCAGGCCGTCGCCAAAGCGGACTTTTTCGTCTCCATCCACCACAACAGCACCGGAAACAACGTGGACGCCAACGAGGTGTCCGGCATGGAAATCTACTACCACACCCCTTATTCCCAGGCGTTTGCTGAGACAATGATGGACAGCCTGATCTCCGGACTCGGCCGTAAGTCCCGCTTTGTCAATCAGTCCTACTACCGGGTAAACCTCCTCCCCTACACGCCCTCCATTTTGGTGGAGCTTGGCTTTATGAACAACCCGCTTGAGTTCGAGCGCTCCGTCACCGAGTCGGAGATCGACAGGGTGGCAGACGCGGTAGCGGATGGAATTGTCGCGGCACTGAAGTAACTTTACTTATTTTGAGGCAGAGAGGATGGGTATCGCAGATGGCTAAAAAGCTCTCCTCCCGCAGGAGGCTCCAGGAAATCGTTATCGTCCTCACCAAGCACCGGGCGCTGGAAAGCTTGGCCCGCCAGACCCATCCGGAGTATGTGGTCGCCGCCTTTGAGGAGCTCGGCCCCTCCTTTATCAAGCTGGGACAACTCCTCTCGGTGCGCACCGATATTGTGAAACCGGCCTTCGCAGAAGGGCTCAGCAAGCTCCAGGCGGAGGTCACCCCCGACCCCTTCGAGGTAATGAAGCCTCTCATCGAAGAATATGCGGGCAAACCGGTGGACGAGCTGTTCTCCTCCTTTGACACCAATGTGCTGGCATCAGCCTCCATCGCCCAGGTTTACCGGGCCACCCTGCAAAACGGCCAGCCGGTCATCGTCAAGGTTCAGCACCCCGGTATTGGGGAAAAGATGCAGATGGATGTGGGCCTGCTGGAACGGGCAATCCCACTTATCAAGCGCATTCCCGCGGCGCAGTTCATGGAGCCCGCCGAGATCGTTTCCGAGCTGAAACAGTCGCTGAGCGATGAACTGGATTTCCACAAAGAAGCCGACAACATCGACCTCTTTTACAAGAATAATCATCGGGAGGAAGGCCTTTTCTGTCCCCGGGTCTACCGGGAATACTCCAACGAAAATCTGCTGATCATGGATTTCGTGGAGGGCGTAACCATGTCGGAGTACCTGGAACAGGAGCACCGCAGCAAAAAACAGGATCGCTACCTGGCCCAACAGCTTCTGGACAACTACATGAAGCAGGTCTTTTCCGACGGCTTCTTCCACGCCGATCCTCACCCCGGCAACATTCTGGTGCAGGAGGACAGGGTTCCCCCCCGCTTTGCCTACATCGACTTCGGCATTGTGGGCCAGTTGGATGAGCGCATGATGAAGCGCTTCAACGACCTGCTGGTGGCCCTCGTGCAGGAGGACACCGACGCCATCGCCAAGATTGTGCTGCAAATCTGCCGCCAGCGTCGCCCGGTGGATCAGAGCGCCTTCACCCAGGACGTGGACATCCTGATGGGACGCTATTACGATTTACCCATTGAGGAGCTCAGCCTGCCGGAGGTGTTTTTCGACCTCTCCCAGACCGCCGCCCAGTACGGGCTTGTCATGCCCCGCAATGTCACCTTTTTGGCCAAGGCCATCATGACGCTGGAAGGCATCGTCGAGGAGCTGGCGCCTGACCTCTCCATTATGTCCGCCATCGTGCCCTATGTGCAGCAATATATTCAGAGCAGCTTCGACTTTGGAGATGAGGCGAAAAAATACCTGAAATCGCTGCTACAAGGCTTTGTCGCCGCCCCAAAGATACCCACCCAGGTCTCCAGGGCGCTGGAGCGCATCGGCAAGGGAAAGCTCGGCCTCACCCTGGATCACAAGGACTTAGACAAGACGATGACCCGCCTTTCCAAAATCGTGAACCGGCTGGTAGTGGGCATCATCATCGCCGCCCTGATCATGGGCTCCTCCAACATGATCCGCTTCAACAGCAATGTGGGCAACAATTTCAGCACCACGCTGGGGCTGCTGGGCTATGGAGCAGCGCTGTTTCTCTGCGCGGCGTTGATCATCAGTGTCTGGAGAGAGCGGAACGATAGATAAATTCCTCTCTTGACAAAAGGCTTTTCTGCCGCTATACTATGTGGCATCAGTTGTGATGGAATCAAGTAGCCGTGCGGAACCACTCCCTTACAGAGAGCCTTTGGCTGGTGGAAAAAGGCGGGAGCCGTCGGCGAAATACCTTCCTGAACTGCTTCCTGAAGGGCAATTGTCTGATTGTCTGTGTAGGGATCGCCGGGCCGCGCCCGTTACAGCGCAGAGGATATCGCTTCGGCTGTATCCTGTTGAGGCCGCGCCCAGCAATGGGTCGGTAAATAGAGGTGGTAACACGGCATTTGTCGTCCTCTGTCGAGCTTTTCGGCAGGGGCGTTTTCTTTTCCCCGCTGCCGAGGGGCAACACTCTCAGACGAAGTGAAAAAAGAAAGGAAGATCGCAAATGACATTGTTTGAAGAGCTGGGCCGCAGAGGGCTCATCGCCCAGATGACGCATCCGGAGGACATTGAACGCCTGCTGAACGGCAAGCCCGCCAAATTCTACATCGGCTTTGACGCCACAGCGGACTCCCTCCATGTGGGCCACTTTTTGCAGCTCATCATCATCAAGCGCATGCAGCAGGCGGGGCACATCCCGATCCTTCTGCTGGGCACCGGCACAACCTTGGTGGGCGACCCCACGGGCCGCACCGACATGCGTCAAATGCTCACCGTGGAGGACATCAACTACAACGCCGACCGCTTTCTGGAACAGATGGGCCGCGTGGTGGACATCTCCCCCGACAAGGCGATTGTGGAGCGCAACGGCGACTGGTTGCTGAAAATCGGCTACCTGGATATGCTGCGGGATATCGGCGTGCACTTTTCCGTCAACAAAATGCTCACCGCAGACTGCTTTAAGAGCCGCCTGGAGAAGGGCCTCTCTTTCATCGAATTCAACTACATGATCATGCAGAGCTACGACTTCCTGCACCTGTACAGGAAGCACAACTGCCTGCTTGAGTTCGGCGGCAACGACCAGTGGGCCAACATCATCAGCGGCGTGGATCTTGTGCGCAGGGTGGAGAATGCGGATGTTTTCGGCATGACCTTCTCTCTGCTGCTCACAAAGGATGGCCACAAGATGGGCAAGACCATGGGTGGAGCAGTCTGGCTTGACCCCAACAAGACGTCGCCCTACGACTTCTTCCAGTACTGGCGCAATGTGGACGACGCGGAGGTCATCAACTGCCTCAAAATGCTCACCTTTGTTCCCATTGAGGAGATCGAGGCCATGGAGGCCTGGGAGGGCAGCCAGCTCAACAAGGCCAAGGAGATTCTCGCCTTTGAGCTCACGAAAGAGGTGCACGGCGAAGAGGAGGCCGCAAAGGCCCTGGAGGCCAGCCGCGCTATCTTTGTCGGCGGTTCCGACAGCGTGAACATGCCCACCACACAGCTGGAGGATTCTGACCTCACTGACGGCGCCATCGACATCCTGGAGCTGATGGTCAAAGCAGGTCTGACTGCCTCCAAGGCGGAAGCGCGCCGCCTTATCCAGCAGAAGGGTGTGAGTGTGGACAGCGGAGACGGCGAGTTCCAGCCAGTGGAGGACATCGCATTCTCTGTGACAAAGGAACAACTTTCCAGTGACAAGGTGATCGTCCGCAAAGGCAAAAAGATATTTCACAAGGTGAAAATCTGAGAAGAATCGCATACAAAAGGGCTTCCCCAACCGGGGAAGCCCTTTATCGTCAGCTCTTACACTTCGACCGCAGCAGCTGATTTCCCTATCCGGTTTACCTTCCACTTTCCCGAGATCAGGTAGCAGATCACAACGATCAGCGCCCCGGCGCTGGCAATTGGCGCTCCAAGGCCCACGCCAAACAGCCCCCAGCCCATAACAATGCCGAAGAAGTAACAGGCGGGTACCCGGAGGAGAACGGCGGACAGCACGTTTGTGATGAGCGTGAACATGGTGTGGCCGCCGCCGATAAACATGCCGTTGATGCAGAAAATGAAGGGGACAATCAGGAAGTCGAAGGCAAAGCTGCGGATATACTGAACCCCGGCGGCAATGACCTCCGGCTCGTCGTTAAACAGCGTGACCACCTCTGTGGGAAACAGCTGAATAAATCCGAAAAAGAGGAAGGTGCAGATTGCCGCAAAGATTGTGCCAATCTGGCAGGCCTTCACCGCCCTGTCCAGGCGGCCCGCGCCGATGTTTTGGGCACTCATGGTGGAGATGGAGGCGCTCATCGCCTGGGCGGGCATAAAGGCGAAGCTGTTTGCCTTTCCCACCGCTCCCACTGCCGCGGAGGCGGTCATGCCGCCCACCACATTGACGATGGCGGTGATGAACAGGAAGGAGAAGCTCGTGATGCCATTTTGGATGCTCGCGGGCAGCCCAATTTCCAGGATCAGCTTGAGCTGCTTTTTATCGATGCGGTAGGACGAGAACTTGAAGTCGAAGTTGAAATTGTTGCGCCGCATGAACCACACGCAGAGGAACATACTCATCGCCTGGGCGATGACTGTTGCCAGTGCCGCGCCGAATGCGCCCCATTTGAAAACCGCGACGAACAGCAAATCCAGAACAACATTGGTGATACAGGCCGCCAGCACAAAGTAGAAGGGGTGCTTGGAGTCCCCCATACCCCGAAGAATCGCCGAGAGTGCGTTATAGCCAAAGATAAATATGATGCCGGTCAGGGTGACCGTGAGATATGCGTCGCTCTCCGCGTAGGACTCCGCGGGAGTTTGGATCAGCCGCAGAATGGGCCCGCGCAGAAAGATCATCACGACGGTGACCACAACACCGACGCCCAGCAGCACGGTGATAATGGTGGAGGTCACCTTTTTCAGCGACTCCTGATCACCCGAGCCCACATACTGGCCGATCAGCACCGTTGCGCCCATACAGAGGCCAACGATAATGTTTGTGAGGATAAAAGTCACCTGGCCGCCGATATTGACTCCCGACATGCTGGCCGCGCCGCTGAACCGCCCTACAATGAGCATATCAGCCACATTGTAAAAGGACTGCACCATGTTGGATACAAACAGCGGAAGCGCAAATATAATCAGCTTTTTCAGCACGCTTCCCTCGGACAAATTGTGTTGCATGGTTGCCACGTTTTCGCACTTCCCTTTCCCACCGGAAAACACCTCTCCGGTTGCCGCATTTCACACTTTTCCCCACTATAAAGAAAAACCGCCCATGGCGGAAAATATACCGTCTAACCACTGTTAGCCTGCCTCAACGAAAACGGCAGCACTGCCAACCTTGTTGATTATACTACACGCCAACCCGAAACGCAACTGATTTGCAGTGCAAATATGGTTGACTTTTACCGCATACCCATGCTATACTGTGAAGCGTTGTCATGCTGTGGAGGGATACCGAAGCGGTCATAACGGGGCGGTCTTGAAAACCGTTAGTCGGGCAACCGGCACGGGGGTTCGAATCCCCCTCCCTCCGCCATTTTCCTTTTCAAAATGCGCCTGTCAACAGCAGAATGTAGTTTTATATGGAGAAGTACCCAAGTGGCTATAAGGGGCTCCCCTGCTAAGGGAGTAGGCTGGGTAACCGGTGCGGGGGTTCGAATCCCCCCTTCTCCGCCAAACTCAACTGCCCCCTGTAGGGAACACTCCCTACAGGGTAGCCGTTGAAAAAATAGTGCAAGACCTTAAAAGCGAGAGTGAAAAACGCAAATGCCGCCAGACAGGCAGAAATGCCCCTGTATGGCGTTTTGTGCTATGCGCATACACTTTTCCCCATTAAGGGCGGTTACATCGGTTCTAGGTACGTTCCTGCCCCTCTGGAGCGTGTGCAAAGTGTATCGTCGCAAAGCTAAGCTCTAACACCGCTGCTCTCCACTTAGTATCACCCTATGTTGCGTAACCATTCAAATTTCAAGGTGCGGAACCACAAATTTGTTTTTGTGGGGAGGTATCTACGATTTTTTCGTAGGACGAGCCGATGCGTGTGTGCTTTGAAGAGTGGTTACGCATTTAGGATATATTAAAACACTCTGATACAGTGTTTTAATCGGGTAAAAAGGGTGAGAGCCTCCAGGTGCTTAACACACCCAAAGGCTCATCGTATTCCAAAGGCGGCTTGTCTCCGCTGTTTGGGCACTAATCACTGCCGTCAACTTAAGAAACAGACGAAGAAAATAGCCAATAAAATCAAGCGATAGTTGGTTATAAAGCAAATTGACAAAGTAAAAACGCGCTGAAAATTGAGTGAGCACACAAATGTGTGTAACTGACTCAAGGCAGGTGCGGAGATGAGAAAGAGTGAAAAAGTGGCGATTATAACGGATAAACATCTGGACAATTGTGAGCAGGATGATACTCTGCGTCAACACAAAACAGCATTCACACGGCGTCGGCGGTTAGGGGCCAAGAAGACATTGCATATTATGCTGCGGCAAATCTTCAGTTCGCTCCAGCTAAGCATAGACCACTATTTTGAGAAAATAGGCGAGGCGCCGGTGAGTAAGCAGGCATTCTCCAAAGCGCGGAAAGGTCTGAATCCGGACTACGTGCGCAAATTCGCAGATGGTGTGGCAGAAGTGTTTGCTGAGGCAGATGATCTGCCAACGTATTTGGGAATGCGTCTGATCGCGATTGACGGAACCGATATAGCGCTGGAAAACAGCGAGGAACTAAAAGAGGAATTTGGGTGCTCCGGCCCGAATTGTGATGCAGCCACAGCACTTGCGTCAATAGCCTATGGACCGCTGGAGCACGGGATTTACGATTGCCAGATTGCGCCATACAAAACAGACGAGCGGGAACTGGCCAAGCTACATATGGAGCGCCTGAATGCCTTGGGATTGGGCGGCAGCTTGCTGCTTTTCGACCGCTGGTATCCATCCAAGGAGCTTCTCTCCTACACACTGACACAGGGATTTTCCTTTGTAATGCGTGTCCGAAAAAAGTGGAATCTAGATGTGGATCGTATCAAAACACAGGGCTGGGTAACGCTTGTGCATCAGGGCGAATCCTTTCGCGTGCGGGTACTCAAGGTGAAATTAGCTACGGATGAAACAGAAACACTACTCACCAATCTCAATCAAAAGCAACTCCCGATCGCACAGGCGGGTAATCTCTACTGGAAGCGATGGGGAATTGAAACTGCTTATGACCTGATGAAATCCAAGCTACAGCTTGAGAACTTCTCCGGAAAAACAGTGGTGAGTGTGAAACAGGATTTCTATGCCACTGTCTATCTTGCCGGGTTTGCCGCCGCATGTGCCGCCGATGCAGATGAAGTCATTGCCGCACGGGATGCTGGAAAACACCTTAAATACAAGCGTAAATCAAGCCAGACCCGTACAATTGCAAAACTGCGCGAGAGATTCTTGCAAATTCTCTTGACCCGCGATCCCGACATCCGCAAAGTTCTATTCGATC
>JBKEBS010000119.1:0-82201 GCA_047973265.1 Oscillospiraceae bacterium
GCCAGCGGTTCTGTCTACTACATCGTCATGGCTCTGCTCATCATCGTGATCTTCCTGCTCATGATCTGGGCGATTGTCATTATGACCAATGCGGAGCGTCGTATTCCGGTGCAGTATGCGAAGAAGGTTGTGGGCCGCAAGATGTATGGCGGACAGAGCAGCTTTATCCCCATCAAGGTGACAATGTCCGGCGTTCTGCCTGTTATCTTCGCCAGCGCGCTACTCAGCCTACCTTCAATGATCAAGGACTTTGCTGTGCGGGATACCGAGAGCATCGCTTTCAAGATTCTGAGCATCTTTGACTACAATCGCTGGACCTATGCACTTTTCTATCTTGTTCTCATTATTGCGTTCAACTATTTCTACATCGCTATCCAGTACAACCCCATGGAAATGGCGAACAATCTGCGCAAGAACAGCGGCACAATCCCCGGTATCCGCCCCGGCCAGCCCACAGCGGACTTCATCTCCAAGGTGATCTCCAAGATCACACTGGTGGGCGCTCTGTTCATCGCCGCGATTTGTATTTTCCCCATCATCATGGGTATGGTCACCGGCATCAATCTGGCACTGGGCGGTACCTCGATTATCATCGTGGTAGGCGTTGCACTGGATTCGGTGAAGCAGCTGGAATCTCAGATGATGATGCGCCATTACAAAGGATTCCTGGAATAATGGCGACTACACAGTGTATGATTTCACTGTAGAAAGGGTGGTTGGTATGAAACTGATTTTGTTGGGCGCTCCCGGCGCGGGCAAGGGGACTCAGGCGGAGATCATCAGCGAAAAGCTGTCGATTCCTATTCTGGGCACCGGTAACCTGATACGGGAAGCCATCAAGCAGGGAACACCCGCAGGGTTGGAAGCAAAATCCTATGTGGACGGCGGCGGTCTGGTTCCGGATGACATTGTCATCCAGATGCTCCAGGATCGCATGGCGCAGCCCGATTGTGCTGGCGGCTACATCCTGGACGGCTTTCCCCGCAATGTGGCGCAGGCCCAGGCATTGGACAGAATGGGCGTGGTGATCGACCGAGTCATCGATATCGAAGTTTCGGACGAGAAGATCACGGCCAGAATGTCCGGCAGACGGGTTTGCGAGAGCTGCGGTTCCAGTTATCATGTGGAATACAAGCCGCCCCAGACAGAGGGCATCTGTGATATCGACGGCGGAAAGCTCATCATCCGGGCCGACGACAAGCCGGAAACGGTGAAGGAGCGCCTGCGGGTCTACCACGAGCAGACTGAGCCGCTGAAGGATTACTACAACGCCGTGGGCAAGCTTTACGTTGTGGAGGGCCAGGAAAAGGTGGAGGACACCACCCGGCTCACCATGGCCGCCCTTGAGGCTTGAGTATGATTACGGTTAAGACGAAGCACGAAGTTTCCCTGATGGCTGATGCAGGCAAAATCGCCGCCCAAGCGCTTCTGGTGGGCGGCGAGGCCGCGAAGCCCGGTGTCACCACCGCCCATGTGGATCGGGAGATCGAACGCTTTATCCGTGCACAGAATGCCATTCCTTCTTTTTTGGGCTACGGCGGTTTTCCCGCCAGCGCATGTATCTCGGTGAACAATACGGTAATCCATGGCATCCCTGGCGACTATGTCATCAAGCCGGACGACATTGTGAGCATTGATGTGGGCGCCATCTACAAGGATGTCCACGGCGACAACGCGGCAACCTTCGCCATGCCGGAGGCCCCGGAAGAGGCCAGGGCACTGATGAAGGTGACGGAGGAGTGCCTTGAAAAGGGCATTGCAGCCGCTCTCAAGGGTGGCCGCATCGGGGATATCTCCCATGCGGTTCAGGAGTACGCCGAGGCCGCAGGCTACGGTGTGGTTCGCGCCTTTGTGGGTCATGGTATCGGCCACGAGATGCACGAGGACCCCGAAGTTCCAAACTTCGGGCGGGCGGGTCACGGCCCCCGGCTGGTTTCGGGGATGACCATCGCCATTGAGCCCATGATAAACCAGTTCTCACCGGATGTGCGGGTACTGGAGGACGGCTGGACAGTTCTTACAGTGGACGGCGGCCTGTCGGCCCATTTTGAGAATACCATCGTCATAACAGATAATGGCCCCATAATCCTGACAACGCCATAGTGATAGGAGATGCCACATGTATGAAAGCGGAAGTGTGGTGCGCTCTCTGGCGGGTCACGACAAAAACCGGTATTATGTGGTAGTGGAATCAGGGGACGGCTGGGTGACGATTGCGGACGGCAAAGAGCGAAAGCTCGCAAAGCCAAAGCGCAAGAATCTACGGCATGTCCAGGGTACCAAGACCAGGCTGGAGCTGGAAAACATCCCCTCCGACAAAGCCCTTTACAGGCAGTTGGAGCAGATGAACCGCGCGCTGGCCGGCATGAGACGACAAGGAGGAATCTGAGCTTTGTCCAAAACAGATGTCATCGAAGTGGAAGGCAAGGTAGTGGAAGCACTGCCAAATGCCCAATTCCAGGTTGAACTCGAGAATGGTCACAAGATATTGGCCCACATCTCCGGTAAGCTGCGGATGCACTTTATCCGTATTCTGCCCGGCGACCGGGTCACAGTGGAGATCTCACCCTATGATCTCACCAAGGGGCGCATTACCTGGCGCTTCAAGTAATACAGGATTCCCCGTTCGCAGGACGAATCCGCAAACGGTAGATTGATATGCAGTTTTCAATCTATAAGGAGGTAAATCCAAGTGAAAGTAAGGCCTTCCGTAAAGCCCATTTGTGAAAAATGCAAGATCATCAAGCGCAAGGGCCGCATCATGGTCATTTGCCAGAATCCCAAGCACAAGCAGCGCCAGGGTTAAAGATAGGCAAAGCCCCTGAATGCAGGCTTTTGGAGGAATTTTGATGATGAAATCGAATACACCCCATTTTTTAGATCGGAGGTGCTGAAAGAATGGCACGTATAGCTGGTGTAGACCTGCCCAGAGATAAAAGAATTGAAATTGGCCTGACCTACATCTACGGCATCGGTCAGACCATTGCCAAGGAGATCATTGCCCAGACCGGTGTGGATCCCGATGTGCGCGTCAAGGATTTGAGCGAAAACGACGAGGTCAAGCTGCGCGACTATATCGACAAGAACGTTATGGTGGAGGGTGACCTCCGCAGGGTGACCGCCCTGAACATCAAGCGTCTTGTGGAGATCGGCTGTTACCGCGGTGTTCGCCACCGCAGAGGACTGCCTGTCCGCGGACAGCGCACCAAAACCAATGCCCGCACCCGCAAGGGCCCCAAAAAGACAATCGCCAACAAGAAGAAGTAAACGGGAGGGATGAACTCAGATGGCAAAAGCTACGGCTAAAAAGACAACTCGCCGCCGCCGCGAACGAAAGAACGTCGAGCGGGGAGCTGCCCATATTCAGGCTACTTTTAACAACACGATCGTCACGATCACCGATACCAAGGGCAACGCACTCTCTTGGGCCAGCGCTGGTGGACTGGGCTTTCGCGGTTCCAGAAAATCCACTCCTTTTGCAGCTCAGACCGCTGCCGAGACCGCTGCCAAGGCGGCCAAGGAGTACGGCCTTAAGACTGTTGAAGTTTATGTGAAGGGCCCCGGTTCCGGTCGTGAGGCTGCCATCCGCGCCCTGCAAGCTGCGGAGTTGGAGGTCACCATGATCAAAGATGTGACCCCCGTTCCCCACAACGGCTGCCGTCCTCCCAAAAGACGGCGCGTATAAGGAGGCGAGAGAATAATGGCAATCAACCACGAACCGATTCTGAAGCGCTGCCGGAACCTGGGCATCAGCCCTGGCGTTCTCGGCTATAGCAAGGAAACCCGCCGCGATCCCAAGCGGACTGCCCGCCGCAGCAAGTCCAGTGAGTATGCACTGCAGCTGCGCGAGAAGCAGAAGGCCAAGTTCATCTACGGCGTGCTGGAGAAGCAGTTTCGCCTGACCTTTGAGAAGGCTGAGAAGATGCAGGGCCCCTCCGGTGAGAACCTGCTCATCCTGCTGGAGACACGTTTGGACAATGTTGCATTTGCAATGGGCTTCGGCAACACCCGCCGCCAGGCGCGCCAGATCGTTGGCCACGGCCACATTCTGGTCAACGGCAAGCGTGTGGATATCCCCTCCTACCGCGTTAGGGTGGGCGATGTCATCACTGTGAAGTCCGCCAGCAAGCAGACCGACGCCTTCAAGGAGTTGGCTGAGAATCCCCGCGTTCTGCCTTCCTGGATTTCCGGTAGCACCGCATCCTTTGAGGGCAAGATCGAGCGTCTTCCGATCCGCGAGGACATCGATGTGCCAATCAACGAGACACTCATCGTCGAGTTGTACAGCAAATAATCCGCTGTGAAAACTTTTCTCTGTCCGAAATGGGAACGATCTGATACTAATTCGCGACGGAAAGCGGAACAGTTTTCATTTGCCGCGCAGTGCGCGGCAGCGGGCTCGGCCCGTGCGGATGTTGTACAGTACTATCCGCCAGTGCAGCGGCAGAGCCGCCGGATGAAAGCATCTTCTGCCAGTATGCGGAATAGTATGCAGGCAGCTTTCTACAAGCTGCCGTGACAAGGAGGGTCCTTATTTGGTTAAAATAATTGAACCGAAAATAGAAACAGTGGAGCTCAAGCCTGACGGCACCTACGGTCGATTTGTAGGGGAACCGCTGGACAGGGGATTTGGCACCACTCTGGGCAACAGCCTTCGTCGCGTATTGCTCTCCTCGCTTCCCGGTGTGGCAGTTGTGTCCGTCAAGCTTGACGGCATTCAACACGAGTTTTCCGTCATTCCCGGCGTGAAGGAGGATGTCACTGAGATCATCCTCAACATCAAGGGACTGACCGCGAAGCTGTATACCGACGAGCCCAAACTTGTCCGCATTGAAGCTGAGGGCGAGGGCGAGGTCACTGCCGGTTCTATCGAGACCGACAGTGAAATTGAGATCCTTGATCCCAGCATGCACATTGCCACTCTTGGCCCCGGCGCGCGCCTCTCTATGGAGATTTTGCTCGCCAAGGGTCAGGGCTACGTCAGTGCAGAGCGGAACAAGCAGGGCATTCTGGAGAAGGCGCCCATCGGAACCATTCCGGTGGACAGCATCTACACCCCTGTACTAAAGGTGAACTACTCGGTTGAAAACACCCGGGTAGAGCAGATAACCGACTACGATAAGCTGATTCTGGAAGTTTGGACCGACGGTACAATCTCCGCGAAGGAAGCCGTTGGCCTCGCTGCCAAGATCCTCAATCGACAGCTCAACCACTTTGTCGATCTATCCGACGAGGTGGGCGCCGCCGAGATCATGGAAAAGAAAGAGGAAACCGGCAAGGAAAAGGCTCTTGAGATGACTATTGAGGAGCTTGACTTATCTGTTCGCGCCTTTAACTGCCTGAAGAGGGCGGGTATCAATACCGTACAGGATCTGGTGGATAAATCTCCCGCAGAGATGATGAAGGTTCGCAACCTGGGCAAGAAATCTCTGGAAGAAGTGATCGAAAAGCTGGAGTCTCTGGGCTTTGCTTTGAATGAAGAAGAAGAATAAGCCCTCCGGCAATCCCCACCCAATCGACAGTAAAGGAGTGAGATAGAATGCCAGGTACCAGGAAGCTGGGCAGAACCGCCGACCACAGAAAGGCAATGCTTCGCGGTATGGTGACCTATCTTTTTGAGAATGAAAAGATGGAAACCACCGTCACCCGCGCCAAGGAGGTTCGCTCCATGGCCGAGAAGATGATCACTATCGCGGGCCGCGGCGATCTGCACGCAAAGCGCCAGGTGTTCTCTTATATCACCAAGGAAGATGTGGCTAAGAAGCTCATCGATGAGATTGCTCCCCGATATTCCGACCGCAAGGGCGGCTATACTAGGGTAATCCGCACCGGCCCTCGCAGGGGCGACGCGGCAGAGATGGCGATCATAGAACTGGTGAAATAGAATAACGCGATAAAAGGGAGCCGGTGCTTAGCGCCGACTCCCTTTTTGCATTGTCTTTTTCTTTTTGCTAAGGTATAATGTGGATTGGAAATGATGCGATTATTTTCGACGGAAGGAACGAAATATTCAATGGAAATATTTCAGGAGATGTTTTCCGGCATGCTCTCCCTCGGCACAAATTGGAAAACACTGGTCATGTATGTGATCGGCGCGGTTCTGATCTATCTTGCGATCAAGAAAGATTTTGAACCCATGCTGTTGCTGCCCATCGGCTTTGGGGCAATCCTCGTTAACCTGCCCTTTAATGTGGCATGGACGCACGACGGGCAGCCGGGTTTTCTGCAAATCTTCTATGACTCAGGCATCATTACCGAGCTGTTTCCCATCCTGATCTTTATCGGGGTCGGAGCAATGATCGATTTCACCCACCTGCTGGCCAACCCCAAGATGATGCTCTTTGGCGCTGCGGCCCAGTTCGGCATCTTTTTCACTATCGTTGCGGCCATTTTGCTGACGCCGGTGCTGTCCTATGTGGGCATTGACATGACCCTTGAGGTTGCCGCCGCCATCGGTGTGATCGGTGCAGCGGACGGCCCTACCTCCATTGTTGTGGGCAACAAGTTTGCGCCCCAGTACCTGGGGGCGATCACAGTGGCGGCTTACTCCTATATGGCGCTGGTGCCCATCATCCAGCCGCCGATTATCCGGCTGCTGACCACCCGCAAGGAGCGCCTCATCCGCATGGAGGTGAAGCCGGGCAAGGTCTCCAAGGCGGCCCTCATCATCTTCCCGGTGGCCATTACACTCATTTCAGGCATCCTGGTGCCGACCTCCGCGCCCCTGGTGGGCTCTCTCATGTTCGGCAATCTCATCCGGGAGTGCGGGGTGCTGGAGCGCCTCTCCAAGACCGCGCAGAATGAGCTCTCCAATATAGTTACCCTGCTGCTGGGCATTACCATCGGCGCTACCATGCGCGCGAACGACTTCATTCAGCCTGTCACCATGGTGATCCTGCTGCTTGGCTTGGTTGCCTTTATCTTTGATACGGCGGGCGGCGTGCTCTTTGCCAAGCTGGTCAATGTCATCAGCCCCAAGAACAAGGTGAATCCCATGATTGGCGCGGCGGGCATTTCGGCATTCCCCATGTCCAGCCGCATTGTGCAGAAGATGGCCACAGAGGAGGATCCCACCAATTTCATTCTCATGCCCGCGGTGAGTGCCAACGTCTCCGGTCAGCTGGGCTCGGTGGTGGCAGGCGGCGTTATTTTGATGGTAGTTCCCATGCTGATGCGCGCCTTTGGCGTCTCGTAAGGAGGAGAAGCAATGTCATATCTCGATCTCGCCCTCCAGCTGATGGGCTATGGGCTTTCAAGCGTTTTTTTGGTGCTGATCCTGTTTATCATAATGATTGTACTGCTGACAAAGCTGTTTCCGGGCAAGGATGCAGAAAAAAAGTGAAAGAAAGAGCCGTTCCCGATTGCCGGGAGCGGCTCTTTCAATAAGGAGGCAAAGGTTAAGCTTGCTTAACCAACCGTTTTGTACCTTTTCAGCCAGTGGGGCTGAAATACCAACTAAGGTTGGTACCGGCACAATTCCGATGAGGCTCTTTTATTGGTGCTTGTTCACCAGGTTGACCACTTTGTCCTTGGGGTTGACGCCGATCATGCGCTCCTGCTCCTCGCCGTTCTTGAAGAGAATCAGGGTGGGGATGCTGGTGACGCCATAGCGGCTTGCAATCTCGCCGTAATCGTCGATGTTCAGCTTGTAGAAAACAGCTTTGCCGTCCAGCTCGTCGGAGAGCTCCTCCAGCACGGGGGCGAACATCTTGCAGGGCATGCACCAACCGGCCCAGAAATCCACCAGTACAGGTGTTGTGGTGGCAATTGCGGTGTCAAATGAGTTGTTATCCAGTTCTTTCATGATTGTCAATCCTTTCAATACAATAAAGTTACGACTCGGGGTATGCAATAACTGCTTACCCTTTGCTTTTGTCAATATATTCCACTGCACTGTGGGCAGCCACAAGGCCCTGGCCCGCAGAGCGGATGTACTGGTACGGCCGACCTGTGCAGTCTCCCGCCGCAAAGCAGCCGGGAATGTTGGTGGCCATGGCGCTGTCTACGGCGATATGCCTGCCGTCCAGCTCCAGGCCCTGCAACAGGGAGGAGGGTGCGATACTGTCGCGGAGGATGAAAATGCCGTCCACGACGAGCTCGCTGTCCTTTAGCTTGAGAGCGGTCACTCTCTCCTCACCGATGATTTCCATATCTTTTTCGGGGAAGATTTCACTTTCCGGGATAATCTCCACCTGAGGAATAGGGGAGGCCTGCTTTTTTCCAGCGGGAATGTAGTATACCTTGGAGGCGATCTCTGCCATGAAGTTGGTTTCGCTGACTGCCTCGTCGTTGTAGCCAATGATGGCGACGGTCTTGCCTTTATAAAGGGGCGCGTCGCAGGTGGCACAGTAGCTTACGCCCCTGCCAAGCAGCCGATCCTCGCCGGGGAAGGAGGCGGAGGTGAAGACGCCGGGTGCGAGGATGACGGTGGTGGCCTCATAGAGATTGTGGGCGGTGGCAACCGAAAAAAAGTCGCCCATGGGGTAAATCATGCTCACCTTTTCAGGGGTGACGGCGATGTCCATTGCCCTCAGGTGTCCGGCAAAGGCATCTGCCATCTGTGTGCCGGTTATGCGGGGAAGCCCCAGGTAGTTATTGACCTCGTGGGCAACCTCCACCTTGCGGCTCAACTCCGCCGGACCCAGCAGGAGAAAATTCTTGTTTCGTATTTTCAGGTTCAGCGCGGCCTCCAACCCGGCGGGGCCGGTACCGACCACGATACAGTCGAACCTTGGCATGGGGATCAAATCCTCTCGGCATGTTTCGATGTAAAAACATTATACCTTCCGCATATGGCAAAAAGGTGAAAGAAATATGAACAGTCTAAGGCAATCGAAGGGGTGTCTGACTAATCTTGGCTAAACTGGTCTATATTAGCTGTTGTAGCTGTTGAAGCGGCCAATCTCCTCATAGGGCAGGCGGATTGCCTTGCGGTTGCTGGCCGGATTTTCAGGGTGGCCGACACCGATAAAGAGAGCGGGTTCCAGGCCGTCGGGGAGTTCCAGCACCTGTTTGACGACCTCCCTGTCGTACCAGCCGATCATGACGCTGCCCAGCCCCAGATCGGTGGCGGCCAGGCAGATTTGCGATGCAGCGATGCCGATATCCAGCATTGCCCAGTCGCCGTCATCCTTGTGGCTGTTCAGCAACCCCTGCTGCATGGGGGAGGGATTGCGGACAGGGTGGCGGATCACCGCGATGAATGCGGGGATTTTTGCGGCGAAGCTGTTGATCTTCCACTCCTCGTTGTGCATGGAGGCGGCGATGGATGCTTTTTTTTCGGGATCGTCCACCGCGATAAACATCCAGCGCTGGCTGTTGCAGGCGGAGGGTGCAAGCCTTCCAGCCTCCATCAGCTGGCGGAGCAGCTCGCGATCCACGGGCTGGTCGGTGTACCGGCGGCAGCTGTAGCGCCGCTGGAGTGCTTCCATGAATTCCATTACAGATCATTCCTTTATAGAATTATTCAATTGATAGAAATCCTTGTTCTTCCAGCCAGGTGAGTGGCACTCCGCCCAAGTCCCGCATCCAATAGGAGGGAAGAAGCCCCCAGGGAGTGGTGCTGGAGATGGCGTAGACGGGCTCCATGCCGACAGATTTTGCCGTGATGGAGGCACGCAGCTGGTGAAAGCCGTCGGTGGCGATAACGGTGCCAAGGGAGCTCTCGGGCAGCAGCGCCATGGAGAAGCGCAGATTCTCCCTTGTGTTGGTGGATTGGTCCTCCATCTGAATGCGGGAGGGGTCAATGCCGATGCTCTCCAGGTAGGTTGCCATTGCCTGCGCCTCGGAGATAATTTCGTCGTGGCCCTGCCCGCCCGAGACAATGCAGGTGGCCTCGGGGTTGGCGTTCAGGTAGCGCGCGGTGGCGTTGAGGCGGCGGCGCAACATGGGGAGGGCTGATCGCCCTGTAACCCGCATCCAAGCACCACTACAGTGTAATCCCCCTGAGCGGGCGGCGGGGTGTTGTAGGCCTGCCACAGCATCATGACCGAAATAGTGGCAATACAGCCGAAGCCGAGGGCGTAGCCCGTCGTCAATAGCGTTCGCCAGACCTTGTGTCTGCGGGTGCCCTTCCACCAGAAGGGGAGGAGAAACAGCAGTACGGCCAGCACAAGCAGAACCACATTGCCAATGTGAAAGATGCCGAAGGGAATGCTCCAGAGAGCGGCCAGCAGACAGAAAAAGCTCAGAATAAAGCTGATGACGCGAAATAAGCGCATGGGGGGAAATCCTCTCTTAAGGGTTATCTGTATATTTCGAGGGTTTCGCCCATTCTAGCATGGTATGATACTTTTATGGGAAGCTATCCTGTGTCGTAAATGTGAATTAATTATAAAGTTCAAAAAAATTGTCGTATAGGGGTTGATTTTTCTTGAAATATGGTTAAAATAGTCTTAGCACTCGAGAGAAAGGAGTGCCAAATCCTATCAATACTGTCAATATAACTATAGGAGGAGAAACAATGAACATCAAGCCCCTTGCAGATCGCGTTGTGCTCAAGATGGTCGAGGCTGAAGAGACCACCAAGAGCGGCATTATCCTGTCCGGTTCCGCCAAAGAGAAGCCCCAGGTCGCCGAAGTTATGGCGGTGGGCCCCGGTGGTGTCGTGGACGGCAAAGACGTTGAAATGTACGTCGAAGTGGGCGACAAGGTGCTCACCAGCAAGTATTCCGGCACCGAAGTCAAGCTGGACGACGTAGAGTACACCATCGTGCGCCAGAGCGATATCCTGGCCATTGTAGAGTAATTCTGATTACACCTTACAACCATATATTATAGGAGGTTTTGATCCAAATGGCAAAGGAAATTATTTTCGGCGAGCAGGCCAGAAAATCCCTGCAGAAAGGCATCGACAGCCTTGCCGATACCGTTAAGATCACACTTGGCCCCAAGGGCCGCAACGTCGTGCTGGACAAGAAGTTCGGCGCTCCCCTCATCACCAACGATGGTGTGACCATCGCCAAGGAGATTGAGCTGGAGGATTCCTTCGAGAACATGGGCGCACAGCTGGTAAAGGAAGTCGCCACCAAGACCAATGACGCGGCCGGCGACGGCACTACCACAGCCACCCTGCTTGCCCAGGCTCTTGTCCGCGAGGGCATGAAGAACGTTGCAGCCGGCGCCAACCCCATGGAGCTGAAGACCGGTATCGCCAAAGCTGTCGACGCGGCTGTTGAAGCCATTAAGAACAATTCCAAGAAAGTTTCCGGCAGCGAGGACATCGCCCGTGTCGCCACAGTTTCCGCCGGTGACGATACAGTCGGCAAGCTGATTGCCGAGGCCATGGAGAAAGTCAGTGCCGACGGCGTTATCACCATCGAGGAGTCCAAGACCGCCGAGACCTACACCGAGGTGGTCGAGGGCATGCAGTTTGATCGCGGCTACATCACCCCCTACATGGTCACCGACACCGAGAAGATGGAAGCTATCATCGACGACGCCTATCTGCTGATCACAGACAAGAAGATTTCCAACATCCAGGAAATCCTGCCCCTGCTGGAGCAGATTGTCCAGTCCGGCAAGAAGCTTGTCATCATCGCGGAGGACATTGAGGGCGAAGCCCTGTCCACACTGATTGTCAACAAGCTGCGCGGCACTTTCACCTGCGTTGCTGTCAAGGCTCCCGGCTTTGGCGACCGCCGCAAGGAAATGCTCCGCGACATCGCCACTCTCACCGGTGGACAGGTTATCACCGAAGAACTCGGTCTTGAGCTGAAAGACGCCACAGTTGAGGATCTGGGCCGCGCACGCCAGGTGCAGGTTCAGAAGGAAAACACCGTCATCGTTGAGGGCGCCGGCGAGAAGAAAGCCATCCAAGATCGCATTGCCCAGATTCGCAATGAGATTGAGATTTCCACCAGCGACTTCGACAAGGAGAAGCTCCAGGAGCGCCTTGCCAAGCTTGCTGGCGGCGTAGCCGTCATCAAGGTCGGTGCTGCAACCGAAGTCGAGATGAAGGAGAAGAAGCTCCGCATCGAGGACGCTCTGGCTGCCACCAAGGCTGCCGTGGAAGAGGGCATCAATGCAGGCGGCGGTATCGCCTTCCTGAATGCCATCTCCGCTGTGGACAAGGTGATCGGCGGCACTGAGGGCGACACCAAGACCGGCGCAAGCATTCTCAAGAAAGCTCTGGAGGAGCCTGTCCGCCAGATCGCCGAAAATGCCGGTCTCGAAGGTTCTGTTATCGTCAACAACATCCTGACCACCAACAAGGTTGGCTACGGCTTCGACGCCCAGAACGAGAAGTATGGCGACATGATCGAGTTCGGCATCGTCGACCCCGCAAAGGTTACCCGCAGCGCGCTGCAGAACGCTGCTTCCGTTGCCGGAATGGTGCTGACTACCGAGTCTCTGATCACCGATGCGAAGGAAGAGAACCCAGCACCCGCTATGCCTGCAGGCGGCGGCATGGGCGGCATGTATTAATCGAATAGTTGCTCCCAAAAGAAGCCATCCTAGGATGGCTTCTTTTTTTGCACAAAAAATGAATATTGCTATTGACAATGACTCGGTGTAGTGCTATCATGAACACATGAACAAGTGCTCATATGATAAATTGAGAGAGATCGCAGAGAGAGGAGAGCCACCGTGCAGGAAACGATAGAGAAGGACAAGCTGGAAGTATGTAAGACTGTCCAGGTACACGAAGATGTGGTGCAGATGGTAAGTGAGAAACTACCCGACGAATCACAGCTTTACAGCCTTGCCGACCTGTTCAAGAATTTCGGGGATTCCACCCGCCTCAAGATTCTATTTGTGCTGATGGAGGTAGAGATGTGCGTCTGCGACCTGGCCCAGGTGCTGGGTATGAGTCAGTCGGCAATCTCCCACCAGCTACGGGTGCTAAAAACCAACAAGCTCGTCAAATCCCGCCGGGATGGCAAGCAGATATTCTATTCGCTGGACGACGACCATGTCCGGGGCATTATCTGCCAGGGCATGGATCACGTGTCAGAATAATTACACTATTCAGAGAGGACTGTTATAAATGAAGAAGACTTTCAAATTGGAGAATCTGGACTGCGCCAACTGCGCCGCCAAAATGGAAACTGCGATTAAGAAGCTGGACGGGGTGCAGGATGCCAACATCAGCTTTATGACACAGAAGCTCACGCTTGAGGCGGAAGAGGGCAGCTTTGATACCATCCTGATTGCCGCTGCCAAGATATGCAAAAAAATCGAGCCTGATTGCAAAATCCTTGCTTAAGTAATTGCAGATTAGTAGTTCTCATCTGTGATTACTTCATTTGGTCAGGCAGGAAATGAGGAAGCCGAAATGACAAAGTCACATAAAAAGACGATTCTGCGCCTTGTGGCGGGAGTCGTCCTGTTTGGTGCGGGATTATTGCTCATCCGCCTGTTGAAGATCGAGGGACTGTGGGAGATACTGTTTTTCCTTCCCTCTTACCTTGCAATTGGCGGAGATGTCTTGCTCAGGGCGGTGCGAAACATCTTCCGCGGCGAAATCTTTGATGAAAATTTTCTGATGGCAATCGCCACAGTGGGCGCTTTTTGCATCGGGGAATATCCCGAAGCGGTTGCGGTCATGCTGTTCTACCAGGTCGGCGAGCTGTTCCAGAGCTATGCGGTGAACCGCAGCCGGGGCTCCATTGCCCAGCTGATGGACATCCGCCCCGACTACGCCAACATCTCCCGGGACGGGAAGCTGGTAAAGGTTGACCCCGACGAGGTTGCGGTGGGCGACAGAATCGTTGTGACGCCGGGGGAGAAGATTCCGCTGGACGGCATCGTTGAGGAGGGCAGCTGCACACTGGATACCAGCGCCCTCACCGGGGAATCGGTTCCCCGCGGCATTGCGGTTGGGGAGGAGGCGCTCTCGGGCAGCATCAACCTCACGGGCGTGCTCACCATACGGGCGACCAAACCCTTCGGGGAAAGCACAGTCTCCAAGATTCTTGACCTGGTAGAGAATGCCAGTTCCAAAAAGGCAAAGGCGGAGAACTTCATCACGCGGTTTGCCCGATACTATACGCCGCTGGTCTGCCTGGCGGCCCTGCTGCTGGCAGTTGTTCCGCCGCTGGTAATTCCGGGCGCCACCTGGCGGGATTGGATTTACCGCGCTCTCACATTCCTGGTCATCTCCTGCCCCTGTGCGTTGGTCATCTCGGTGCCGCTCAGCTTTTTCGGCGGCATCGGTGGCGCGTCCAAGCAGGGCATTCTGGTCAAGGGCGGCAACTACCTGGAAGCGCTTATCGACACGGAAATTGCTGTGTTTGACAAGACCGGAACCCTCACCGAAGGCGTCTTTGAGGTGACAGAGATTGTCCCATCCTCCGGCCTGTCCCAGGACGAGCTGCTGGAGATTGCGGCAATTGCCGAAAGCTATTCGGGCCACCCCATCTCACAGTCGCTGAAAAAGGCCTACGGCAAAGAGATTGACAGCAGCAGAGGGGAGAGCTTCGAGGAGATCGCCGGGCATGGAATCCGTGCGGTTGTGGACGGTGAAACGGTGCAGGCGGGCAACGGAAAGCTGATGGAGCTGGCCGGAGTGGAGTACAAGACTCCCGGCGGCCCCGGTACTGTGGTACATGTGGCCAAGAGCGGCTCCTATGTGGGCTATATTGTGATTGCCGACCGGGTCAAGGTGGACGCGAAGGAGACCGTTGCTGCGCTGAAGCAGCAGGGAATCCGCACCGTTATGCTCACAGGAGACAGTCAGGCAGTGGGGGAGATGGTGGCGAAAGACCTGGGCTTGGATGAGGTGCACGCCCAGCTGCTTCCGGGAGACAAGGTGGCTGAGATGGAGCGCCTGATGGAGAGCAAGAGCGAGAAGGGCAAGCTGCTCTTTGTGGGGGATGGCATCAACGACGCGCCGGTGCTGGCCCAGGCGGATATCGGCATCGCAATGGGAGCTCTTGGCAGCGATGCGGCGATTGAAGCGGCGGACATCGTCCTCATGGACGACAAGCCCTCCAAGGTGATTGACGCGCTTTCCATCGCGAGAAAGACCATGCGGATCGTCAAGCAAAACATTTGGTTTGCGCTGGGCGTCAAGGGCCTGATGCTGCTGTTGGTTGCGCTGGGCATCGTCGATATGTGGATGGGCGTTTTTGCCGACGTGGGTGTATCGGTGCTGGCAATATTGAACGCCATGCGTGCCCTGCAGGTCAAAGATAAAGAATAATGAAGCAAAAAAAGCGGCCTTGTAGAAATACAGGGCCGCCTTTTGTTGCAATCTGCAATTGACAAAGCAGTGGCCGGACAGTAAAATGAATAAAGTGTGAAAAATCAAATAACATTCTGCTTTTCACGCCCATGCTGTTACAGCTGACAAGCTCCAAGAAAGTACATTCCCGACAGAAAGAGGAGGACGCAACATGGCGCAAACCGCTAAAGACAAACAGGTAGTCGGCTATCTTCCGGACGAAACTCCATCACCGGGCAAGCTCATCATCTTTGCGCTCCAGCAGGTGCTGGTCATGTTCCCGGCCACGGTCACCGTGGCACTGCTCACCGGTTTTCACATCTCCACCACTATCTTTGCCAGCGGCGTCGCCACTATTTGTTTCCTGCTCGTCACCAAGGGCAAAATCCCGCTCTACTACGGTTCCAGCTTTTCCTACATTGCGGCAATCGTCAGCATTACAGGGGTCAAGGCAATCGGAGAAATCGCCCCCGATGCACTGATCTCCCAGGCGCAGTTCGGCATCATGTGCTCTGGTCTGGTCTCCATTGTTGCGGGGCTGATCGTCAGCCGCTTCGGCCTCAAGAGCATTGAGAAGGTGCTGCCTCCCACTGTCACCGGCTCCATCGCAATCGTGATCGGCCTGACCCTTGCGGGCTCCGCATTGACGGGCGCAGGGCAGGATTCCATCACAAACGCGATCACCTGGCAGGCCTGGACAGCCGCACTGGTCACCCTTGTATCCACCATCGCCTTCTCTGTCTACCTCAAGGGTGTGCTGGGGCAATTGCCCATCCTCTTCGGCATCATTGTCGGCTACCTTGTGGCCATTCCCCTTGGATTGGTTGATTTCAGCATTATCATGGCGGACGGCATTGTTGGCGTTCCCCACTTCACCCTGCCCACCCCCAACTGGAGCTCTGTGATAGCGATTATGCCCATTGCAATCGCCACCATCCCGGAATCTACGGCACACATCTTCCAGCTGGATATCTACGTCAACAACCTTTCCAAGCAGAAGGGTAAGAAGCAGTATAAGATTGCCGAGAAGTTGGGGCTTAACCTCATCGGCGACGGCATCGGCGATATCGTGTCCGCCGCCATTGGCGGCCCGGCCGGCACCAACTATGGCGAGAATATTTCCGCCATGGCTATCACCAAGAACTTCTCCACCAAGATGCTGGGCGTCGCGGCCATTTTCGCTATGGTGATTTCCTTTCTGAACCCCCTCACCAACGCCATCCGCACAGTGCCAAGCTCTGTCATCAATGGCGCCTGCATCTACCTTTTCGGCGTTATCGCGGCCCAGGGTATCTCCATCATGCTCAACAAGAAGACCGACCTCTTCGATGCCCGGAACCTCGCCGTGATCGCTGTGATCCTGATCATCGGCCTGGGCGGACACTATGGCTGGGCAGACAACATGATTCCCATTTCCGAGACAATCAAGCTGCCCTCCATCGCTACAGCGGCTGTTGTGGGCATCGTGTTCAACCTGTTGCTGTCCATCGGCAGGAAGGAAGAAGCTGCGACCTCCTAACCGAACGAGAAAAAGGAGTCTCCAATCATGGAGGCTCCTTTTTTGCTGTTACATTAATTTTCTGAGGGAAGAATAGTCTCCTCCAGCACCGCATTGATTCCCTCCAGGGAGAAACTGTTCCCCATGGCGCGCATGCCGTGGCCAGCAGCCAGTTCTGCGGTGTAATCGGACAGGGGGTAGACGGTCAGCGCGGAGTAGCCGGAGCCGTAGTGGGTGACCAGTGGGGTGAAGGTGAGCCCCTCCACCCGGACAGGCTCATCGCCCTCCTTCACAAGGGTGAAATGGGCGATGGCGCCCACCAGATTCGCTGTCCCCACCTGGGCGGATACGAAGTTGCCCAGAGAATAGAGGACAGTACAGCTGCCGCCGTCAGCCCTCTCCAGCGTCTCCACCGGCTGGAGCACATGGGGATGGGTGCCCAGGATAACGTCCGCGCCCAGGTCGGCGATGGCCTGGGCAAGCTCTTTTTGATAGGCATTGGGCTGCAGGCTTCCCTCGTCGCCCCAGTGAACGGAGACGATCACTGCATCCGCCTGTTCCCGGGCCAGCGATATTTGCAGCTCCAGCTCCTCGGTGTTGTCGGTGTAGGGGATCATATCCGCCCGTTCCGCCAGGGGATTGATGCCGTTGGTGTGCTGGGTAAAGCCCAGGAAAGCGATGCGGATGCCATTTTTCTCCACAATGGGAATCTGCTCCCACTCCGAGCTGTCCAGATGCGCCCCGCACTGGGTGAGCCCCTCGGTGTCCCGGATGCGCCGGATGGTCTGGGCAAGCCCCTCCGAGCCCTGATCCAGCATGTGGTTGTTGGAGACGCTGAGCACATCGAAGCCGATATTCCGCAGGTGAGCGGCCATCACGGAGGGTGTGTTGAACATGGGATAGCTGGAAGGTTCCCCCTCGGCCATGGGTGTCTCCTGGTTGATGACAGCCAGGTCTGCCTCCTCAATAAGGGGAGCTACATGCTCATACAGGGCAGTGAAGTCATAGCTGCCGTCCTGTTGCTTAGCCTGCCAATAGATGACGTCGTGAATGAGGTTATCCCCCACAGCCGCCATCGAGACGCTGTGTGTCTCGGGAGGGGCCTGAACGGCTGCCGCTTCCGCTGCGGGGGACTGCATCCCGGTGACCATGTAGAACATTGCAATTGCCATTTCTATAATTCGAAGCATTTCCAAACCGCCTGTATGATGTCATTATTTACCTGATATACGTAGTTGTCGGCCCGTTCCAAGGTAGAGCCGTTGGTGAGAAATACCGCGCCCCGGTGGGTGACGGGGTCGTAGAAGACACAGGAAATGCTGCCATAGGCGTTGCCCTGGTGTCCGTACAAAGTGATTCCATCCACTATGTCGTCGGCAATCTGCACGGCCAGTCCCCGCGCGGTGTTGGTCTCTTCGTCGTAGACGCGCTTTGTGTGCATGTTCTCGATGCTTTCCGGCATGAGGTACTGCACGCCGTTGTAGCTGCCGTCCCCAGCAAGGATCATCGTGACCTTTGCCAGGTCGTCAGCGCTGATGTAGAGCTCTCCTTGGGCCAGCAGGTACATCTGCCCCAACGGGATGCTGCTGTAGTAGCGCTTCATGGAGCCCCAGCTCACCGGGTCAACATCTCCCATGGCGGCAATATTGTCCTGGTCGCTGACAAAGTCGGTCATAAAGCCCGCATCCAGCTCCATGGGGTCAAAGAGGGTGTCGTTGGCGTAGTCATAGAAGTATTGCTCCGAGCCCTTTTCGATGGCTGCAGCCACCAGCCCCATTCCAAAGTTGGAGTAGCTGTAGGTCGTGCCCGGCTTGTTGCCGGAAAAGGAGCTTCCCCAGTCCAACAGGCTGTCCAGGGAGGGATAGGGAATGATGCCGATGGCCTTGTTGTAGGCGGCACTGTCCACAATGCCCGAGGTGTGGGAGAGCAGCTGCTCCAGAATGGGCGGGTCGTCGGGCCAGTCCGGGGAGACCAGGCGGACGTCGATGAGCTGGGAGAGCTCGTCATCAAGGGAGAGCTTGCCGTCCTCCACCAGGGTCATGGTCAGCATGGCTGTGACCATCTTGGAGATGGAGGCAATCCGGTATTTGGTGTCGGCGCTGGCCGCCGTTGTCACCCCGCCCCGGTAGGAGGCGGTGCCCCAGCTGCCGCTGTAGAGAATATCCTCCCCCTCAAAGATGCTGAGACTGCACCCCGACACGCTGTTTGTACGGGCAATTTCCGCCAGGGTAGCATCCATTTCCGCGAAGGCGGAGGGATTGGTGGAGGAGAGCTGCTCCTGAATGGGGGTGGCGGGCTCCTCTAATTCTGGCGATGCGTCTGGTTGGGAAGATGAGGACGGTTCCGGTTCTACCACCTGTGGCTCTTTCGATGGTTCCGATGAAGCAGGGGGAGGAGAAGATGAGCTCATACCCGCAGGGGATCGATCCATCGTGCAGGATGCCAGCAGGACAAGGGATGCCAGCAGGAATGGGACAAGGCGCTTGCGAAACAGGGGAGCCACCTCCATCTTATGAATTCTATGCCATTTTAGCACGAAACCAGAGTATCAACAAGCGGCAAAAAAGAGGATCTGTCTCCAGATCCTCTTTCTGCACGTTAGGTTAGATGTCTGTCTTCGGCGCTTCTACAGCCGGGGGAGTGAGTGCCGCAGCTTCATTCTTGAGAGCGGCCTGGGCTTGCTCATTCATGGCGAGGTTGATGTTCTGAGTGGTCTTGCCCTCGAAGGTGTTGGCGCGCATGACCTCGGTCATATCAAAGCCGATGGTATCCTTGAGAGCTTCGTTGACCGCCTTCAGTGCGCCCACGGAGTAGCGGGCCACATCGGCCGCGCCTGCGCCGTTTTCACCGTCGGAGCCGCCCCCGCCGATGATGGTGATGTTGCCGATCTTGGACATGGGCTCGGCGACCGCTCTGGCGATTTCAGGCAGCTTCTCGATGACCATCTGGAGCTTACCGGCGTCGTCCATTTTGGCGAGAGCCTCGGCCTTTTTCTCCAGGGCCTCAGCTTCGGCAAGGCCGAGCTTGCGGACGGATTCCGCCTGGGCAACGCCCTGACGCTCGATGACTTCGGCGCGGGCAAGACCCTCGTCCCTGATCACATCAGCCTGAGCGGCGGCCCGGAGGCGCTGGGACTCTGCCTCTGCGGCGGCATCCAGCTTCTTGGCTTCCGCCTCGGCCTCTGCATGCCGGATAGCGGCGACCTTTTCCGCCTCCGCCTGCAGCTGGGAGCGCTGCTTCTCCGCCTCGGAGGGCTTGATGACAGTCTCCATCAGCTCGGCCTGCTTGCGGTCGGCCTTGTGCTTGGCCAGCTCGATGTTCTTCTGCTCGGCCGCGATCTCGATCTGAATCTCCGCCTCGCGGACTTCCTTACTGCGCTGCTCACGCAGGACGCTGGCGTCCATTTCGGCGTTGGTGATTTCCTTCTGGGTCACATTCTGCTGGATGCTGTAGGCCGCATCCGAGACCGCCTGGGTGGTTAGACGCTCCTTCTCGTAGTTCAGCATCTTGATGTCGGCTTCCTTCTTGGCCTCGGCGACCTTCGCCTCGGCTTCCAGACGGGCCTGCTCACCGGCGCGTTTGGCCTCGGAGGTTTTGATCATACTCTCCTTGATGGCGTCGGCCTGGGCGATCTCGGCATCTCTTTTCACGGCGGCGATCTGGGGCTTACTCAGAGCCTCAAAGTAGCCGTTCTGGTCGCCGATTCCCTTGATGGTGAAGGATTTGAGCTCAAGGCCCAGCTCAGCAAGCTGCTCCTCAGCCACTTCCTTGACCCGCTCGGAGAATGTCTTGCGGTCTTTGTAGAGCTGCTCGGCGGTCATGTCGGCGATGATCTCACGAAGCCGTCCTTCGCAGACGTCTCGGGAGGTCTCCATGATGTGGAGCTTGGTGGATTTGCCGTCGCCGCCGTTGAACTGCTCCACAGCGGAGCGGATCATGACAGCGTCGTTTTTGATCTTGACCACGACAGTGCCGCTGGCCTCGATGGGCACGGCGTCGGCGGTGAGGGTGCCCTGCATGTTCACGTCAAAGCTGATGTTCTCCAGCGTGACGTAGTCGATGCGCTGCAGGACGGGGATGACGATGACACCTCCACCGACAATGACCTTGGCGTTGCCCAGGCCGGTGACGATGGCCGCTTTGTCGGCGGGCACCTTTTTCCAGGTGGAGAATACGCCGATGAGGATGATGAACAGGGCGCCTATGATGATGGCTGCTGTCTGCATGGCAATTGGCATTCGAGTATCCATCCTTTCTTTTCCCTTTTATTGATTGCTTGTGTGCTCGAAATAACTGGAGGCTTCCTCCAGAGGGCTGACGATACAGAGGCTCTTCTCCTCATCCACTTCCACCACCATGACCTTTGCGCCCACAGGAATGACAGAGACCCAATTCACAGGCTTTGCACTGTAGGTGACCAGGCTGCCGGTGGCGCTGAGGACTGTGATGCTGCCGATGAAATCCTGGCGAAGCTCCAGTTTGACGGTGCCCTCCTTCCAGCGCAGGTCGCGGATGTCGTTGGCGCGGGGATGATTGCTGCGAAGGGGGCGGATGACAAAGCGGTGGAGCAGCAGGCCTGCCACAAGCCCCAGGGGCAGGGCGATGACAAGGCTGAGCCAGGGCAGGGAGTCGGGCAGCAGGAAGAGAAGCAGTCTGCCCAGAGCACCGAACACTACCGCGCTGAACGACAGGGTGTGGGTGCTGATGGGAAAGACGCTGTCCAGGCCGTCCGCGCTGTCAAAGTCCAGATCGAAGTCGAAAATGCCACCGATTGCGCCCAGAATAACATTGAGCAGCGGCACGGCAATACCCACAATAATGCAGACAAGATAGATATTTCTCAGAACATCCGGCATGGTGAAGCCTCCCTTCCAGGTATGATGCAAGCATCTCCAAACAGTGATTTGTCAGAACAGCATGCAGTTGGGCGGCGGGAACTGCACAGGCAAAAATAATGCGCGCCAGACAGAAAATGACCCGCGCCGGTATGGCTTACATGCTGTTCTCACCGCTTTCTTTGTTTGGATTGCTATATTTTTATCATACAGGATTTGCAGGAAAATCACAACTGCCTTTCCAGGTGCTGGAGGATGGTTTTGGGTCAAATTAGACGGTTAGTGAAAAGGAGAGCACCCGGTATTGTCCGGGCGCTCTCTGTGTAGTCCGATGCAATCCGGGCGAATGATTCCGCTTACTCTTGGGTGAGAATCATATCGATTCCAAGGCGGAGGATGTCCTCGCTCATGGCGCCGGGGTAGTAGGTCACGACATTGCCCTCCGCGTCTATGAAGAAGGTGGTGGGGATGGAGGAGATGCCATAGACCGATCCGCCCGCGCCGTCTACATCGTAGAACACGGGGAAGCTGAAACCGCTGTCCGCGATGTATTTGGTGCCGGATTCCAGCGTCTCCCCGTTAAAACCAATTAAGTCTACCATCATAAACTGAAGCTCGCCACCCTCGGCATACTCCGCCCACACCTTGTCAAAGTCGGGCATTTCCGACTTGCAGGGAGGGCACCAGCTGGCCCAAAAGTTGAGGACAATGGGGGTTCCCACATAGTCGGAAAAAGAGACGGCGTTGCCGTCGGCATCCTGAATGGTGAAGTCAGGCGCGGCTACGGGCTCTGCTTCACTTTGAGAGGAAGAGGCGTCATCTTGTTCAGTCTCCGAATTACTCTCGTTTTCTTCGATTTGCGCGGATTCTGCGGAAACCGTCTCGCCGGTACCCATGGCGATCAGCGAGTTGGGCGGGGTGTTCTCTGCTGTCAACTTTTGGTAGGCAAAGGTCGCCCCCAGGATGAGGGCAATCAGCGCAACTGCGCCTACTATCAGACCAATCGTTTTCTTTTTATCCATTATAATATTCCTTTCCGGATTAGGAGGCTGGGGTCAAGAGGGCGAGCAGCCGGTTCATGGTGCCGGTCATCATCGCGATGCCCACCAGAATCAGAAAACAGCCGCATGCGATATTGATAACCTTATAGTGTTTTTTGATGAAGTTAAAGACGCCGCTGAGCTGATTAAGCAACAGGGCCGAGGCGACAAAGGGAATGCCCAGGCCGAGGGAGAAGCAGAGCAGCATGAATATGCCCTCCAACACGTGCCCGGCGGTAGCGGCCATGCTAAGTGCGGAGGCGAGGAAAGCGGAGAGGCAGGGCGTCCAGGCCACCGAGAAGATGATGCCAAAGAGGGTGGAGGAGAAAAAGCCCAGATTCCGCACCTTTTTCGCGTCCATGGAGGGGCCGGAGCAGCGGCTGAGAAATGGCAGCTTCAGCAATCCAGTATAGTAGATGCCAAAAAAGATGACAATCAATCCGCCCACAATGTTGACAGCGGTGGAATACCGATTGAGCAGTCTGCCCAATGCGCCCGCCGAGGCGCCAAGGGCGATAAAGACAAGGGTAAAACCCGTGACAAAGCCCAGCGAATTGCGCAGCGTGCGGCCGGTTGTGGCCTTTTCCGCCGAGCCTGTAAAGTAGGAAATGTAGATGGGCAGCATGGGCAGCATGCAGGGGGAGAGAAAGGTGATGATTCCCTCCAAAAAGCAGATGAAATAGGTCAATGCAAAAGTCCTTTCCTGGGAGATTCTGAATTCCAGTATACCGTTTTCTATTCCGCTATGCAACGACATCGTTGTATGATATACTGACGGAGATTAAGCACAGGGGAATGCAAAGGAGTGTGTTCAGGTGAATATTTCTTTTTCCGACGGCGTACTTTTATTTTGGATTTTCAGCATCATCGGATGGCTCGTACAGATGCTGTACAACCTGATTCGCAACAAAAAATACGTCAACAGTGGATTCCTGCGGGGGCCATATTGCCCTGTGTTTGGGTTTGCGGGGCTGCTGCTGGTCGCGGTGCTCACTCCCCTCGAGGCGTACCCCTGGCTTGTATTTCTGCTGGCACTGGTTCTGTCGGCAGTGATCGAGTTTGGAACCAACTGGCTGCTGGAAAAGGTGACGGGCGTCCGCTGGTGGGATTACACCGGGCAGAAGTTCCAGTTTAAGGGGCTGCTGCTGCTCCGAAACACAATAGCCTTCGGCATCCTTGGTACTCTTTTCGTGTACTTCATCTACCCGGGATTTGCAGATCTGATCGGCATGATTCCCGAGCATATTGAGCGCTTTGTCGCGACGATTCTGACGGCGATACCGCTGTTTGACCTGCTCTATCTCTTGTCCTCCGTGTCGAAGCTGGAGGAGACGATGCAGGAGATTTCCGGCACGCTTGAGAACTTGGGTGAAAACAAGGAAGGCTTCAGCTGGCTGATTCCCCAGGACTTGAAAAAAAGCAGGGAGCAGCTCAACGAGATGCGTGCGGCCCGGGGCGCAGGGCCGGTCTCAGAAGAGGCCATGCAGCAGATATTCAAGCTGTGGCAGCTGCGAAGGGATGTCGCCAGATGGGTGGATGCCTTCCCCCTGATGAAGTACGACAACCATGCACCCGCACTGGTGGAAATGCGGAAGTACTCGTCCTGGTATAGGGGTTACGGAAGGCACCTCAAGGGCTACTTCAAGGAGCTTTTCCAGCGGATCAAGGAGAGTCAGCTCCAGCCGCCACCCAAGGAAAAGAAGGGCGCGCGCAAAAAGGCTGAGATCAAAAATGTGGCGGGGGAGCGATCCTTTGCCGCAGGAATCGGCTTTTACAAGCTGTGCTGGGTATTCATCATCGGCTGCGTGATCGGCTATCTGGTTGAGACCGGCTACTGCATTGTCACCACAGGCCGGATTGAGAGCCGCCAGGGAATGTTGTACGGCCCTTTCAATCAGGTTTACGGATTCGGGGCTATCCTTATGACAGTTTGTCTGCATCCGCTTGCCAAGTACCGGGACGGCTGGCTGTTTTTGGGCAGCGCGGCAATTGGCGGCGCCTTTGAATGGGTGGTCAGCTGGCTGCAGGAGGCATTTTTCGGCACGAAGTCCTGGGATTATACGGGAGAGGTGCTCTCCTTTGGCGGCAGAACATCGCTGAAATTCATGATCTTTTGGGGCTTTTTGGGATTGCTGTTCATGCGGATCATTTATCCCAGGCTGTCAGACCTCATCGAGAAGATACCGAACCGGATGGGGAAGAGTCTCACTTGGACGATTGCCATAGCGCTGGCAGTCAATATGGTGCTGTCTGCAGCGGCGGTTTACCGCTGGTCGGGCAGGGATCAGGGTGTGCCAGCAAGCACCGGTGTGGAGCGCTGGCTGGATCAGCAATATCCGGATGAATACATGCAAAATGTGTATCCCAACATGGATATGTCGTCGCAGATTCAGGAAGCAAATCAATCTGCGGACGGGGTGTCTTGACTGGGAATGGCTGCTGTATTATAATGAGAGGCGACCTTTTCCAGGCCGCCATGGTGGAACTGGCAGACACATGGGACTTAAAATCCCCCGCCCTTAACAGGCGTACCGGTTCAAGTCCGGTTGGCGGCACCAGCAGCTCGAAGCTGCTCTCAAACGCGCCCTTGGCCTTTGCCGGGGGCGTTTTTGCGTCTCATGCGAATAAACTACAGCCATGCTGTACAGACCTAAAATGCAAAAGGCCCCGGATTTATCCGAGGCTCTTTATTTATGCAATGACATACCATAAAACATCTTACGGCTTCGCTGGCGGGCCATATCTCGCGTCATTGTAGCTATCCGTCAGCTCTGTCAAATCATCCGCTTCGGCTAGCTTTCGGCGGATGTCGCCGGTTGTGTCGGACTTTGCCACCCTGGCACCCTGCCAGATATGCCGGTTGACCCGTTTGTAGTAGATTTTGCGTATGCGCTCGGATTCAGACCGACCAAAGCGGGGCAGGCGGCCCAACAAGCTGCGCCAGGATGCCTTCAAAGCCTCAATCTGCAATTCCGGGCCAATGTATTCCCTGACATCGCCGTCCTTTGCTTTGGAGGCATAAAACCGCTTGTACAGCTTGCGGAGCGCATAGACTATCAGCGCGACAACGCCGACCACCAGGGCAACCTGCACGGTGCGGAGGATAATCTGCTCCAGAATTTCCAGAAACCAGGATGAATCCCCCGGCTCTGTTTCGGGGAGTCCATAGGACGGAGAGGGCTCGGGTGTTTCCGGCGGAAGCTCCTCTTGGGCTTCGCCGCCAAACCTTGCCAGCAGTCCAAAAATCCACCGGACAATCTGCTTGAACGCGGCGGCTATGGTTGTGAACAGCCCATTCAGGGGGAAGCGCACTGCAAGGGCGGCAGCCAGCAGTACGGGGACAAGAAAGCCCAGCAGGATGATGTTGTTGAAGCGCAGGATGGAGGGAACCACTTTTCTGCCGGTTGCGGGGAGAAAGGAAAGGGCTTCATCGACCCGTAAGGTTTGGTAGCAGACGAAGTAGCAGGCGACCACCAGAGTGGCCCAAAGGGTCAGCAGCAGTGGGATTCGCCCGAAACGGAGGTACCCTGTCACCAGCGCCAAAACCGCGAGCACACCGACACAGAAGCCCGTCCAGCCGAGTTCTACCGACCAGTAGCCTCGCAGCTGCACCACAAGGGAGTAGATCGCTGCAATAACAAGCAATAAAAAGCACAGCCCCTTTGCGATGAGCTCCAGGGGGAGCAGCACTGCTGTTGCCGCCAGCAGAATGTGCAGCAGAAGGAAGAGGAAGAGATTGTCCACCTTCTCCCGTACCACCGTCATAGCCAGGAAGGGGAGGAGAAGCACAAAGCTGATCCACACGGGCGTCAGCTCCCGGTAGATTGCAAACAGGCCTGTTAAAAGCAGACTGTGCAGCAGGGCGAAGACGGTCAGATCGCTGAGCATCTGCCGCACAAAGATGCGGGTTCTGGTCATTTCAATCAGCCCCTTTCATGCCAACAGCTCCCAGCGGGAGATGACATCCGTCTCCTTCACATGGGTGACGGTGTCGGGCAGGGTGGGGAGAATCCAGCGGGCGGAAAGCCCTCTCTCCAACATGCGGTCGAAGGCATCGGCAATCTCCGGCCCGTCATAGCTGGAGATAAGCAGGTAGACCGGGCCGTCCTCCAGGCTGTCCAACATCGGTGCCATAGGCTCCTGTTCAAGGGAGAGGTCGACGCGCGCCAGCTTTTCCAGAATGCCGTGGGCGTGACGGCTGCCGCTGCCGGGCAGAACCCGCACCGGACTGTGAGTGGTCACATCCCGCCCGTTGGAGTAGAGCCCCACGGCGAGGCCCATTCCGCCGAAGCGCTCGGCGGCGGATGCCGCGATGCGGATGGCCTCCTCGTAGACGTCCCCGCTGTCCCAGTCGGCATACTTCTGAAGGTTCAGCAGTAGAACCAGCTCCTGGGAGGCGGTGGCGGCGCTCAGGTTGACCATCAGCTCCCCGGTTTTGGCCGAGGCCTTGAAGTTGACGCTGCGGAAGTCATCCCCTGCCTGGTATTCCCGAATGCCCCGGAAGGTAAAGGGGTCGGGATTGGTGAATCTCTTTACCTCAATATCGCCGAAGATTTGCCGGTAGACAATATCAAGCTCGTCGGCGGGGATGAGCTTTGGCAGCACAGTCAATTTCGCATCGCAGGAAAGCCGTTTCACCAGATGGTCGGAGATGAGAATGTTGTTGCTGGAGAGGTCAAGGTTCTTGATGCGGTAGTATCCCCTTGCCCCGCAGACGAACTCCTGCCTGCGGGTGATGCGCTGAAAGATGCCCACGCTGAACATGTCGTTCTGGTAGTAGTCGTCGCTCACCCGGGCGGTCTCGCTGCCGGGAAAGACCAGCCCCCGGGAGAGCTGGAACTTGGCAACCACCCAGGGCAGGGGCAGCAGCTTGGAGTTGGTCAGCTCCTCCTTGAGGACAAGCCGCTCTCCCTCGAATGCCTCCCGGGCGGAAAAGGACAGGCGTAGGTCAAGGCGTCTGTCCCAATAGCGGCGGTATATCTTCTGCTGGAGCCAGAAGAGCAACAGCAGGAACAGCGCCATGCTGAGTATGGCCACAGTAATGTTCCTTCCTTTCGGCGGGCTATGCCTTCCAGTTTTCCACCGGCGCGGTCACATTCGCCAGCACCTCTCCGATCACGCCTGCGGAGTCAAGGCCCCGGCGGCTGCCCCGGAAGATCAGCCGGTGTCCAAAGACATAGGGACAGAGCAGCTTCACATCGTCCGGCGTGACAAAGCCTCTCCCCTCCATGGCGACATAGGACTGTGCAAGGCGGGAAAGGGCCAGGCAGGCGCGAGTGCTTGCCCCCAGGGCGATGGCCTCGTGGCTGCGGGTTGCCTGGGCCAGCTTTGCAATGTAGAGGTACACCTCCCGGTGAATGTAGACGCTACTTGCCAGCTGCGCCATTGCGGTGATATCTTCGCCCGTGCAGACAGGGGAGATGCGCTCCATCGGCGCGCCGGAGACATAGCGCTCCAGCACATCCGCCGTCTCCTCCTCCGTGGGGTAGCCAAGCCGCAGCTGGATGAGAAAGCGGTCAAGCTGGGCCTCCGGCAGGGGAAAGGTGCCCTGGGTCTCCACCGGATTTTGGGTGGCGATGACGAAGTAGGGGCGGGGGAGGGGATAGGTCACGCCGTCCACCGACACCTGCAGCTCCTCCATGCTCTCCAGCAGGCCGGACTGTGTGCGGGGAGTGGCACGGTTAATCTCGTCCGCCAGCAGGATATTGGTGAACAGGCTGCCCTCCCGGAAGGAAAACTCCCCCGATTTCGGGCTGTAGAAGTTGATGCCGGTCAGCTCGGAGGGAAGCAGGTCGGGGGTGAACTGCACCCGCCGAAAGTTGCAGTCAACGGATTTTGCCAACGCCTTTGCCAGCATGGTTTTGCCGGTGCCGGGCACGTCCTCCAGCAGGACATGGCCCCCGGCAAGCATGGTCGCCAGCACAAGCCTTATTTCCTCATCCTTGCCCACAATAGCCGTGGCTACATTGGCGCACAGCTTGTCCGCCAGGATACGAATATCACCGTGTTCCATTCGGAAACCCCTCCCTTATATAGGCCATAGTATACAGCAATATCGTGAAAAATGTTAGCGGCAATTGTGTGAATGTAAAAAAATACAGCAATATGTATAAATATTCAAAACGGGGTTGATTTTGGCAGTTCTTCGATGTATAATGCCTTTATTATAGTTCAACAGGTACAGGAATCGAAAGGATGGATATATAATGAAAAAGCAATACAATAAAGTCGTGCTCGCATACTCCGGCGGTCTGGACACCTCCGTCATTATCCCTTGGCTGAAAGAAAACTACGGCTGTGAGGTCATTTGCGTCGCCGCCGACGTGGGCCAGGAGAAAGAGCTGGGTGGCTTGGAGGAACGCGCCAAGGCACAGGGTGCGGCCAAGCTGTACATCGAAGACCTCACCCAGGAGTTTGTGGACGATTTCATCTTCCCGGCACTCAAGGCGGGTGCGAAGTACGAGACCTACCTGCTGGGAACGGCCCTGGCCCGTCCCCTCATCGCAAAGCGCCTGGTGGAGATCGCCAAGCAGGAAAACGCCGACGCAATCGCCCATGGCTGTACGGGCAAGGGCAACGACCAGGTGCGTTTCGAGCTCACCATCAAGGCTTTCGCCCCCGAGATGGACATTATCGCCCCCTGGAGAACCTGGGAGCTCAAAGGCCGTGAGGACGAGATCGCCTATGCCGAGGCCCGGAATATCCCCCTGACCATCACAAAGGAGACCAACTACTCCAAGGATATGAATCTCTGGCACCTCTCCCACGAGGGCCTCGATCTGGAAGACACCGCCAACAAGCCCATGTTCGACAAAATCCTGGAGCTTGGCATCTCCCCGGAGAAGGCCCCGGACAAGCCCACCTACGTGACCATCGACTTTGAGCAGGGCATTCCTGTGGCGCTGGACGGCGTCAAGATGGGCGGCGTGGAGCTGATCAAGAAGCTCAACGACATCGGTGGCGCCAACGGCGTGGGCATCCTGGATATTGTAGAGAACCGCCTGGTGGGAATGAAGTGCCGCGGTGTCTATGAGACCCCCGGCGGCGCGATCCTCTACTACGCTCACGAGCTGCTGGAGATGCTCTGCCTGGACAAAGAGACCTCCCACTACAAGACGCTCGTCGCACAGAAATACGGCGAGATCGTCTACAACGGTCAGTGGTACACCCCTCTGATGGAGGCGCTGATGGCCTTTGTGGACAAGACCCAGGAGACTGTCACAGGTACCGTCAAGCTCAAGCTGTATAAGGGCAACATGATCAACGCGGGCGTGACCAGCCCCTACACCCTCTACTCCGAGAAGGTGGTCACCTTTGGCGGCGACAGCGACTACGACCAGATGGATTCCCAGGGCTTCATCAACCTGTTCGGCCTGCCCCTCAAGGTACGCGCGGAGCTGAAAAAGGATTGGCCCAACCAGAAATAAACCACAAAGGATTTGATTTCGCATGAAGATGTGGGCGGGGCGGTTTTCCAAGGAGCTGGATGAGAGGATCAACAGCTTCAATTCCTCCATCGGCTTCGACTTCCGGCTGTACAAAAACGATATCGAGGGCTCCCTGGTTCACGCCTCTATGCTGGCGAAGCAGGGCATCATCTCTGACGGGGACTTGAAGCAGATTCAGGAGGGCCTGACCGGTATCCTGCAAGATATTGAGAGCGGAACGTTTCCTCCCGATCCCGCCGCTGAGGACATTCACATGTTTATCGAGGCGGAGCTGACAAAGCGCATCGGTGACGCGGGCAAGCGTCTGCACACCGCCCGCAGCCGCAACGACCAGGTGGCGCTGGACACCCGCAGCTACCTGATCGACCGTGTCGGCGAGATGATTGCTCAACTGGATTCGCTGCTCTCCACCCTCTGTGATCTGGCGGAACAGAACGCAGACGCCGTCATGCCCGGCTACACCCATCTGCAGCGGGCCCAGCCCATCAATTTTGGGCATCACCTGATGGCCTACGCCTCCATGCTCCTGCGGGACAGGGACAGGCTGATGGACTGCCGGAAGCGGATGAAGGCGGAATGCCCACTGGGCAGCGGGGCGTTGGCGGGGACGACCTATTCCATCGACCGCTGGTACACGGCGACAGAGCTCGGCTACGATGCGCCCAGCCGCAACAGCCTGGATGGCGTCTCAGACCGTGATTACTGCATCGAGCTGGCGTCGGCGCTGTCCCTCATCATGATGCACCTCTCCCGCTTTTCCGAGGAGGTCATCCTCTGGTGCAGCTGGGAATTCAAGTTTGTGGAGCTGGACGACGCCTTTGCGACGGGCTCCTCCATCATGCCCCAGAAGAAGAATCCCGATATCGCCGAGCTGGTGCGGGGCAAGACGGGCCGTGTATACGGCGGTCTGATGGCCCTGCTCACCCAGATGAAGGGTCTGCCCCTCGCCTACAACAAGGATATGCAGGAGGACAAGGAGGCCATTTTCGACGCGGTGGACACCGTTGCCGAGTGCCTTGAGGCCTTCACCCCCATGCTGGCCACGATGAGCGTCAACCGGGAGAACATGCGGGCCGCGGCGGCGAGAGGCTTTATCAACGCCACCGACTGCGCGGATTATCTGGTGAAAAAGGGAATGCCCTTCCGGGATGCCTACAAGATTACCGGAGAGCTGGTGGCCCTCTGCATCGACAGCGGAAAACGCTGGAGAGTCTGAAGCTGGCCGAGTATCAGGGCAAGTCCGATTTGTTCAGTGAGGACATTTATCAGGCGATTGACCTGGACACTTGCATGCGCAGTCGTACCTCCTACGGCGGCCCCGCCACGGTGGGAGAGCAGGTTAAAGAAGTGAGGCAACTGTTTGCCAAAGGGAATGTGTGAAATTAAATATTTCACACTGCGTTTTGCTTCTTTTTCGCCGAGGGCTCAAATATCGCTTCCGCGATACCGAAACATATTCCGAAGGCCAATAAAAAAGTTGGCCTATGAAGGGAATGATCTCACAATGATTAAGGTTTTTATTGACGGTGCGGAGGGTACCACCGGTCTCAGGCTGGCCGACCGGCTGGGAGCCCGTGCCGATGTGGAGCTGCTGGCAATCAACCCGGAGCTGCGCAAGGACGCCGGGGAGCGCGCAAAGCTCTCGAACAGCGCCGATGTGGTCTTTCTCTGCCTGCCAGATACCGCAGCCAGGGAGGCCGTCGCGGGCATCACAAACCCGGATACAGTGGTTATCGACGCCTCCACTGCCCACCGCACTCTGGACAGCTGGGCCTACGGACTGCCCGAGCTCTCGTCCGCCCACAGGGCGAAGATAGTGGGCGCGAAGCGCATCGCGGTGCCCGGCTGTCACGCAAGCGGCTTCACGGCGCTTGCATATCCCCTAGTCGCGGGGGGGCTTGTCGCCCCCAACCACCCGTTCAGCGCCCATTCGGTTACGGGGTACAGCGGCGGCGGCAAGAAGATGATCGCCGAGTATGAGGATTCCGAGCGGGATCCGTCCCTGTACTCTCCCAGGCAATATGCCCTGGGCCAGAGCCACAAGCATCTCCCTGAAATGCAGAAAATCGCGGGCCTCTCCATGCCACCCGTGTTTAATCCCATTTTGGCGGACTTCTACGCGGGCATGATGGTGACGGTGCCGCTGCACACCCGGCTGCTCAGGAACAAGCTGGACGCGGAGAAGCTTCACTTTTTCTTTGAGGATCACTACAGCGGCCAGCGGTTGGTGCGTGTCATGCCCTTTGGGGCGGAGCAGCAGCTTCACGGCGGCATGATCGATGCGGGGGCCCTTATGGGGAAAGATTACATGGAAGTCTATGTCTGCGGCCACGAGGAACAAGTGGTGCTGATTGCCCGGTTTGACAACCTGGGCAAGGGGGCTTCGGGCGCGGCGGTGCAGTGCATGAACATCGCCTGTGGCCTGGACGAGACGACAGGTTTGGAGATTTAACATGAATAATGCAAACATTCAGCCGGTCAACGGCGGCGTCTGCGCACCCAAGGGCTTTTCGGCGGGGGGCGTCCACTGCGGCATCGCCAAGAAGGCGGATAAGAAGGATTTGGCGCTCATTTTCAGCGAGCAGCCCTGCACAGCAGCCGCGACCTATACCACCAACAAGGTGCAGGCGGCTCCAATCCGGACGACCATGGCCCACCTGGCCGACGGAACGGCGAGGGCAATCCTCTGCAACTCGGGCAATGCCAACGCCTGCAACGCTGACGGCGACAGGGTTGCGGCACAGATGTGCCAGCTTGCCGCAAAGGCGCTGGGCATTTTGGCGGAGGATGTGGTGGTTGCTTCCACCGGAGTCATCGGCGTGCCTTTGCCCATCGGGCCCATTGAGGGCGGCATAGAGAGCCTTGTGAAAGCGCTGGACGCCACCGAAAAGGGGAGTGACGACTGCGCGGCAGCCATCATGACCACCGATACCGCCAAAAAGGAAATTGCTGTCACGGTGGAGATCGGTGACAAGACCGTCACCATCGGCGGCATCTGCAAGGGCTCGGGGATGATTCACCCCAACATGGCCACAATGCTCGCTTTTGTCACAACAGACGCGGCTATCTCTGCCGGGATGCTGCAAAAGGCGCTGTCTGCTGTCGTGAAAGATACCTTCAACATGGTCAGTGTGGACGGCGACACCTCCACCAACGACATGTGCACAGTGCTGGCCAACGGCATGGCGGGCAACGCCGAGATCACCGGGACAGGGGAGGACTTCGCCGCCTTTACGGCCGGGCTTCGCGCGGTCTGCCTTTACATGGCCAAGGCTATCGCCAAGGACGGCGAGGGGGCCACCAAGCTGCTGGAATGCGCGGTGACCGGCGCGAAGGACGAGACCTCGGCCCGGGTGCTGGCAAAATCCGTCATTACCTCCAGCCTGTTCAAGGCGGCCATGTTCGGCGCGGACGCCAACTGGGGTCGGGTGCTCTGCGCCATGGGCTACGCCGATGCGGATTTCGACCCGCTGAAGGTGTCGGTATCCTTCGCTTCGGCGGCAGGGGTTATCCAGGTCTGCAAAGACGGTGGAAGCCTTTCCTTCAGCGAGGAGAGGGCAAAGGAAATCCTCACACAGAATGAAATTGAAATCCTCATTGCGCTGGCCGACGGCGAGGGCAAAGCCGTGGAAGGCCACTCAGCAGTGGCCTGGGGCTGCGATTTGACCTACGACTACGTGAAGATAAACGGAGATTACAGATCATGATGACACTGAGCAATGCGGACAAGGCCAATGTGCTGGTACAGGCCCTGCCGTACATACAGAAATATTTTGGCAAGGTCGTGGTCATCAAGTACGGTGGCAATGCCATGATCGACGAGGAGCTCAAGCAAGCTGTGATGGACGACATCGTTCTGCTCTCCCTCATCGGCATCAAGGTGGTACTGGTGCACGGCGGCGGCCCCGAGATTACCGAGACCCTCACCAGCATGGGCATTGAATCCCGATTTGTGAACGGCCTGCGCTACACCGACGAGGAGACCGTTAAGGTGGTGCAGATGGTGCTGGCGGGCAAGACCAACAAGGACTTGGTCTACCGGCTGGGCCGCTCCGGCGGCAAGGCTGTGGGCATCTGCGGCCTGGACGGCCAGATGATCCGGGCCACCAAGCTGGACGACGAGCTGGGCTATGTGGGTGAGATTCAACGCATTGACCCCGAAGTCATTTTGGATCAGCTGAACAGCGGATACATCCCGGTTATCGCCACCGTAGGCTGCGACGACGAGGGCAATGTCTACAACATCAACGCCGATACGGCTGCCGCCCGCATTGCGAGTGAGCTCAAGGCGGAAAACCTCATTCTCATGACCGATATCCGGGGGCTGCTGAAGGACAAGGACGACGACTCCACCCTCATCTCCCAGGTCAGCATCAGCGATGTTCCCGCCCTTATCCGGGAGGGCATCATCTCGGGGGGGATGATCCCCAAGATCGACAGCTGTGTGGAGAGCATTCGCCGAGGCGTGCGAAAGGCATTTATCATCGACGGCAGAATCCCACATTCCATTCTCATTGAGATGATGACCAACGAGGGCATCGGCACCATGTTCTCCACCAAAAGAAAGTCAGAATGAAGAAATGAAGTGATACTATGTTTTTTTCCGAGATACAGAAGCTGGATCAGCAGTACATCGCCCACACCTACAAGCGGATGAATCTGGATGTCGCCGCTGGCAGCGGCGCGAGCTGCACCGACGACGCGGGGAGGGAGTACATCGACTTCTCCGCCGGGATCGGAGTCAACTCCATCGGCTTCACAAATCCCGCCTGGGTGGAAGCTGTCAAGGGGCAGATCGACCAGCTTGCCCACATCTCCAACCTCTACCACACAAAGCCGCAGATTGCCCTGGCAAAGGCCCTGTGCGAGCGCACCGGCATGAAGAGGGTGTTCTTCGCAAACTCCGGGGCGGAGGCCAACGAGGGGGCGCTCAAGACCGCGCGGAAATACTCTTCTGACAAATACTCCCACGAGCGGTATGAGATCATCACCCTTATGAACTCCTTTCACGGCCGCACCATCGCCACCCTCGCGGCCACCGGACAGGATAGCTTCCACGCGAACTTTGGGCCCTTTCCGCCCGGCTTTGCCTATGCAAAGGCCAACGACCTGGCCGATTTGGAGAGCAAAATTACAGAGAAAACCTGCGCTATCTTCATCGAGTGCATCCAGGGAGAGGGCGGGGTCATCCCCCTGGAGCCCGGCTTTGTGAAGGGCGTCGAAAAGCTCTGTACCGAGAAGGATTTGATTCTGATGGTGGATGAAGTGCAGACCGGAGTGGGGCGCACCGGAAGATTCCTCTGCTGCGAGCATTACGGGATAAAGCCCGATGTGGTCACTCTTGCAAAGGGACTGGGCGGTGGTCTGCCCATCGGAGCAGTGCTGTTCGGGGAGAAAACCCAGGAGACCCTCGGCCCCGGCGACCACGGCTCCACTTTTGGCGGCAACCCCATTGTCTGCGCAGGAGGAAACGCCGTGATGGAAAGCATTGACGGCAAATTCCTGGACGATGTCGCCGACAAGGGGGCCTACATTGCCGAAAAAGTGAAGGCCATGCCCGGTGTAACCGGCGTGACCGGTAAGGGGCTGATGCTGGGCATCGCCCTGGAGGAAGGCCTTGCAAGCGGCCAACTGGCGGCGGATTGCATCGCAGGTGGCCTGATCATCCTCACCGCGAAGGAAAAGCTGCGGTTGCTGCCGCCCCTGACCATCACCAAAGCGGAGATCGACAAGGGCTTGGCAGTGTTGGAAAAGGTGCTGGCCGCAGCTGTAAAGCAAAAGCAACTGGCACAAGCAGATTCGAGGAAGGACTGATTCCAATGAAGCATTTACTGAAAATGATAGACCTGTCGGGGCAGGAGATTATCGAGATTCTCGACCTGGCCGATCAGCTGAAATATGAGCAGAAGCACGGCATCGCCCATCCCCGTCTGGCGGGCAAGACACTGGGCATGATCTTCCAGAAGGCCTCCACCCGCACCAGGGTTTCCTTTGAGGTGGGCATGGTGCAGCTGGGCGGCTACCCTGTGGTGCTCAACGCGGGGGATATGCAGATTGGCCGCGGCGAGCCCATCCAGGACACCGCAAGGGTGCTGTCCCGGTACCTGGACGGCATCATGATCCGCACCTTTGCCCAGCAGGAGGTGGAGGATCTGGCCAAGTATGGCTCCATTCCCATCATCAACGGTTTGACAGATGATTCCCACCCTTGCCAGATATTGGCAGACCTCATGACCATTCGGGAGCACAAGGGCAATCTCTCCGGCCTCAAGATGTGCTATATCGGAGATGGTAACAACATGGCGAATTCCCTGTTGGTGGGTGGCCTGAAGGTGGGTATGGAGGTGGCAATCGCCACCCCCAAAGATTACCAGCCCCTGAAAGCGGCCCTGGACTTTGCCGCCGGATACGGGGACAAGTTCACCCTCACCGACAGCCCCATGGAGGCCGCGAAGGACGCCGATGTGGTGATCACCGACGTGTGGGCGTCCATGGGACAGGAGGGGGAGGCGGAGAAGCGCAAAGTCGCATTTGCGGGCTATCAGGTAAATGATGCGCTGATGGCGGTCGCGAAGCCGGGGGCAATGGTGCAGCACTGCCTGCCTGCCCACCGGGAGGAAGAGATCACGGCTGCTGTTTTTGAGGCCCATGCGAATGAGATTTTTGACGAGGCGGAAAACCGCCTTCACGCCCAAAAGGCGGTCTTGGTAAAGCTGCTGAAATAAGAAAAAATGCCGGTTCCCAGTAAGGGGAATCGGCATTTTTCTTGTAACAGAGAGACCGAATCTGTCAAAAAAGATTATTTCAATGTGAAATTCTGTGCTTTCTGTCAAAAATTAGTCATTACAACCTAATGGAACATCTAAAATATCAAATGATTTTAGAATTATCACAATTTTCGTTGTAAAGCGAGGTTTTTTTTGCTAGAATAATGGTACATTATCTGCCTCCACCTGTTTGTATCAGATTGCGCTTACTTTGAAAGGAGGGGCAGCCGCCGGAAATTGCCGGCAGGCCGCAATACAGCATATGGCAAAAACAGCGAATGAAAAGGTGTCGTCTGCGCTCCGCAGCTTCCAGGAGGGAACCAACAGCCACGTCCAGTTCTTTTTGGGCTCCCATCCTGACGAAAAGCGGGGAAAGCAGGGGGTCACTTTTCGCGTTTGGGCCCCAAACGCCAGGGAGATCGGCGTTGTGGGCGATTTCAACGACTGGAACCCCTCCGCGAACCCTATGAAGAGAATCAAGGATAGCGGCGTATGGGAGGCCTTTGTGCCCGGCATGAGCCGCTATGACGCCTACAAGTATGCGGTTACCGGCAAGCGGGGCAAGCTTGTGCTCAAATCCGACCCATACGGCTTTCACTTCGAGACGCCCCCCGCCAACGCCTCCAAGGTTTATCCGCTGGAGGAGTACCGCTGGACAGACGGGCGATGGATGACTGCCAGGGACAAGCGCAACCACTATCACAGCCCCATAAACATCTATGAGATGCACCTGGGCTCCTGGCGGCGCTACGCCGACGGCAATTTCTACAACTACGATGAGCTGGCCGACCAGCTTGTTGTCTATCTGACCGAGATGGGCTACACCCACGTGGAATTACTCCCCATTACGGAATACCCCTTCGACGGCTCCTGGGGCTACCAGGTATCGGGCTTTTTTGCCCCCACCTCCCGCTACGGCACACCGGAGCAGTTCAAGGGATTTGTAAACAAGCTGCATAAGGCCGGCATCGGCGTCCTGCTCGACTGGGTACCCGCCCACTTCCCCAAAGACGCCCACGGCCTCTACGAGTTTGACGGCGGCCCCTGCTATGAGTACGCCGACCCACTGAAGAGCCAGCACAAGGGCTGGGGACCCATGGTGTTTGACTACGGCAAGCCCGAGGTGCGCTCCTTCCTCATCTCCAGCGCCATGTTCTGGATCGAGGAATATCACATTGATGGCCTGCGGCTGGATGCCGTTGCCTCCATGCTCTACCTGGACTACGACCGCCAGGGACAGAATTGGGCGCGAAACGCCAACGGCGGCAGGGAAAATCTGGAGGCCATCGACTTCTTGCAGCAGCTCAACAGCGCGGTGCTCACGGCAAATCCCAGCGCGTTGATGATCGCCGAGGAGTCCACCTCCTGGCCGCTGGTGACAAAGCCCCCCTATGTGGGCGGGTTGGGCTTCAACTTCAAGTGGAACATGGGCTGGATGAACGACATGCTGGTCTACAATGCCCTTGACCCAATCTATCGCGCCTACAACCACGACAAGCTCACATTCAGCCTGTTTTACGCTTTTAGCGAGAACTTTGTCCTGCCCATCTCCCACGATGAGGTGGTGCACGGCAAGAAATCCCTTTGGGACAAAATGCCCGGCAATTATGCGCAGAAGTTCGCGGGCGTCAGGGTGTTCCTGGGCTTCATGATGTCGCACCCGGGCAAAAAGCTGCTGTTCATGGGCAGCGAGTTTGGCCAGGTGATTGAGTGGAACTACTCCCAGGAGTTGGACTGGCTGCTGCTGGATTACGAGGGCCACAGGCAGCTCCAGGACTATGTGAAGGCCCTCAACCACTTCTATCTGGAGCATGCCAGTCTCTGGCAGGTGGAGGACTCCTGGGAGGGCTTCCAGTGGATTGTGGCGGACGACAACACCCAGAACATCGTGGTGTTTCGCCGCATTGACGAGAAGGGCAAACAGCTGATCGCCGTCTGCAATTTTTCCGCCGCTGTCTGCACCGGCTACCGCTTTGGCGTTCCGGCGGCCAGGGAGTACCGTATGGTGTTCCACTCGGACGATGCCGCCTTTGGCGGAACCGGCATGAAGCGCGCTGAGGCTGTGGCGGTGGAGCCGAAGGAGAGCCACGGCTACGAGCAGTCCATTGTTGTCAGCATTCCGCCGCTGAGCGCCACGTGGTTTGAGCCGGTTGGCCTCAAGCGCTCCAGAACGGTCACTCCGGTGGCGGAGGAGAAAGCTGTGGTCAGAAAGCAGGCCAAAAAGAAGGCTGCCGAGGTAACTGAAAAATCTGCCAAAGCAGAAGGAAAGTCGGAGAAGGTTCAATCGGGATCGGGGAGGAAGAAGGAAGGGGACAGTCCCACCGGCGCGGGGAAGGGGAAAGCCGCCAAGGCGCCCCGCAAGACAACCGGCGCCAAGAAGAAGGACGAATAATCGAGTATTGCATTGTCAAAATTGCTTTGATTTCATCATATTTGTCGGGAGGATACCAATCTCCCCCGGAAAGGGATGACCGAAATGGTAAAAAAGAAAAAATGGATTGCTATGATTTTGGCGGGAGGGCAGGGCAGTCGGCTGTACACCCTGACCCAGAAGCTGGCTAAGCCTGCGGTGGCTTTTGGCGGAAAGTACCGCATCATAGATTTTCCACTCTCCAATTGCGTCAATTCCGGACTCGATACAGTGGGGGTGCTCACCCAATACCAGCCCCTGGTACTCAATGAATACATTGCCAACGGTCAGCCTTGGGATTTGGACAGGGTGCACGGCGGTGTGTTTGTGCTGCCCCCTTACCAGAAGCAGAGTGGCTCCGACTGGTATACGGGCACAGCAAACGCGATCTACCAGAACATACCCTTCATAGAGCGCTATGATCCCGACTACGTTCTGATTCTCTCTGGTGACCATATCTACAAGATGGACTATTCCCTGATGCTGGACTATCACATTGAGAAGGGGGCGGACTGCACCATTTCAGTGCTGGAGGTTTCCAGGGAAGAGGCCAGCCGCTTCGGCATCATGAACGCGGAGGCGGACGGCAAAATCTATGAGTTCGAGGAGAAGCCCGCCAATCCCAAGAGTCTGCTGGCGTCTATGGGCATCTACATCTTCTCTATGGATGCGCTGCGCCGCTACCTCTCCATCGACGATGCGGACGACATCTCTCAGAAGGATTTCGGCAAGAACATCATTCCGGCTATGCTGGAGGACAACGCCAGCCTGTACGCCTACCGCTTTGACGGCTACTGGAAGGATGTGGGTACCATTGACAGCCTCTGGGAAGCCAACATGGACCTCATCAATCCGGCGATGCCCCTGGACCTTGGGGACGATGACTGGCGCATTTACGCCCGGAACTCGGGGCGGCCGCCGCAGTATATAGCGGACGGCGCGGAGGTGCAAAACTCCATCATCTCAGAAGGCGCGGAAATCTACGGCACTGTGGACTTCTCCGTGGTCTTTGCCAACGTCGTGGTGGAGGAGGGCGCGGTTGTCAGGGATTCCATCCTCATGCCGGGCACGGTGGTGAAGAGCGGCGCTGTGGTGGAATACAGCATTATCGCTGATGGCGCTACGGTTGAACGAGATGCCAGGATTGGGCGCAGGCCAGAGGATTCCCCCGACAAGGAAAACTGGGGTGTTTCAGTGGTGGGCAACGACGTGCGCATCGGCAGCGGTGCTGTGGTTGGCGCAAAGGCCATGGTGGACGAGGATATCCCGGATGCGGTACCGGTCAGGGTAGAGGGGGCCATCATATGAAAAACGTAACAGGTATCCTCTTTTCCAGCATTTTGGGCTCCTCTGTGCGGGAGCTGACGACACACCGATGCATGGGGGCTGTTCCCGTGGGCGGGCGTTACCGTCTGGTGGATTTTCTTCTGTCCGGCTTTACCCAGGCAGATATCCAGGATGTGGGTGTTGTCACTCAGAGCAATTACCAGTCGCTGATGGATCATTTGGGCAATGGAAAGGAATGGGATTTGGCCCGCAAGCGCAGCGGACTCATCATCCTGCCCCCCTACGGACGAACCGGTGGCAGCGGTATCTACAAGGGCAAGATCGAAGCCTTTGCAGGCATTATGGAGTATATCAACAACACCGACCCGGAGTACGTTCTGGCGGCAGACTGCGACTTTTTGGCCAACATAGACTATGAGGATTTCTACCGTTCCCACATTGAGAGCGGCGCGGACATCTCTGTGATTTATAAGCGCTCGCCCGTGCCGGTTGTGGAGAATGGAAAGGTATCCACCTTCCAGGTTGACACGAAGAACAGAGTGACGGAGGTGCGGATCAACCCCGATCTGGCGGGGGAGCAGAATGTCTACATCAATGTGATGATTATTTCCGGCAAGCTGCTGGAGCGAATCGTTTCGGATTTGATCAGCCGCAATCAGTATTCCTTTACCCAGGATGTGCTCCAGGCGGGGACGAACCGCTACCACATCAACGGCTATGAATTCAAGGGATATGTGGGCCGCTTTGACAATTTGCAGAGCTACTACCGCACCAACATGGATTTGCTGGATCAGGCGGTGAGGCGAGAGCTGTTTCCCAACGACAAGCCGGTTTTCACCAAGGTGAGGGACGAGGCGCCGGTTCGCTTTGGACTCTCTTCACGGGCGGGCAACTCCCTGCTGGCGGATGGCTGTGTGATAGAGGGAGCGGTGGAAAATTCCGTGCTCTTCCGCGGTGTGAAGGTCGCCAAGGGCGCAAGGATTAGAAACTGCATTCTCATGCAGGGCACTGTGGTTGGAGCGAACTGTGATCTGGAATATGTCATCAGCGACAAAAACGTCACCGTCACGGACAACCGGGTGCTGGTGGGATTTGAGACATATCCCGTATTTTTGGCAAAAGGTGCAATTGTATAAGCAAAGCCTATGTGATTGTTTTTGCACCTTTATGGCAAGGAGTGTTTTTTGTGAAGATTTTGTTTGCCTCCAGTGAGGCGGTGCCCTTTATAAAATCGGGCGGACTGGCGGATGTGGCCGGATCGCTGAGCAGTGCGTTGCGCAAGAAAATGCAGGCATGCCGGGTGGTGGTTCCCCTGTATGATGATATTCCGCCGGAAATGCAGAAGGATATGAAGTTTGTCACTTCCTTTGATGTGCCGTTGGGCTGGCGAAACCAATACTGCGGCGTTTTTGAAAAAACTGTGAACGGTCTCAAATACTACTTCCTGGACAACGAATACTATTTCAAGCGCCGAGGGTTATATGGTTTTTTTGACGATGCGGAGCGCTTCGCCTTTTTCTCCAAAGCGGTGCTGGAAATGATTCCCCACATCGGCTTTGAGCCCGAGATCATCCACTGCAACGACTGGCAGACAGCCTTAATCCCCGTGTTCCTCAATGTCTTTTATCGCCATTTGGACACCTACCGCCATATTCGCACGGTCTTTACCATTCACAATATTCAGTACCAGGGCACCTTTGACCTGAGCATCCGCTACGATGTGCTGGGCCTGCCGGCTTCCGCCGCTTCTATAGTAGAATATAACGGCGACACCAATTTTATGAAGGGCGGCATTGAACAGTGTGATGCCATCACAACAGTGAGCCCCACCTATGCGGAGGAGATTCTCGACCCGTGGTTTGCCCATGGTCTGGATAAGCTGCTGCGACAGCACAAGGGAAAGCTGACAGGAATCCTAAATGGAATCGATGTCGGCTTCTATGACCCGGAAACTGACCCCAGCATTCAGAAAAACTATACTGCCGACAACCTATCTGGCAAGGCGGCCAACAAGAAAGAGCTGCAACAGCGGTTGGGGCTCATCGTTGATCCCAAGGCGATGGTCATTGGCATGGTGACGCGGATGGTGTCCCACAAGGGAATGGATTTGGTGCAGGCGGCCTTTGACCGCATCATGGAGATGAATGTGCAATTTGTCCTGTTGGGCAGCGGTGAATGGCAATTTGAGAAGTTTTTCCGGGAGACGGTGATGTGGTATCCCGAGCGGGTATCGGTGACGCTGGGCTTCGATGAGCCGCTATCTCACCGCATTTACAGTGGAGTGGACACCTTTTTAATGCCCAGCCGCAGTGAGCCCTGCGGGCTTTCCCAAATAATTTCCCTCCGCTACGGAACGATTCCGATTGTGCGGTCAACAGGCGGCTTGCACGATACGGTTCGCGATTTTGGCGGGGAAGATGGCAACGGCTATGACTTTTTGAACAATGACCCACTGGATATGCTGTACGCCATTCAGCGCGCCGAGACGGATTTCAAAAAGAAGAAGCTGTGGAGCGAACACATAAAGGCTGCAATGGCGAGCGATTATTCGTGGAACAGCTCGGCAAATCAGTATATTGCACTGTATAAAGGGCTGCTGGCATAACGATGAAAGCAAAAGGGGAGGGGCTGGGCTTCTCTCCTTTTGCTTGACGTTGTCTTACAGATAAGGTATAATTAGTTTTGGATTTTACGCAAATGTGTGGAGTCAGATTGTCGAGGCGTAGCTCAGTTTGGTAGAGTGCTTGCTTTGGGAGCAAGATGCCGCAGGTTCAAGTCCTGTCGCCTCGACCAGATAAAACCGTGTAAACGTGTTGTTTATGCGGTTTTTTCATTTTCGATTTTCTTGCCTTTACCGGCAAACTACAATAAAATAAGCAAAAATACAAAAAGTGCAAGTCAGGCGGAAAAGTGAAGCCAGTAAATCAAAAATGACCCTCCAATTCTGAAATTTGGAGGGTCATTTTTGACTTCGAATGCGGAAACTTTAATCAATATCTTGACGAAGATTTGACGAAAGAAACGGGCATAACAAAAACCGCACTACTAAAGCGAAAACGCGATAGTCATGCGGTTTTTTGTGGTGCAGATGGCGGGACTTGAACCCGCATGCCTTGTGAGCACTACCCCCTCAAGATAGCGTGTCTGCCGATTCCACCACATCTGCACATTTCGTTCACCATTTCTGGCAAACTGCAAGTGAAAGTATATCAGTTCCAAAACTCCTTGTCAAGCACCAAACAACTTAAACTTACCTGGCATTGTCACAAATAATATGCTATACTATAACGACTTGAACAATCCGTAAGACGCCCGAATTTGGAAACGATTTGTTGTATTCGCAGGAAGATACAGGGAGTGGAACAGGGCTTGGAAAACTATACAACACTAAAGCGCAAAGCGCTGGAACGTTATTATGGCGGCCTCAACGACATGCAGAGAGAGGCCGTCTTTCAAATGAATGGTCCTGTTTTGATTTTGGCGGGCGCAGGCAGTGGGAAGACCACTGTGCTCATCAACCGTGTAGAGTACATGGTGCGGTTTGGCAATGCCTATTTCAGCGACCGGGAGCCCGCATCCATCTCATCTGCGGAGCTGCAATTTCTCTCCGAATATGTGGAAAATGGTGACGGCAATCCGGAAGAACTGGCCAGTATCCTCGCAGACAACCCTGTGCGTCCCTGGAATATCCTCGCAATTACCTTCACCAACAAAGCGGCTGGGGAGTTGAGAAACCGACTGCTGAATACATTGGGCACTGCCGCGGAGGACATCCAAGCCTCCACCTTTCACTCCCTTTGTGTCCGCATCCTGCGCAGGGAGATTGAGGCGCTTGGCTATGACCGCAGCTTCACCATCTACGACACCGACGACAGCCTCCGGGTCATCAAGGACGGCATCAAGGCGAACCGTCTTGACGAGAAGACGCTGCCGCCGCGTTCGGTGCTGTCTGCTATCAGCAAGGGCAAGGATTTCATGTACACCCCTGACGACCTCTTGAAGGCGGCCAATGGGGACTACCGCGCCGAATGTGTGGCAAAAGTCTACCGGTATTACCAGGATACCTTGCGCAGTGCAAACGCCCTGGATTTTGACGACATCATCGTCCAGACAGTGCGGCTGTTCCAGCAGTTTCCCGATGTGCTGGATCACTATCAAAACCGCTATAAATACATCATGGTGGATGAGTACCAGGACACCAACCAGACTCAATACCGGCTTGTGAGCATGCTGGCTAGGAAGCACCGCAACCTCTGTGTGGTGGGCGACGATGACCAGAGTATCTACAAGTTCCGGGGCGCGACCATCGAAAATATCCTCAGTTTTGAAAGCCAGTTTGAGGGCGCGAAGGCTATCCGCCTGGAGCAGAACTACCGCTCTACCCAGAACATTCTCTCCGCGGCCAATGCCGTCATCGCCAACAACACTGCGCGAAAGGGCAAGAACCTCTGGACCAGCGCTGGGGATGGCGAAAAAATCAATCACGTGCGCCTTCGGGATGAGCTGGAAGAGGCCCGCTTTGTCGCGGACAATATCATGACTTCAGTGGAGAAAGGCGCAAAATGGTCGGATCACGCGGTGCTCTACCGCATGAACGCCCAATCCAACGCGGTGGAGCGCGCCCTTGCCCAAAGGGCTGTGCCCTACCGCATTGTGGGCGGTCTGCGATTCTACGAGCGCAAGGAGATTAAGGACGTTGTGGCCTACCTCAGCGTCATCAACAACCCCAGTGACAGCCTGCGTCTGATGCGCATTGTCAACGAGCCCAAGCGAGGCATTGGTGCGACGACCATGGCAACGGCGGCGGAGATCGCCGGCACAGTGGGGGAGACGCTGTTCGATGTCCTTTCCCGCGCCGATGAATACGCACCCCTCTCTAAAAAGAGCACCCCCCTGATGGAATTTGCCCGCATGATGAAGGGCTTTATAGAGCAGGTGGAGGAGGGCATCCCTTTGGCCGACCTGCTGGATGAGGTGCTGGAAAGAACCGGTTACATGCGCTTTCTCGAGGCGCAGGGAGATGAGGGAATTCCCCGCATAGAAAACGTGTTGGAGCTGAAATCCAACATCATCACCTATGTGGAGGACAGTCTGGAACCCACCCTCTCCGGCTTCTTGGAAGAGATTGCCCTCTACACCGACCTGGACAACTACGACGCCGATACCGATGCTGTGGTGCTCATGACCATCCACTCCGCCAAGGGGCTGGAGTTCGGCACCGTCTTTATCATCGGCCTGGATGAAGGCGTTTTCCCGGGCCGCGGTGCAATCAATTACCCCGAGGAGATCGAGGAGGAGCGGCGGCTTGCCTATGTCGCCATCACCCGCGCCAAGCAGTGCCTCTACATTACCGGAGCGGAAAAGCGTATGCTGTTCGGCCAGACCACCTGGGGGCGGCCCTCCCGCTTTGCAAGGGAGATACCGGAAGAACTGACCGAAATGCAGGACAACACCCGCACCTTTGGGGTGAAGCCCACCCCGACAGCACAGCCAAAACGCAGTGCGGCTGCCAGTTCCATCGGCATCGGCGGCGGACAGGCGGCCCAGGTGGTCTGCGATATGGGACAGGGCGACAGCGTGCGCCATAAGGTTTTTGGCGAAGGAAAAGTGCTTTCCGCCAAACCGATGGGCAACGATGTCCTGCTGGAAATTGACTTTGGCGATGCAGGCGTCAAAAAAGTGATGGCAAACTTTGCCAAATTGGAAAAGCTGTAGAAATATTCTCCGACAAAAAAGACCACCGTATCTTTGTGCAGCGTGGTAGACTATTCAAAAAAAGGGGAGTCGCAGTTGAACGCGCAGGGCACGCTCATCGTCATTGAGGGCCTGGATGGCAGCGGAAAGGCTACCCAGGCCAAGATCCTCACCGAGTCTCTCGCCGCGGAGGGCGCACGGGTGCGCGGGATCACCTTTCCTGACTACGACAGCACCTCCTCCGCCTTGGTCAAGATGTACTTGGCGGGAGAGGTTGGCGGTGTGGACGAGGTAAACGCCTACGCAGCCACCAGCTTCTACGCCTGTGACCGCTACATCAGCTACAGCACCGCCTGGCGGGAGGACTACCTGTCCGGAGTGGCAATAGTGGCCGACCGCTACACCACCTCCAACGCTATCTACCAGATGGCCAAGCTGCCCAAAGATCAGTGGGAGGAGTACCTTTCCTGGACATGGGATTATGAGTTTGAACGACTGGGGCTGCCGGAACCTACCAGAGTGCTCTATCTGGATGTTGCTCCGGAGGTTTCCCAGCGGTTGCTGTTGGAGCGCTACGGCGGAGACCCCGGCAAGCGGGATATTCACGAGTCTAATCTGGATTATCTGCGCCGATGCAGGGAGGCCGCCCTTTACGCTGCCAAACGGCTGGATTGGCTGGTGCTGGAGTGCTGCCGGAACGACGAGATGCGTTCTATTGAGGAAATGGCTGCGGTGATCCGCCACACCCTGCGGGACATGCTGCCCACCCCCGAAAAGGAATGAATGATTTATGCTGGAGTTTCACGATATCACCCTTGAGGACAGGGATTGGATGCAGCCGCTGCTGGACGTATCCTCCTACCGCTCTGAGGAGTACAGTTTTACCTTCAGCTATCTGTGGCGCGATATTTTTCGCTACCAGGTGGCTCGAATGGACGACTTCCTGCTGCTGCGCTCGGTGCGGGAAAAGCACCCTGTCTCCTACCTTTTCCCACCCGGAAAAGGCGACATCCGGCCGGTGCTGGAGGCCCTGCTCGCCGACAGCGAAGCGAAGGGGGAGTCTCTCACCTTTCACGCCATGACGGCGGAGGGAAAGCTGCTGCTGGAGGAGACCATGCCCGGCAAGTTCCAGTTTATCACGCTGACCGACTACTTCGACTATGTTTACGAGGCGGAAAAGCTGATCACCCTTTCCGGCAAAAAGCTCTCAAACAAGAGAAACCACATCAACCGCTTTGTGGAAAACAACCCCGATTGGCGCTTTGAGCCCATCGGCGGGGAGAATATCGCCGAAGTGATCGCCATGAATGAGGAGTGGAAGCAACGCCACATCGACGACCATTCCTCCTCCTTCGCTCAGGAGTCCGACGCCGTGGACGAGGCGATCCGCGACTTTCAGCATCTTGGAATGGATGGTGGCCTGATTCGCGCCGGGGGAGAGGTCGTGGCCTTTTCCATCGGCGACCGGCTCACCGACGACACCTACCTTGTGCACATCGAGAAAGCGTACAGCGATGTCCAGGGAGCGTATGCCATCATCAACCGGGAGTTTGCAGCCCACTACTGCAATGATTACCGCTATATCAACCGGGAGGATGCCTCCGGACAGGCAGGGCTTATCAAGGCGAAGGAATCCTACCGCCCGGTGTTCCTGGTGGAGAAGTTCGGGGCAAAGTGTCTCTAAGCAAAACGGATTGTGTTGGCAATGTTTACCGTTTTTTTAGAAAATCTGCCTTGATTGTTTCGACATAGTTCGATATAAATGCAAGGGGAGGGGGAAGTGCGATGCTGACGATTGCCAGGAAATCCATGTATCCCCAACTCAAAGAGCTGTGGATGCTGGGCTTCGGCGACGACCGCGCCTATACGGATTTCCTTTTTGAAAACATCCTTCACCCGGAGCAGATTCTGGTCTGGATTGAGGAAAAGCGCTATCCCGCCGCCATGGTTTGCCTTCAGCCAATGGAGCTGCGAGATGGCGCAAAGGTGCGAAACGGCGCCTATCTTTACGGCTTTACCGTGCATCCCCGCTACCGGAAGAAGGGCTTGGGAACCAAGCTGATGGCGGGCTTTGACGACTACGTCCAGACATTGGACTGCGCCGCCACTATCCTTGTTCCGGCCAGCACGGAGCTCTTTGCCTACTATGGCAAGCGGGGCTTCGAGACTGCTTTTGCAAAAAAAGAAGTCACATGGTTTGGGGAGACGCTGCTTCCGCCCTTGGGCGGGTCGTCTATCCTGGTGCCCAGGGAGCTCGATTCTCTCTGGCGCATGCGCGACGACTTCTATCGAAGCAGCAGCCTCTATGTGAGCTGGCCCATCGACTACCTGTACAGAGTGGGGGAGGAAACCCGCTACAGAAATGGGGGTACCCTTCTCTACACCTCCGCGGAAGGAGATGGCTATCTCACTTTCCGCCAAGAGGCGGCAGAGGTGTTTGTCACCGAGTTTGCCGTTGCACCGGAACTGCTGGAGGATGCGCTGTACACACTCCACAGGCGTCTGGGCGCGGAGCGGTATACGTTGCGGCTTCCCGCCGACTATTCCACTGCGAAAGAGGTCTCTGTCTTGCCATTTGCCATGATAAAATGGTATGATAGGCAGAAAGGTGTATCTGGCCGCAAGTCCGGGCCGACATCGCCTGGAGAGCCATACATCGCCCATGTGATGGACTAGAGTTGATCTCCGAAAGGATAGCGTTTTATGATATATGTATTTATAGCCCATGGCTTTGAGGAAATCGAAGCGCTGACCGCTGTGGATGTGCTGCGCAGGGCGGAGCTGGAGGTAAAGGCTGTCGGCATCGCGGGCAAGACAGTGACGGGCGCCCATGGCATCACGGTGCACTGTGATATCGCCGACCGGGAGGCCGACCCGCGTAAGCTGGATATGATCGTGCTGCCGGGGGGAATGCCCGGTACCCTGAATCTGGAGAAATCCCCCGTTGTGCAATCCTTCATCGATTTTGCTTTTGAGAAGGGACTGTGGGTGGGGGCAATCTGCGCCGCACCATCCATTTTGGGGCATAAGGGTTTGCTGGATGGCAAGCGCGTGACCGCATTTCCGGGCTTTGAGCCGGAGCTGGGGGAGGCAATCTACACCGGAGACTCTGTCGTGCAGGATGAAATGTTGATCACCGGGAAGGGCCCCGGAGCCGCACTGCCCTTTTCTCTCAAGCTGGTCGAGAACCTGCTGGGCAAAGAACGGGCAGACATTCTCGCCGCATCCCTGCAACTCTAGTGAGGATGCGCTCAATCTCTGCATTTATGAGCATCGGAGGGAACCGATAGGTGGCGGAAAACCAGTTTGACATCCGCAGCTACAAAAAGAACCTGAGAACTCGATACAGGGGAATCAGAGCATCTTTGGATCCACAGCAGCGGGATGTAAAAAACGGGCGTATTCTGCGGTTTATTCAGAGTATGCCCGCTTATCAGGACTGCAAGCTGCTTCTCTGCTTCGTATCCACTCCCCAGGAGGTGGATACTCGCGCCCTCATTGAGGCCGCCTTGGCGGAGGGCAAACGAGTTGCGGTGCCCTATTGTATCGACGGAACCAGGGAGATGGAATTCTATGAAATCGAATCTCTTTCAGAGCTGCAACCCCGCACCTTCGGGGTGCTTGAGCCCGATCCGGCCAGTCACAAAAAGGTGACGTCTTTCAGAGACGCCCTCTGCATTCTGCCCGGTCTGTCTTTCGACCGCTTCGGCTATCGCCTTGGCTATGGGGGCGGCTATTACGACCGCTTTCTCTCCCACAAATTTGCGGGTTCTGGCGGGGTAACTGCGGGCATCTGCTTTCGGGATTGTATGAGAAGCCATATTGTTCATGGACGCTACGATGTCCCCGCCGACTACATTGTCACTGAAAACGGCGTCAGAAAGCGCCTGCTGCGGGACAGTGGGAACAGCCTGCGGCGCAGAGACAGGTCGGTTCGCTGACCGGCAACGATTTACAGCAAAGGAATGGTTGAGGAATGGATACAAGAAATCCTGACGTTGGGGGGCAGCAGCGGCAGCCGCAGAACAGCGGCTACAGGCGGCCTGCCCAGCAGGGGCAGCAGCAATCCCGCCCCCGCAGGCAGTCGCAGGGGAATGCGCCCCGCCCCAAGAAGGACAAGCCGTATAAGCCGAGCCGCAAGGCCAGGATCAAGAATCACTGGTTCCGAGCCATCATTATGGTGTTGGCTGTTCTTGCGGGCTCCATTTTTATGGCCATCTTTGTATTGAACAGCCTCAGCGATATTTTTGGCCTTAACCAGGAGGACAAGTTGTACCCTGTCGTGGTGCCGGAGGGTGCCGACATGGAAACGGTGGCCGACATCCTCGGCGAGCTGGGGGTTGTGGAAAATCCCTCCATTTTTAAGCTTTATGCCAGCCTTGCCAACAAGGATGTGGAGGTACAGCCCGGCGAATATGAGTTCAACACCAACATGGGTTACGATCAGATCATCACCCAGCTCAAGGTGGGCGATCTGGAGGATAAGGTTGTCACCATCACCTTCTTCGAGTATTTGACGGTGGAGGACATTGCCAAGCTGCTGGAGGAAAACGGTGTCTGCGAGGCCGATGCCTTTTTGGATTACCTGGACAACACAGCGGTTGACTATGACTTTTATGCGGATATTCCGGATAACGAATACCGCTACCACAAGCTGGAAGGCTATGTATTCCCTGACACCTACGAGTTCTATGTGCCGGAGAAGGTCAGCTCGGTTGCGAAGAAGTTCTTCGACAACTTTGACAATAAGATTACAAGCGATATGCTTACCCGCATGAAGGATATGGAGCTGACGCTGGATGAGACGTTGACGCTGGCCTCTATCATACAGCGGGAGGCGGATGACCCCTCCGAAATGCGAAGGGTATCCTCCGTATTCCGCAACAGGCTGAACAATCCGACGAATTTCCCCAACCTCCAGTCCGACGTGACGGTGTTCTATGTGGAAGACTACATCAAGCCACACATGACTGCAACAAATCAGGATTTGTACGATGCCTACAACACCTATGTGTGTGATGGCCTCCCTGCAGGGCCGATCTGTAATCCCGGCGTCGAAGCCATCAAGGCAGCTCTTTATCCCGCCGATACGGACTACTACTACTTCGTCACCGACGTAAATATGGAATACTACTTTGCCGTCACCCTGGCGGAACATGAGCGCAACATTCAGCTTGCGGCAGAGGAAGATACCACCGGTGAGGGCGTGGTGCACGGCATCGGTACCAGGGAGCCGGAGGCGGACGAGCAGAAATAACAGAATCAAGAAGAGGCGGCCCGGCAGCCATGTGTTGCCGGGCAGTCTTTTGTAAAGGGGAGTGAAAGTGGTGGAGAAAAAGGGGATATTCCCGGAGCTGTTGGCTCCGGTGGGGGACTGGGAGCGGCTGGAGGCGGCTGTGCTCTTTGGCGCGGACGCCGTCTATCTCGGCGGCACCATGTTCGGCATGCGGGCCTCCGCCGCCAAGTTCGGCCAAGAGGATATGGCCCGGGCTGTGGAATACTGCCATAGTCGGAATGTGCGCATCTATATCACTCTAAACGTGCTGCCCCGCAACGACGAGATCCCCGCGCTGGAGGACTATATCCGCTTTCTCGGCGAGGTGGGCGTGGATGCCCTGATTATTTCTGATCTCGGTGTCTTTCGCATGGCCAGGAGACTACTTCCCGATATGGATTTGCATGTCTCGACCCAGGCGGGAGTGGTCAATTATCTGGCCGCCCGGGAGTTCTGCGAAATGGGTGCGAAGAGGGTTGTGTTGGCCAGGGAACTCTCCCTGGAGGACATCCGCACGATTCGGGAGAACACGCCGCCCCAGCTGGAATTGGAGGCATTTGTCCACGGGGCAATGTGCATGTCTTTTTCCGGGCGCTGCCTTATTTCACAGTACCTCACAGGCCGGGACGCCAACCACGGGGAGTGCGCCCAGCCCTGCCGCTGGAGCTACCGCCTTGTGGAGGAAAAACGCCAAGGGGAATATTACCCGGTGGTGGAGGAGGAAGAGGGAACCTACTTCTTCAACGCCCAAGACCTCAATATGCTGCCCTGGCTGGACAAGCTGGCCGAAGCAGGGGGACCAGCTTCAAGATCGAGGGCAGGGCCAAATCGGCCTACTATGTGTCTATCATAACAAACGCCTACCGCCAGGCGGTGGATATTCTGAAAGCAAATCCTGATGAGTACCGGCTGCCGGAATGGCTGTTGGAGGAGCCCTACAAAGTGAGCCACCGGGAGTATTGCTCCGGCTTTTACTTCCCGGAACAGCCGCCGACGCAATATTACAACAGCGCGGGCTACGTGCGGGACTGGGATATAGCCGCCAGCGTGGAGGGCTGGGAAGAAGGATACCTTCTGTGCACCGAAAGGGGCCGATTTTTTCCAGGCGAGGAGCTGGAGCTTCTCCGGCCCGGACAGCTTCCAGAAAAGCGCGTGGTGGAGGAAATCCTCGACGAGGAGGGTAACAGGGTGGATGCCGCCCGCCATCCCATGCGGCTGTACCGGATTCCCTGGCCATCCCCCGCCCCGAAGGGCTCCATCTTGCGCAAAAAAAGCACGGATGCAGAGTGATGCTGCATCCGTGCTTTTTTGTATAACCTTACTTCTTGCGGTCGTCCTTCACTGAACTGTAAAGCTTCCAGCCGCCGCAGAGGCTGTAGGCGTCGTAGCCTTTTGCGGTGAGAATGCGGGAGGCGACATAGCTGCGGAGCCCGCCCAGGCAGTAGATGTAGACCGGCTTCTCAATGTCCAGTTCGCCAAAGCGGGTGCGCAGGGCATCCATCGGGATATTGATAAAATCATCCACATGGCCCTGGGCATATTCCTCCCGGGAGCGGACATCCAAGAGGGTGACAGAGCCATCCCGGGGCAGTTGATCCACCGCATCCCAGTGAAATTGCTTGAAAGTGCCTTCCCGCATGTTTTCGATAACATAGGCGGCGACATTGACCGGATCACGGGTGGAGGAATAGGGCGGCGCGTAGCAGAGATCCAGCTCTGTGAGATCCAGAGCCGTCATACCCCCTCGGATTGCAGTGGCAAGCACGTCGCAGCGCTTGTCCACACCGTCAAAACCCACCACCTGTGCTCCCAGAATCCTCCCGGTGGAAGTCTCGAAAATCACCTTGAGGGTGAGGTCTTCTGCGCCGGGGTAGTAGCCCGCGTGAGAGACCGCGTGAACGATGGTGAAATCGCATTCAAAGCCTGCCGCTTTAGCGGCGTCGATACCCAGCCCGGTGCTGGCCACGGTCATGTCAAACAGCTTGAGAACGGCGCTGCCCTGCGCTCCTGCATATTCCGATTCGATGCCGCACAGGTTGTCTGCGGCGATGCGTGCCTGCTTGTTGGCGGGCCCCGCCAGGGGAATCGAAACGGGCTCTCCCGACACCGGGTGAATGATCTGCACCATATCGCCAACGGCATAGATGTCGGGGTCGCTGGTGCGCATGTGGGTATCAGTGACCACCGTGCCCTTTATGCCGACTTCCAGACCGGCATCCACAGCCAGACGATTTTCCGGCCGCACGCCGATGGAGAGCAGCACCATGTCAGCGGAAACGGTGTCGCCACCCTCCAGGTTGACCTTCAAGCGACCATCTTCCTTCGCGATGCCGTCCAGAGTTTCCTCCAGGCGAAGATCAATGCCCTTTTTTCGCAGGTAGTCGTGCACCTCGGCCACAATATCGCCGTCCAGATTGGGGGCAACCTGGGACGACTTCTCCACCAACGTGACAGCGATGCCGTTTTCCGCCAGGTTTTCCACCATCTCGAGCCCTATGAAGCCGCCGCCCACCACGACTGCAGATTTGGGCTTCCGCTCCACGATAAATTCCCGGATGGCGAGTGTGTCGGGGACAGTGCGCAGGGTAAACACCTCTGGCAATTCGGTGCCCTCCATGGGTGGCCGGATGGGCTCCGCGCCGGTGGAGAGCAGCAGCTTGTCGTAGCTCTCCCGATAGCTCTCGCCGGTTTTGCGGTTCAGAATTTCCAACGTTTTTCCTTTGCGGTCGATGGCTATGACCTCGTTTTGGATGCGCACATCCAAGTTGTAGCGGCTGCCAAAGGTCTCAGGTGTCTGCACCAGCAGGGCTTCCCGGTCTTTGATCACGCCGCCGACATAGTAGGGCAGCCCGCAGTTGGCAAAGGAGATGTACTCCCCTCGCTCCAGCAGGATAATTTCCGCGTTTTCATTCAGCCGGCGGATTCGCCCGGCTGCGGTTGCACCCCCGGCAACCCCGCCCACAATGACAATTTTCACTAAGATATCCTCCTTTATGCACTGTACTGTAATCAGTATAGCACAAATAACGGCGCAGGATGTCGCAATTTCGCCGGACGTCAAAACTCACATTATGACATTGACAGTATTGTGGTGGAACGCTACACTGATAGACAGATTTTAATAGCAAAACTGTGGAGGGATAAGTATATGGACTACATTCAAGAGCTGAAGGACAAGCTGTCCGGCGGCGCGTATGACGGCACATTTTCCCACCTTTACGGGAAGGAGCAAGCAGAAAAACAGGCCGCGCGGCTCAGCGGCCTTGCGGATAAGTTCCAGGAGCTTTACGGTCAGCCGGAGCAGTCGCTTCGCATCTTTTCGGCGCCCGGCCGCACCGAAATCGGCGGCAACCACACCGACCACCAGAACGGCCGCGTGCTGGCGGCAAGTATCAATTTGGATACCGTGGGCATCGCCTGTAAAAACGCTGAAAATATCGTGCGAATTCAGTCGGTGGGCTACAAGCAGGATGTGGTCGATCTCGGCGACCTGGAGATCAAGGAAACTGAGAAGAATAAGGCGATTTCCGTCATCCGGGGCGTCTGCGCCAGAATGAAGGCGCTGGGCTACACTGTGGGCGGCTTTGACGTATACACAACCTCCGATGTGCCCGGGGGCTCTGGTCTCTCCTCCTCCGCCGCTTTTGAGAACCTCATCGCCACCACCATGAACTACCTCTATAACGACGGCAAAATCGATGCGGTGACCATCGCTCAGATCGGCCAGTATGCAGAGAACAACTATTTCGGCAAGCCCAGCGGCCTGCTGGATCAGGGAACTTCCGCCGTGGGCGGCTTCGTCACGATTGATTTTGAGGATACCCAGAAGCCGGTGGTGGAGCCAGTCGATTTTGACTTTGCGGGTTCCGGGCACGCCCTCTGCGTTGTCACAACCGACAGCGACCACTCCGACCTCACGGACGAATACGCGGCGGTCTCCTGGGAGATGGGGTCGGTTGCGGCTTATTTTGGCAAGGAAAAGCTGCGGGGAGTCGATCCCGCAGAATTTTATAGCAAGCTGCCCCAGGTGCGGGAGAAAGTGGGTGACAGGGCAGTTCTTCGGGCCATGCACTTCTTCGGCGACAATGACAGGGTGCCCTTACAGGTGGAGGCCCTTCGCGCGGAAAACTTCGAGCTGTTCAAGGTGCTGGTCATCGAGTCGGGCCGCTCCTCCTACATGCAGCTGCAGAATGTCTACTCCACAAAGACCCCACAGCAGCAGGGGCTTTCCCTGGCGCTCTCCCTCAGCGAGAAGCTGCTGAGCCCGGTTGGCGGCGCATGGAGAGTCCACGGCGGCGGATTCGCGGGTACCATCATGGCATTTGTGCCGGACAACGCCCTGGAGCACTACCGCAGTTACATGGAGAGCGTGTTCGGTGAAGGCGCCTGCCAGGTGCTGTCGGTGCGCCCGGTGGGAGCCGTGGAGATTACAGCGAATTAAATGGCATCAAAAAAGCGGGAGTTCCTGGGAACTCCCGCTTTTTATTCGATTACTGATGCACTCGACGACTTCCATTCAGGGAAATCCCCGCTTTGTCTAAGCCCATTCGGATTCCCTTTGCCAGCGGTACGGAGGCGATAACCGCAATAATCGCATTGATAAGCGAAGCCAAGCCCTTTTGCCCGGCCTTCAAGAGGGCGGGAACCATCTCCATGTTGAGGAAGAAGAGGTCGCCGATGAAATTCTTGCCCACATACAGGATGACATAGCAGAGAACACCCAGAATACCGCCGATCACATTGCGCTTCCAGTTTCTGCCCTGGGAGTTCTTTCCCCAGGCAACAAGCCCCGCCACAAAGGCCATCAGGAACTTGAATACCAGCGTGAAGGGCAGGGAGTCGATATACAGCGGGTTGGTGAGATCGAAAAAGGCGGAGCCAATGCCCGCGGACAACCCGCCAAAGACCGGGCCAAGGATGAAACCGGAAAGCAGGCACATCACATTGCCCAGATGCAGCCGGGTTTCGCCGGGCATGGGAATCTGAATCCAGGAGCCCGCAAATACCAGGGCGGCCATCAGACCTGTAACGGCCAGTCTCCTGACTGTAAATGTAGTTTCTTTCTTTGCTTCCATAACGATCTCTCCTCTTAATACGATTGTACGAGGGATTTCATCACAATGCGCGGTAGCCGGTGAGCAGGTTGTCCTCGGTGAGCCACCGCAGGCTCCGCTCCAGCATGACGCCGTACCGGGTGTCGGTGCCGTAGCTGTAGGTTGTCTTGATGGCGACCTCCACAAACTTGGTGGCGCGCTCCATAGCGATGGGCAGACTGTCTCCCTCCAGAAGACCCCCGGTCAGCACGCTGGCAAAGATGTCCCCGGTGCCCGGATAGGAGACCGGCACATAGTCGGAATCCACACGCCAGAACCGGCTGTGCTCCCGTTCATACCCCAAATTGGAGAGCAACCCGGCGTCCAGATGAATGCCGGTCATCACCACCTGCGCCGGGCCCAGCTCACTCAGCTTGGCCAGCATGCTTTTGGCCTGCTGGAGACTGAGAGGGCCTGCCGGGAACTCCTCACCCAGCAGAATGCAAGTCTCGGTGAGGTTGGGGGTGATGATGTCCGCCTCCCTTACCAGCTCGGTCATGCGTCGCTGTATGTCGGGGGTGCAGGTACGGTAGGCCTTGCCGTGATCGCCCATGACTGGGTCTACTACGATAAGCGCGCTGGGATAGGCCTCAAAGAAGGCCCTGCACAGGTCGATCTGCTCTGCGCTGCCCAAAAAACCGCTGTAGACGCAGTCAAATTGGAGCCCCAATTTGCGGTAATGCGCCAGCGCCGGGCTGATGTAGTCCGTCAGGTCGCGCAGGGCAACCTCCCCCAGACCGCCGGTGTGGGTGGAGAGGATGGCGGTGGGAACCGGCACCACTTGCACACCCAAGGTGGACAGGATGGGCAGGATCACCGTCAGGGAGCAGCGTCCAAACCCGGACAGGTCGTGGATTGCCGCCACCAGCTGTGGTTGGTTTGTCATCAGAATTCCTCGTTTACTATAGTATAGAACCGCATTTTCAAAGACGCAAATAGAGCATTCTAGGAAGAAAACACGGTATTTATTGTGCAAAAAGCTGTATTAAAAGTGATGGAAAAGATGTTGTATTATAGAATTTGCACAATAGATTAGAGCGCAAAATGCAGGAACTCCTGCAAGCAAATCATTTTGCACAGACAAAGCAGGTTGACAACAGCTGCCGTTGTACAACCTGCCGGAATATTTGTAGTATCTATTCTTTTGGCACGGCGCGCGGGGTGGGAATGGGGAAGATTCCGTTGCGCCTCAAATAGCGCTTGGCGCTGCTCAGCAGCACCCGGTCGTTCTTGTAGGTGAGGTATTTGTGGCACTCGGCAATGTCGATCCACCGAAGCTCGCTGACCTCTTCCTCCTGCATGACGGTGCGGGAATCCTCGGCATAGCCCAGGAAGTAGACCACATCTTTGTCCACGCCGGGCCGGGGGGAGTAGGACACCTTTTGACGGAAGCCGGGCAGCAGCCGGATGGAAAGGCCCGTCTCCTCCTTTACCTCCCGCAGCGCTGTCTCCTTTTCAGTTTCACCCTTTTCCACATGTCCCTTGGGGAAAGACCAGTGTCCGCCCAAGCGGTGCACGAGCAGGAGAAAATCCACTCGGCCCTTGTTTTTGCGGTACACAAGGGCACCGCACGATTTTTCTTTTGTCATAGTGTGTGTTCATCCCTTTCCAGAAAGGCCTCGCAAAAAGGCTTCCCTGACAGCCGCGAACGCAGAAACGAACCGGCCCAAACTCATCTGAACACATCTTAGCATTTTTTCTGTAAAATGAAAAGGTGCTTGGTGTCGATGTAAGGAGATTGTAACACCTTGAAAAAGGCTCATTGTCATAGTATAATGGCTCTTGCCGCATTTGAAATGATTAACCGAAAGGGATGGTAGCAGATGGCGAAACAGGAAAAGATGGTGGAAGGCATTACCTCTATGGAGGAGGATTTTGCCCAATGGTACACCGACATCGTAAAAAAGGCCGAGCTGGCCGATTATTCGAGTGTCCGGGGATGCATCGTCTTTCGACCTTACGGTTACGCCATCTGGGAGAATATCCAGAAAATCCTGGACACCCGCTTTAAGGAGTTGGGCCACGAAAACGTCTATATGCCCATGCTGATTCCCGAAAGCCTCCTTCAAAAGGAAAAGGATCACGTGGAGGGCTTCGCCCCGGAGGTTGCCTGGGTGACACAGGGCGGCTCCGAGCCCCTTACAGAGCGCCTCTGCATTCGGCCCACCTCCGAGACGCTCTTCTGTGAGCACTATGCAAACATTGTCCACTCCTACCGCGACCTGCCCAAGCTGTACAACCAGTGGTGTTCGGTTCTGCGCTGGGAGAAAACCACCCGGCCGTTCCTTCGCACCATGGAGTTCCTCTGGCAGGAGGGCCATACCATCCACGAGACTGCCGAGGAGGCCGTGCAGGAAACCCGCCAGATGCTGGATGTCTATGCCGAATTTTGCGAAAACAACCTGGCTATCCCGGTGGTGAAGGGCCGCAAGACCGACAAGGAGAAGTTTGCCGGGGCCGAGGACACCTATACCATTGAGGCCATGATGCACGACGGCAAGGCGCTTCAGTCCGGCACCAGCCATTACTTCGGCGACGGCTTTGCTAGGGCCTTTGACATCACTTTCCAGAGCAGGGATAACACCCAGGAGCACCCCTTTGAAACATCCTGGGGAATGAGCACCCGCATCATCGGCGCCATCATCATGACACATGGCGACGACAACGGCTTAGTGCTGCCCCCCGACGTGGCCCCCATCCAGGTGGTCATCGTGCCGGTGGCGCAGCACAAGGAGGGCGTCTTGGAGAAGGCGGGCGAGATTTTCGACAGCCTCAAAAAGGCGGGCTTCCGTGTAAAGCTGGACGACTCCGACAACTCTGCGGGCTGGAAATACGCCGAGTACGAGATGAAGGGCGTGCCTCTTCGCCTGGAGATCGGCCCCCGGGATATGGAGCAGAACCAGTGCGTGCTGGTGCGCAGGGATAACCGGGAGAAGTACTTTGTCTCCCTGGATGACCTCGGCACAAAGCTGCCCGAAATCCTCGGGGAGTACCGGGATGCCCTCTATCAGAAGGCTTTCGACAACCGGGAGAAGCGCACCCACAGTGCGACCTCGCTGGAGAAGTTGAAGAAGCTTGCCGACGCCGAAAACTGCTACATCAAGGCCATGTGGTGCGGTGAGCTGGAATGTGAGGAGAAGCTCAAGGAGGAGGCGGGCGTCACCTCTCGCTGCATGCCCTTTGAGCAGGAGCAGATATCCGACACTTGTGTATGCTGCGGAAAACCCGCGAAAACCATGGTTGTTTGGGGAAAAGCCTATTAAACAGCAAAGCGGAGTCGAAAGACTCCGCTTTTTCGATCTATTTTGGCAAATATAGCCGAAAACGGCTGAATTTGCCAATTTGCGGTTGACTTTGCCTGGAGGAGTTGTTAAAATAATTATATTGGCACCGACAGAAAACCATACCCGAAAACGCGGAGAGGAATATCTGTAGGTGCTTTTTTACTGCCAGATTATGAAAGAGGTGAGGAAAGCATGGACGCAGGAGGCAGTTTGTACGGCATAGACCCGGAGGAGCGAAGGCGAAAGCCCGGCAGGCCTGGTTTGCGTAGCTGCGCGCCTGTACGGCTTTCCGCAGTGAAAAGGCTGTAGGGCTTTTTCGCAGTGATATCCACGCCTTTCCGGGGCTGCCGGGGATTTTGAATCCCATTGGCAGTCCCTTTTGCTTTCTTTCGGTGTTGTGCCGGGCTGCTGAACACAACAGGGCCGGGTTTCCGGCCGCGGAAAGGACTGATTCCAATGAATAAGAACAGGAAAATGACCAACCAAAAGGCTTTGCAGGAGCGCAAGCACAAGGAAGAAGTAAATGCCCGCCTGCTCTACGCCTCCAAGACGGATGCGGACGCCCTGCTGCGTTCCCTGAACAGCTCCCACACCGGCGTAAATGCCGACAAGGTGGAGGATATTCGCGAGGAGTACGGGGACAACACACTGTCCCATGGCAAAAAAAAGACATTTTTGAAGAGGCTGTCCGGGGCCTTTATCGATCCATTTACGCTGGTGCTGATTTTGCTGGCAGCGGTGTCGTTGGTCACCGACGTCATCATGGCGGCCCCTGGGGAGAAAAATCCCCTCACGGTAATCATCATCCTGGCCATGGTCGCGGTGAGCGGCACCCTGCGCCTCGTGCAGGAAACCCGCTCCGGCAAAGCGGCGGACAAGCTGGTGGAGATGATCGAGACCACCACCAATGTGGAGCGCCAGGGCACAGGCCCTGAGGAAATCCCTCTGGATGAGGTAGTGGTCGGGGATATTGTGCGGCTGGCGGCGGGAGACATCATTCCCGCTGACATGCGCGTCCTCAGCTGTAAGGATCTGTTTATCAGCCAGAGCGCGCTCATGGGTGAGAGCGAACACATGGAAAAGACAGGCGAAGCCCTCCCCGGCGACGATTTCGGCAGCATCACCGACCGCAACAACCTGGCCTTTATGGGCAGCCATGTCATTAGCGGCGCGGGCATCGGCGTGGTGGTGGCAACGGGCGACGACACAATGCTGGGCGCGGTGGCAAAGACCGTGACAGCTCCTGCCGAAAAGACGAGCTTTGAGAAAGGTGTTAACGCCGTTTCCTGGACGCTGATCCGCTTCATGCTGGTTATGGTTCCCGTGGTGTTTTTCATTAACGGCTTCACAGACGGGGACTGGCTTTCCGCATTCCTGTTCGCTATCTCGGTGGCGGTGGGGCTCACCCCCGAAATGCTGCCCATGATCGTGACCACCTGCCTTGCCAAGGGCGCGGTGGCCATGTCAAAGAAGAAGACCATCATCAAAAATCTCAATTCCATTCAAAATTTTGGCGCGATGGATGTGCTGTGCACCGACAAAACCGGCACCCTGACCCAGGACAAGATCATCCTGGAATACCACCTGGATGTGCTGGGCAACGAGGATGCCAGGGTGCTGCGCCATGCCTTTCTCAACAGCTATTTCCAGACAGGGCTCAAGAACCTGCTGGATATCGCCATCATCGGCGCCACCAATGACGAGGCGGAAGCGGCGGGATGGGGTGACCTCTCCACGACATACCACAAGGTGGATGAGGTGCCCTTCGACTTTGTGCGCCGCCGCATGAGCGTGGTGGTGGAGGATGAGGCGGGCAAGCGCCAGATGATCACCAAGGGCGCCGTGGAGGAGATGCTGGACGTCTGCAACTGGGTGGACTACCAGGGAACCGTGCAGCCTCTCAGCGAGGAGGCGAGAGCGGAGTTCCTCGAAAAGGTGAACGACCTCAACGAGGACGGCATGCGGGTGATCGCCGTCGCCCAAAAGACCAATCCCTCCCCAGTGGGCGCATTTTCCGTGGCGGATGAGAGCGACATGGTACTGATGGGCTGCCTCGCTTTCCTTGACCCGCCAAAGCCCTCCACCGAAAAGGCGATCAGCGCCCTGCACGACTACGGCGTGGAGGTGAAAATCCTCACCGGCGACAACGAGAAGGTGACTGCCAGCGTCTGCCGCCAGGTGGGCCTGAATGCCGACACCATCCTGCTGGGGGACGATGTGGAGAGGATGAACGACGAGGAGCTCGCCAAGACGGTGGAGAGCGTCAACATCTTTGCCAAGCTTTCCCCCGACCAAAAGAGCCGCATTGTCCAGACCCTGCGGAAAAACAACCACACGGTGGGCTACATGGGAGACGGCATCAACGACGCCGCCGCCATGAAGGTGGCGGATGTGGGAATCTCTGTTGATACGGCGGTGGACATCGCCAAGGAAAGCGCCGACGTTATCCTGCTGGAGAAAGACCTGATGGTGCTGGAAGAGGGGATCATCGAGGGCCGCAAGACTTACGCCAACATGATCAAATACATCAAGATGACGGCCAGCTCCAACTTTGGTAACGTCTTCGCCATTCTTTTTGCGGCAATCTTCCTGCCTTTCCTGCCCATGGCAGCCATCCATCTGCTGTTGCTCAACCTGATCTACGATATCTCCTGCATCGCCATTCCCTGGGACAACGTGGACGACGAGTTCATCCGCAAGCCCCGCCAGTGGAACGCCTCGGGCATCGGCAGCTTCATGCTGTGGATTGGCCCAACCAGCTCGCTGTTCGACATCACCACCTACCTGCTGATGTACTTTGTCATCGCCCCGGTCATGTGCGGCGGCCTCCAGTACCACCAGATTGCCGATCCAAGCATGCGGGCCTATTTTATCGCCGTTTTCCAGGCGGGCTGGTTCGTGGAGTCGATGTGGACGCAGTCTCTGGTCATCCACATGATTCGTACCCGCAAGATTCCGTTTATCCAGAGCCACGCCTCTTTCCCGGTGACGACGCTTGGCCTGACAGGAATCCTAGTGGCGACAATCATTCCCTTTACACCCTTTGGAACAATGATCGGCCTTGCGGCGCTGCCCCTGCAATTCTTCGGCTGGCTGGCGCTGACGGTGCTCTGCTACATGTTGCTGGTCACGGTGGTAAAGAAGCTTTACATCCGCCGTTATGGCGAATTGTTGTAGCCGAAAAAGGCTTGCAATCCGCACAGGAGTGTGGTAAACTAAACAAGTCGGATTCGTAAGTGAGGAAAGAGTGGGGATTCCCGCTCTTTTGCTTTGTATACAGGCCAAAAGTGACAGAGACAATCGTTGTCACAATTTAGGAGGAATCAAACTTTGCCGGGACAGAAAAAGCCCAATACTGTCCAGATAGCCACCGAAATTATGGAGCCCGTGGTGGAGGAGCTGGGACTGGAACTGTGGGATGTGCGCTTTGAGAAGGAAGGCAGCCAGTGGTATCTGCGCTACTTCATCGAGAAAGAGGGCGGCGTCACCATTCAGGACTGCGAGGACGCCAGCCGGGCGGTGGACAAGTTGCTGGATGCCCGCGACCCCATTCCTCAGAGCTATATCATGGAGGTGGGCTCCCCCGGCATCGAGCGCGAGCTGGTCAAGGACTTGCACTTTCAGCGCTACATCGGCGAGGATATCCACGTGCGCCTGATTCGCCCGGTGGAGGGCGTCCGGGACTTTTATGGCGTCCTGCTCTCCAAAGAGGGCAATGTTGTCACCATCCGGTTGGATGAGGACAACGAGATGCAGTTTGAACAGGCGGAGGCCTCCTATGTGAAGCTCCACGCCGTGTTTGATATATAGATGATTGAAGGGAAGAATGAATCAACAACGTGAGACTTGCCGTTTCAATCATGTTAGATGAGAGGATGATCAGAAAGTGAATACTGATTTTTTTGAGGCGCTATCGCTTCTGGAAAAAGAAAAGGGAATCCCCAAGGAATATCTGCTGGAGAAGATCAAGAACGCCATCGTTATCGCGATCCGCCGGGACGGCGAGGGCGAGGAGGACAGCGTGGTGGAGATCGACCCCGATACCGGCCGCTTCTATGTGGCATTCCGCAAGGAAGTGGTGGAGGATATCGAAGACCCCACCAGACAGATATTGCTGGAGCAGGCGCTGAAGTACAACAAGAAAGCGACCATCGGCAGCACAGTTGAAATTCCTATGGAGACCAAGGAGTTTGGCCGCATCGCGGCACAAGCCGCTAAGCATGTCATCCGCCAGGGCATCCGGGAGGGCGAGCGGGATCAACTGTTGGCCGAGTACCAGAGCCGCCAGCACGACATTGTCACCGGAACCGTTATTCGGGTGGATGAACGCAAGGGCAATGTGACATTGGAGATCGGCCGCTCCGAGGCGGTGCTGCCCAAAAACGAGCAGCTTCCCGACGAGACATTCCGGGAGGGCGAGAAGATCAGGGTATACGTGGTGGATGTGGCTACCGGCGAAAAAGGCCCCCGAATCCTCATTTCCCGCACCCATCCCGGCCTTGTGAAGCGCCTTTTTGAGATGCAGGTGCCCGAAATCTACGACGGCACAGTGGAAATCAAGGCCATCACACGCGAGGCCGGCTCCCGCACCAAGATAGCGGTCTGGTCCAAGGATGAAAATGTGGATGCCCAGGGTGCCTGTATCGGCCCTAAGGGAACCCGCGTTTCCGATATTGTGGACGAGCTGGACGGCGAGAAGATTGATGTAGTCAAATACTCCGATGACCCACGGGAATTCGTGGCCGAGGCGCTGTCGCCCGCCCAGGTGCTGGATGTTGAAATCATCGACGAAGATATCAAGAGCTGCCGGGTGACTGTGCCCGACCAGCAGCTCTCACTGGCGATTGGCAACAAGGGGCAGAACGCCCGCCTCGCCGCCCGCCTCACCGGCTGGAAGATAGACATTCGCCCGGAGAGCGGCTTCTTCAACGAGGGACAGGACGCAGAGTAGAGCGAATATGCGTCTGCACCCTTGAAATAGATCATATTATTTTGAAGGGGGGACAGAGATGAAGCCGAGAAAGCTGCCTGTGCGGACCTGCTCCGGCTGTGGAGAGCAGAAGACCAAGAAGGAAATGATCCGCGTGGTGCGCAGCCCGGAAGGGGAGATTTCCCTTGATCTCACCGGGAAAAAGTCCGGCCGCGGGGCCTACATCTGTCCCGATCCGGACTGCCTGAAAAAGGCCCGGAAGGCCAGGCGCCTGGAACGTTCCTTCGCCTGTCAAATTCCGCCGGAGGTTTACGAAAAGCTGGAGGAGGAGCTGACGCTTGGACAAAAATAAGCTGCTCTCCCTCATGGGGCTGTGCAAAAAGGCGGGTCGCCTGCTCCAGGGCATTGACGTCGTGACACAGGGCGTGCTGCAGGGAAAAGTGGTTCTTGTGTTGACAGCGGAGGATTTGGCTCCGCGCAGCCTTCGCAGGCTGACTGAAGCGCTGGAGGATACGGGCTGCGAGCAGATTGCGATTCCGGTCACCAAGGATGATATTGGTATGAAAACCGGCAAGATGGCCGGAATAGTGGGCGTGGCCGATGCAGGCTTCGCCAAGGCGATGAAAAAGATAATTGGGTCCGAAGCTCCCGGCGAGCCCGGGGCCTCGGAATAATGGGAGGACAAGCAATTTGATGATGGAAAAGTACCGCGTCCACGAGGTCGCAAAAGACCTGGGCGTGCCTAGCAAGGATATTGTGGAGCTGTTGGAGAAGTATTTCCCCGGCACCCCCAAAAAACACATGACTGCGCTGGAAAGAGATGAGCTCAGCACCATCTTTGAGCATTACACCCGCGCGAACAAAGTGGACGACTTGGACGCCTATTTTGAAGAGGGCAGGGTCAAGCGGGAGGAAGCTGAAAAGCTGCGCCAGGAGGAACTCCGCAAGCAGCAGGCTGCCCAGCCCGTCAAAAAGGAAACCGTGCAGCCGGAGAAGAAGCCCGCTCCCGCCGCCGCTCCGGCGAAAAGCGCACCTGCTGCCAAAACTGCTCCACCGCGGCCCCAGCCTCAGCAGGCGAGACCCCAGGCGCAGCAGCCTACAGCTGCTGCACGGGCAAAATCAGGAGCTGAACAGCTACAGCAGCAGGCCGCTCAGGCCCAGGCGAAGAAGCAGCAACAGCAGCAAAAACAGCGCCAGGCTCAGCAGTCTCGACCCAACACCACTCTGCCCAAGCAGGCGGCCCAGCCTCAGCAGGCTGTTTCCCAGACAGTGGCAACCGACGACAGCAAACGCGCTGATCTGCGCACTGTCAAAGTAAACCTGGACAAGTACAACGAGCGCTACGAGACTATCGCGCCCACCAACCTTGCCAAAAAGGACACCGGTGTGCGCAAGCAGAAGCTCAACCAGAAGAGCGCACAGCGCGGCCCCAAGGGCAGGCCCTACATGTCCCGCAAGGAGAAAGAGGACGCCAAACTGCGCAAGCTGCAGATGGAGCGTGAGCGCCGCCAAAAGCTGGAGATCACCCTGCCCCCCGAGATATCTGTCAGCGAGCTTGCACTGCGCCTCAAGGTGCAGGCGGGCGAGATTGTCAAACGCCTGATGGGAATCGGCGTTATGGCCTCTGCGGGTGAAATCATCGACTACGACACCGCCGCCATGGTTGCCATGGAAATCGGCGCAAAGGTGGAGCCCGAGGTAATCGTCACTATCGAGGATCGCCTGTTTGAAGAAGTGCAGGATCAGGACACTGAAATGGTCACGCGTCCGCCCATTGTGGTGGTCATGGGCCATGTCGACCACGGCAAGACCTCCCTGCTCGACGCCATCCGCGACACCCGTGTCACTGCCGGGGAGGCGGGCGGCATCACCCAGCACATCGGCGCCTACCAGGTCGAGGTAAACGGCAAGAAAATCACATTCCTGGATACCCCCGGCCACGCCGCATTTACCTCCATGCGTGCCCGCGGCGCCCAGGTGACGGACATTGCCATCATCGTTGTGGCTGCCGACGACGGCATCATGCCCCAGACGGTGGAGGCCATCAACCATGCCAAGGCCGCCGAGGTTTCCATCATTGTCGCCATCAACAAGATGGACAAGCCGGAGGCGAATCCCGAGAGAATCAAGCAGGAGCTCACCGAGTACGGTCTCATCCCCGAGGAGTGGGGCGGCGAAACGGTTATTGTTCCCGTTTCCGCCCACACAGGCGAGGGGCTTAACGACCTGCTGGAGATGGTACAGCTCACCGCCGACGTGATGGAGCTCAAAGCCAATCCCGACCGCGCCGCCACCGGTGCGGTGATTGAGGCCAGGCTGGACAAGGGCCGCGGCCCGGTAGCGACGCTGCTGGTGCAAAACGGCACAATGCGTTCCGGCGACATCCTCATTGCGGGAACAGCCCTCGGGCGCGTCCGGGTCATGCTGGACGATCACGGCGAGCGCAGCGAGGAAGCGCCGCCCTCCACTCCTGTGGAGATCACAGGTCTTTCCGAGGTACCCCAGGCGGGCGATACCTTCAACGTTGTCGCCGACGAGCGCCTTGCCCGCGAGCTGGTGGAACAGCGCCGCCACGAGGCCAAGGAGGAACAGTTCAGCGCCTACAAGAAGGTCACTCTGGACAACCTCTTCTCCCAGATTTCGGAAGGGGAGATGAAAGAGCTGCCCATCATCATTAAAGCTGACGTGCAGGGCTCTGTGGAAGCGGTCACCCAGTCACTGGAGAAGCTCACCAACGAGGAAGTGCGCGTGCGGGTTCTTCACGGCGGCGTGGGCGCTGTCAGCGAGTCCGATGTTATGCTGGCCAATGCCTCTGGGGCAATCATCATCGGCTTTAATGTCCGGCCCGACCCACAGGCAAAATCCATGGCAGTGCAGGAAGAAGTGGAAATTCGCCTCTACCGCGTCATCTACGACGCCATCGACGAGATCAAGGACGCCATGAAGGGCATGCTCGACCCCAAGACCAGGGAGGTCGATCTGGGCCGTGCCGAGGTGCGCAGCGTCTTCAAGATTTCCAGCGTCGGCACCATTGCCGGCTGCTATGTCACCGAGGGCAAGATTCAGCGCTCCGCCAACATTCGCGTTGTGCGTGACGGTGTGATTGTCGCGGACGACATGATTGATTCTCTGCGCCGCTTCAAGGACGATGTCCGCGAGGTCGCCCAGGGCTACGAATGCGGTATTGGGTTGCAGAAGTTCAACGACATCAAGGAGGGCGACTTCCTTGAGGCCTTTATCATCGAGGAATACCGCGACTAGAGCGAAAGGATAAAATAAGAGAAGTAAAATGCAGTCTAATCTTTTCGCTCCAAGGCAATTCGCAAAATAACATTTTTGTTATTTTCGCAAATTGCTGTAGAGACAAAGACAGTAAAAGGAAATAACTGAGTGTGAGAGTCTGCGGGCTTTCACACTCAGCGTTTTCTCTTTGAAAGGAGTGTTACCATGCCATCCCATAAGGTAGACAGGGCGACGGAGGACATCCGCCGGGAGCTCACCGCCATTATGCGGGGGGTCAAAGACCCACGTGTCAACGGGATGATCAGCATTGTAAGCATTGATCTCACCAACGATTACTCCCACTGCACGGTGTATATCAGCTCGCTGGAGGGCTTTGACGCAGCCAAAGAAGCTGCGAAGGGCCTGACGAGCGCAGCGGGCTACATTCGTCGGGAGCTGGGCTCCGCTCTGCGGCTGCGCAGGATGCCGGAGCTTCACTTTGTACCCGACGACGGCATCGCGCACAGCGCGGACATTGGCCGTATTTTGAATACCCTGAAAAAGGACGAACCTCATGATGAGAATTGAGCTTGCAACCGCCTGCGAACGACTAAAACAGGCCGACAATATTGTGATACTCGCGCACCGCAAGCCGGACGGAGACGCTTTGGGGTCTTCTTTTGGCTTGCTCTTCGCGTTGGAGCGCCTGGGAAAAATGGCCAGGGTGGAGTGTCCCGATCCCATCCCTGAAAAATTTACCTACATCTACGGCGGCGGGGAGTATCTTCCCGCTGAATTTGAGCCGTGCTTCGTCGTATCGGTGGACGTTGCCAGCATGGGGTTGTTGACCCATCTGGGGGAGAGGTACCAGGGCAGGATCGATTTGTGCATTGATCACCACAAATCCAACGAGATGTTTGCCAGAGAGACGCTGCTGGACGCGGATGCAGCCGCTGCGGCACAGATCGTCTACCACGTGGTGCGGGGACTGGGGATTGTTCCGGACAAAGCGATTGCGGATGCGCTGTTTGCCGGAATCACCACTGATACCGGGGGCTTCCGCTTCTCCAACACAGGCGCGGAGACACACCGGGTTGCGGCGGAGCTCATCGATTTTGGGGCCGACCATGCCGAGATCAACCGGCTGATGTTTGAGACAAAATCCAGGGGCCGCATTGAGGTGGATCGCCTGATGCTGGAAACACTGGAATTCGACCTGGACGGCATGGCGGCGACGCTGTACATGCCCTTTGGCATTGAGGAACGCTACGGCGTCACTGAAGAGGAGCTGGACGGAGTTTCCTCGCTGCCAAGAACCATACAAGGGGTCTATGCGGGCGTCACAATCCGCGACAGGGGAGACGGCAGCTTCCGGGTCTCTCTGCGCACTCAGAACCCGGTGGACGCATCCGCCATCTGCGCGGCCTTCGGCGGCGGCGGCCACGTGAACGCGGCGGGCTGTACGGTGACCGGTAGCCTGGAGGAGGCAAAAAAAGGACTTCTTCAGGCGGTAAAAGTTGAGCTTGAAAAAAGGGGCCTGATTGCTTAATATGAGCGCACGAACCCAAGACAATGCCCCCTTGAGCGGCATCCTCCTGATCGATAAGCCCCAAGACTTTACATCTCACGATGTGGTGGCAAAGATGCGGGGAATTCTCCGCACCCGCAAGATCGGCCATGCCGGCACCCTTGACCCGATGGCGACCGGTGTACTGCCGCTGTTTTTGGGCACTGCCACCAAGGCCTGTGACATGATGCCCGACCAGAGCAAGCGCTACACGGCATCCTTTCGACTGGGTATCGTCACGGACACCCAGGATATCACCGGGACAGTTTTAGAGCAGCGGCCTGTAACGGTTGGCTGTTCCGATGTGGAACAGGCTCTGGCGCAGTTTCGCGGCGAGATCGATCAGCTGCCGCCTATGTACTCGGCGGTACAGGTAGGGGGACGGCGTCTCTACGACCTTGCCCGGGAGGGCAAAGTGGTGGAGAGGACGCCCCGCAGAATCACAGTCTATTCCCTTGAACTGATTGAAGGCGAGGAGGCAGACTACACAGTCGACATTCACTGCTCCAAGGGGAGTTATGTCCGCACCATCTGTCACGACCTGGGGGAAGCTCTGGGCTGTGGAGCAGCATTGACAGCGCTGCGAAGGACGATGGCGGGGGGCTATTCCATCGACAACTGCATCACCATTGACCAGGCGCAGCGGGAGATGGAGGAGGACACACTGGGGCGGCGCATCCTGCCTGTGGAAAGTGTATTCACCTCCTTGCCAAGGCTGGAGATGACCGCCAAGCAGGCTGGGCACTTTTGCAATGGCGTGCGCATGTCCCTGGGCCAGTTCGGGGGGCAGCAGCCCCAGGCGTTGGTCGCAGTCTATAGCCCGGATGGCTTCATCGGCGTTGCGGACACAGATACCGATCAAAAACTACTGATTCAGAAGAAGCTGTTTCAATAGAGAACACAATTTACTCAAGACACAGCACAAAGCCGCTCTTGAAAGGAATGGCACGTTATGATAGAATACAACTCTCTGCAGGAAATACATCCGGAACTGAATGGTACAGCCGTTGCAATCGGCTTTTTTGACGGATTGCACATTGGCCACCAGGCGGTTATCCGCGCCGCCATCGCCCGCGCAGAGGAGCAAAATTTAACTCCCGCTGTCTTCACCTTCGATGTGGAGAGGGACAGCCTCCCCACCAGAAAGCCTATTGGCAAGCGGATCATGTCCCCCAGCCTCTTTCGGGAGCAGTTGGAAAAACTGAATGTCCCGATACTCTACAACCTTCCCTTTGGCGAACTGCGGGGCTTTTCGCCCGAGGATTTCGCAAAAGAGGTGCTGGAGCAGAAGATTGGCACCCGCTTTGTCAGCTGCGGCAGGAATTTCCACTTCGGCAAGGGTGCCTCCGGCGCCGCCTATGATCTGGCGCGCATCGGCTGGAAATTGGGCTTTGAGGTGGAGGCGCTGCCCATCGTCACCCTGGACAGGGAAGCGGTCAGCTCCACGCGTATCCGGGAGCTCATTGAAAAGGGTGATATGGCGAAGGTCGCCGCTATGCTTGGCAGACGTTATGCCGTCGATTTTCCAGTGGTGGAGGGCAACCGCATTGGGCGCACACTTGGCGCCCCCACAATCAACCAGCCATATCCCGACGGCTATGCCGTTCCGAAGTTCGGCGTCTACGCCAGCCTCACACTGGTGGATGGTACCTGGCACACCTCGGTGACCAACGTGGGGGTGAAGCCCACCGTCGGCAGTGACAGGGTGCTGGCCGAGACCTACATCCAAAACTACCAGGGTGACCTCTATGGCAGGCAGGTGCAGGTGGAACTGGTGAAATTCCTGCGGGAGGAGACCAAGTTCGAGAACATCGAGGCACTGCGGGATCAAATCAACGAAGACAGCAGGCAAGCTGCCGAAATTGGCAGTCGCTTGATATAAATCAAACATTAACAGAAAGGAAGGGAACAGGATGTACGATCTGCTCAAGTATTTGGAAGAAAACGCACGCTACACCAATCAGGAACTGGCAGACATGACCGGAAACAGCGAGGAAGAAGTGGCGGCAGCAATCGCAGCATATGAGAAGGCCGGCATCCTGAAGGGCTACAAAGCCATTGTGGACTGGGAGAGCACAGACCGGGACTATGTAACTGCGCGCATTGAGCTCAAAGTCATCCCCCAACGGGACAGGGGCTTTGAGGAGATTGCCGACCAGATTTCCCAGTACAGTGAAGTCCAATCCCTCTACCTGATGAGTGGCGGCTACGACCTTGCCCTCACCATCGTCGGCAAAAACTTTAAGGATATCGCCAATTTTGTGGCGTACCGGCTGGCGCCGATGGATGCTATTCAATCTACTGCCACCCACTTTGTGCTGCGCAAGTACAAGGAAAAGGGCATTATTCTCGGCCAGCAGAAAAAGGACGAGAGGGGGCTAGTGTTGTAATGGATTACACAAAGCTCCTTTCCCGGCAGGCCGCGGCTCTCAAGCCCTCCGGCATCCGCCGGTTTTTTAGTATTGCCGCTGAGATGGAAAAGGTCATCTCTCTCGGCGTGGGAGAGCCCGATTTCAAGACGCCCTGGGTCATCCGCCAGGCGGGTATTCAGTCACTGGAGCGGGGGCAGACCTGGTACACGGCCAACGCGGGGCTGTCTGCCCTTCAGGAGGAAATCTCGAAATATCTGACCAAGTTTGACCTCCACTACGATAAAAATGAGGTTATGGTGACGGTTGGCGGCTCCGAGGCCATTGACGGCACAATCCGTGCCTTTATTAATCCCGGCGATGAAGTGCTGCTTCCCGAGCCCTGCTTTGTGGCGTATTCGGCCATTACCCAGCTGTGCGGGGGGGTGCCTGTGCCGATCGTCACAAAAGAGGAGGACGAATTTCGCCTGACCACAGAGGCGCTCAAGGCGGCGATTACCTCTAAAACCAAGCTGCTTATCTTTCCTTTTCCCAACAATCCCACGGGCGGCGTCATGAAGCGGGAGCATCTGGAAGAGATTGCTGCGGTTCTTCGGGACACCGACATCATGGTGCTGTCCGACGAAATCTATGCCGAGCTCACCTATGATGAGAAGCACGTCTCCATCGCTTCCCTGGATGGGATGCGGGAGCGGACAATTGTGGTGAACGGATTTTCCAAAGCCTACGCCATGACCGGTTGGCGGATGGGCTATGCGGTCGGCCCCCAGCCCGTAATCGACGTACTGCTGAAAATTCACCAGTATGCCATCATGAGCGCCCCGACTACCAGCCAGTATGCCGCTATCGAGGCGCTGAAGGGCTGCGACGATGAGGTCATTGCTATGCGGGAGGAGTATGACCGCAGGCGGCGCTACGTGGTCAGCCGACTAAATCGGCTGGGACTGCACTGCTTCCTGCCGGGCGGGGCCTTCTACGCCTTCCCCTCCATTCACTCCACAGGGATGAAGTCGCTGGAATTCTGCGAAAAACTGCTGGCCTCTCAGCGGGTGGCGACGGTGCCCGGGGACGCTTTCGGCGAATCCGGCGAGGGCTTTGTGCGCATCTCCTACGCTGCCTCCATCGATAACCTGAAAGAGGCAATGAATCGGATAGAGGCGTTCTTGCAGGAATTGTAATACCAAATGCGAATCAGCAGGATGAGAGCCAATCGGCTTGCTCTCCTGCTGATTCTTTGAAGGAATGGGTTATATTTATGATGAATCAGGGCAAGGTTTCGGTGCTTGCCGCCGCTTCCTATGATGAAATCCTGCTGGACAAGGTCATTGCACAGCATATGGAGAATCTGGATTTTGCTAGGCTGGTGAAGCCGGAGAGCAAGGTTCTGCTCAAACCCAACCTGCTGATGAAGCGGCAGCCGGATCAGGCCACTACAACCCACCCGGCACTTCTGGGCGCGGTGATACGCTGGCTCAAGGCGGCGGGAGTGGTGGATATCACAATAGCGGACAGTCCCGGAGGCCCCTATACGGCGTCTGTTTTGGAGGGTGTCTACCGGGGCTGTGGTATCGCAGAGGCGGCGGAGCGCTACGGCGCAAAGCTGAATACGGCTACCGGCTGGAGCCGGGTTGACTGTCCGGAGGGGGAAACCTGCAAATCCTTCGGCATCATCGACCCGGTGCGGGAGGCCGACCTGATCATCAACCTGCCCAAGCTGAAAACCCATGGCATGATGCAGCTTTCCGCCGGGGTGAAAAATCTGTTTGGAGCAGTGCCGGGGCTGCAAAAGCCGGAGCTGCACTTTCAGTTCCCGGAACAGAAACGTTTCGCTTCCATGCTGGTGGACCTCTGTGAGGTCGTGAAGCCGACACTGACCATTTTGGACGGCATTGTCTCCATGGAAGGGGACGGTCCCTCCTCTGGGATACCAAAGGCGACGGGGATCACCTTCGCATCGGAGGATGTCTACGCCCTCGACCTGGCCGCAATGGACTATATCGACATGCCGTTGGAGGTGGCATTCACAGTAGCGGAGGCTGTAACTCGGGGGTTGTGCCCGACTTCTGTAGAGAAACTCATCTACTTGGGGGAGGGCAGGCCGGAGAAAAATCCATTTGTGCTGCCTACCTCCCGACCGCTCAACTTCGCGGAGCGGATGCCTGGCTTTCTCTCAAAGCCGGCGGGGGCGTTTGCCAAGCGCTTTCTTTCCCCGCGGCCAGTGGTGGAAAAAGCCAAGTGTATCGGCTGCGGCAAATGCGAGGAGAGCTGTGCGCCCAAGGCTATTCGGGTGACAAACCGGAAAGCGGCAATTCATTACCGCGATTGCATCCGCTGCTTCTGCTGTCACGAAATGTGCCCGGTCAGGGCGATTGACATCCGCAGATTCTCGCTATTATCCCACTGATTTTGGAGATTACCCTATGGATCGAATTGTATTGAGCGCCCCCGCCAAGATAAACCTGTTTCTGGAGATCACCGGGACGGATCACAGGGGATACCACCTGCTGGATACCGTAATGCAGTCTGTATCCCTCTGCGACCTGGTTCTTTTAAGCCGGAGGAGGGAGGGCTTCTTCATTGCCAGCAATGAGGAGGGCGTCCCCACTGACGAGAGTAACCTGGCATTCAAGGCTGCTGCGGCCCTCTGTGCGGAGCTTGACATTGCCCTGCCCAGCTTGTCCATCTATCTGGAGAAGCGCATCCCTTCCGAGGCGGGGCTGGGTGGCGGCAGCAGCGATGCGGCGGCGGTGCTCATCGGCTTAAACCGTCTGCTGGGGACAAACCTGTCCACCGAAAAGCTCTGCGATATTGGGGAAAAGGTGGGGGCGGATGTGCCCTTCTGCGTACTGGGGGGAACCGCACTGGCCCGCGGTATCGGGGAGAAGCTGATGCCGCTGAAGCCGTTGCCGGGCTGCCATATTGTCATTGCCAAGCCGGCGGAGGGCATTTCCACGCGGGAGGCCTTCTATGACTACGACAGGTTGGGCAACAAGGCCACGCCGCAAGATGGGACGGCCCTGCTAAAGGCAATCACTGCATCGGATCTCACGGGATTGGGCAGTGCTGTCTACAACACGCTGGAGCAGATTATACCCGGAAACACTACAGAAACGATCAAGGCAGTGATGGGCGAGAACGGCGCAGTGGGAGCGGCTCTTTCCGGCAGCGGCAGCGCCGTGTTCGGCCTGTTTGACAGCAAAGCGGCGGCCGAGCGCTGTGCAGAGGCTCTGCGAGAAACGAAACGTTTCGTTTTTATGGCAGTGCCTGTCTCCGGTGTAAAAATTCTATACGAGGACTGATTTCATGCAGCTGCAAACGGAGCGCCTCATCATCCGGCGGTTTGTGCCCGAGGATGGGCAGGGGCTGTTCGACTATATCTCCGACGAGGAGGTGGTGCGCTACGAACCGTACCCGCCCCCAACGCTGGAGGAGTGCAGGCAGTGGGCCAAAGACCGGGCGAAATCGGAGAGCTTCTGGGCGGTCTGTCTGCGGGAGAGCGGAGCACTGATCGGCAACCTATACCTGGCAAAGCGGGAACAAGAGGGCTGGGAGCTTGGCTACGTCTTTGGGCGCACGCACTGGGGCAACGGCTATGCCACAGAGGCTGCAAAGGCGCTGCTGGACTGGCTGTTCGCACAGCACAAGGCCCACCGGATAATTGCGATGTGCAACCCACTGAACAGGCCCTCCTGGCGGCTGATGGAGCGCCTCGGCATGCGCAGGGAGGGGCATTTGATCAAAAATGTGGCTTTTCACAATGATGTCCACGGAAAGCCGCTGTGGCAGGACACCTATCTCTACGCTATTTTGCGGGAGGAATGGAGAGCGGATGATAAAAACTGACGGCATCAGCCGTCAGTTTTTTGTTTGAAGAAGGGAAAATCCTCCAGTGCGAGGGCCAGCTCCTCGTCGGAGCGCACCAGCTGCATGTGAGACCAGAATTTGGGATAGAGCCGCTTGTACTGGGGCGTGCCGAAGCGACTATCCAGTAGCAGCACCACGCCAAAGTCCTCCTCGCTGCGGATGACCCTCCCCGCCGCCTGAAGCACCTTGTTCATGCCGGGGTAAACATAGGCGTAGTCAAAGCCGGAGCCGTTTCGGCCATTGAAGTAATCCCGGATCAAATCCTGGCGCAGGGAGATACCGGGCAACCCCACCCCCACCACAATGGAGCCGATGAGCCGCTCCCCCTTGAGGTCAATCCCCTCAGAGAAGATGCCCCCAAGCACCGCAAAGCCGACGAGGGTTTCGGGATTGTCCTCATCGAAGCGGGACAGGAAAGCCAGGCGCTCCTCCTCGTTCATCCTGCCCTGTTGGAGAAGGGCTTCCACGTCCGGGCAGGCCTCAGTGAAGGCCTCGTGCACCTGCCGCATGTATTCATAGGAGGGGAAGAACACAAGGTAGTTTCCCTTTCGCTGGGAGACGGTGAGGCGGATTGCCTCGGCGATGGGTGCAATGCTCTGCGGCCTGTGGTTGTACTTGGTGGAAATGCCGGTGTGGGCGGCCAGAAGCAGCCGTTCCTGGGGAAAGGGGGAGGGCAGTGAGATGAGGTAATCCCCCTCCGCGCCGCCCAGAATATCCCGGTAGTAGGGTAGCGGCGTGAGGGTGGCGGAAAAGAGGATGGTGGCAACCGCCCGCTCCAGCGCGTCCCCGATGATCTGGGAGGGGTCGAGGCAGAAGAGGGTGACGGTAACCTCCGGGCCCTCTACCTCCACAATAGTGGTGTAGTGCCGATCATACAGCTCACAGATGTTCAGGAAGCCCATCGCCTCGAAGTAGAGCTCCAACACCTGGCTCTGGAAGGGGTGGGCGCTGTGCTGTTCCGCCGAGAGCCATTCCTCCGCGGCCTGGGTGAACAGCAGTACAAGGGCCTTAAAAACGGTGTCCAACTCCTCGTCCACCCGGTGCTCCTGCTTGACGTCGCCAAGCTCCTTCCCCAGGTCGGTGAGATAGCGCTCCATCTGTCCCAGATGCTTGCGGAGGCGCTTGGAGTGGGAGTTCTTATCACTGACCGCCCGCTTGAGCCGCCCGAAAGCCAGTTTGGAGAGTGCGGCGGTGTACATGTCCCGCACCCGCTCCACCAGATTATGAGTTTCGTCAATGAGGAAGACGTAGGAGCCGCTGTTGTCGTTGAAAAAGCGCTTGAGATAGACGACAGGGTCGAAGACATGGTTGTAGTCGCACACCACAAGATCGGCCCACAGGGCCACATCCAGCGCTGTCTCGTGGGGACAGACCCGATGCTTGTCGCAGTATTCCGACACGATGTCCGGTGTGATGAGGTCGCCCTGCCCCAAAATATCCAGCACGGCGTCGTTGACCCGGTCATAGTGCCCTCTGGCTCTGGGGCAGAAGTCGGGAGTGCAGATGACCTCGCTCTGGGGGCAGATTTTCTCCTTTGCACGCAGGGTGACGGATTTGAAGCGCAATCCCTTGTCCGCCATCAGACGCACCGCCTCCTCCGCCACGGTTCGGGTGACGGTCTTTGCGGTGAGGTAGAAAATCTTCTCGGCGAGACCCTCACCCATGGCCTTTACGGAAGGGAAGAGGGTGGAGAGCGTCTTGCCGATGCCGGTGGGAGCCTGGGCGTAGAGCTTCTTCCCCTGCCGGATGGTGCGGTAGGAGGCCTCAGCGAGCTCCCGCTGCCCAGCGCGGTAGTTTGGAAATGGGAAAGCAAGCGTCTTGATGGAGGCGGTGCGGGTTTCCGTCCAGTCCCGCTCCCAGCGCAGCCACACGCCGTAGCGCTCCATCAGGTCGCAAAAGAAAGCGGTGATTTCCTCCGCTGTGTATTCAAACACGGTCCGCTTGGTCTCGTTTTCGTCCAGCTGGTGGTAGGTGAGCTGTACGCCGATCCGCTGGGGGGGATTTTCCGCCTTTTGCAGCAGAATGTGGGCGTAACATTTGGCCTGGCCCAGATGGAGCTCCTGCTGGAGGGCCAGCTTGTCCAGGGGGAGGGTAGTGGTCTTGATTTCGTCCACCACAAAGCCGTCGGGGGTGAAGATGACGCCATCGGCACGGCCCTGGAGCAGCAGGGGGATTCCGCCGGATACAGTTTCGACGCTGAGAGAGAGCTCCGCATGGTAGTCGGGGCCCATCTCTTTTTGCAGCTTCTTGTGGGCTTTCGCGCCATTCCACATGACGGCGGAGTCCACATACTGGCTGTCGATGTCGCCGCAGCGCAACACGAGCTCGACCACCTTGCGGACAGATAATTTGATTGCTTCCACAGCGACACCTCCTCTGGGGTATGGTAAGGTCTTCTTCCTATTTTAGCACAATTGTTCCCAGAGCAAAAGGGTAATACTATAAACAATGGTAATTCTTTCTTTTTTGCTCTACAGCAAAGGGAAAATTAGTTGACAATCAAAAATATGCGTGCTATACTGCCCTTTGTTGTTCATCGGAGGACATGATATAGGTTGTGAGCCGGATAAGATGATGGGGAAGCCCACCACTTGTTCGGTTTTTTTGTGGCCTAAAACAGAAAAAGGAGAGTGATTCCGATGCAAAACCACAACCTGACAGAAGGGAAAATCGGCACCACGCTGCTGCGGTTTGCCGTTCCATTTTTAATTGCCAGTGTGCTGCAGGCCCTCTATGGTGCGGCTGACCTATACATGGTGGGCCAGTTCGCCAATTCCGCCGCTGTATCCGCTGTCGCCACCGGCAGCCAGGTGATGCAGACTATCACAGGCATTGTGCTGGGGCTCTCCATGGGTGCGACTGTGCTGATTGGCAGGTGCATCGGCGCGGAGGACAAAAAGGGCGCAGCAAAGGTAATCGGCAATGCGGCTGTAGCCTTCACAGTGTTGGCAGTTGTGCTGACTGCCGCGATGCTGCTGGCTACAAATTGGGCTGTACAGCTCATGCACACTCCTGTCGAGGCGACGGAATACGCCCGCCAGTACATTTTCATTTGTGCCTGCGGCATTCCCTTTATTGTGGGCTACAACGTGGTCAGCGCCATCTTCCGCGGGCTGGGCGACTCGGAAACTCCGGTGTTGTTTGTGGGAATTGCCTGTGTCATCAATATCGTCGTTGACTACATCCTGGTGAGAGTTTTTGGCATGGCCGCCGCCGGGGCCGCTATCGCCACTGTGCTTGCCCAGGCGATAAGTTTTCTGTGCTCGCTGCTCTACCTCAAAAAGAGAGGCTTTGGCTTTCCCTTTGGCAGGGAGCATCTGCGAGTTGAAAAGAAGCTGATGGGGAGAGTCTTTCAGATCGGCCTTCCGCTGGCGGTGCAGGATGCGCTGGTCAATATTTCCTTTCTGGCGATCACGGCGATCATCAACGCGATGGGGCTGATCGCCTCGGCCTCTCTGGGCGTCGTGGAAAAGCTGATCGTGTTCGCAATGCTGATTCCAAGCTCCTTCGCCTCCGCTGTGGCCACCATGACTGCCCAAAATATGGGCGCCGGAAAGCCGGAGCGGGCAAGGCAGTCCATGAACAGGGGAATCCTGTTTTCACTGATTTTCAGTGTGATATTCTGCGTGTATGTGCAGTTGTTTCCCGAGACGCTCACCCGGCTGTTCTCCAACGACAGTGCAGTGATTGCCAGCGCCGCGGACTATTTGCGGTCATACTCCATCGACTGCATTCTGGTGGCATTCATTTTCTGCATCAACTCCTACCTGACAGGCCGGGGCAGAACGGTTGTCTCCCTTGTGCACAGCCTCATCGCCACGTTGGGGGTGCGAATTCCCCTCTCTTACCTGCTCAGCAGGATACCAGGGGCCACGCTGTTCCAGATCGGCTTTGCGGCACCCGCCGCTTCGCTGCTGTCACTTATCATCTGTATGGTCTACCTTGCCTGGCTGCGCAGGTCGGAGGAGCGAAAGGGCATACCGGAAGCGGTCGCTGAAAGCTCTGCAACCTAACAAAAAGGACATTCCAGATTTAAGCTGGAATGTCCTTTTGCATGTCAATCAATAGATTTTGCCGCTGCGGCGCTCCATCAGCACGGTGTTGCGCCATTCGCCGTAGCGATCTTTGCCCAGCTTTTCCCGCCAGCCTATGGTGCGGAACCCGCAGCGCTCGTGAAGGCGGATACTGGCGATGTTATTCTGGAAAATGCTGGCTTCCAGTGTCCAAAAGCCCTTCTCCTCGGAGCAGCGAACCAGCTCATTCAGCAGCCCGGTGCCCACGCCGCCCCGCTGGACGCGGGGGTCAACATAGATGCTCACCTCCGCGACTCCGTCGTAGACCGGACGGGAGGATACGGGCATCAGGGTGGCCCAGCCGACGATTCGATTCTCCAGAAGGGCGACAATCCGGCAGTCAGGGTGGCGGGCATCGTTCCAGTGCCTATAATCGGGGGCGGTGTCCTCATAGGTCGCCAGATTGGTATCCATTCCAAGCTGATAGATTTCCCGGACAGTCTCCCAATCCTCGGGTAGCATCGGTCGAAAAGTGCATTCCAAAGCGCTCAGCCCTCTCAAAAATCTTTCTCTATTGTACACTTGCCGCTGTATTTTCGCAATAACTTTGTGATAAAATAAGCAGGTCGGCGATTCTATAATTGCGGAGGAGAAAATGAAACTTACACTGCGGGAATATAATAGCGCAGACTTGGAGGAGGTTTTGGCGCTTTTTTACGATGCTGTCCACAATGTGTGCAGCAAGGATTACACCCCCGGTCAGTTGGATGCCTGGGCTCCGGCACTGGCGGACAAAAAGCGCTGGGATGATACCCTGCTCCGCAGTTATGCGGTGGTGGCGGTGCGGGACGACTCGATTGCAGGTTTTGCCAATATAGACCGAACCGGCCACCTGGATCGGCTGTATGTTCACAGCAGCTGCCAGGGGAATGGTGTGGGCGGGGCACTGCTCCGGGAGATGGAGGCCTTTGCGGCGAGGGAGGAGCGTCCTGTCATTTCTGTGGAGGCATCCCTCACGGCGCGGGACTTCTTTCTCCGCCACGGGTACCGCATTGTCAAAGAGCAAATGGTGTGGCGCAACGGCGAATATCTCACAAATTATGTGATGAACAAGCAGACCGTGACCGGTGCCTCTAAGCTGTAATAAAGATAAAAACTCCTCCATGAAATCATGGATGAGTTTTGAGTGATGGGATTATTGGTTATATCGGCTTCCGGCAATACCTGGATAAGTAAAGCCGTAGCCTGAGGCATTGAAAGGGCCGCTGTCCGGCATATGGGTCTGCTCGAAAGTGAGGCCGTTCATGACTACCGTATTGTTGCCCACGAGGAAGTAATCGCCGCTGTCATTGTCATCCCAAGTGGGGTCGGCCGCGTACCATTTCCCATCCTCCAGCTGCACGACAACCCACATGTGGGGAACAGTGCCGCCGGGCCCGATCCCTGTGCCGCTGACCAGCACGCAGGGAATGTTCAGCCGGTCGCAGCCCAGCTTGAAGACCTTGGCATATCCCGCGCAGACAGTGCTTCTGTCCAGCAGTGCGCTGGTAATGTGCTGGCTGCGCTTGCCCCGGCGGTTCTCGAAATTGGAGCCGACAAGATCGTCGAAAGTCATCCAATCCAGCACATTGTCGTAGAGGGATCGAAGCTGCTCGTACCGGCTGCCGGAAGTGTTCACCCTGTCCATCAGGCTGTTCAGGGCCTTTTCGCAGGCGTATTTCTCCGATATCAGGTTGCTGTCGCTGTTGATAAACTCAAGGGAGAAACCCTTCACGCTGACGCCGCCTGAATTCAAGGTGGCTATATTGTGGTTCTCCGAGTTGACCCTGTACAGCCAGAAGGCCTCGGGATGATCGTACTGGTAGGCATCAAAGGCCCTTCGCAGCGAGATATACAGTTCCCGCTCCCACGACCCGCCACCCAATAGCATGGGGGAGGCGGAGAGGTCGGCTCTCGCTGTGACGACCTGATCGCTCTGCCAGCCGTCAATCTGCCGGTACAGCTCCTTTTCGGAGGCATTCAGCTGGGCATAAAAATATTCATGTCCGGCAGCCTGCGCGTGGGCAGCGGGAAGGGCAGTCAACAGAACGAACAGGGAAGCCAGAACCGCGGAACATTGATGGTGTATCATTTTAGTTGACAGGAAAAAGACACAGGAGGAAAGTCAACAATGCGCAGATATGAGACGCAAACGAAAATAGAAACAGTGACGCTGGCCCAGGAAATCGGGGTGTACAAGGCATCCCAGGAACTGGGGATACCGGAAGGCACGATACGAACATGGCTGGACAAGGAGAAGATCGGGGAGCTGCCGGGCAGCGCCGGCAGCGGCAAGGGTGCATTGAACCTGTCGGAGGAAAACAAGCAGCTCAAGCAACGGGTAAAGGAACTGGAGCGGACAAACAAGATATTACGGGAAGCATCGGCTTTTTTCGCAGC
>JBKEBS010000120.1:0-8948 GCA_047973265.1 Oscillospiraceae bacterium
AACCCTACTATCCATCTGCCTATGCCAAAGAGGACAAGCCTCCTGTTGCACGACAAATTTCTCAGGAACAGGCGTTTTCTATGCTTGCGAGAATGGGATTCATCGTTTCCGATTCACAGCATGCCTCACACGCTACATAAAGGCTGATCCTTCTTGATTGGACTGCCTTTATGACGGTCTGCTTTGCTATACCCTTTTTAGGGCGGTGTGTCACTGATTTGTTTCAAACTTTCTTCCTCTTCCTCCTCATCGCCGGAATACCAAAGGTACGCATCCTCGAAGTTTTCGCAGGGACTTGTGGCAACAGCCTGCTCCACAGTTCCTGTGAATACGGCTATGCCATTTTTCAGAATGCAAACCCGATCACACAGCACCTCCACCTCGTCCATAAAATGAGAAGAAAGCAAGATAGTTAAGCCCTTTTCCTTTAATTCGGCCAGGCATTTCCACACACTACGGCGAGCCTTGGTGTCCAGCCCGGTCGTCAGTTCATCCAGAAAAACCACTTCCGGATTTGGAATGAGCGCCAGAACAATGAACAGCCGCTGCTTCTGTCCCCCTGAAAGCTCTGCGACCAGGCTTTTTTTCTTGTCGGAAAGCCCGAAGCGATCCAGCAGCTTTTCGCAGTTCTTCGGCGAGCGGTACAGGGAAGCCGTCACTTCACAAAGCTCATCCACCCGGATTTTTTCCTGATAATTCGCCTCCTGAAATTGAACCCCGACCCGCTCGAATAGCTTTTTTCGTTTTGCACGCGGGTTCATTCCCAGCACCGTGAGCTCGCCTCTGTCCGCTCTTTTTGTCCCCAGGACACATTCGATAGTGGTGCTTTTCCCTGCACCATTCGCGCCGAGCAGTCCAAATATCTCCCCCCGGAAAACGGTAAAATCCAACTCATCCACGGCCACGCTATCGCCATAGGATTTGTGCAGTTTTTTTACTACGATCGCCTCATTCATTGCCGTCAACCTCCTCTGATTTGGTGAATGCAAGAATAACACCCAATCAAAGTCTGGTGTTATAGTGGAGGGTTAGAAATCGCGATTCTTCATTTTTTGCAATAGTTGGGTCATTTTTCCGGCATTCTGCTCCGCAAGCATGAGGGAACTGAGCAGCCTGTCACAAACAGAAATGATATCCTCATCAGTCCCCGGTGTGTCAATCACGTCACGCATATCCGACCCGGGATGATCTTCCAGAGCCTTCAACATCCGCAAAATGGCCGCCAGCGAGTAATTTGCAAGGCGCAGGGTGCGAATAATTTTGAGTATGCGCATATCGTATTCATTGTAAACCCGATAACCGTTCTGCTTTCGTTTCACTGTAAGCAATCCGTTCAGCTCCCAATTGCGGAGTGTATCAATTGTAATGTTCAGCAGATCAGCGATTTCTTTCCGGGTGTGGGCATTGCCATCATCTGCCTGCCGGATACCGGAGTGAAATCCGCGGGCGATGGCAATCGCCTCTTCCGCATTTTCCTGTTCCCCACGAATATGGGCAAGATACTCTTCTGTCCTGCGCAGAGCCTCAGAATATCTTCTCAGAGCAGTCGTTTTGACAATGGCTATCGCGTCATTTCGCAGCCCACTTTGAAGTATTTCGACCTCGAAGGCAGCGCGGGCGAGCCGAAACTGCAGCAGATGTTCTTCTATGAACACCCGGTAGCCGTTGGCAAGGCGCTCCGGCTTTGAGATCAAATCCAACTCCTCGTAACGCCGTACTGTATTGGGATGGATGCCGATTATTTCGGCAACTTCGCTTGTTGTGTAGGTTTTCACAATTTCACCTGCCATTTGTCTGCTATAGAAATGCCTACGGACAATTATATCTTAGCATTGTCAAAAGCGCCACCTGTGTCACTGCAGGTGGCGTTGCTCTATAGCTGATCAACCGGAAAGAAGATCACCGCACATAGCAATCCTCTTTACCCGCTTGCTCAGCCTGCTAAGTATTTCATTTGGGATTGTGCCCGCCCAGCACGCCACATCCTGCACCGAGATATGCCGCCGCCGTTGTGTCCAATCAGCGTCACAGCATCTCCCGGCACAACGCCGTCGATTTCAGTGATGTCTACAATTGTCTGATCCATACACACCTGCCCAATAATCGGCGCAAACTGTCCGTGCAACAGCACCTTGCCTGCTCCACTGGAAAGACTGCGGGGCAGCCCGTCAGCGTATCCGATTGACAGTATCGCAATATGTATGGCTTGGGGCGCGATTAAGGCCCGGTCATACCCGATGCTCTCGCCAATATTGATCTCTCTGAACATCGCGACGCGTGTTTTTACCTCGAAAATTGGCCGTAGGGGCGGGGCATCACCGATGCAGCAAGCTTTATTGATGGTTCCATACAAAGCTGCGCCTGGGCGGGCGTATGCGTACCTGCCAGGATAATTCAAAATCCCATAGCTGCACTGCGCGTGTACGACAAGGGCTGCTCCATATCCGCTTATTTCCATGAGCAACTGCCGAAAATCCTGCAACTGCCTTTTCGTGTACTCCACATCGGCCCGTTTCCTGCTGTCACAACAGGCAAGCTTCGTATAAATCCCCGTCACTTTCAGCTTTTCCAGCGCGAGCATATTCTCCACCCTCTCCTTATGATCCGCGCGTTCACCCAGTCGATGCATGCCGGTGTCTATTTTTATGTGTACGGACAGCAAAAATCCCTGTTTAGCATAGGCGTGATCAAGGACAGTTTGCGTCAGCTTATAGGCACTCAGTTCAGGGGCGCAATCGGGGGCAGTGTATCCCAATACCAGGATATTGCTGTCTATACCACTTTCCCGCAGCTCGATCCCCTCGTCCAGGGTGGAAACACAAAAGGCGTTGATTCCCACCCGGTTCAGTTCCCGGCGAATCGTCTTTGTTTTCGTGTATGCCATCTTTTACACCCGCCGTTTCTATCAGTTTGTCGACCAAGTCTGCAAACTCCAGCCCCGTGCATTTCATCATGCTGGGGTATCTGCTGTGGGCGGTAAAGCCGGGAATGGTATTGATCTCATTGAACACAACTGTTCCATCGGTCTGCAAAAACATATCCACCCGGGCAAACCCCTTGCATCCCAATGCCCGATAGATCAATACCGCAGTTTCCTTTATTTTTACTGCCTGCTTCGCGGAGATTCTTGCAGGCACATGAACCTTGGATGTAACCATGTTATATTTCTCGGTATAGTCAAAGAAGCCTCCGGCAAGCTCTATCTCATCCACTTCCCCAACCATAAGTTGATCGTTTCCCAAAATCGCACAGCCCATCTCAAATCCGTCAATGGCTTCTTCCAGGAGAAAACGCGTATCGTGCCGAAATGCTTCCTGTATGGCAGTCTGCAGCGCTTGTTCCGATTCCACCCTGGACACCCCGAAGGAGGACCCTGCGCATACAGGTTTTGAAAATAGCGGATATCCCAATATTTTCGCCGCATGGTGAATGCGCGCCATCGGTTCAGACCGTGCAAACATGTAGGAGTTCGGCACAGTAATACCGGCGGATTTTGCCACGACATGGGCTATGTTTTTATCCATGCAAAGTGCGGAAGCCAGTGTTCCACACCCCACAATGGGTATGCCTGCCAGCTCCAACAACCCCTGTACTGTTCCATCTTCGCCAAAGGCTCCGTGCATGACAGGAAACGCTGCGTCTAAGGGGATTAATCGGGAAGTGCCATCCTTGTGCAGCTCCATGAGCCCCTTCTGTCTCCAGCAGGGGGAAAGAAATGCGGGTGTGCAAATATCCGGTTTGTGCCAGGTATCCTCCGGAATACGGCAGAGGTCTCCGTGAAAATGAAGCCACCGCCCTTCCTTGGCAATGCCAACCAGAATCGGATTGTATTTTTCGGTAGCCATCTGGCAGATGACCGCGTGAGCGGACTGCAGGGAAATCTCATATTCGGTGGACATTCCGCCGAAAAGAATTGTGATGTTTCATCTGTTCATGCTCTCATCCTTTCATAAAAAACAGGCCCGGCTGATAGAATGAATCTATCAGCCGGGCCTGTTTCGTTTATTTATACTTGGTTGTGTAATCCTTGAGAAATTCCTTGTTTTTTTACCACAAAAACTAAACATGAAGCTTTGGAAGCGTTACGAGGAAGGTGACCATCTCATCCCTGCTTGTGGCAGTAATAGAGCCTCCATGCAGCAAGACAATCTCCTGCGCGATGGCAAGGCCCAACCCGGCAGCGTCGGTATCACTGCCCCGGGCGTCATCCAGCCGAGTTAGCTTAGGAAAAATTGTTTTCAGTCGATCCGCCGGTATGGTTTTTCCGGCGTTCTGTACAGAGACCTCAATCTGTGTATCGCTTTTGGATATCATGATTTGAATAATGCTGTTTGGATAGCTGTACGTTACCGCATTGCGGAGAATATTATTGAACACGTGCCAATTTTCCGGAATCACCCTGTATCCAAAGCTCATCAGGTGAGTGAAGCATAATCTTCTTACCTGCCGACTCCACGACAGGGGAAAATTCATCCGTCATCTGAATGAGCAAATATTTCAGATCAAATTGCTCTATTTTCAGCGCCATACCATTCATATTATACCGGCTGATCTCAAAGAACTGGTCGATCAGGCTTTCCAGCCGGACGGCTTTGTCCAGCACAATTCCACAGTATCTGGCCCTTTGCTCCATCGGCATATCCGGCTGTTCCGCAAGCAGGCTGAGATAGCCGATAATCGAGGTAAGCGGCGTTCTCAGGTCGTGGGCAAGATAGGCGATCAGTTCGTTTTTTCGCTGTTCCGCCTCTTTTTCGGCGCGCCGACTGGCCTGGGCCCGGTCGTAAATATCCTGTACGATTGGCTGCACTTCCGGCAGGGAATCCGGCACATAAACCGTAATATTTTCCTGTTCGGTCTGCCTCTGCTCAATGCTGCTGATGAGCCCCACCACATCGGTTGCGCTTTGTCGCCACTGGCGGTACAGCAGCCAGGCAATGCCGCCCAAAGCGCAACGCCTGCAAATGGCGATAAATCTTTCAAAAACTTGAGTAAAACGAAAAAGGGTCTGTTTCGTACCATACCCGGGATTTTCGAATCAAAATGATCATTGCGGCAAGGAGCGTCAGTACCAAGGTGTAGATTGAAGCAGCGCCAATAAAGCCGTTTTTATATCGACGCAGAATCGTTTTTTGAAGCTGCTCCTTGTTTGCAATGTGTGTCTTTGGGCGATTCCGCATTGCTGTGGTTCTCCTGGCCGTTATCACAATGCCAATCAGCCAAACAAACACAAAGGTGATTGCCAAGGCCTACATTGGAATATATATTGTCGAAGTAAGAGGTGACACTGCCATCCGCATGGTTGACCTGTCGGTAGTTATATTGTAGGACAAATCGGTTGATGATATAGACCGCAAGAAATGTGATTAAGAGAATCAAAGTATAAACGATTATTCTTTTGAGCGCCAGCCGATTTGTGGGGTTCGATTCGATGGGTGCAGATTTATTTGTTTTCAATTTTATAACCTACTCCCCAAACTGTTTTAATATAGCCCGGGTTGTCTATGCTTTCCGCCATTTTTTCTCTAAGATGGTGGATATGCACGGTAATAGTATTCATCACCCCAGATAGAGTAAAACAGTTCCTCTGAGCTGACGACATGCCCGCATTTCTGGGCAAGGGCTCGCAGGATGGAGAATTCAGTCGGCGTTAAGGAAAGCTGCTTGCCGTCCAAGATGCACTCGTGGGTGTCCGCGTTGATAATCAGGTTGCCCACCGTGATTACATCGGTATCCTTTGCGGATGTGTCATTATAACGCGTGTACCTACGCAGCTGCGCCTTTACCCTGGCAACGAGCTCCAGGGGACGGAAAGGCTTCGTCACGTAGTCATCCGCCCCAAGGGTAAGGCCTGTAATCTTGTCGATTTCATCGTCCTTGGCTGTCAGCATAATAATAGGGTAAGTGTGATTTTCGCGGATGCGCTTGCAAAGGGAGAAGCCATCCATCTCCGGCATCATGACATCCAGAATCGCCAGGTCGATTTGCTCCGTCTCCGCACACGCCAGAGCATCTTTGGACTCGTAAAATGTATGGACTGTAAATCCTTCTCCATCCAGGTACAGCGCCGCGAGATCTGCGATTTCCTTTTCGTCATCCACCACTAAAACCTGATGATGCATTTTGATTCACCCCTTCACTGTCGTTATACCATTGCTGAAGGACTCATTTATTAAGATATTCCTTATTTTGCCCAAGAGGGGCAATTTTGCATGAGGCCTCAGAGTAAATATATGTATTTTCATATACAGCCCTTGATTCAAACTCGGCTCCAAATTCAATTCATGCTTGACAAAACGAATTCCCAGTCATATAATAACAATCGTTATATAACGATTGTTATTATATGGGAGGCAGTTATGCCGAAGCAAGCTAGCATCACGAAGGAAATGGTGGACAAAACAGCCTTTGAGCTGGTTCGCACGCAGGGCATCGAGTCTTTGACCGCACGCAATATCGCAGAACAGGCAGGCTGTTCCACCCAGCCCATCTACAAAATCTACAGGAATCTGGAAGCGTTGAAGGAACACACCATCCAAATGGTCGTGGAGCACGCTGAGCGCATCATCATGCACTACGACAAAACTCCCATTGCGTTTCTCAATGCGGGGTTGGGCTACATACACTTCGCCTCCACCGAGCGGGTGCTGTTCCGTGTCTTTGATATTGAGAACTATCTGAAACGGGCTGTGTATGGGCCGCTGGAGGACCCACAGCTATACGGCATGATGGAGGATTTACTGGGGGACGCCCTGCCCAGTACAGAGAAGCGCCGGGAGTTGTTCCTGGATACCATGATTTATACAAGTGGGCTTGCACACATGGCCTATGCCGGCCAGTTGGGGATGACTGAAAAACAGGTGGCAGAGCGCCTCATCGGTTTCTTCTTTCACTTTGCCGGTATGGAGTGGGAGGGAGAAATTAAACTATGAGAATATTAGTGTTTGGCGGAAGCCCCAAAGGAGAGACCAGTGTCACTATGCAGTATGTAAAGTGGCTACAGCAGAATACCCCGGGGCACACCATCGATGTCGTTCAGGTGGCACAGCCGATTCGCAGGCTGGAGCAGGATGCAGACGCGATGATACAGATCGGGGAACAGGTGCGCGCCGCAGATGGAATTCTGTGGGCCTTTCCCTTGTATATCGCGATGCCCCATGCCGGGCTCAAACGGTTTGTGGAGCTGATAAGAGAGCGAGAGATCGTTGGCGCCTTCCATGGCAAACACTGTGCCATCCTGACCACCTCTATTCACTTCTACGACCACACGGCCATCGAATACATGCGGGGCGTTAGTGAAGATATGGGTATGATGGTGGATGAGATGTTTTCTGCTGAGATGCAGGATCTTCTCCGCCTTGGAGGCACCCAGCAACTGGAGCAGTTCTTTCACAAGTGGATGGGTTGTATCGAACGGGGAATCAGCTCGGGTCGGAGGACGGCGCCCGTTGACTACACCGCAATTGCCTACACGCCAGGAGCGGAGATAGCGCCGGTGCATCCCATCAAGGTAGGCATCGTGACCCAGTCAGGGGTCAGCGCCAATCTGGATCATATGGTAAGCCGTATTGCTGGGCAGTTTAAAGAGACTGTGATCTACGACCTGAGCACTATGCAAATCGCCGGTAACTGCACGGGCTGCCTGCGCTGCGGCTACGAGAACATCTGTATGTATGAGGGAAAAGACGAGGTCATCGACGCCTGGCGCGGGCTGCGGGAGTGCGACGCTGTCCTGTTCTGTGGCTTCATCGTGGATCGGTATCTGTCTGCCCGCTGGAAAACTTTTATAGACCGGATGTTTTTCAATACCCATATGCCCATGTTCCCTGGCATGCCCATGGGCTTTGTAATCTCCGGCCCGCTGCGGCAACTCCCAAATTTACGGGAGGTTCTCGAAGGGGTCTACGGCACCATGCAAGTGCGGCTGGCGGGTTTCGCCACCGAGGAGGCTGGAGATATTGACAGCGGTATCGCCGCGCTAGCGGACAGCCTTTCCGCTCTGGCAGAGTCGGGTTATACTGCACCAGAACAGTTCCCCGCCCTCTGTGGCCGCAAGGTGTTCCGGGATGAGGTGATGGGTGGTCTCTGTGGGATCTTTCCCGCCGATCACCGCTACTACAAAAAACACGGCTGGTACGACTATCCTCAGAAACAGATTGGCGCTAGGATGGGTGGCTTTTTCATGCGAAGCATCATGCGGATTCCCGCAGTGAGGAAGACAATACAGGGCAGCATGAAGCAAAATATGATTATGGCCTACAGTAAGATCGTGGATCAGGGTACCGATTAAACAAAGAGGTAACTCCATGAGATCCAATCTACAACATATCTCATAACTCGTAGAATATGTTGTAGAGTAGTTTGTTTTGCGCTCAACCCCGCAAAAACTCGTGTAATAAAAGAAATCCTTTAACCACACAGTTAAAGGATTTCTTGTTGGAGCGGGTTACGAGGCTCGAACTCGCTACCTCCACCTTGGCAACTTGAGTCCGGCGATGCGTTTGGAGGTTGCGCCGGGGTATGCGAGTTCATATGGTTTCCTCGTAAATCCTTATGTGGAGCGGGTTTGTGATAGGGCGGAGCGGGATTTGCGGTGAACTCTACCTCACTCAGGTTTTGATTCGAGAACACAATTCGTAGAACAATTCGCAGAATGCGAGGCGTTTGCGGGCAGGAAGTCCTATTTTAATTCATAAGTCAGGGGTGAATCCCAAGTTTTGTGTTTTCTTCAAACCGGTTCAAAACAGAGCGAAATATTGTGAAGAGGGCGGACTGGCGGAGCCGGGCTGCCCTCTTGCCAGTAAAGTAACGGATTTTGGGGCTGTTGTCAATCTGCGCCTATTCTGTCCCCGAAGTAGACCTCCATCTGGGAATGGATGATGCCCCAGTCCCGGCGGCGCCCCGTCCACTTTTTTGTGATGTCTATCATGGCCAGATATAGCATCTTCAGT
>JBKEBS010000121.1:0-2353 GCA_047973265.1 Oscillospiraceae bacterium
ACCGCTACACAGGGAATTCCGCCTGCCTCTCCATCACTCAAGAACCACAGTTTCAAATGCAGGTCCAGGGTTGAGCCCTGGAATTTCACATCTGACTTGCAGTCCCGCCTACACGCCCTTTACACCCAGTAAATCCGGATAACGCTTGCCACCTACGTATTACCGCGGCTGCTGGCACGTAGTTAGCCGTGGCTTATTCGTCAGGTACCGTCATTTTTTTCGTCCCTGACAAAAGAAGTTTACAACCCGAGGGCCTTCTTCCTTCACGCGGCGTTGCTGGGTCAGGCTTGCGCCCATTGCCCAATATTCCCCACTGCTGCCTCCCGTAGGAGTCTGGGCCGTGTCTCAGTCCCAATGTGGCCGGTCAACCTCTCAGTCCGGCTACTGATCGTCGCCTTGGTGGGCCGTTACCCCGCCAACTAGCTAATCAGACGCGAGTCCATCTCAGAGCGATAAATCTTTGGCAACAAAACCATGCGATCCCGTTGCATTATGCGGTATTAGCACACGTTTCCATGTGTTATTCCCCACTCCAAGGCAGGTTACTCACGCGTTACTCACCCGTTCGCCACTAAACTTACCGCTCCCTTGTCCGAAAACTTGTTCCTGGTAAGTCCCGTTCGACTTGCATGTGTTAAGCACGCCGCCAGCGTTCATCCTGAGCCAGGATCAATCTCTCAATAAAATGGTATCTATACAGCCCTCGCGGGCTGAACAAATCATCCTATTGAAACCATTTGACATAGCTTCAAAGAAATTTATAGTCTGGTGAAGCAGCTGGCGCTACTTTCACCGACTTCTTTATCAATGTACTCCCCCGGGGGGAGGGCACATCAATTCAGTTTCTGGTGCTTTTCGTTGTGTTCATTGTTTAATTTACAAGGTGCAGCCGCCTTCCCTCTAAGGTGAAAGGCTTTGTTAGTTTACTACAAGTTACTCCCGTTGTCAAGGGCTTTTTCTACCCTTTTTCACATCCTTCGTCCCTTGCAGTCACGCCCCGCCGGGTTGCCCCGTCGGCGACAGCTTTAGTAGAATACCACCTCCACCCCTACATGTCAAGGCCTTTTTTACATGCTTTACATTTTCTTTTTTTTATTCTATAATTTTAGCTGTTACCCATCTAAAATCACGCGATACGCAATCCCCGCTCACCGATCTCATATCTCAACGTAAAGCGAGGTAGCTGCCATGCCCATTCGGATTCCCGACTCCTTGCCTGCACGATCCATCTTGGAAAGTGAAAACATTTTTGTTATGACGGAATACCGGGCTATCCATCAGGATATTCGCCCGCTCTATCTTTTGATCCTGAACTTAATGCCCACCAAAATCGTCACGGAGACACAGCTTTTACGTAAGCTCTCCAACACCCCCCTGCAGATCCATCTGGAGCTTCTGCAGACGGCCAGCTACGTGGGCCACTATACCGACACCTCTCACCTGGATTCCTTCTATACAACCTTTGAAAACATCAAGCACAACAGCTATGACGGTATGATCATTACCGGCGCACCTGTGGAGAATCTGGATTTTGATCAGGTGGATTATTGGGAGGAGCTCTGCGAAATTATGGAGTGGTCCAAAACCCACGTTCACTCCACCCTGCATATTTGCTGGGGCGCGCAAGCAGCCCTTTATTACCACTATCAGGTACCGAAGCACTCTCTGTCCCAAAAGCTCTTCGGTGTGTTTGAGCACGACGTCTTAAAGCCCTCGTCCCCCCTCTTCCGGGGCTTTGACGACACCTTCTACGCCCCCCACTCCCGTTATACCGAGGTGCGGGAGGAGGATATCCGCACGATCCCCGCCCTGGAGATTCTGGCCACCTCCCCCGACGCCGGCATTTTTGCCCTCAAGTCCCGGGACAGCCGGAAATTCTTTCTCCTGGGCCACCCGGAATATGACCCCGATACCCTGGCTTTAGAATACCGGCGGGATCTGGACAAGGGCATTCCGATTCAAGTGCCCGAGAACTACTTTAAAAACGACGATCCCCAGCTGAAGCCGGTTGTCCGCTGGCGCTCCGCGGGGCAATTGCTCTACAGCAACTGGCTGAATTACTACGTCTATCAAACCACGCCCTACGACTTGAAGGAACTTGCCAAACTCCCTTCCGCGAATGGAAGTACCCAGCCGGAGAGACCGGATGCATAAAACGCAACGAACGAGCCGCCCATGGGCGGCTCGTTCTGTTTTCTCATCTCTCTTTGCAGCGCATTGGGCAGTAAGGGGGTAATCCCTCACAGAAAATCCTCAATACGCCGGATACGTCCGGCCCGACTGCAGGCAGCTGCGCCGGCATATGGGTATATCAGTCCTTCTCGCCCTCTTCTTCCTCGTCTTCATCATCATC
>JBKEBS010000122.1:0-32164 GCA_047973265.1 Oscillospiraceae bacterium
CACATACTCTGCAAGAGCGAACCCTACTATCCATCTGCCTATGCCAAAGAGGACAAGCCTCCTGTTGCACGACAAATTTCTCAGGAACAGGCGTTTTCTATGCTTGCGAGAATGGGATTCATCGTTTCCGATTCACAGCATGCCTCACACGCTACATAAAGGCTGATCCTTCTTGATTGGACTGCCTTTATGACGGTCTGCTTTGCTATACCCTTTTTAGGGCGGTGTGTCACTGATTTGTTTCAAACTTTTATAGCCTCCTTTTGATGTCCACTCCATAATAGCCGAAGGAATCACCGTATTCAAGCGGTCTGATCATCAAATGGTTACATTCCCTCTTCCTTCTCCCACAAATTAGGTTATATTGCATAAAATAATGGAACGTGATATACTTTTAGGTAGCAATATGATAGATCATCCCATACCCGTGTAAAAGGACGTAGTTTGAAAGCTCTGACTTTCAAACTATCGTTTTGTGCTCTTTTTGGCATAAGGCCAAAAAGAGCACAATTCCGTCGAAAGGAATGATCATTGATATGAACAGGAAGATATACGCAAGCTTTGCAATCTCTTACCTGCTTGTTTTTCTCATACCGATCGCGCTTAATTTTATTACCCAGAACAGGCTTATGACGATTTTGCAGCAAAATGTGGGGGAATCCCGCATGCACAACCTGGAGCAGTGCCGCGACGCCATGGACAATCAGTTTCAGGTGCTGGACAACATGCTGGCGAACCTCTCGGTCAACAACAACCTGCGCTCCATCGCTATTCAGGACAGCCCCAATGTAAACCATGCCACGGTGCCCTCCTTTATCCGGGGCGGGGATATCCTGACCGACAGCGACGTCGTCACTGGGTTCGCAGACGTCTTTTTGTATCTGAATAAGCCCGATATCTACCTGAGCGCCAGTCGCAACTTCCTGAACTCCTCTTACTTTTATGGCACTTATTTCACCTATGGTGATATGAGCAGGGAGAGCTGGGACAGCCTTTTGACCGATCAATCCAGAGTCAGCAGGCCGCAGCCCTCCCTATCTGTCAAGATGGGCCAAACGGAGTCGGAGCGAATCCTGATATTGCAGAGCTTCCCCGCTATCACAGGGGGCCTGGGCAAATATATCATTCTGGTGGATGCAAACGCCCTGACCTCTATGTTGGGGGACAGCATGGCCTCCGACGGCCTCTTTTCCATCGTCTCCGACGAAAACGGCGTCATTCTCGCCCGAACTGGCATCGAGGAGGAGTGGGTCGACGCCGACGCGCTGAAAATTCAGACAAATCAATCGATTCGCTCTGTCGAAATTGGCGGCGAGCCCATGCAGCTCATCCAGTGCAAGTCGAAGTACAACGGCTTGGTCTATACGACAGTTGTCCCGCTCTCTGCAATCGCAAGCCAGCTCGATTCCGTGCGGGGAGAACTGCTCTTCGCCACCATTATAGCAATTGCCGTGGGCATGATCAGCATCACGGTCATCGTCCTCTTCAACGGCAAGCCGATCAGCGACACCATGGGGCTGATTCACCAGTACATGGCGCCGGAGGGGAGGCGATCTTCCAACATACGCCACATCTCCAGCTCTGTGGGCAAGATTATCGAGAACAACCGGCAGCTTGCCCACAACATCGAGGTGCAGAAGCCGCAGATGAAAATGCTGCTGATCGAGCAGCTGATGGAGGGCTCTTTCAGCGGCGCAAAGACGGACGAAGCGATCCTCCAGGCGCTGGAGGCGCTGGATATCAAGCCAATCCGCGGGCCGATGCGGGTGGTTCTCTTTCTGCTGGACAGCCCCGATGAGGGGAGCCCCACCGCTTCGGTGGAGGAGCTTGTGGTGATCAAGCAGATCGTCAGACAGGAGATCATCGCCAGCTTCCACAACGAAAACTATTTTTATGACATCAGCTTTGACCGCAGCGCCATGATTGTAGAGGAGAAATCTTACCGGGGCGAGCAGGCGCTGAAAGCTATTCTGGGCGACCTCTCCGATTCCATACGCAAGCGCTACAACCTGCCGGTGGTCTTTTGTATCGGCGGCATCAGCGAGAGCTACTGCAAGGTGTTCAAATCCTACGACGACGCGGTGGAGGTGTCGGAGTGCCGGCCCATGCTGTCGGACAAATCCGTCTGGTCTTCTCAGGACGCCTACAACGCGGACAAATACCTCTACCCTGTCAACGTGGAGGAGCGGCTGCTCACCGCCATCAAGTCCGGTGACGTGGCTCTCGTGGAGGAGCAGCTCCGGCAGGTCTACAACGACAACATCAAAAACCGCGACCTCAGCCCCATCATGATGCAGTACCTGATCAACGAGCTGCTCTGCACCCTGTTCAAGGTGGTGTCGGAGGAGGATATCTCCGGGCACCTTCTGAAGGCGACCCACGAAATTGAGCAGAGCCCCGGCTTCCTTGAAAAATTCCAGATCGTGACCCGCCTGTACCGGGATGTCACCTCGGAGATTTGCGGCAAAAAGCAGCGGCGGCAGTCCAAGGTCATCGACAGCATCATTGAGTACATCGACATCAACTACGCTAATCCCGCCCTCAGCCTCACCATGGTAGCAGACCAGTTCAACTTTACCGGCGCCTATTTCTCCCAGATGTTCAAGTCGGAGTACGGGGAAAAGTTTTCCTCCTACCTGGAGGGGGTTCGGATTAAGAAGGCGAGCGCCCTGCTGATGGAGGGAAAGACGCTGGAATACATCTCCGAGCAGGTCGGCTACAACAGCGTTCACGTCCTGCGCAACGCGTTCAAGCGGAGCACGGGCATGAATCCCAACCAGTACCGCACGGCAATGGCGCAGGAACAGCAATAACACACAAAAAGAGAGGGCGGCTTTAGCCGCCCTCTCTTTTTGCTTTTGGGAACTACATTCTGGACTTGTAAATGTCGTAGTACTTCTGGTAGGTTTCCAGGTACTCGCTGAGCTGATAGGTCTCCAGCTGGGCCACATAGGAATCCCAGTCGGTCTCGATGTTCTTCTCCCCTGTCAGGAACTGGGTGGTGTTCGACTTGACAAAGTTCTGAAGATTCAAGCGCATTTCCATAAAGTTCACGACTTCATCCTGGTCGTCGATGAAGTTCTCGATTCTCTTGGGCAGGTACTCGGGGTAAAAATACTCCACAACCTTTTCCGTTTCCTGAATCAGCCTCGCCTCATAGCTCTCGGGGAGGTAGAGATCATCGGGAATGGGGTTGGACAGCTCCCGGTTTTCAAAGGTGTTCTTCATGGGAGGAATCCAGAGGTTGTTCTTGTTCTGGGCGCCGTCGGCGTCATAGTTGTTCTTTGTCCAGTAGATGGCCTCCAGGCCAAGGACAGAGGGCTTGGGCGTATCTAGCTTGCCCCAGTCCTCGCCCTCCTTGCCCATGCTTCTGGCAAGAGAAGGCTCCGCGCCGTACATGAAGTCGCCCAGAGCAAAAGCCGCCTCGGGGTCTGCGCACTTGTCGGTGATAACCCAGGAGAACTGGCCCGACATGTCAAGGAAATCGGTGTGGGGCTGGTACCGCGCGCCGCCCGGGCCCTCTACGGGAGGAAGGGCTACGATGGATTTGTTGGCGTCGTAGTCATCCAGGTTGATGCCCATCGCGAAGTGGTCAGAGGTGTAGCCGCCGACGCGCGCGGGCTCCTGGCGGATGATCTGCTGCATCTGGTCTGTCTTCTGGGAAAAGCTGACGACATCGATCAGTTTTTCGTCAACCAGTTTTTTGATGTAGCGAAGACCTTCCCGGTATTCGTCTGTGTTGGCGGCGAAGGTCACCTGGCCGTCTTTCAGGTAGCTCATGGAGCCCGGAGAGGGAACCTGACCATCCAGGTCGAAGGGCACGAAGGAGTTCATGAGGTAGTATTCAATGGGGCAGGACCACTCGATGTTGCCCATTGCGGGAATTTCATCCTGCTCCCCGTTGCCGTTGGGGTCTTGGTCCCGGAAGGCAACGAGCATGTCGTAGAGCTCATCCGTTGTCTGGGGTTCGGCAATGCCCAGCGTGTCCATCCAATCCTTGTTCACCCAGAATTTGGGATAGGCGGAGGCGTGGTAGGTCTCGCTGATGTTGGGGAAGGCGTAGAGGTTGCCGTCGGACATGTAGGAGAGCGCCTTGTACTGCGGTCTGGTGTCGAACAGCTCCTTCAGGTTGGTCGAGCCATCCACATAATCGTTGAGGGGGATCGCGATTTTGTCGCGCATGCCGATCTGCATGATCTGATCTCGGCCCAGGGTGGTGGCGATGACGTCCCCGTAGTCGCCGCCCGCTAGCGCCAGATTCAGCTTCGCGGCGGTGTCCGCTGCCTCGGAGGGCAGAGCGATAATCTGTATGTTTACATTTGCGTTCTCGTTGATGTATTTGATGGACGCGTTTGTCTCATCCAGCGGCGTGTGCGCCTGGACTCCCGCCATAACGGTGATGGTGGGTACATCGCCGGGCGTCTCCTGGGTGTCGGACTCCTGGGAAGATGCCGCAGACGACTCGCTGCTTGTGCCCGTGCTGGACGAACCGGACTCCGCCGGTGGTGTGGAGCTGGAAGTGCACCCAAAGAATGAGGCCGCACACAGGAGCCCTGCCAGCAATATCGCAGCCTTGCGACGAATGGTTTTCATGCTTTTTCCTCCTACATTGTATAAATCTATATAAAGCAACAGTTTCCCATTGATTTATAAGCTGTCATATGTACCTGTATTCAATCTATCAGCCCTTGATGGAGCCAACCATTATACCCTTGATGAAGTAGCGCTGTATAAATGGGTACAGGCACAGGATCGGCACTGTGGCGACCACAATAAGCGAATACTGGAGCAGGTTTTTCACCGCCGAGCGGTTCATCTGCTCTGTCAGGCTCATGTCAAAGCTGCTGGATGTGTTTTGGGCGAGGATAGACCGCAGAACCAGGGGCAGGGGCTGCAGCTCTGTCTTGTTGAGGTAGATGAGCGCGTCGAAAAAGGAATTCCAGCGGCCCACAGCGTACAATAGCACAATGACGGCGATGATTGGAACGCTGAGCGGGATGACGATAGACCAGAAATAGCGGAAGTCGGAGCAGCCGTCTATGGATGCGCTCTCATACATCTCAACCGGAATGGAGTTTTGGATGTAGGTTCTGGTGAGGATCAAATTCCACACGCTCATGGCGCTGGGGATCAATATCGCCCACACGGTGTCCACCATGCCAAGCGCCCGAACCACGAGATAAGACGGAATCATTCCGCCATTGACAAACATTGTGATGGTGAAGAGCATCATGAAGAAATTGCGGGCCTTCAAATCCTTTCTGGTCAGAGGATAGGCCGCCAGCAGCGTGATCGCCACGTTGATGAAGGTGCCGAAAAAGGTGTAGAACACGCTCATGAAGAAACTGCGCATGATGGTGGGCGTACTGAACACAATTTTGTAGCCCTGAACAGAGAAGTCGACGGGCCACAGGTAGACCTTGCCTGCCGTGATCGCGTCCGGCGAGCTGAAGGAGCTTGCCAGAACGAAGAGGAGCGGCACGATGATGACTATGAAAATCACTGCCATGCACAGGTAGATGAAGCCCATGAACAGCTTGTCGGCGGGGCCGCTCCACAGCTTGATGGCACTGTCTTGCTTTTTACTTCTGCTATTTTCCACGTCGATGCTCATTCCTTTCCGCGGTGTTGTTCCCGCTTACCACAAGCTGGCCTCATTGTCGCTGATTTTTCGCGCCGCAAAGTTTGCTGTGAAGAGCAGGACGAGATTGATCACTGAATTGAATAGTCCCACCGCCGTGGCAAAAGAATATAGGCTCTTTTCGATTCCCCGCTTATACACAAGGGTGCTGATGATCTCGGAAACGTTCAGATTCACGGGGCTCTGCATCAGGAAGATTTTGTCAAACCCGATGTTCATGACGCTGCCCACAGCCAAAATCAGCTGGATGACAATTGTCGGCGCGATGCAGGGAAGGTCGATGTGGATGATCTTCTGCATCCGGGAGGCGCCGTCGATCACCGAGGCCTCCACCAGGCTGGGGTCTACTCCGCCGAGGGCGGCGATGTAGATCACCGCGCTGAATCCGGTAGTTTGCCACACATTTGACAGCACATAAATGGTGCGGAAGTAGCTTTCCTTCCCCATGAAGTCAATCCGGTCAAGGCCGATGGCCTCAAAGAGATTGTTCACAACGCCGATGCGCATGTGCAGAACCTGGAGAATGATGCCCACCATGACGACGGTGGAGATGAAATAGGGTGCGTAGGTGACGGTCTGAATGGTCTTTTTCACAAACTTGGAGCGAATTTCGTTGAGGAAGACCGCCAGAATAATCGGTGTGGGAAAGCTGACAAGCAGGCTGTAGAAGCTGATAATCAGCGTATTTTTCATCACGGTGGAGAACATGGGGGAGGAAAAGAACTGCCGGAAATATTTCAGCCCGACGAACTCATCCCCGAACATCCCCGACCGCAGACTGTATTCCCGAAAGGCGATGGAAATGCCCGCCATGGGCAGATAGGCGAATATGATGATGTACACAACGGGCAGCAGCAACATGAGGTACAGTTGCCAGTGCCTTTGAAGCTCCGTCTTAATGCCGAACCACAGCCCCTTGGATTTCGTCTTGCTTTTTGCCTGCATGCTCATTTTTCCAATGCCAACCTCTCGCCGGTTATTTTGTCTATATAGAAGTGTAGCAAGATTTAGACAATAATCCTAGTTTCGTTCCTTACGCATTGGTGAATATTTTCTGGATTTGCAGGGTGTTTATTTTTTAGGAAGGGGTTGGAAATTTAAGAAAAGGAAATTATGAACTTGTCGAATCCTCCCGGTTTTCCCTATAATAAAGTCGTTTTCAGGGAAAGGAAGGGTAATAAATATGGACGGATATCAGAAATGTGCTGGCCACAAAACAATCTTCCGGGAGCATTCTGTCACGACACCGGCCAACGGTGTGCCTGACGGCCCATTGTGCGGGAATGGGGACGTCGGCGTTGTTTTGGGGAGCGCCCCCGGTGTGCTGCGCTTCTGGCTGGGAAAGAACGACATGTGGCGCGCTGTCCCCCACGCAATAGGCGGCGGGATGAAGCCTCTCGGTTACCTGGAGTTGTCATCTCCCGCCCTCTGGGACGCCCCGTTCTACGCAGAGCAGCGAATGGAGTCCGCCGAAATCGTCACTGAGCTGTCCGGGGAAAGCTGCTGCCTGCTCACACGCACCCTCGCCCTGCGCGGGGAGAATGTGATTCTCACCACCGTGGAGTGCTCCCGGGGTGAGACGGAGCTTCATATCAGCGCCCGGGCGGTGCCCGGCGACGGTGGGGAGTGCCGGGACAGCGTACAGGGGAATCTTCTCACCTTTACAAAGACCTACAGCGGTGACTGCACAGAATGGGAGACAGCGGCTGCCTGTGCCGCCTTCATCCACAGAAAAGAAGGTGCGGTGTTCTCCCTGAGCGAGGGGGAAACTGTGACCATTGTTGCTACTGTCGCCACCGGCTTTGACCGGGAAGATCCGGCGGAGTGGTGCGTTCAGTCCGCGCAAAGGCCGCCGGATACCTGGAAACCGGCGCTGGAAGAGCATGCCAGATGGTGGACTGAATTCTGGGGTGCCTCGGCGGTTTCCCTCCCCGGCAATCCGCTCATCGAGGAATTCTGGTACGCCTCCCACTACATCATGGCCTGCTGCTGCGGCAACGACGATTTTGCGCCCGGCATTTTCGGGAACTGGGTGACAACCGACCAGTCCGACTGGGGGGGCGACTACCACCTGAACTACAACTACCAGGCGCCGTGGTGGGGGGTATACTCCTCCAATCACGTTGATTTGTCATCCCCCTACGACACGCCGCTGCTGGAATACATGCCCAGGGCCCGGGAAAATGCCAGGAAGTTCCTGAACTGCCATGGTCTCTACGCGATTGTCGGAATCGGCCCCCGAGGCCTTGAGGTCGGTCGCCTGTTCAACCGCGACGGCAGCGAAAACGAGGAAGCCCCCTTCTGGGGCCAGAAAAGCTGCGCGGCCTTCGCCGGGGTAAACATGATCATGCGGTATTACCACACCCTGGATACAGACTATGCTCAAAAGGTATATCCCTATCTGCGGGAGGTGGCAGCCTTTTGGGAGGATTACCTGGAGTTTGAGGATGGGCGGTATGTCGTCTACAACGACTACGTGCACGAAAATCCATGGGCATTTGAGCCCGCGCGGCGGGTAGCCGGGCTGGACAAGCACCACCCGGACAACGACTTCAACCCGATTTTGACGCTGGGGCTGCTCCGCCAGCTCTTCAAGGGTTTGCTGGATATGGCCCCCGCGCTGCAGATTGACCGGGCGCTCTGTGATAAGTGGGAGCATATCCTCACCCACCTCAGTGATTTCCCCACCCAGACAAGAAATGGGAAAACGGTATTCCGCTACACCGAGCGCGGCACGGACTGGCGGGATGACAACAGCCTGGGAATCCAGCACATCTACCCGGCGGGTGCAATCGGGCTTGGCGCTCCTCCCGAATTGCTGGCCATCGCCAGGGACATCGTGACGGAGATGGGGCGCTGGGAGGACTACAACGCCTTCCCCACCTTCTTTACCGCGGCAGCGCGCATCGGCTATGACCCCGATGTGATTCTCTCCCACATGACAGAGGAACTGGGCAAGCACGGGCTTCCCAACCGCTTCATCTATTACGGAGGCGGGGGAATTGAGTGTTGCAGCGCCGTTCCCGGCTGTATCAACGAAATGCTGCTGCAAAGCCACGAGGGGATTCTCCGCCTGTTCCCGGTCTGGAATCCGGAACAGGATGCGGCATTCCAAAACTTGCGAACCTACGGCGCCTTTTTGGTGTCGGCTTCCATTCAGTCCGGCACAATCGGAGACGTTGAGATTCTGAGCGAAAAGGGCGGTGTTTGCAGGGTACAATCCTCCTGGCAGGATGGCCTGTCCGTCGTTGACAGTGAAGCCTCTGCAGAGGCAGTTGCCATGGATCGGGTAGGTGCATCCACCTATGAATTCCAGACCTTGCCGGGGCACAGATATATTGTCAAGAGCCTGTAGGGAAAAGCCGGGTCAAAAAAGGGAAGCTGCTTTCGGCAGCTTCCCTTTTTGCTTGCAGGCGCACAGAATATGCATGTCCGAAAATGGCCAGACTTTTCTGTAACATGTGGTATAATGAGTCCATTCTACAGAGGGGAGGCGCGAAAATGTTGGCGAATGACAGCAACCTGTACGCAGCTTTTGTATCGAAGGATTCCCGCTTTGACGGGCGCTTTTTTGTAGGCATATCGTCCACCGGGATATACTGCCGCCCCGTGTGCAAGGCACGGCAGCCCAAGGCCGAAAATTGCACCTTTTATTCCACCGCAGCAGAAGCCGAGCAGGCGGGATACCGGCCCTGCCTGCTGTGCCGACCCGAGATCGCTCCCGGCACCTCCACCGTTGATGCCACCAAGACATTGGCACAGCGGACGGCGAGAATGCTGGAGGAAAACTGCGGCAGCGGCGAGAACTTGGATGAGCTCGCCGCACGGCTCGGCTGTACCGACCGGCATTTGAGACGTGTTTTCACAGCCGAATACAATGTCTCGCCTGTGCAGTATCTCCAGACTTGCCGCCTGCTGTTGGCCAAAAATTTGCTCACCGACGCATCTTTGCCTGTTCTGGAGGTCGCGATGGCGGCGGGTTTTGGGAGCTTGCGCCGCTTTAACGACCTGTTCAAAAAGCATTACAGGCTCTCCCCCACAGATTTGCGCAAGAGAATGACGGCGGAAAAGAACCATGGGGACAAGATCACCGTTTCGTTGGGCTATCGACCGCCCTACGGCTGGGTTCAAATACTGGATTTTCTGGCCCGGCGTGCGATTCCCGGCGTGGAGGTTGTGCAAAACAGCGAATATCTGCGCACCGTCAGCCTGCTGAATGCGGAGAAAAAGCCCGTGCACGGCTGGATTCAGGTGGGTCACAGGCAGGAAAAAAACGCCTTGGCAGTCACCGTAAGCGAGACGCTGCTCCCCGTTTTGCCGCAGGTTTTGGCGCGGGTGCGCCACCTGTTTGATCTGTACTGCGAGCCAAATGTAATCTACGAGGCTCTCGCCAGCATGGATGCTATCCACCCTGGACTGCGCGTTCTGGGGACACGCCTGCCCGGCTGCTTCAACCCGTTTGAAATGGCAGTCCGCGCCGTGCTGGGGCAGCAGATCACCGTCAAGGCCGCAAGCACGCTGGCTGCAAGGATGGTGACTGCATTCGGCACCCCGATTGATACGGGCGTCGACGGGCTCACACACATATTTCCCTCACCGGAGGATATTCTCGCTCTACAGGGCCCTGTCCGGGAGCATCTTGGCCCGCTGGGCATTATCGGCACCCGGGCCAACACGATTCGAGCTCTGGCAGAGGCGTTTGCACAGGGAGAAATTGACTTTTCGCTCTGTGCGAGCCCTGAGGCCGAAATGAAAAAGCTGATGACAATCCCCGGTATTGGAGGCTGGACGGCGCAGTATATCGCCATGCGGGCGATGGGTTGGACGGACGCCTTTCTCGAAACAGATGTGGGAGTGAAGAAGGCCCTTGCGCCGAGGACACCGAAGGAGATGCTCGCGATTGCCGAAGAGTGGCGCCCCTGGCGCAGCTACGCCACGATCAATCTGTGGAATTCGCTGTAAATGGCTGCTTGGAGAGCAAACTTTTGATTTTGTGAAAGGGATGATCAACACCATGTATTATTCGACAACCTATCAGTCGCCGCTGGGCACCATCACATTGGCAAGCGATGGAGAGGCTCTGATCGGCCTTTGGAACGACGGGCAGAAATATCACGGCGGCACCATCACCGAAGAAATGACACCGAAAGATGATCTGCCGATTTTTGATGCTGCAAAGAAGTGGCTGGACAAATACTTCGCCGGGGAAAAGCCCGCCATAGATGAATTGCCGCTTGCTCCAATTGGGAGCGACTTTCGGCAGGATGTGTGGAAAATCCTTTGCCAGATTCCGTATGGCGAGGTGGTCACCTACGGCGACATTGCCAGAAAGATGGCTGCAAACTCCGGCAAAAAGAGCATGTCCAGCCAGGCGGTGGGCGGAGCGGTGGGACACAATCCCATTTCCATCATCATTCCCTGTCACCGGGTGGTCGGCGCAGATGGCAGCCTGACAGGCTATGCCGGGGGTATCTCCGCGAAGGTCAAGCTACTGGAACTGGAGGGCGCGGATATGACAGGATTGTTTGTGCCCGCGAAAGGCACGGCGCTGTGAGCAAGCAGAATTTTTAAAATCTCGTGATCTTAGACCCGCAGGATTCCCGTATAATCAGCCTGGGCTCATGCTCAATCTGAATCTGCTCCCTCACGCCGCCGATGGCGCCCAGCAGCGTCATGATCGCGAAATTGCCAAGATACTCATGCCGCTGGTCGAGGGAGGTGAGGCGGGGGGTCATGTAATCGCTCTCGAAGAATTGGTCGCCGCTGATAACCGCGATGTCCTCCGGGCAGCGCAGCCCCCTGTCGTTGATGCAGCGGATGGCTCCAACCGCCACCGCGTCGTTGATCGCAACCACCGCGTCGGGAAAGTCAGCGCCCGATTCCAACAGCTGATTCATGGCGGAGTAGCCGTCCTTTGTGTAGTAGTCGGACAGGGCAATCAGCTCCGGCTCCACGCTCAATCGCAGACTCTCCATCGCCTTTTGAAATGCGGAGAGCCGTGCCGTGGTCTGGCGCACCCCGCTTTCCCCGCCGATAAAGCCGATCCTGCGATTGCCCAGCGCCGCCAGATGCTGTACGAGGGATGGGATTCCTCCCCCCAGATTCCGGCTGAGAAAAAGGCACTCGCACCCCTCCACCTTCTGGGCGATGGCGACGACAGGGAGAGCGTCGTTGAGCCGGTTGAGCGCGGAAATGTATCCGTCCGATACCGTCTCCTTATCCAACTCGCCGCCGGTCACAATCACCCCGTCCACCTTGTTGTCCATAATGGTTCTGAAATACTGCGGTTCGCTGACCGGACTGCTCACCCCATGGGAGGAGCCGCCGTACAGCGTGTTGAACAGCAGGATGGAGTAGTCGTTTTCCAGGGCGTGGCGCTGAATCTCGAGAAACAGCATGGAGAAGTAGGGGTTGGAAATATCCGGCATAACCACCCCCAGCATATGGGTTTGGTTGATGGTCATGGCCCTGGCCAGCGTACTGGGTGAATAATCGTATTTGCCGATAATCTCCTTCACACGTTCCAGCGTGCGCGGAGAGACATTGGGGCTGTTGTTCAGGACGCGGGACACCGTCGACACTGATACCCCGCTCTCCTTCGCTATATCGTAGATAGTGACTGTTCTCTTCATTTCCGGAACCATTCCTTATCCATGGCATTTGTATAAGTATACCATCTGGAACAAGGTGAAACAAGTAAAACGGATAAGTTTTGGTACCGGTTCTAAAAGATGCAGATTCCCGTTGACAGCTTCGGTGAAGAATGCTATCATGATAATCAGAATAAATACTGCTGTCAAAGGGATTTCGCGCGCTGCCATTGGGTGAGCGCCAATTTTTCCACCGATATTGGTACCGGTACCAATATCGGTGGAAAGGGAAATTCCGCGATCACACTGCGACATCAAACGGATGGAGGAGTAACAATGAGGGCTTCGTTCAGAAAACAGCTCGAAGAATCCGGCTACCTGCACATGCTGTTGCGGCCTGACCTGCAAAGAACCGCCGAGACCGTTCTTCTCGCAAAAGAGGCGCTGGAAAGCCGCGCGCTTTGGGATGGAACAGCCACCGGCAGCTGGCAATCCAGGGGGACTGGCTCGGTCGGCTTTGCCGACGGCGCGATGCTTGTGACTGTGCCGTCGCGGATCGAGCCCGAGGTCGTTATGGCGCACTATACGGGCTTTGGGGATTTCTCCGCCTTCTTGCCCGTGGATGGGGAAAACTGGCAGGGATACAACCGCATTGTCTGCAAAATCAAGCCATCCTGCAAAGGCTTTCACGAGCCGCAGCTGACCATGAACCTGCGCAATGACGGCGCCGTCAAAATCCCCGACATCTTTCATCGCGAGGGCGCCCACACCGTGAACCTTGACAACGATGTCTGGAACGACTGCATATGGGAATTCACAGACCTGCCCAGGGATAAGATCACCGAACTCTCCTTTCAAATCCGCATTCACGGCAAGGAGCGCTTCGGTGGGGACGACCTCGCGTTCGCCATCAAGGATATCCGGCTGGAGCGGGTTGAAAACCCCGATGTGTCGCTGGGCTGGCAGGGCAACGACGGTACTATCAGCTTTTCCACGACGGGCTACTGGGCGGAGAGTGAAAAGACAGCCGTCGCCCAAAACCGCCTCGGGGCTTTCCAGCTTTTGGACGAGGAGACGGGAAACCCTGTCTACTCCGGCGAGGCGGCCGAGGTCAAAAACGACAAGGGAACCTTCGGCCTCCTGGATTTCAGCGGCTTCCGCACGCCGGGACGCTACCGAATCCGCATGGGGGATGTGCTGACCGAAAGCTTCTCCATTGACAGCCACGTGATGGAGGAAGCTGCCTGGAAGGTTCTGAACTACATCTACTCCGAGCGCTGCGGATACCCTGTCGGGGGAGGCCACACCTCCTGCCACAGGGATTTGACCGCGGAACACGGCGGCGTCACCCTCACCTACGACGGCGGCTGGCACGACGCAGGCGACGTCTCCCAGCAAACCCTGCAAACCGGCGAGGTCGTGCAGGCGCTCTTTGAGCTGGCCGGGCAGGTGAAGGACGACATGCTATTATACAGACGCCTGGTGGAGGAGGCCCGCTGGGGGCTGGACTTCGTCCTCCGCAGCCGTTTTGGGGACGGCTACCGCGCGTTCAGCGCGGGCATGTGCCGGTGGACAGACGGCTTTATCGGCACCAATGACGACGATCCCGTGCGCTGCCACAACCGCTCAATCGACAACTGGATTCTCTCCGGCATCCAGGCCTATTCGGGCCACTGCCTGGAAGGGGAAGACCCCGAGCTGGCATGGGTCTGCATCAACACGGCAAGGGAAGATTACGCCTTCGCCCTTGAGCGCTTCAATGAGGTGGGGATGGAGACAAGGGTGTTCATGGAGCACACCCACAACGCGAGCCTCTCCCAGTACTACGCCGCAGCCAGCTGGTCGGCCTCCATGATCTATCAGGCCTGCGGGGAAGCTTATTATGCCAAGGAGGCCGCTTGTTTCGCCGCCCTGCTGCTGGATTGCCAGGACAAGGGGGAGGCGGGGCTGCCCTTTACCGGCTTCTTCTACCGGGATAATCGTAAATCCCACATCGTGCACTTCAACCACCAATCCAGGGAGCACCTCTTCATCCAGGCGCTGCACGCCCTCTGCACCACACAGAAGGACAGCGCGGAGCTGCCTGTCTGGGAGGATGCGCTCTCCCGGTACGGCGGGTACCTTAAAGCGCTCTACTCCCACTCCTCGCCCTACGGCATGATACCGTCCGGCGTTCACCGCTTCGACGAGCCGGAGGACAGGGACACCTTCGCTGTGCTCCACCTGGAGGCGGACTACGAGACAGACAAGCTCAATTACCTGGAGCAGCTGAAGGCGGGGATTCCTGTGGGGGAAAGCCACTGCATCCGCCACTTCCCCGTCTGGTTTTCCTTCCGTGGCAACACGGCGATTCTTCTCTCCCAGGCGAAGGGGGCTTCCCTCTGCGGCAAATACTTCTCCGACGATACGCTGCTGGAAATCGCAAGGGAACAGATGTATTGGCTCAGCGGGAAAAACCCCTTCCGTCAGTCCCTGATCTACGGCGAAGGAAGCAACTACGCCCAGCAATACGCCGCGCTCTGCGGCGAGACCGTCGGCGAAATCCCCGTGGGCATTCAGACCAGGGACAACGAGGACAGGCCCTACTGGCCGATGGCCAACTGCGCGACCTACAAGGAAATTTGGATGACGTCCGCCGGGCATTGGCTGCGCCTGCTGGCAGATTTGTATTGAGTCGGGCGCAACCGTAAAGGGGGAACTGTATTGTATTTTGTTGGTGTGGATGCGGGCGGAACCAAGACAGCCTTTGTGCTCACGGATGAGAACGGCAGGGTTCTGGCCCGCCACCGAAGCGGCAGAGGCGCCTTTCTCAGCGAGGGCAGCGAGGGCCTGCGTTCCCTGCTCGCCCAGGGAATCGGCGAGCTGTGCCGCCGGGCCGGGATCAGCCCCGAGGACATCACCTTTGCCGGGCTGGGCTTTCCCGGATACGGTGAGCAGGAGGGCAGCGAGGATGAGATTCTGGCGGCCTGCGAGAGCGTGATTGGGCCGGGCAGAGTGCGCTGCGACTGTGACTGCTATCTGGGCTGGGCAGGCTCCCTTGGAATGGAGCCCGGCGTCAACATTGTGGCTGGCACAGGTGCAATCTGCTACGGCGTGAACGAAGCGGGAGACACCGCCCGGAGCAGCGGATGGGGCGCGTACTGCGACGAGGGCTCCTGCCGGTGGGTGGGTGAGCGGCTGATTCAAACTTTTACGAAGCAGTCCGACGGCAGAATGCCCCGCACAATGCTGTATGAGATGTTCCGGGAGGAAAACGGCCTGCGGGACGACCTGCACTTCATCGGCCGCCTCAACCACGTCCTTGGGGGCGACGGTGCCAAGGTGGCGGAGTTTCAACTCTTGGCCGACAAAATCGCCCTAGCGGGCGATCCCGCGGCGCTTGCCATCTACAGGGAAGCCGCCGAGGAGCTGGCTGTCGCGGCAGCTGCGGTGGCAAAAAAGCTGGGAATGGGAGAAGGACACAGGGTTTCCTATTCCGGGGGGCTGTTCCGCTCCGGTGCGCTGATATTGGAGCCGCTGGAAAAACTGATTTGCGACCAGGGCGGGGTTTTGACTGCCCCCAGATTCTCGCCGGAGCTCGGCGCCGTTCTGATCGCGATGCGCGGGGCAGACCCCGGCAGGGACTTCGGCGAATTTGCCTTTACAGAAATGAAGGAGGAGAGTACAGATGAGCAATAGCGTTTCCATGCTGGACTGCATCAAAAGGGTGCCGACGCTGCTTGACCAAATTGTGGAGAACCGGGAGCAGACCTTTCGGCCTCTGCTGGACACATTCGGCGACCGGCTGAAAACGGTGGATGAAATTGTCCTGATCGGCTCGGGCACCTCCAACACCTCCGGCATCACGGCACGGTATCTTGCGGAAGAGGCCTCCGGCCTGCGGGTCAGCGTCGCGGTGCCCAGCGAGTTCCTCTACAGCCTGACAGCGAGGAACCAGAACGCGCTTTGCGTCTTTCTGTCCCAGACCGGCACCTCCTCCCTGACCAGAAAGGCTCTGGCCTTTGCGAATGACCAGGGCTGGATGACCGCCGCTATCTCCGAATCCGCGGACACCCCTGCGGCCAGGGAGGCGGGGATATTTCTCGACATGGGCTGCGGGCAGGAGGAGTACCCCATGCGGACAATCGGCTACAGCACCTCGGTTCTCACAATTGCGCTGCTGGGCATGGAGATCGGGCGCTACAACGGAAACCTCTCCCAGGTGCGCTACGACGAGATGCTCGGGCAGATCGCTGCCGCCTCGGGGAATATTTCACCCATAATCGACAAGACCATGGAGTGGCTGGACACAAACCGCCGCAACATGCTGCAGGCCGACTGCCTGATCTTCACCGGCTCCGGTTCCCTCTACGGCGTGGCGCTGGAGGGGGCAGTCAAGGTGTGGGAGACGCCCCAGATCATCTCGATGGGGTATGAGCTGGAGGAGGGTCTGCACGGCCCCAACTACGGCTACACCCAGCGCCACTGCGTTGTTGTGCTGAACGATGGCGGCGCGGAGAGCGCCAAGGCCACGGCACTGGGGAAATTCATGAAAAACGAAAAGCAGAACGGCTTTATCGTCGGCGTGCAGACTGTGGACAGCCACGACCTGCCCTTCGCCCCCCTGGGGAAAGCGTTCAGCTGCCTTGAGTTTGCGGCTGTCGTCCAGGTGATCGCTTACCGCCTGGCGGAGGAGCAGGGCCGCGATCTCTTTGCTCCCCACGATAACAGCGTCATGTACAGCTACTTCAAATCCCATGACGACAACTGATTATGCAGTTTCATCCGGCAAAAACAAAGCCCCGCGGAACATTGATTCCGCGGGGCTTTGTTTTGAGCGGTTCACGAAACGTTTCCCTTTACCGCGAATTTGCGGTAGCTGGCAGGGGTCATTCCGTACTTTTTCTTGAAAATGGTGAAAAAGTAGTTTGTGTTGAGCAGACCCACCCGTTCGCTGATCACCTTGACCGAATCACTTGTCCCGGCGAGCAGCTCAGCGGCGCGCTCCAAACGGATACCATTCAGATAATCGGTGAAGGGCATGGCTGTCGCCTTCGCAAACAGCTTTCCCAGATAGGCGGGGGAAAGGTTCACACTGTCGGCCAGCGCGTAAAGCGAAATATCGGGGTCGCTGTAGTGCTCCCCGATGTGGGCTAGCACATCCTCCAGCGCCTTGTCCGCGCTCCCTTTGCGCTCGGCCTCCAGCAGGCCGATCAGCAGCTCCGCATATTGCCGCAAAAGACCGGCGATCTCCGGCGCATCCCGGGAGCGATCCACCAGCTCGATAAACTCCATTCCCGCGCCCAGCGCCTCATTGTCCCGAATGACAAGGTGCTCAAACCGGGTGAGCAGGGACAGCATGATGTGCTTGCAGTAACTGCGCGCGTAGCTCCAGCTGACACCGCCGAAATAGGCCAGAATCTCCTCAGCGGCGGCGTCCGTTTTCTCCCTGTCCAGGGCGAGAACGCCCTCCGCCAGGCGGTTTTGCAGCTTTGGCGGATACTCCCTGGCCGCCGGTATGGCCAGCAGCTCCTCCGCCCACAAGATGGAATCGGCGGGAATGGCGGGCCTTTCGGACGCGGCCAGCAGCGTGCGCTCAAAGGAATCGCCGATGTCCTCCCAGCGCGCCGCCGTGCGCCCTATGCAGAAGGTGATTTCCGCACGGAATTCCCGCCCTATAATGTCCGCCAGCAGCCGGAGCAGGTGGGGGAGGTCGCCGGGCGCTTCGCCCCCATCCAGGAAGAGCAGCAGCGCACAGCGGTTTTCGGCGATGGGGAGGAACTCGCAGGGGCACAGGTGGGACAACAGCTCGGTGGCTATGTTTTCAAGCGCGCAGGCAAGCAGCGGCCAGTCGTCTCCCTCCCGCCTCGTGCACTCGACCAGAACCGGAAGATAGGCCTTTGCAGCAAGATCAATCCCCGCCTGCTCAAACAGTGCCTTGGATTTGATCACCTGCCTGTTGTTCCCCTCCAGCAGGGCTCCGAGGCAGGTTCGCTTTGTCGCGGACGCGCTGTGATCCACCGTGTTTTGCAGAATTTGCATGCGGTTTTCCGTGCTGTAGAACGCCTCCCGCAGGATGCCGACTTCGTTGACATTCGCCTCGTCTCCCATCTGTTCCGAGGCATACTGCTCGACCAGGGCGCGGATCGGCTCGTGCAGCTGTCTGCTGAAGCGCCGGGACAGTGTGGTGCACAACAGCAGCAGTAAGACAGCAAGCAGTGCCGTGCCCGACCCCAGCAGCAGCACCCCGTCCAGAACGGAGTGGAGCGGCTGGAGGGCCACAAATGTCCAGCCGGTGTGGGGGGAGCGCACATAGGTGAAAAGGCAGGGCGAGCGCCCGATCCACACGAACTGATTGCCGGACAGGGCCTCCTGGCCCGCAGCCGTGTCGGCAAGCCGGGCTCTGTCGGCGGCGGCAAACTCAAAGACATCCTCCGTGGCGGAAATGATTCTCCCGCTTTTGTCTGTCACGACAATCTGCCGTTCCTTTTCGTCGGTCAAGAAGCTCCCGATCAGCGACTGCAGATAGCTCTGATCCACATCCACAACAATCAGCGCGTCCCCGCTGACCTTTGAATAGGGGTTGGGGCGGCGGAGAAAGGTGTAGACGGCGGACTGGGTGGGGGAGGTGGGATAGGTGCTGCCCACCATTGCGGGGAAGGACGTCTCCGATTGCTCCCCCAGGGCGGCGAAGAAGGAATCGGCGGAAAAGCTCTCCTCCGAGAACACCCCCGCATTGGTGGTGTAGCGCCGCAGAACCGGATTATAGACCCCTATGAAGCGCACATAGGGGTAGGCGCTGGTCAGCGCGCGCAGCTTTTGCGCGGTGCGGGTTTCCTCCAGCCTGTCCACCGATGTTGTGACCATCGTACCGTAGACAGCCGCATCCCCGTAGATGCTGTTCTGGATAGAGGTGACCTGGTCGAACAGGATGTCCGCGCTGCCGCTGACCTGCCGGAGATGCGCCATACTGTACGCCCGTGCGGAGCTCGTCTGGGCAAAGAGGTAGAGGCCAAACAAGGACAAGCTCAGAAAAAGAATCGTCCCGCTCACCAACACGGTAATGGTTTTTTGCATTTTCTTTTTCAGTGAAAATGATGTGCTCTTTTTTCTTCCGCGCCGCATTCGCTTCACTCCCCCAAAAGATTGCCGGCCGCATTTTACGGATTTTTGCAGTAATCGATTATTTTGAAGTAACGAAAATAAGCTATTTGAAAAGAAAAAACGAATATTTTGAAGTGTTTCACATATTAGAAGTTTACACTGCAGGGAACTGTATGCTAGGCTTTATCCAGAGACAAAACCCCGGAGAGAGCGACCTGATCTTAACAGCCGCGGTCTCTCAAAGGAAAGGATGTATTGCCGTGCGGACTGGCACAATAGAAATAAAAAAGCAAAAGCGGAAAAGGCCGTCCTTTTTCGGGGAGCTGTGGAAAAACAAGTTTCTCTATCTGTTGGCACTCCCCGCTATCCTGTACACCTTTCTCTATGGGTACATGACGCTGCCCTACCTCGTGATCGCCTTCAAAAAGTATGATTTTCGCAAGGGTCTGCTCAGCCCCTTTATCGGTCTCAAAAACTTTGAGTTCTTCTTTAAGTCCAGCTGGGCCTGGACAGTCACCCGCAACACCATTGTGTTGAATGTCCTTTTCATCCTGGCAGTCACCCTCTGCGCGCTTGTGCTGGCAATTCTCATCAACGAGGTGCGCCGGAAATACTTTGTGCGGGTGGCGCAGTCCGCCATGCTTCTCCCCTACTTTATCTCTTGGGTGATCGTCAGCTACATGCTCAACGGCATCCTCAACACCGAGACGGGCCTTCTGAACAGCGTGATCGCCTCCATGGGCGGGGACAAAATCAGCTTCTACTCCACGCCGGGCTACTGGTATCCGATTCTGATCATTTTGCGGGTGTGGAAATCCGCGGGCTATGTCTCCATTATATACCTGTCCGCAATCACCGGGATTGACGAGGGCCTTTACGAGGCCGCCTACATCGACGGGGCAAGCCGCTGGAAGCGCATTATCCACATCACACTGCCCCTGTTGGTTCCCACCATCTGCGTGCTGACGCTCATGGATGTCGGCCGCATTTTCTACGGCGATTTCGGGATGTTCTACGCGATTATCCGCGACAACGGCCAGCTCATGCCCATCGCCGAGGTCATCGACACCTACGTGTTCCGCACCTTCAAGCTGACGGGTGATCCCGGCATCTCCATGGCGATCGGCCTGTATCAATCGTTGGTCGGCTTTGTCCTGGTGTTTGGAACAAACAAGCTTGTAAAGAAGATTTATCCCGAAGGCGCCCTGTTTTAACCCCTTTGAAGATTATGGGAGGATTGAACCGATGAGTAAAAAATGGTCCTTCGGACAACTCTGTATCAACCTGATTGTCGCCCTGTTCGCGCTGGCCTGTGTGCTGCCGATTCTGCTGGTTGTCATCACATCCTTTGCATCCGAGCGGTCCATCACCCTGAACGGCTACAGCTTTTTCCCCAGCGAGTGGTCGCTGGAGGCCTATCGCATGATGCTTGGCCCCCATTCCTCCCTGCCCCAGGCCTACCGGGTGACGGCTACCGCGACAATTGTGGGCACGCTCATTGCCGTTGCAATCACCTTCGGCGCGGGGTACGCCCTTGCAAACAAGCAGTGCCGCTACCGGAACGCGCTGGCTCTCTACTTCTTTGTCACCATGGTGTTTTCAGCGGGACTTGTCCCCTGGTACATGGTCTCCAAGGCCATCGGCGCCTACAACAACATCTGGGCGCTGATCATCCCTTCCCTTCTGTTTTCCCCCTTCAATATGTACTTGGTCAGGAATTTTGTCCAGGGAATCCCCGATTCGCTCAATGAATCGGCGCGGATTGACGGCGCGGGAGAGATTCGCATCGCCTTTCAGATTTACTTTCCCCTCTGCCTGCCTGTGCTGGCGACCATCACGCTGTTTTACGCCATCGGCTACTGGAACAACTACTTCAACGCCGTCATGCTGGTGGACGACCGGAAGCTCTACCCCCTGCAAATGCTGCTGTTTCAAATTCAGTCGGAGCTCTCGATGATCGGCCAGGTGGCCCAGGGAGTGGTGACCAATCCCCCCAAGGCGAGCTTCAAAATGGCGACCTCGGTCATGACAATGGGCCCGATCATACTGCTTTACCCCTTCCTGCAGCGCTACTTTGTGAAAGGTATGGTTGTGGGAGCGGTGAAAGGATAGAAAGGAAAAGGAGAATGATTATGTCGAACAAAGGCAAGTTTGCAGCTATTCTGCTGGCCGCCCTGCTGATGGCCGCACCCCTCAGCGCCTGCAGCGACGACGGCGCGTCTTCCGGTTCCGCCCCCGCTGCGGAGCAGCCGTCCGCTTCCACCAGCGAACCCGCTGATTCAGGCGCGGCGGAGGAGCAGCCCGCGGAGGATGTGACGGACGACGCCATCCACCCCATGCGCTACGTGACCCCCGGCAATATGCCGCCCGATGCGGAGACCGGCCTGGCCGCGGTAAACGAAAAATTACTGGCGGACGGCGTCAACATCGAGGTGCAGCCCATCCGCATTCCCTGGGACGCCTATGACCAGAAGCTGAACCTGATGCTCTCCTCCGGCGAGGAGTTTGAGCTAATCCACGTCATGCAGGACGTCAAGAACATCAGCTCCCTCGCCAGCCGCAACGCCCTGCAGCCCATGACCCCCTATCTGGATAAATACCCGGGCCTTGTGGACAAGTTCAGCGAGATGGACTGGAAGGCGGGCCTGTACAACGGTGAAATCTATGCCGTTCCCATGCGGTTCCGCGCCAGGAAGCTGGGTTATCTCACCGTGCGCACCGACACCATGAACAAGTTTACCGACACCTTCCCCGGCGACGATGTGGACGAGATGCTTGACCTCTTTGAAAAAATGCAGGCCGACATCACCGAAGAGGTGGGCAAGAAGGCCTATCACTGGCCCCACCAGCTTTCCATTCCCCCGTTCTGGCTCCACAGAACCTACGACACCTTCCCCTTTTATGTGGAGAACAGCCTCGGCGTCGTTCTAGTCCGCCAGGACGGAACCATCGACTCCTACTATGAGTCGGAGGAGTTCAAGCAGGATGCCGAGACCTACAAGCGCATGTACGATGCGGGACTCATCCACCCCGACATTCTCAACGCGCCCCACGAGCAGAAGAATGACGAATACAAGATCGGCGCATTCCTGCCCTCCGAGACCTTCGGATTCGACGGCTTCGTCAGCTTGCAGGAAAACATTCCCACCGCAGATGTGGATGTCATCTTCACAGCCGAGGATACCCCGCACCTAATCTACACCTTCAGCCAGAACCTCAACGGAATCTCCACCACGGCGGAGGATCCGGAATCCGGAATCAAATTTCTCAACTGGATCTACGAGGACAAGGCAAACCACGATCTGTTCCACTACGGCGTCGAGGGCGTCCACTACACCGCCTCGGCCCCCAACCGGATTCAGACAATCAAGGACGAGAGCAACGCCAACCTCTACGGCTTCGACACCTGGATGAGCGGCTATCTGCCCTATCTCCGGTACGACGAGGCCATGCCCGACAAGGCCATCGACTGGGATAACTTTGAAGCGGAGGACAGGGTTTACAGCCCGGTGGCGGGTTTCCTGTTTGACGCCTCGAACGTGGAGGCCGAGCTGGCCTCGATCCAGACCGAGATCATCGCGTCCATCTATCCCATCAAGTTCGGCCTGCAGGATTATGAGACAGCCTTCCCCGCAGCACTGGAACGCCTGAAGGCGGCCGGCCTGGACAAGTACCTGGAAGAGTACCGCACACAGTTTGCGGCCTACCTGGAGGCCAATCCGGACGCAGTGGCAAAATAACGTTCCAACAATCTATCCCAAAGGGCCCGGTCATATGACCGGGCCTTTTGCTGTCAGTAGTCAGGCGAGGTATGGCCGAAGCCCGGAGAGGCACCGCTGCGCAAGCTCCAGCCCGTCGTACCGCTCCGATCCGTTTTCCACAAGCAGGCCGAGGCAGTGATCGTCCAGCGCGCCGAGAATTTCCGGCCAGTCGTGGGCGTCGTCGGGATCACCCAGCACGATATCAAAGCCCCTTGTATGAGAATAAGGCTTCAGGTGGAGGAACATGTCCCGCCCCGCATTTTTCCGGATCACCTGCGCGGGGTTACCGCCGCCCTGAATGCAGCAGCCGCTGTCCAGCTCTATGATCACAGAGGGGGAGAGGGCCTCGAACAGAATGTCGTGCACCCGCTTGCCGTCGTAGTTCAGCTCAAATTCGTGATTGTGGCTGTGGTAGCCCAGCCGCATCCCCGCGCTTTCCAGAATGGGAGCCAGCTCGTTCATTCGTCGTGCGTAGCCCTCCCATATCTCCCTACACTCTTCTGCATGGGAGTGATTGACCTCCCACTTGCCGCCCAGGCAGCTGACAATGGCCGCGGGGCAGCCCGCCGCTCCCAGCCGGGCAAGCGTTGCCTCCAGCCTGTCGGGCTGCAGCATGCTCCATTCCACATGCCAGCCGGTCAGGGCCAGCCCGGATGCGGCGAGGGCCTCCTTAACAGCCTTCGGGTCGTAGCTGTGGGGGTCGCCGTAGAATTCCAGGCTGTCGTAGCCCATCTCCCTGAGCGCCGAAAACGTGGCGGAGAGGTCGTCGCCGATGTCGCGGTGAATGGTGTACATCGCTATTCCAACGGGCAGCTTGATCATTTCCCATCATCCCTTTCTAAAGCCAAGAGGGCACCCTGCTTTCGCAAGTTGCCCTTTGTGCCGCCATAAACTTTACTTCCGTACTGCTTAGTAGGTGTCCGCTGTCGTCGCGCGCGCCTCGCTTTGGCCCGCTATCGCCCCACGATCCAACTCGGGGAGCTCAAAGCCCTCGGGGTGCCGGTTGGCCTCCTCCATAATCTTGATCGCGCTTGCCAGCCCGATTCCAAAGCGGTCACAGCCAAGCGCCCGCATTTTGAGTATGGTGTCCACATCCCGCACGCCGCCCGCGGCCTTCACTTTGCAGGCATCGCCGACGGTCTGCTTCATGAGTGCGATGTGATGCAGCGTGGTGGGGGCGGCGGAAAAGCCTGTCCCGCTCTTGACATAGTCCGCGCCGCATTCCCGCACGATCTCGCAGGCCTTGACAATCTCCTCGTCGCTGAGCAGCATGGCCTCGATGATAACCTTGAGGGAGGTGTTCTTCGTGGCCTTCCGCACGGCGGAGATGTCGGCGGCCACCTTGTCGTAAAAGCCGCTTTTCAGCCAGCCCACGTTCATCACCATGTCCACCTGGTCGGCGCCCAGCTTTACAAAGTAGTCGGCCTGGTACACCTTGTTCTCTGTCGTCTCCTGCCCGGAGGGAAATGCCAGCGAGGTTCCGAATTCAGTCGAGGTTCCCTTCAAGAGGCGGCCCATCTCCTCGGAGTAGCTCTGCCAGATAAAGGCGCAGCCGAAGTCGTACTTCTTGCAGGCGTCCACCAGGGCCAGCAAGTCGCTGTGGGTGGTGTCCAGCTTGAGCGCGCTGGCGTCGATGCTGCGCGCAATGTCGTGGGAAGTCATACGCATAAAACTGATCATCCTTTTCTCCGTAAAATTATCCTAGCTGTGAAGCTCGGACAGCTTGCCCATAGACTGGCGCATCTCCTTGAAAAGCCCGGTGTAGTGCTTGTTGTACAGCACGCAGCCCACAGGCATCTGCCGCAGCATCAGCTCCTCGCAGTTCATGCACTGGTTGCAGTATTTGATCTCGTCCAGCTTTCCCTCCCGCACCTTCTTCGGCATCAGGGGGTCGGAAAAGGACTGCCGCCCAAGGCCGATCATGTCCATCATACCGTCCTCAATGCAGCGGGTGCCCATCGCCAGAATGCTGGACTTTTCCGGCTCGACAGCCAGCAGCTTGTTTTTGTTGCCGCGGAAGGGGGAGAAGCTTGAGCCTATCACAACTGTCTCCGGCTTCACCTGTTTCTTGATCAGGTTGGCGAAGTAGAAGTGCAGGTAGGAGAGGTAGGGCTCGTCCTGGACAGCCTCCATCAAATTCATCGAGGCGTGTACGTTGCCCAGGGACTGCACAAAGTAGCTGGCGCCCCGCTCCTCCAGCCCCTTGACCAGGTCGAGAGATTCGGTCAAGTCCATCAGGGGGAATCGGGCCCTGCGCTGCCGCAGCCGCCCGGGAAGCCCTCCCAGAGGGAGAGCTTTGAGCCGATGATGAAGTTTTTGTCGTAGTTTACCGCTTTCTGTATGCGCTCCATCAGGTCGTAGGCAAAGCGGGAGCGGTTCTCCCAGGAGCCGCCGTACTTCCACTTCCTGTCGTTGTAGGGGCGGATAATCTGGCTGCCAAGGTAGCCGTGGCAGAACTTGAGGTCGATGCCGTCCGCTCCCACGGCCTGGGCGATTTTGGAGGAGACTGCGAATTCGTCGATGATGCGGTCGACCTCCTCCTCGCTCAAAAGGTCTCCCGGGTGGCCGGGGAGGGGCTTGACTGTCACGCAACGGGAAAATTCCGACTTGCTGATCTCGCCGGAATGGGTGAGCTGAAAGACGATCACGACGTTGGGGTTGATCTCCTTCAGCCGCCGGATAAAGGTGGCAAGCGCCTTTTCGTTGCGGGGCATGATCTCAAGCTGGGTCTTGCGCGCCCTGCTCTCGTTGGTGACCGTGATTGCCTCCAGATCCACGAAACCAAATTCGCCCTTGTAGAGGTTTTCGTAGCGCTGGTAGGTGAGCTCGGTGGGGTTCCCTTCCGCGTCGGAATCCACGCATTCCATCGGCTGCGCGAAGAAGCGGTTTGTGGAGGTGTGGGGGCCTATTTTGATGGGGCTCAGCAGGATAGAATGGTCGGCCATGTCACGCACCTCCTCCCAGCACAATCTCCTCGTCGATTTCGGGACTGACCAGCACCTTGATCAGATTTTTGTCCTCGTTCAGCTCGTGGAGCGCCTTTTCCAGGTCGCGGAGGGGGACGATCTTGGAGATCAGGGGCAGGGGGTCGATACGCCCGTACTGGAGCAGTGCGATAGCCACCTCCCAGTCGTGGCCGATGCCCGCGCAACTGCCGCCGATCTTCTTCTCCTGCAGCACAAACTCCATGGGTGCAAAGCTGGCCATGTCGTCATCCGCGCAGATGCCGAAGGATTCCAGCTTGCCGCCCTTGCGCAGCATGGCGAAGGCCTGCTCGTAGGTCTGGGATTTCCCCACCGCTTCGATCACGTAGTCCACGCCGATCCCGCCGGTGAGGCGCTTCACCTCGGCGACGGCGTCCGGCGTCTTGTTGAGGTCCACCACATAGTCGGCAACCATCTCCTTTGCCAGCTTAAGCCGCAGGGGGTGGGAGTCGATGACGATGATGGGTGCCGCGCCCCGCAGCTTGGCGAGTGCCGCGTGAATGATGCCCAGCCCCGCGCCGATGACCGCCACAGAGGAGCCCAGCTCGCAGTTCATTTTGCGGGAGGCGTTGATGCAGGCGGTGAGCGGCTCAATAAAGGCCGCCGAGTAGTCGTCCACGCTGTCGGGAATGATGTAACAGTTCTGCCAGGGGGCCTTCACGTATTCGGCGTATGCCCCATTGGTGTGAATGCCGATCTGGACAAAGCTCTCGCAGAGCAGGCCCTCGCCCCGGCGGCAGTAGTAACAGGTGCCGCAGGTCAGGCAGATGTCGCAGGCCACCCGGTCGCCCACCTTGATCTTTTGAACATCCGGCCCCACCTTCTCCACAATACCCCAGAACTCATGGCCGGTGGAAATGGGAAGGCAGGCGACCTCATCGTCATACTTGCCGAGGTAGGAGCCCCAGTCGGAACCGCAGATACCGCAGTATTTGACCTTGACCAGCACCTCTTTGCCGCCAATTTCCGGCACGGGCACCTCTTTGTACACCAGTTTTTTCGGCTCTTCCAGAACCATTGCCTTCATCATATCCATTACTAATCCTCCCTTTGCGTGTAAACGGTTTCTGTTTATCTCTGGAACAGCTTGTCGTTTCGCCCCTCATAGGGGGCGTGGATCATCAGGGGGCGCAGGAAGTCGATTGTCTTATCCACGCCGTCGGCCCTGGACATTGTCACATCCTCGTGCTCGTAGGACAGCACGCCGTCGTAGCCCGCCATGAACAGCTCTGTGATCACACTCTTCCAGTTGATGGAGCCCCAGCCGGGGATGCGGAAGCGGAACGAGCGGTCGGGGGTGCCCCAATCTCTTTGCAGCATCCACAACCCTCCCCTCGCCATATTGTGGGAGACAAACTCGCAGTCTTTGGCGTGAACAAGGGCGATGCGGTCGCCGAACTCCTGGATGTACGCCCCCAGGTCGATGCCGGTATAGAAGATATTGGCGGGGTCGAAGTTGATGGCAAAGCTGGGGTGGTAGTCGCAGAGCTTCAGGCAGCGGGCCGTACTGTGGATGTCGTAGATGATGTTGTTGGGGTGGGGCTCGAAGGCCACCTTCACCCCGTATTCTTTGTATTTGTCAAAGATGGGCACCCAGTGCTCCACACAGGCCTCTTCCTCCTCCCGCCAACCATCGGGGTAGGGCCAGTCGTTGAAGTTGCCGAAGTTCCCCACGCCGGAAAAAGCCACCACGGCGGGAACCTCCAGCAGGTTCGCAATCTGCGCACTGCGGATCATGCTCTCCGTGCCGAATTTGATCTGCTCCTCCTTGGTGCCGTCGCAGATGCTGGCCAGCGGTTTGCCGTGAGGGCCCAGCACAAGGGGGGAGTCCGCGTGGTTGGATATTCCCGAGACGAACAGCCCGGCGTCCTCGACAGCGCGGCGGATTTTCTGCGCGCCAGAGGGTGTCAGAGCCTCCGCTATATCGATTTGCCCATTGTCCGTGTATGCGGGCAGCTCCACCGCCTCATACCCCTTGCTTGCGGCGAGCCCCACCACCTCTTCCAGAGGCTTCTCCGAATAGTTGACGATGCAAAATCCTACCTTCATTGCGCTCTCCCTTCCCGTTCCAGCCCCTGCAGCTTGCCGCAGGTTGCCAGAATTGATTGTGTCCATTCCGTATAGATTTCGCCCAACCGGCTGTACCGTTCTCTCCGGCCGGGGTCGGGGCGGTACCGCTCTGTCTCTGTGTAGAGCTTGTCCAGTGGCGAGTAGTCGCTCCACAGGCCGACGGCCCTTGCGGCGATTGCTCCCGCCCCCAGGGAGGCCGTGGACTGCTCGCCGCCGCGAAGCACAATATCCATGCCGAATATGTCCGCGAAAATCTGGTTCCACAGGGAGCTTTTCGCGCCGCCGCCGCACAGCAGCATGTCGCTGTCCAGATCACAGTGCTTTTTCAGTGCTTCCAGGCAGTGGCAGTTCAGGCTGAGCGCCACGCCCTCCAAAACTGAGCGGAGCAGCTCCGCCCTGGTGGTGCCCATGCCGAGGCCCACAAAGGAGCCGCTCAGTTCAGCACCCGGCTCCTGGGAGCTTCCCCCCGCAAGGGCGGGACAGAACAGCAGGCCGCCCGCCCCCGGCTGCACCGAAGCCGCCGCCTTGTCCATGTCGGCGTAGCGGGTGGCTTCATGGATGTCCCCGCAGAGCCGCTCGGCGGCCCAGCGGTAGGCGTTACCTGCCGAGAAGATGGACACGCCCGATGTGTAGTAGCCCCGCTCGGCGTGGGCAAAGATAAAGGGCCTGGATGCAGTGTCCAGAATCGGCTGCCTTGAGGTGACCGCAATCCAGGCGGAGGAGCCAAGGGAGGTGTAGCTGCGGCCCTCCCCGATGCCCACCGCACCCAGCGCCATACAGGCGTTGTCCACTCCGCCACAGGCAATAGGGATTCCCTGGGGCAGCCCTGTAGCTGCGGCGGCCTCACTGTGCACCCTGCCGACAATGTGGTGGGAGTCGGCCAGCTCGGGAAGAATATCCCCTGAAATTCCCGCGGCGCGGAGAAAATCATCCCGGTAACACAGCTCTTTGAGGTCGAAGACGCCGCTGCCGGAGGCGTAAGAAAAATCGGTGGCGATTTCACCGGTCAGGCGAAAATTGATGTAATCCTTGCTTCCGACCACCTTCCCCAAGTGTGCCCAGGCAACGGGGTTGTTCTTTTTCAGCCACATCAGCTTCATAACGGTGTAGGTCTCGGAGGGGTCGCCGTTGCCGGTGGCCATATACCACTCGGTGTAATCCTGCCTGCCGAAAAAGTCAGCGGCTTCCTCCACTGCGCGGGTGTCCGACCAGATGGGAATCTGCTCCAGAATCAGCTCGCCCTCCCTGTCCAGCAGGACAGGGGCGATGCTCTGACCGCTGATGGCCGCTGCAATGACAGAACTGCCGGGATTCTCCTCCAGCAGCCGGGCGGTGGCATGGCAGACCGCTTCCCACCAGTCGCCCGGGCGCTGCTCCCGAAAGCCGCTGGCCGGATAAAAGGTGCCGTAGGGCACGAATACATCTGCAATCAGCGCGCCCTCGGGGCAAAGGAGGGAGGCCTTCAGCCCGCCTGTGCCAAGATCATAAGCCGCGATGCAGTCCCGGCCACTCATGCCCCATTCCCCATGGCGGGAAAGCGCCCAAGATTCATGGAGCGGGCGTCCTGTACACAGCGTTCGAGTGCAGATGGGGCCGCGCCAATTTCCCGAAGGCCCAGAAGCGCTGCGCCCACCACAGGCTCGAACTCCGCATTGACGACCCGGGCCTGCTGGGATACCCCGTGAACCTCCGAGGCGATTGTCTCAAAAAACAGGGGTGTCTCGGCCTTGAACACGCCGCCGGACAGAACGACGTCGCAATCCTTTCCCACAAGCCCGTAGCGCCGCAGGGAGCTCGTTGCATAACGGGAAACAGACCTTGAAAACTCACCCACAACATCGAGGGCCACCCTGTCGTTTTCCTCCGCGGCTTTCAGCAAAATGGGCACCACGGTGCGCCTTTGGTGCCGCAGCGTCTTGCGGTCGCGCCCCAGCAGCAGCGCGGTGACGTCGTCATAGCCGAAGTACTCCAGCAGCCGCCCGGTGAGAACGGTCTCCTCCCGAATGCCCAGGCGGCTTTCAAATACGGCCTGGAGCGTCCTGTCCCCCAGAGCGGTGCCGCCCTGGTCGTTGCCCTCAACGTAGTTGTTCAGCACCTCTTCGGCGCGCCCGTCCACCTGAACGGCGCAGTTGAAGGCCGAACCGGCACAGAGGACGATGCCGTTTTCCCTGCCGGAGCCCGCCCGCAGCGCTATAATGCTGTCATTGCTGACGGTGACATGTTCTACATGAAAGCGCTTTTTCCACTCTTCGTGGAGCATGGCGAATTCGTCGGGCCAGTTGGCCCCTGCCATCCCGGCGTAGACGCTGGTGATGTCGGAAAGGCTTTTCCCCGCAAGGGATGTGACCTGCTCCGCAGCGTCCAAAAGCGCTTGAAAGGCGGTCTCGACGCCTACCGCAAAGTAGCATGCGCCGCCTGTCGTCGCGGCGGATAAAATGGAGCCGTCCTCGGTGAGAAGAAGCGCCTGTGTCTTGGAGGCGCCCTGGTCAACGGCGAATAGCATATCTGTGTTCCTTCCTTCCGGGAGCATTTAATTGAAGAACTGGGGCAGGTATTGCCGGTTTTCCTCCAAAAGCTCCTCCAAAAGGGGAACGGCGAGGTCGTAGTCCATCACAAGGGGATTGGCCAGCAGCGCCAGAAGGGCTTTGTTCCTATCCCCGTGCACGGCGGCTTCCACCGTGAGGCTCTCGTAATTTTTGACAGCGCAGACAAGGCCCCAGACACTGTCCGGGAAGCTCTTGAAGGTCAGAGGACGGGCGCCGTCGGCGTTGACCATGCAGGCTGTCTCGACAACCGCATCGCCGGGGAGAAAGGGGATTGCCCCATTGTTCTGGACATTGCAGACCGCAAAAGTGTCGTTGTTGTTCGCTATTGCGCCCAGCACGCCCAGCGCCATCTCCGCATAGTCGCCGCCGCCCCGCTTAGAGAGGAGCTCGGGCTTTGTGCAGACAGCAGGGTCTGCATAAAGTTTGAACAGTTCCTTTTCCAGACCCTGGACAATCTCTCCCCTGGTCTGCTCCGATTCCATCAGATGCTTTACCTTTGCGTTTTTGTTGTAAAAATAGGGGATGTACAGGCTGGGAATCAGGCCTAAATCCATAATGAGCTGCTTGTCGACCCCGCCCACCTGCTCCGCCATCTTTTCAAACTCGTCATCTGTCACCGGGCGGCCATCAATTGTGATGTTGTAGCTGAAATTCATGTGGTTGAGGCCGAAGAAGTCGTACCGCACGCGGGAGTGCTCAATCCCATACGCCTTGTACAGCATGTTGCCGGGGTGCCTGCCCCCTCCGCACAGGGCAATGAATCTGGGGTTGGCGTACTTGATCACCGCCTCGGCGACGATGCCGGTGGGGTTTGTGTAGTTGATCATCCAGGCGGTGGGGTTGTATTTTGCCACATCCCTCGCGATATCCAGCATGACGGGAATCGTGCGCAGCGCCTTTGCAAAGCCGCCTGCGGCTGTTGTCTCCTGACCCAACAGGCCATACTTCTGAGGGATTTTCTCATCCTTCGCCCGCGCTGCATTTCCACCGACACGAATCTGGGTAATGACAAAGTCGACACCCGTGATCGCCTCTATCCGCTCCATGGTCTTGGACAGCTGCAGATTGTAGCCGATGTTCTTGAGGAAGCGGTCAGTGAAGCCGTACATCGCCTCCAGGCGCTCGGCGTTGATGTCCATCAGCCGAAGCTCAACGATGTTGATTTCATCCCTCATTTGGCCCATCATGTCGAGCAGTTCCGGCGTATAGACGCTGCCAGCACCTATGATGGTCACCTTGACTGGTCTGTTCATGCTGTCACACTCCTTTTTAATTTTGGTACCGGTTCCATTTCAAAGCAAGTCAAGTGTTTGGTTTCGACATTGCTGTGTCAAACAAAATAGGCATTTCTGCCCCTCTCTGCCCGGAGAATACCATCAAAAATATCTAAAGTCACTGAATTATCCGGAAATAAAGCAAATGCGACAGACTGATTGCCGCACAATTGGTCACGGTGCCAAATCGCGCGGGCTAAATCTAGGTCAGCAAG
>JBKEBS010000123.1:0-22680 GCA_047973265.1 Oscillospiraceae bacterium
CACATACTCTGCAAGAGCGAACCCTACTATCCATCTGCCTATGCCAAAGAGGACAAGCCTCCTGTTGCACGACAAATTTCTCAGGAACAGGCGTTTTCTATGCTTGCGAGAATGGGATTCATCGTTTCCGATTCACAGCATGCCTCACACGCTACATAAAGGCTGATCCTTCTTGATTGGACTGCCTTTATGACGGTCTGCTTTGCTATACCCTTTTTAGGGCGGTGTGTCACTGATTTGTTTCAAACTTTGTCCTCCCACAAAAAAGTACAGGGTAAGCGATTTTCCGCTTACCCTGCGATACTATCAGTAAACCGTTGAATTTGCAAGATGCTTTTGCCGCAAATTGCACTATGCTCGCTCGCCGATCTCCATCTCCCGCTCGTACTGCATGGTGTACAGCTGGAGGTAGTAGCCCTTTTTGCGCAGCAACTCCCGGTGGGTGCCCTGCTCCACAATCTTGCCGTCCCGCACCACCAGGATCATATCCGCCATTTTGATGGTGGACAGCCGGTGGGCGATGAGGAAGGAGGTTCTTCCCTCCAGGATGTTGGCGATGGCATTCTGGATCAGCCGCTCCGTTTCAGTGTCGATAGAGGAGGTGGCCTCGTCCAGCACAAAAATGCGGGGATTGGCTATGACTGCGCGTGCAAAGGAGATGAGCTGTTTCTCTCCGGTGGAGAGGCGGTCTCCCCCCTCGCCCACGTCGCTGTCAAGCCCCTTGGGCAGCTTGGCGATGACCCGGTCGGCGGAGACCAGGCGGGCGGCCTCCATAATCTCCTCGTCGGTTGCGTCCAGCCGCCCGTAGCGGATGTTGTCCCGAATAGAGCCGGAAAAGAGGTGGGGGCTCTGGAGCACGTAGCCGATGTTGGAGTGGAGCCATAGCTGGCTGCGCTCCCGGTAGTCCCTGCCATCGATGAGTATCTTGCCGGAGGTGGGCTCGAAGAAGCGGCAGACCAGATTGACCAGGGTGGATTTTCCGGCCCCTGTCTCGCCCACGATGGCCACGCAGGTGCCTGCCGGAACTTCAAGATTGAAGTGCTCCAGCACGTCCTCGTTGCCGTCGGGGTAGCGGAAGGTCACGTCGTCGAACAGAATGTCGCCGTTCAGAGGCTCCCAATTCTCCTGCTTGGGCTCAAAGCTGTCGCCGTATTTCTCCACGACTTCTGGGCCGTCCACGATGTCGGGCTGGCGCTCCATGAGACCGTCCACACGCTCGATGTTCGCCTGGGTTGAGATGACATCGGCGAATGTGCGGGCCATTTGCTGAATGGGATCAAAAATATTCAGAGCGTAGGTGATCATGGCTGAGAGCGTTCCGATCAGCAGGGTGCCGTTCATCACCTGAGAGCCGCCCTGGGCGAGTACAAGGGACACGCCCAGCACGCTGATGACGCTGATGACGGACATGAACGCGGCGCCGAAGCCGGTAGCCCGCACTGAATCATCGTACATTTCCCCTGTTGTGACTGCGAACTCCCGGCTGTTGATATCCTCAATCACCAGGGTCTTGGAGGTTCTCGCCCCCATGATGCCCTCATTGAAGGCTCCCGTAATGCGGGAATTTGTGCGGCGCACACGCCGGTTATACCCGAGAATCCTTTTCTGGAACCACATAATGGCTATAGCCATTACCGGAACCATGGCGATGATAATCAGGCCCAGCTGCCAGTTGAGCACCAGCATGGCTATGACCGCAAACACCACATAGGAGAGTCCCCACATGACGTCCACAAGGCCCCAGGCCACCAGACCGCCAATCCTTCCCGTATCAGACATGACCCGTGCGATAATGTAGCCTACAGGGGTCGTATTATAATAGGAAAGAGACAGGGTTTGAAGGTGGTCGAACAAGGTCTTTTTCAGGTCGCGGGAAAAGCCCATCTCTATCTTCATTGCGATTCGGGTGAAATAGATAGTTGCGATCATCTGGATAATCAGCACCACTACGCCGATCGCGATGACAGGGGGCAAATCCTGCATGGTTCTGGGCGTAATAAATTGGTCAATAATGTACATCTGGAAGAGCGGAAGCAGTATGTCAATAACCGAACAGGTCAGCATCAGCACTGTAATCTGTATCATCTGCTTGCGGTATGGGCGGAAAAATGGCAGCATGCTGGCCCATACCTTGAGACTGAATGGTTTGTTGTACTGTTCCTCCTCGTAATAGTTCATATATATACCTATTCCTTTATGTCAGCGGTTGTCTCTGTGCAGAGCGTCTGTCTTTTGCTCTGTTAGGCGAGTTCCTCCTCGATGCTCTCCTGCATCTCGTAGGTGCGGGCGTACACGCCGCCGAGGTTCAGCAGCTCCTCGTGGGTGCCCATCTCCACCACCCGGCCGCCGTCCATCACCACGATCAAATCCGCCTTGGAGATGGATGTGATGCGGTGGGCGATGATGACGGTGGTTGCATTCTCGGTACGCTTGGACAGCGCATTCCGGATGCGGGCGTCGGTTTCGGTGTCCACTGCCGACAGGGAGTCGTCGAAGATCATGATGGGGGGTGCGGGCAGGATGGTGCGGGCAATAGCCACGCGCTGCTTCTGTCCGCCGGAGAGGGTCACTCCCCGCTCGCCCACGATGGTGTCGTAGCCCAGGGCAAACTCCTGGATGGCGTCGTCAACGCAGGAGACCGTCGCGGCCCCGCGAATCGCCTCCATAGAGTGCTCCTTGGACAGCGCCGCGATGTTCTCGGATATGGTGCGGGAATAGAGGAACGGCTCCTGGAGGACGATGCCGATATTCTTGCGCAGCCAGCGGCGCTTGTACGCCTCAATGGGGCGTCCGCCGATGGAAATGGCGCTCTCATCTTCCTTTCGGTCGTACAGACGGCAGAGAAGGTGCATGAGGGTCGTCTTGCCCGAGCCGGTGGAACCAAGAATGCCTACAGTCGTGCCCTCCGGGATGGTGAAGGAGACGTTGTCCAGCACCTGCTGATCCTCGTAAGAGAAGCTGACGGAGTCGAACACGATGTCGCCCCGTACCGGCTCCTCGCAGGCATCGGGGAGATCGGTTTCCAGAGGGGCGTCCAGAATCTCGCCCAGACGTGTCAGGGAAACTCCCGTTTTACTGGCTTCGGACAGGGTGCGTCCCAGGCCGCGCACAGGCCAGATGGTCATCTGGTTGTACATGACAAACACGATGAAAGTGCCCGCCGAGATGTTGCCCAGGTACGCCTGCCACACGCCGACAGCGCAGATAGTGACGAATTGAAGCCCTGTTACGAAGTCTCCCAGGCCCCAATAGGTGCTGAGCAGCTCGCCAAGGCGCATCCAGAGGTTGGCGAAGTGGTGATTTTGCTTGTCAAAGCGGTCTACCTCGTGGCGCTCCCGGCCAAAGGCCCGGACGACTCGCACGCCGTTGAAGTTCTCCTGGGCGATGCTCATCAGCTGTCCCTCCGCCATGTCGGCGTCCATAAAGCGTTTGGACACCCTGGAAAGAAAGACGAAGGAATAGATAAAGATCACCGGAAGAAAGGCGAAGGACGCCAGCGCCATGGGAAAGTTCATGGGGAAAAGCAGTGTGTAGCCCAGCGTGACCAGTATGACGGTGCGCACCATGTCCAGAATCTGGTTGGTGATAAAGTTTCGCACCACGTCAACGTCGGAGGTGCAGCGCTGGATGATATCGCCGGTCTGAATTTCCACATGCCAGCTGTAGGGACGGTGTTGGATGTGGGTGAAGAGATTGTCCCGCAGCCGCTTGATCATCCCCTCCGCGCCCATGGCAAGGCTGCCGCGGTAGCAAAGGTTGAACAATCCATAGGCCAGGCCGAGAGCCCCGCCGAGAATCAGGATGAGCCACAAATTCTGCTTGAGCACTTCGTTGCCGCCAATCCAGTCGATCAGAGTGGAGACAAAGGGGATGTCTGTCTCCTGCGCACCGCCGATGACATTATCCACCACGTAGCGGATGACCTGGGGCAGCAGGAAGTTTGTGATGACAGTGAGTACCATGACGACGAAGGCGCAGACAGACAGCAACCTGCTGCCCCGTGAAAGCGACCACAGCCTGCTGACAGCGCCTGTCTTTTTATTCTGTTCCATAGTAAAACCAACCCGAAATCAGTCATTCCGGGATTATCCTTTATGTCGTCAAAGATGTGAGCGCGCGGAAAACAGTCCCAGGCGCGGCGTATTAAGCCATGTTCCCATCGCTGACGGTGCGGGGAACCGGCTCTGTTTCCCAGTACGGGAGAACAGGGAGGAGGGCGGGGCAGCCGCTCTACGCCTTCCTCTGTCGCTGTATTTTAACAGCCGTGCTTATTCAAATACAAGTTGGATGACATATACTCTCTCTCCTCTTGTGCCGACGGTGCGGCACCTGCAAGCGGTCCTATTCCGACCGCGTATATTTTCTATCTCAAAACCAGTTCCAGCAGAAACCTTTGCAGACCCGTGTAGGGCCTGTACCGCAACGGGATGTCCAGGCGTGAGTTCTGGAGCAGCACGCTCTTGTGGTGACTGAAGGTCTCGAAGCTCTTTTCCCCGTGATAGCTTCCCATCCCACTCTGCCCCACCCCCCCGAAGGGCGCGTAGGGGGACGCCATGTGCAGCACCGTGTCGTTGACACAGCCGCCGCCGAAGGAAAGATTCCGCAGGATACGCCGGCAAACCGCGGCGTCCTCGCTGAACAGATAGAGAGCCAAAGGCTTCTCCCTCCCCGCCACGAAGCGCTCCGCCTCGTCCAGGGATTTATATGTGAGCACCGGCAGGACAGGTCCGAAGATTTCCTCCTGCATCACCGGCGCGTCGGGAGACACATTGTCCAAAACAGTGGGGGCAATTTGCAGCGTGGAGGGCCTTCCGTAGCCGCCCTCCAGCACCTTCTGCCCCTGAATCAGGCCCATGACCCGGTCGTAGTGCTTTCGCTCCACCATTCTGGAGTAGTCGGGGGACTCCAGCGGCTTTTCGCCAAGCGTCCGGCGAATCCAGTAGCGGATCAGGTGCACCAGCTCGTCCTTCACGGCCTCGTCCACCAGCAGGTAGTCGGGGGCAACACAGGTTTGGCCGCTGTTCAGGTACTTGCCGAACACGATGCGTTTTGCAGCCAGGTTCAGGTTGGCGGATTTGTCCACAATGCAGGGGCTCTTTCCACCAAGCTCCAGTGTCACTGGGGTGAGATGGGCGGCGGCCTTTTCCATCACCAGCTTGCCGACGGTCACGCCGCCGGTGAAGAAGATGTAGTCGAAGCGCTGCTCCAGCAGGGCCTGGTTCTCCTCCCGGCCGCCCTCCACCACCGTGATGTACTTCGGGGGAAAGGCGTCGGCGATCAGCTTTCCAATCGCCGCCGAGGTGGCCGGCGCGTGGTTGGAGGGCTTGAGCACCGCGCAGTTGCCCGCGGCTATCGCCCCGATCAGAGGCTCTATTGTAAGGAGAAGGGGGTAGTTCCAGGGCGACATGATGAGCGCCACCCCATATGGCTCTGAGATTCTGCGAACTCTGCCGGGCAGCTGCGCCACAGACGTTCTCAGCTTCTGCGGTCTCGCCCAGCTGCGCAGATTCCGCTGGGTGTGGGAAAGCTCGCTGAGCGCGAGGCCGAACTCGGTCATGTAGCCCTCCGTGCGGGCCTTGCCCAAGTCCTGTTTCAGCGCGCGCAGCAGATTTTCCTTATTTGCCAGCATCGCAGACCGGAGCCTGCACAGGGCTGTCAGCCGGAAATCGAGCCGCTTGGTTGTACCACTGTCAAAAAACGCCCGCTGTCTTGCTACGATATCCTCCGCTTCCTTTTCGGTCACCCTTCTCCCCCCTTTCATTTATTCATATTGTGTAGCAATTTCAAAAAAGCATTACATTTTTTGAAATTGCAATAGAACCAAATGAAGATAACTGAAATGATGATATGTGAATCCCCTTTGGTTCTCGCCACGATGGACAGTATACAGGAAAAAATGTTCGCAGTAAAGCATTATTCCCATAAAATCGCCACTTCACCCCTGTATTTCTCTGTATTTCGGCAGATTCCCGGCAAATAGTCTGATTTCATTGTGATAATTGCACAGCATTTGTGCAAATTGCGATTCCTTTCGTCCCTGTAAGTTAACATCGGATTTCTCACAAATAGTGCTTGCATTCACACGTCGCTATGATATAGTGAACTCGAAAAGCTACGGAAAGAAAGGATAATTGCTATGACACTGCGAGAAAATGTCTCCGCCATTTTGCACTACCAGCCCTATGAAAAAATGCCGGTTGTCTCCTTTGGCTATTGGAACGAAACCCTGGAAAAATGGGCCGAGGAGGGCCACATCACCAAGGAGGAATCCGACGGCTACGCCCGGGAGGGGGACAACTCCGCCGCCGACAACTCCGTCATGAAGCGGCTGGGCTTCGACTTCAACTGGAATTCCTGCGTGGGGGCGGCCGTCGACCTCTTCCCCCATTTTGAAAAGAAAATCCTGGAGGTAAAGCCGGACGGCAGCCAGGTGGTGGTGGATGAGGGCGGCCTAATTGTGCTGGAAAAGCCCGGCACTGTCTCCATTCCCGCCGAAATCGGCACCAGCATGACCGGTCGAGAGGCCTGGGAGGAGCTCTACCTGCCCAAGCTGCAGTGGAGCGACAAGCGCATCAACTACGCCGCACTGGAAAAGCTCCGGGACGACACCGGCAGGCCCATCCCTGTGGGGATGCACTGCGGCTCGCTGATCGGCACCATCCGCAATCTGCTGGGGGTGGAGCAGCTCAGCTACCTCTACGCCGACGACCCCGACCTCTATGTGGAGATTATCGACACCTTCGCCGACCTCTCCTACCGCTGCATCAAGGCCATGCTGGAGAGCGGCGCAAAGTTCGACTACGCCCACTACTGGGAGGATATCTGCTTCAAAAACGGCCCGCTGGTCGTCCCCAGCCTCTTTGAGGAATATGTGGGGCCCCACTACCGGAGGAACTCCGACCTGCTGAATGAATACGGCATCGACATCATCTCCCTGGACTGCGACGGCAAAATCGACAGCCTTCTCCCCATCTGGCTGGAAAACGGCGTCAACACCATGTTCCCCATTGAGGTGGGCACCTGGGACGCCAGCATCGGCCCCTGGCGGGAGCAGTATGGCCGGGAGCTGCGCGGCGTGGGCGGCATGAACAAGACTGTCTTCGCCCGGGATTACAAGGCTGTGGACGCAGAGGTGGAGCGGCTCCGGCCCCTCATGGAGCTGGGCGGTTACATTCCCTGCCCCGACCACCGCATTGCCCCGGACGCCATTTTCGAGAATGTGCAGTATTACTGTGACAAGATGCAACAGCTGGCAAAATAGCAAAAAGGAACCGGATCATATGATCCGGTTCCTTTTTGCATTTATCGCGGTTATGGCAGCCTGTGGCCAGCCGCAAGGTATATCTCGTACCACTCTTCCCGAGTCAGGGTTATCTCGGTGGCCTTAATGCAATCCAGCAGCCTGCCCTCGTTCATAGTGCCGGTGATGGGCTGCATCTTGGCGGGGTGCCGGAGCAGCCATGCCATCGCGATAGCCGTGCTGGAGACACTATACTTGCCGCCGATCTCCTCCAGTTTGGCATTGAGCGCAGGGAACTTGTCGTTTCCAACAAACACGCCCTCAAAGAAGCCGTACTGGAAGGGCGACCAGGGCTGGATCGTGATGCCGTTGATGCGGCAGTAGTTCAGCACGCCGTTGTCTCTGTCCAGGTACTTGTCGTCCGCCATGTTCATGTTCATGGTCTGGGTGATCATGGTGGCGTTTGTGATGCTGAGCTGCAGCTGGTTGGCCACCAATGGCTGCTTCACAGCGGTTTTCAGCAGCTCAATCATCATAGGATCCTGGTTGGAGACGCCGAAGTGGCGCACCTTGCCGCTCTTTTCCAAGGCATCAAAGGCCGCGGCGACCTCCTCCGGCTCCACCAGGGTGTCGGGGCGGTGGAGGAGCAGAGTGTCCAGATAATCGGTCTTCAACCTTTTCAGACTGCCCTCCACGGAGGAAAGAATGTGCTCCTTGGAAAAGTTGAACATCTTTCCGGGCACGATGCCGCACTTGGACTGAAGGATCAGCTTCTCCCGCACGGTGGCGTTCATGCCCACGGCTTCGGCAAAGATGCTCTCACACTCCCCGCCGCCGTAGATGTCGGCGTGGTCAAAAAAATTGGCTCCGTTGTCGATGGCGGTCTTCACAAAGGATTCCGCCGCTTTTTTGTCCAGGCTGTTGATGCGCATGCAGCCCACCGCAATGGCGGGAACGCTCAGGCCGGATTTCCCCAACTGGATGGTTCTCATGTCGTACCTCCAATATACTAAAAGTAGACGTTCCCTTTACTGAGCCATCTTGTAAATGTTCAGCACATCCTGCCAGTACAGCTTCTTGAGGCCGCCCAGAGGCCGCTCATCGTCGCCGTATGCCGCCCAGGTGGCTTTCTTGGCCATCAGCTCCAGGTTGGCGCCGTCGATGCCCAGCTCGGCCAGGCTGCCGGGCAGACCCATCTCATGGAAGAACTTTTCCAGGCGGCGGATTGCCTCTTCCACCAGGGCCTCGGGCTCCCGGTAGCTGCCCTCCACACCCATGACATTCACTGCAAACTGCACAAACATGGGGAGATTGTCCCCCGCGACATAGCGCATCCAGGAAGGGGTGAGCACTGCAAGACCCGCGCCGTGGGCGACGTCGTAGATGGCGGAAAGCTCGTGCTCCATGCCGTGGCAGGCCCAGTCCTGCTCCCTGCCCATGCCAAGCAGGCCGTTGTGGGCCACGGTTCCGGCAAAGCCGAGCTCGGCCCAGGCATCGTAATCCTGGTGGTTTGCCTTCGCGACAGCCGCATTCTTCATGATGGTTTTCAGCGCCGTCTCGCAGAGGCCGTCGGTGAGGTCTGTCTGGGTGGTGTTGGTGAAGTAGCGCTCAAAGATGTGGCTCATCATGTCGGCCACGCCGTTGGCGATCTGGTTGTCCGGCAGGGTGAAGAACAGTTCGGGATTCATGACGCTGAGAACAGGGCGCAGCCGGGGGCTGCCGTAGCCCAGCTTCATCTCCTTGACCTCGTTTGTGATGACGGTGTCGCCGCTGGACTCGCTGCCCGCGGCGGGAATTGTGAGCACCGTGGCTACAGGGAGCGCCTTTTCGATGGGCTTGCCCTGCTCGTAGACCTCCCAGATGTCGCCGTCGTAGTAGACGCCCATGGCGATGGCCTTGGCGGAATCGATGGCACTGCCGCCGCCTACCGCGAGAATCAGCTCCACGTTCTCCTTCTTGCAGAGCTCAATGCCCTCCTGTACGAGGGAGAGGCGGGGGTTGGGCTTGACGCCGCCAAGCTCTACAAAGTCCACGCCGCTCTTCTTCAGTGAGGCGACAACGGTATCGTAGAGGCCGCTCTTCTTGATGCTGCCGCCGCCATAATGGAGCAGCACCTTGGAGGCGTAGGGCTTCAGCAGCTCGCCGATCTGCTCCTGGGTTCCCTTTCCAAACAGGATACGGGCGGGGGAATAGAAATCAAAGTTCAGCATAAACAATCATTCCTTTCAACGTTGCGTTATGTGAATTCTGCCATGCCTTAGATTATAAACGTTCACGTTAACATTAAGTCAAGCCACTTGTGTCGAAATGCGAAAGAAATTACCGGAAAAAGCGCCGGATTGTTCTATCCTTCCCTCTTTGCCCTTGCTATACTTGAAAGCAACAGACAAATCGGGAGGTTTCTATGAACGGATACGAGCGGACAATTGCCTTTGTGCACGGCAAAAAAGCCGACCACCCACCCTTTATGCCCTTGGTGATCGACTGGGCGGCAAAGCAGATGGGGGTGGACTACCGCAGCTTTGTGGATGACCCCGCTCTGCGGGCGGACACCTACCTGCGCGTAGCGGAGCGGTTCGACATCGACTGCATCCTACCGGACGCAGACTTCCATGAGCAGCTGGCGGACTTTGGCATGGAGCTTGTCTTTGAAAACGGCCACTATGTGGGAAAGCCCTTTATCGCTGACCTGGAAAGTGATATCAAGGGGCTGGCCCTCCCCGAAATGAAGCCCGGCACCCGGATGGGCAACCGCCTCCAAGCCTTAAAGCAGGTGGCCGCCAAGGCCAAGGGAGAACGCTACATCTTCGGCATCTGTGTGGGCCCCTTCACAGAATTCTGCAACGCCCGCGGCCTGGAGGATGCCATGATGGATCTGCTGGACGAGGAGGAGTTTGCAAAGGAGTACGTACAGCTCTTTTTTGAAAATGGGCTGCGGTTCATAGAGGCCCAGCTGGCGGCAGGGGCCGACGGCATTCAGATTGTGGAGCCTTGCTGCTCACTGATCGGCATCGACCTCTACCGGGAGCTGGTACAGCCCCTCCACACCCGCCTTGTGGAGGCCGTTCAAAAAGACGGTGGATTTGCCCGGCTGCACATCTGCGGCGACACCAACCGCATGCTCCCCTACACCCTCGGTACCGGAACCCGCATCCTGGATGTGGATCACGCAGTAGATATGAAGGCCGCGGCGGCGCTATTGGCCCCGGGGCAGGTGCTCTGCGGCAATCTTGATCCCGCCGGTGTGGTGCTGGGCGGCACAGCCGAGGAGATCACGAAGGCTGTCCTACAGGTGCGCGGGGACACCGGGGAGAGGGCGATCATCTCCGGCGGCTGCGACATCCCGGAGGATACCAGCGCAGAGAATATGCAGGCCTTCCACGACGCCTGTGAAATGCCGTTCTAATCAGTGGCCCCGGTGTTTCTGCTTTTTCTTCTCCTGCCTGAGCGCGAACAGCCGCTCCTCACGCTGTTCCCTCTCCTGCCTTGAGCGCCGCGTGCGCGCTTCCTTTCCATCCGCCTGTTGCAGCTTGATGGCCTGCTGTGCCTTCGTGCCGACGCCCGTACCCTCCACCTGCTTTTTGATCTCCCGCTGCATTCGCTTCGGGTTTTTCGCCGCGGCACTGTGTCCATCGGCCTTGACCGGCTGGCTGAACTGGAGCCTGTCCCAGTTTTTCAGAAAAAGAGCATAGACCTGATAGTCTTTGGGCTCCGCGCCAAAGGTGACCTTGCAGACCTCCAGCCTGCCGCCTTCCCTGCGCTCGTACACGCCGACCCAGAACGGCTTCTCGAAAAACACCGTCAGTGTCCCTTCAATTTTGGGCATAACAAAACCTCCTTGATGTCGAAGCAAAGAAGGGACAACCAAGGAGGCAGGTTACTGACAGCTTGAGCAGGGCGAAAGCAGCTCCCATTGCTCTGATCTGCGCCCGGACTACCAGCCGGGCCGTGTTTTTGTCTTTGCTGTATGTAAATATACTGGTATTCTACTCCCCTTTTTCGCTCTTCGCAAGGGGCTGCAAAAAACACCGGGCAAGATCACCCGGTGTTTCTTCATCTTCGTCTACAGGCTCAGCGCCTTCTTGTATCTCTCATACGCGCCGTTCCAAATCTCGTGGTCTGCGCTTTCGTACTGGAATAGCTGCTGGGAGCCCGCTATGACCTTTCTGGCCTCCGCCACGTCCGCAAGCTGCCCCACAGCGATGAGTTGCACAGCCACATTGCCCAGCGCCGTCGCCTCGATCGGCCCCGCCGTAACGGGGAGTCCGGTGGCGTTGGCGGTCATCTGGCAGAGGAGATTGTCCTTCGTGCCGCCGCCCACAATGTGGATTGCGCCGTACTCCTTGCCGGTACACTGGGTGATCATCTCCCGGGTGTAGCGGTATTTGAGGGCGAGGCTCTCGTAGATGCAGCGCATGATTTCGCCTTCGCTTTCGGGGACATGCTGCCCGGTCTCCCGGCAGTATTCCCGCACCCGGCGGGGGTGGTTGCCCTGGGGGGTAAAGCGGGGGTCGTCCGGATCGATAAAGCATTGGAAGGGCTCGCAAGCAAGAGCCATCTTCTCCAGCTCGGCATAGCTGAACTCCCTGCCCTCTCTGATCCACTGGCGGCGGGATTCCTGAATCATCCACAGGCCGCTGATATTCTTGAGAAAGCGGATGGTGCCCGCAACGCCGCCCTCGTTGGTGACGTTGTGCTCCCTTGCAGTGTCGGAGCGCAGCGGGACGTCCAGCTCTGTGCCGAACAGCGACCATGTACCGCAGCTGACATAGATGAAGTCCTTTCCCTTCGCGGGAACTGACACCACTGCCGAGGCGGTGTCGTGCTCACCCACGGCGATGACCGGAACGGCGGGAACCCCCAGCTCCTCGCAGATATCCTGGGAGAGAGAGCCGGTGACCGTGCCGGGCCGCACAATGGGGGTGAAGATGCGGCGGGGAAGGTCAAGGGCGTCGATGACCTCCCACGACCAGTCCCTGGTGCCCGCGTCCAACAGCTGGCTCGTGGAGGCTATCGTGTACTCCGTCACCTTTTCCCCCGTCAGCAGGTACCGCAGCAGGTCGGGCATGAAGAGGAGGGTGGAGGCCCTCTCCAGCAGCTCGGGGCGGTGGTTGCGTAGATAGTACAGCTGTGAAATTGTGTTGATGTCCATGTTCTGCATGCCGGTGATACCGTAAAGCCGCTCCGGGGGGATGAGCTCCAGCACCTTGTTCATGCAGCCTGTAAAGGCCTCATCCCGGTAGTGGGTGGGATTTTCCAGCAGGACGCCGTTTTCGTCCAGCAGGCCGAAATCCACCCCCCAGGTGTCGATGCCGATGGTGTCGAAGCCGCCCGCGTGCTGCGCCTTCAAAATGCCCTGCTTGATCTCAAAAAAAAGTCGGAGTACATCCCAGTACACGGTGCCCCGCACCTTGACCGGGTCGTTGGAGAAGCGGTGCACCTCCTCCAGCCGAATCTGGCCGTCCGCGTAGCTGCCAATCATCGCGCGGCCGCTGGATGCCCCAAAGTCAAAGGCGAGAATGCGTTTATCCATATGCCGTTTCCCCTTTCCGTCAGCTCAATGTAACGATATTATATCCAATCCCCCCTGTGATGTCTATCGTTAAATCAACTGGGCTCCCCCACTTCGCAAAGCGGGAGAGCCCTATCTCTATTGCAGGAATTCGCCGGTTTTTGCCAGATAATCCTCCAGCAGCCTTGCGGCCTCCTGCATTTCCGCCATCTCCTCGTAGAGAAAGCGGCGGCGCTGCCGCAGGGCGTAGCTCTTGGAGTTGCCCTCCCCGCCGCACTTCGCCACCTCCCGGTGCAGGTGCTGAATGCGGTCCCTCACCGCCTCTATATTTTCACGGTAGCTCCGCAGCGTTCCCCTCACATCCATCATGTTTTCCGCCTCCTTCAACTATAATATAAACTAATGTTCTTTGTTTGCTGGAAACAAAAGCCGCGGGAGTGCGGCCTGTGTTATCAGTATAACGCAAATCATCTTTGCTGTCAAGAGATTTCAGAACATATTTTCCTCCATGTGAGAGACTCATTTTGGCAGCCGCACGGTAAAGGCCGATCCGCCCTCACCGCTCTCCGCAGCGATCTCCCCGCCGTACAGCTCCACAATGTGCTTGACGATGGCAAGTCCCAGACCCGTGCCGCCGGTCGCCCGGCTGCGATCCTTGTCCACCCGGTAAAACCGCTCGAAGATGTGGGCGAGGTGCTCCTGGGGAATGCCGATTCCTGTGTCGGTCACCGCTATGACCGCACTTTCCTCTTCCTCCGACAGCGCAACCCTGACCTGCCCGCCGGGCCGATTGTAGCGCACCGCGTTACTGAGCAGATTCCCCGCGAGCTCGGCGGCGTGTTCCGGCGAGAGCGGAGCGTAGCAATCCCCGGCCACCTCCACCGACAGCCCCTTTTCGGCGATGGGCCCCGCCAAAAGGGAGGAAGCCGTCTCAAAGGCGCCCCGCATATCGGTCTCCTCCCGCTGGGGCTGCTCCTCCGTCTCCAGGGCGGAGAGGTGAAGGATATCCTCCACCAGCTTGGTCATCCGCTCCGCCTCCGCGCTGACAATCCGCATGTTTTCCCGAATCTCGGCGGGGTCGCTCACCAGTCCGGTTTCAATCAGCTCCGAAAAGCCGGATATCGCTGTGAGGGGCGTTTTGAGCTCGTGGGAGACATTGGCGGTAAAGCTGCTCCTGGCCTGCTCCAGCCGCACCAGCCCGCTGACGTCGGTGAGGATGACCATTACCCCGCCGGAAGCCGGGCTGATAGCCGCGCGGTAGGTTTTGCCGTCGCGCTCCAGGTCGGCGGATACATGCTCACCGGAGGCCAACGCCTCTTCCATGCTCCGGGAGAGGCCCTCCACGCGGCAGAGCAGCGCCAGCCGCCGCTCCTCCGGCAGCCCCTCCAATCCCAGGTAGTCAAGCGCCGCCCGGTTGCAGAGGACAATCCTTCCCTCCCCATCCAGGAAGATCACGCCGTCCTCCAGCCCGGAGAGGATGGTCTCAATTCGCTCCGCCTCCCGGCGGGCCTCTGTCCGGTAGCGGTCAATCTCTGTCAGCGCAGTCTGGAAGTTTTCGGCGAGGCTGCGGTTTTCATCCGTGTAGGACACCGTGTCGAGATTTTTTCCCTGCTCCAGCGCGCCGGCGATATCGCCGCTCAGCCGTGTGTAGGGGCGCATGGCCAAAGCGGCCAGCTTCCGGGCCGCCAGCGCCACCACCACAATCAGCAGCAGGTAAACTAAAATGATGGCGGGCAACAGCTCCCGCACAAAGGCGGCGGTGTTGGGCACCGGGAGGGCCAGGCGCAGCACGTAGCCATCCCTCCACAACCGGGCGGTGTAGATGGTCGAGACGCCTGTGCTGTCCGAAAAGCGCACATCCTGGCCAAAGCCCTCCTCCATCGCCATGGCGATTTCAGGGCGGTCGGAGTGGTTCTCCATCTCCGCCGCGGGCAGCACCGAGTCGCCCATCACGGTTCCGTCCACGCTACACACCGTAATGCGGGCACCCTCCCGCAGCTGTCCGGCAAGCTCCCGGCAAAAGAGGCCGAAATCCTCCGGCAACTCCGCCGTGTAGAGGATTGTCCGCAGGTAGGCGTCCTGGTTCTGCTTTTCATTTTCTACAAAGCGGTGATTTGTCCACAGCAAAACGGCCGCCGCAAAGGCAGCCATTGCGACGGTGCAGGTGAGCAGCAGTACCCAGGTGATCCGCTTTCTCATATGTTACTCCTTGAGCAGTTTGTAACCGTGGCCGCGCAGGGTGGCGATGTAGCGGGGATTCTCTGCGCTGTCCCCCAGCTTTTGGCGCAGACTGTTGACGTGGACATCCACCGTGCGGCTTCCCCCGTCGTAGTCGTAGCCCCATATCCCGCTGAGCAGCTGCTCCCGGGACAGCACCATTCCCCTGTTGCGGTACAGCATGAGAAACAGCTCGTACTCCTTGTAGGTGAAGGGGATCGCCTCCCCGGCCTTCCTGACTTCCTTGCTGCCGGTGTCGATCTCCAAATCCTTGTAGGGGAGAACATGCTCCCCTGCCTGACGGAGCAGCTCGGTGCGGCGGAGCGCCGCCCGGATACGGGAGAGCAGCTCCAGCACGCTGAAAGGCTTGGTGATGTAGTCGTCCGCCCCGGCGTCCAGCCCCGCCACCTTGTCCAGCTCCTCCGATTTGGCGGTCAGCAGCAGCACAGGAAGGGCCTGGTACTCCGCCTTTGCCCGCACCCTGCGCAGGATGTCCAGCCCGCTCTCCCCCGGCAGCATGATGTCCAGCAGGAGCAGGGAGGGGATCTCCTCCTCCAGTGCGCGATAGAAAGCCTCCGCGTCGCCCAGAATGCGGGACTCGTATCCCCCCGCCCGCAGGGTAGAGGAGATCAGCGCCTGAATGTTGGCATCGTCTTCCACCACGAAAATCATGCAATAGCCCTTCCCTATCTAAATAATTCGCTGATTTTTATGCTCCCCGGTCATCTGAAATACCACCCACTCGGCGATGTTGACCGCGTGGTCGGCGATTCGCTCCAGATACTTTGCGATCATGATGTAGTCAATCGCCACCGCGCCGCTGCGCTTGTCCCGGGCGATCATGTTCACAACCACATCCCGCATGCGCAGGTAGAGGCTGTCCACTTCATCGTCCGACTCCACCACCCGCCGCGCCAGGGCCAAATCCTTGCGGACAAAGGAGTCGATGCTTCCCGACACCATTATAACAGTTTTTTTCGCCATCTGCGAGATTTCATCCGGCTCGGGAAAAATTGGCAGCACAGTCAGGTGCCGCGATATCTCCGCGATGTCCACCGCCTGGTCGGCGATCCGCTCCATGTCGGTAATCATCTTCATCGCCGTGGAGGTCACCCGCAGGTCGCCCGCCACCGGCTGCTGTGAGAGTATGATGCTCATGCACTGGCCCGTGATCACCCTTTCCAGTTCGTCCGCCCGCTGCTCCAGGCCCCGCACCCTGTCCAGTCCGCCGTCAGGCTGGGAAATGCCCTTGATGGCGATTGCGATGGATTCCTCGATCACGCCGCCCATCTCCAGCAGGTTGTCGTTGAGCTTTTCCAGCTCCTGGTCAAATTTATTTCGCATGGAATCCCCTCTTTACCCAAAACGTCCTGTGATATAATCCTCTGTTCGTTTGTCCTTCGGCATGGAAAACAAATCCTTGGTGGGGCCGTCCTCCACAATCTCCCCGTGGAGGAAGAAGGCTGTCTTGTCGGAGATGCGGGCGGCCTGCTGCATGTTGTGGGTCACGATGACGATGGTGTATTCCCCGCTAAGCTCCCCCACCAAATCCTCGATGCGGTTGGTGGAAATGGGGTCTAGGGCGGAGGTCGGCTCATCCATCAGCAGCACCTCCGGCTCCACCGCCAGCGCCCTTGCGATGCAGAGCCTCTGCTGCTGCCCACCGGAAAGACCCAGGGCGCTCTTTTTGAGGCGATCCTTCACCTCGTCCCAGATAGCAGCACCCCGCAGGCTCCCCTCCACAATTTCATCCAGCCTCGCCTTGCCGCGAATCCCATGGATTTTGGGCCCGAAGGCGACATTGTCGTAGATGCTCATGGGAAAGGGGTTGGGCTTCTGAAACACCATTCCCACCTTTTTTCGCAGAACAACGAGATCCTCCTCCATGATGTCCCGCTCGTCCAGCAGGATGTTGCCATCGATTCTGCATCCCTCCACCAGATCGTTCATCCGGTTGAGGCACTTGAGCAGGGTGGATTTCCCGCAGCCCGACGGCCCGATCAGCGCGGTGATCTCGTTTTTCAGCACGGTGAGGTCGACACTCTTGAGTGCCTGAAATGCTCCATAAAACAAATCAAGATTTTCTATTTGAATGGCTGCGGCAGCGGTCATAGTTAGCCTGTTCCTTTCTTCCGGCGGGTTCGCTACTTCTCATTCTTCTTCGTCTTTTTCACGAGGTAGGTAGACAGCAGGTTGATAACCAGCACAATCACGATCAGCACAACACCGGTGGCGAAGGCCGCCCCCCGCCCCGCTTCACCGCCGTCACGGGTATTAATGTACATGTGCACCGCCAGGGTGCGACTGGATTCCAGCAGCCCGGCGGGCAGTTTGGCGTTGGTGCCAAGGGTGAAGATCAGCGCCGCTGTCTCGCCAATGATGCGCCCTGTGCTGAGAATGACGCCGGACAAAATGCCGTCCTTGGCGGCGGGCAGGATGATGCGGAAAATGGTGAGCAGCCGGGAGGCTCCCAGAGCGTAGCTGCCCTCCCGGTAGCTGGCGGGAACGGAGAGGATAGCCTCCTCCGCCGCGCGTATCATCACCGGCAGCACCATGATGGTCGCGGTGAGCACGCCTGTTAGCACCGAATAGCCCAGGCCCAGCACATTGCCGAAGAACATCGCGCCGAACAGGCCATAGACGATGGAGGGAATTCCCGCCAGCGTCTCGGTGGCCAGGCGGATCAGCTTTACCAGCCTGCTGCCGCTTTTTGTGTACTCGCAGAGGTAGACGGCGCAGAAGATGCCTATCGGCAGCGCGAGGAGCAGAGTGATCCCGATGATGAGCAACGTAGTCACCATGGCAAAGGGCATGGAGGGGTTGTCTGCGGAGTATGGCCCGAACACCATCTGCCAGGAGAGATGCGGGATGCCATTGATCAGAATATAGCCCACGATCAGCGCCAGTATCCCGCAGACGGCCACGCTGGCCAGCAGGGACGCCCCATGGGCCAGCAGGGAGACAACAGGGATTCTCCGCTTTATGGGCCTCGGCGCCTTTTCTCTGACTTCCACCCGCCCAACGGCGACTTCGCTCACTGGTTTAATCAAACTCTCGCCTCCCCTTTAGTCAGCAGCCGCAGCGACACATTCAGCAGCAGAATGAAGAGAAACAGCACCGCGGCGGTCGCGATGAGAGCGTCGAAGTGCAGCCCCGACGCGTAGTTCATCTCCAGCACGATGTTGGAGGTGAGGGTGCGTACCGGCTTTAACACGCTCTCCGGCAGGATGGAGGCGTTGCCCGCCACCATCACCACCGCGATGGTCTCGCCGATGGCCCGGCCAATCCCCAGCATGATGGCTGTCACCACGCCAGAGCGGGCTGCGGGCAGCATCACAAGGTAGGCGGAGGCCTCCCTGGTTGCGCCCAGGGCGAGGGCGCCCTCGTGGTACTCCTCCGGCAGGGCCCGCAGGGAGGCCTCGCTGATGCTGATGATGGTGGGAAGTATCATCACCGCCAGCACAATGGAGGCCGCCAGCACGCTGTTTCCGTTGCCCCCCAGCGACTTCTGGATGAAGGGCACAATGACCATCATGCCGAAAAAGCCGTAGATGATAGAGGGAATCCCCGCCAGCAGGCTGACCGCCTGGCTGAGAACCGGGTATATCTTCCTGGGGCAGAGCCTTGCCATGTAGACAGCCGCCAGCACGCCCACCGGCACACCCATCAGAATGCCCCCTGCCGTGACGTAGAGGCTGCCCACGATCATGTTGAAGATGCCGAACGCCTGGGGCTTGTTGTTGGGTTTCCAGACACTGCCGCTGATGAAGTCCCAAAGACCGATCTCCCGGATAGCGGGAACCGCTCCCTTAAAGATAAAAAAGCAAATGGTGCACAGCGCGATCACAGACATCAGCGCGCAGAGCAAAAAGAGGGCCTGGCTCCCCTTGTCCAGAATTTTTCTTCTCATGCTGTCCTCCACGAATCATTTCCATTCAAAGAGCGGCGGGGTTTCCGCCGCTCCTGTGGGTATGTGCTCTTTTACTGAATGCCGTCCCAGGTGCGGACTTCCCCGGTGAAGATTTTGGTGACGTTTTCGCCGCTGATCTCGGTGAGAGGATTTTCGTTGTTCACGATCACCGCGATGCCGTCCAGAGCGAAGTCGACGCCGGAGAGCACCGCCGCTTCCTCCTCTTTGAGGGCGCGGGAGGACATCGCGATGTCCACCTTGCCGTCCTGCACATCCTTGATTCCGGTGCCGGAGCCTGTGTACTGGATTTCAATGTCCACATCGGGGTGGAGCGCCACGTAGCTCTCTTTAAGCTTTTCCATGACCTTCTCCACAGAGGTGGAGCCGCCCAGCACCAGCTTGCCGCTCATGCTGCCCGATGCTGTCCCATAGGCAGCGGCGGCGTCATCCACCGCGATGTAGCCCCTCTCCACCACAATGGCCTGTCCCTCGGCGGAGGTGATATAGCCGATGAAGTCCGCTGCAAGGCCTTCTGCCGCGCCGTTGGTGGCCACCACGAAGGGACGGGAGATGCCGTAGCTGCCGTTTTTCACGTTGGCCTCGGTTGCCTCCACCCCGTCAATGCTGAGCGCCCGGACATTCGCGCCCACAGAGCCCAGGGAGGTGTAGCCGATGGCGTAGGGGTCGACCTCCACCTTGGAGGCGACGGCGTCGGTGGAATCGACGATGATCGCCTCAGCGAACAGCATGTCCTCCTCGGTGTCGCCGGATTTGACGATGATGCCCATCAGCTCGTCAAACGCGCCCCGTGTGCCGGAGGAGGCCTCCCGGGAGATGACGGTGATCTCGTTGGCGGAGTCAAAGCCGGACGCCGGAGCCTCTTCGCTCTGGGAGGAGGGGGCAGTAGCGGTCTCGCTTGTAGAGGCCTCGGACGCCTGCACAGGGGATTCCACGGAGGGTTCGGCGGAGGATTCGACGCCGGAGGCGGCCCCAGCGCAGCCGATAAAGGAAACTGCCAGCACAATGCTCATCAGGATCAGCGTTATTTTTTTCATCATCTTTAATACTTGCTCCTTCATTTCATTTTTTTGCAGTATAGGCGTGCTGTGTTACGCCGCAATACAGGTTGTGTTAAGTTTGGATTAAGCGGCGCGTTTGTTGGCCGACATCTTGTTATTTGTTAACAGTTTTGATATTATATGCTTATATTTGATTCATGTTTTTCAGGATTCTTAAGGGGATGGGGGGGAGTGCCATAAAGGATAAAGATTTTCTGGAGGCCTCCAAAGGGCTGCGGGAGGAGAACCGCAAGCTCATCTCCCCCTCCTCCCTGCGCCTCGCGGCGGAGCGCCCCGATTTCCCCAGCGCCCTGGAGCTGATCCGGGACAGGAGCAGCTACCCCTTTACCGGAGAGGAGAGTCCGGAGGAGGTGGGGCCGCTGCTTTCCGCCGGGCTGAAAGCCTTCTTCGCGCTGGCCTACAGCCTCACACCCCAGCGGGAGGTGGTGGACATTCCGGCCACCTGGTACGACTTTGCCGCCCTTCGCGTCGCCCTACAGGCCGCGTATGCCCAAGGGGGAGGAGAAGCCCCTCCCCTCTTTTCGGTGGGTGGCGTGGAGGAATCGGAGCTCGCAGCCTTTGCGGATAGGGACAACGACCTGCTGGAAAGCGCTCTTCCCTCCCACCTGCTGGAGTCGGGCCTCCGTGCCAGGGAAATCCGGGAGAAAACCGGCAGCGCCCACCTGGCGGACGCCTTCTTGAACGGCCGCTGCTTTGCCTGGATGAAGAGGCTGTCCCTCGTGGTGGAAAACGACTACATCTCCGGCTACCTGGCGAGCCTCATCGATTGCTACAACATCTACACCCTGGTGCGCTTCCGGGAGGTGCAGCGGGACAGGGCCTTCCTGGAGTCCCTTCTGGTGCCGGGAGGGCGCACGGAACCGGGGGATTTGGCCGGCATGTACGCCCGAACTCTCCCCTCCCTTTTCCCCTCCTACTACCACAAGCTGTTCGGCGAGACCCTGCGGGAGGAGGTGGAGCGCTGCGAAAAGGCGGGTGGGCTCACCCCGCTGCGCCAGCTGATGGACAACCTGCTCGCCGCCCTCACCAAAAACGTGGAGATGATCGACTACGGGGCGGAGGTTGTATTCTGCGAGCTGCTTGCCAAACACAATGAACTGCGGCAAATCCGCTCGCTTCTGTCCGGCAAGGCGTCGGGCGTCTCCTCCCAAACGCTGCTGGAGGGACTGCAAAACCGCTTTTTGACAAGATCCGCTCCGCCGGAGCAGGGCAGTTGACAAGAATCTGCATAGAATCGCCAATCCCATCATTTCCATTCCTTTCACGCTGCAGTATACTAAAAATACAGATCAGAACGATCCAGCATCAATTGAAAGGATGTTATATATGGGACTGTTATCTTGGATTATTATTGGAGGCCTTGCCGGATGGATCGGCAGCATGATCATGAAGACCAATGGCTCGATGGGCATTATCGCCAACATTGTGGTGGGCATCATCGGCGCATTCCTGGGCGGATTCATTGTGGGGCTCTTCGGAGGCACCGGCATCACGGGCTTTAACCTGTGGAGCTTGCTGGTGGCGCTGCTGGGTTCGGTGATTTTCATCTGGATCGTGGGCAAGATCAGACGAAGATAATCAAAAAAGAGAGTCGGCTGACAATCAGCCGACTCTCTTTTCTTTTTGGCGGAACAGCGGTATCTTCTTTAGTATCCACAGGGCCAGAGCGCCAAGCCCAATTCCCAGCAGCATACCGCACAGCACGTCGCTGGGGTAATGTACGTAAAGATAGAGGCGGGAGAGCCCTATGAGACCCGCCAGCAGAAAGGCCGGAATTCCGGCCTTTTTCTTCCAGCCCATGAGCACCATGGCGGCGGCAAAGGAACTGGTGGTGTGCCCGGATGGGAAGGAAGACTCCCCCGGGTTGGGAATCAGCATCAGGCTCTGAATGGGGAATGCCATGCAGGGCCGCGGCCGGTCGATCAGGTGTTTGAGCAGCCCGTTGGCCACCGTCAAGGACAGCAGGAGCGCAATCCCGATTCCCACGCCCCACTTCCGGGTCTTGGGGAAGATCAGCAGAACCAGCGCGGCGGCAATCCAGACCATGCCCCAGTCCCCCAGGGTGCTGAGGGCGATCATGGGGCCGTCCAGCCAGTGGGAAACCTCTCCTGTCACGCTTCCGGGGCGTAGCAGGTTTAAGAGAAACAGCTGAATGCTGTGGTCTATGGCGGTCAGGGTGCTGTCCATTGCGTATTCCCTTTCTCGGTTGTTTCCCTTTCTATACGATGATCAATTTCCCATCAGCGTTTACCCAGAGTATACCATAAACCTTAAAATTAGCACAATCAGCCACAGCATGGAGAAAGAGCGCGGGACATCTGTCCCGCGCTCTTTCTCCGGCAAGCTGTCTGTCCCCCTTCTCGAAATGGTAGACACGCAGCCAATCGTGTATACTGAAAGAAGGAGGCAAAAAACATGTCAAACAAATCAAGAAAAGGTGAAGCTCCACCGCGTTACGATGAAGCATTTAGGGAGGGCGCGGTTCGGATGGTTGTTGAGCAACATCATCCAGCTCGACAGGTCGCTACGGCTCTAGGCATCTGCATTGATACGCTCAAAAGCTGGCTTAAACGCGCCGGGCATGTGACATCTACTTCCGCTATGACTAGGCCCGATCGCGTGAAAGAACTGGAAGCGGAAAATCGGGCATTAAAGAAAGAGCTTGCGGAGAAGTCGGAGGCAGTGGAAATCTTAAAAAAATCTCTGGGCATACTTTCGAAAC
>JBKEBS010000124.1:0-30916 GCA_047973265.1 Oscillospiraceae bacterium
CCTTTGAGGCGAAGGAGGAGGATATCCGCAGCTTTTTCCTGGAGCTGTGCGGCCGCTTCGCCTGCCGGGCTGCGGTGAGCGACGCCTCGTCAAACCCCATGGATGTGGCCCGCCTGTACGGCAACGCCGACGCCGCGGCCAGGCAGCTCAGCGATCTCCCCCAGCCGCTGTTCTACCCGGATTTGAGCCGGGAGGAAAATAGCGCTGAAAATGAGGGGGACTACCCCTACCGGGTGCTGGACTCCTTCGCCGACTGCTTGGAAGAGCACGACTTCTCCGGCGCCTTCCAGGCGCTGGACAGCCTGATGGACGCGGTGGACAGGGCGACCAACCAGGAGTTCTATGTGCGCTGTGTGCTCATCGACGCCATCTCGATTCTGATCGGCTCCATGAACAAGGCCAACATCCGCTTTGAGCGGTTCAGCGAAACTTACCTGCAGGCCCTCTACCTCTGCCGCAGCAGCGACTACCGCAAGACCTTTCCCCAAATTCGCGGCGCAATGGGTGACCTACTGGAGCTGTACAGCCAGGAGGCGGAAAACAGCTCCATTCAACTCTCCCAAGTGCGGGCCTACATCCTGGAACACGCCTTTTCCAACGATTTCTCCGTCGCCGCCCTGGCCGACGCCTTCGGCACCAGCGCCGCCTACATGAGCTTTGTCTTCAAAAAGCGCACCGACACCAATCTCACCGACTTTGTCTGGCAGCTCCGGCTGGACAAAGCCTGTGAGCTTTTGCGGAACACCGACTATCCCATCGACAAAATCAGCGCACTGATCGGCTACGACAACGCCTCCAGTTTCCGCAGAAAGTTCAAGGAGAGCACCGGCGTTTCCCCCTCCCAGTTCCGCAAGAACAACATGTGAGCGATTTTGATCGGATTCCTGCAACTCCAAGTTGACTTCCCCACAGCCGCGCACTAGAATAAAGCTGCACTGACAGAGAGAAACCCTCCTACCTGACGTTTGACGGGACGCCGGGCTGGGGGGATTTATTCAATTTGAGAGGAAGGGACAAGTCAATGACTTCACAGGAATTTGTCAATCCCGGCCCGGCGTACCGGGCAAAGCCCTTCTGGTCGTGGAACGGCCTGTTGGAGGAGGATGAGCTGCTCCGGCAGGTGGACTGCATCGAGGAGATGGGCTTCGGCGGCTTCTTCATGCACTCCCGCACAGGGCTGCAAACCGAGTACCTGGGCGAGGAGTGGTTCCGGCTCATCAACGCCTGTGCCGACTACGCCGAGAAAAAGGGGCTGGAGTCCTGGCTCTACGACGAGGACCGCTGGCCCTCCGGGCTGGCCGGGGGGCTGGTCACCGAGGGCCACCCGGAATATTGGATGAAGGCCGTCAAGATGGAGGAGCTCCCCATCGGCTCGGCCGTCGAGGGCGATTTTCTCGCCGTCTTCTCCTGCCGTCTGGACGGCAACAATCTGCTGGACTACGCCCCCTACAACGGCGCTCTACCCGAGGGTCACAACCGGCTGCTCACCTTTCGCGTGATCAACACCGACGCCCATCCGGTCTACAACGGTGCAGGCTATGTTGACACCATGAACCCCGAGGCCATCCGCAGTTATCTCTCAATCACCCACGAGGCCTACCAGAAGCACTGCGGCGAACGGATGGGCAAATCCATCAAGGGAATCTTCACCGACGAGCCCCACCGGGGCACCCTGATGGACACCTTTGGCTCCAGCAACGGGAACGACAACCACCGCATCCCCTGGACGCCCGCCCTGGCGGAGGAGTTCGCGAAACGTTTCGGCTACGACCTGGTGGCGAAGCGCCCCGCGCTCTACCACAAGCCGAAGGGCAGCAGCGTCGCCCCGGTGAAGCGGGATTATGTGGAGTGCTGCCAGCAGCTCTTTCTGGAAGCTTTTATGGAGCCTATCAACCGCTGGTGCGAGGAGCACGGCATCATCCTCACCGGCCATGTGCTCCACGAGGACTGTCTCACCGCCCAGACCGTCATGAACGGTTCAATGATGCGCAACTACGAGCATATGGGCTACCCCGGGGTGGATGTGCTGTCCGGCTACAACTTCAACTACTGGATTGTTAAGCAGATAGCCTCCGCCTGCCGCCAGCTGGGCAAGCCCTGGATTCTCTCCGAGCTGTACGGGTGCAGCGGCTGGCAGATGAAGCTGGAGGACTACAAGCGCAGCGGCGACTGGCAGGCACTGTTCGGCGTCAACCTTCGCTGTCCCCACCTGAGCTGGTACACCATGGAGGGCGAGGGCAAGCGGGATTTCCCCGCCACCATCTTCTTCCAGTCCGCCTGGTACCGAGAGTACAGGGCGCTGGAGGACTACTACGCCCGCATCGGCCTAGTGATGTCCCAGGGGGAGGCGGACTGCCACCTTCTGGTGCTCAGCCCCTGGAGAGCGTCTGGAGCCAGATCGGCCTGGGCTACGCCAGCAACCTCTCCCCTTCCGCCCCGGAAATTGTGGCGGTGGAGGAGCAATACGCCACCCTCTTTCACTGGCTGGCCGGCGGTCAGATGGACTTCGACTATGGCGACGAGGATTTCCTGCTCCGCATGGGCCGCGTCGAGACTGCCCCCGACGGCTCCCCCCTGCTGCGGATCGAGCAGGCACTCTACAGCAAGGTGCTGGTGAGCGGGCTTGTCACCCTGCGGGAGAGCTCCCGCCAGCTGCTGGCAGACTTTGCGGCGGCGGGCGGCGAGGTCATCTTCGCCGGAGAGCGGCCCAGCTTTGTGGACGCACTCCCCGGCGAAGTCTCCGGCTTTGGCCGGGACATTCCCTTTGAGCGGGAGGCCATTCTGTCCACTGTCGGCCCTGTTTTGGTGGAGCTAACCGGCAAGGACAGCGAGAAAATCTTCGCCCAGATGCGCCGGGACGGCGGGCTGCGCTACCTCATGCTGCTCAGCACCGACCCGGACAATGTCATCACGGTGGAGGCCCGGCTGCCGGCTGGGGAGGCAACCATCCTCGATTGCCGCACCGGCGGCGAAAAGCCGCTGGCAACCGGCCCCAATGGGGACGTCATCCTCACCTTCCTCCCAAGCGAGGAGAAGCTGTTCCGCATTGACACCGCCAAAGCACAGGGTGAAGCAATTTCCCAGCAGAATTACAGCGCACCGGTCTCCCTGGGAGAGCCGCTGTCCTACTCTCTGGACGAACCCAATGTCCTGGTGCTGGACACTGCGCGCCTGTCGGTGAACGGCGGCGAATGGAGTGAGCCCGGAGAGATTCTGCTGCTGGATCGCGCGATGCGGGACGCCATCGGCCTGCCCTGGCGGGGCGGCGACATGCTACAACCCTGGTACCAGGAGAAGCACGCGGATACTTTACCCCAGGGCACAGGCTCCTACTCGCTGGAGTTCCGCTTCACCGCGGAGGCCTTGCCCGTCGGCCCTGTCTGGCTGGCGGCGGAGCATCTGGAGCGGATGGCTGTCTCGGTAAACGGCATTCCCCTGGGCGAGCCGGAGGGCTGGTGGGTAGACCCCTGTCTGCAAAAGCTTCCAGTACCCGCCGAAACGTTTCGCCTTGGTGAAAACAAAATCTTGCTTACCGGGGAATACCGCTATGACAGCGGCTTTGAGACGATCTTCCTGCTGGGGGCCTTCGGCGTCCGGCTGGAGGGAGAGGAGCAGCTGCGGCTCCCCGAGATCTGTGATTATAGCCGGGGCGTCCGGAAAATCGCGGGCGGCGTCTGTGTGAAGGGCCCCTCTCCCGTCCTCACATCCCTGCCGGAGCGGCTGAAGTTGGGCTCCCTGGCCGATCAGGGCCTCCCCTTCTATTCTGGCAAGGTGACGCTGGGATTCACTTTGCCCCAGGGGGCGAGGCGGGGCAAGCTCCTGCTGGAGGAGTTCGGCGCCTCTTGTGTCAACGTGAGCGCCGGAAACAGCAAGGGCCTCCTTCTCTCCCGCCCTTACGAGGTGGAGCTGGATGCGCCGAAGAATGGCCTGGCGGAGCTGGAACTCGTCCTCACCCGCCGCAATTCCTTCGGGCCGTTTCACGCGCTGCCCGCGGTGCAGTTCAGCTATGGGCCGGACAGCTTCCTGCTCCACGACACCGACGGCTATGCACTGCTCTGTAACGGGCTGCCTGTCTCTCCGCAGTGGGTAGAGGAAGAGAAAATGTAACATTCTGTCGCTTTCCCTGCACTATAGATACGATATGTACAAGGAAAGGACTGCTGATCAAATGAAGAATAAACTCTTTGCCCTTCTGCTGGCGCTGCTGCTCATCCTGGCTTTGGGGGCCTGCACGAGTGAGCAGCCGGACGCCGCCACGGAAAGTTCGGCGGAGACCTCTGATTCCCAAGCGGAGGAGAGCAGTCAGGAGGAGGCTTCCCAGCAGGTCACCCTCAACAATCAGCCGGTGCAGGAGCTGGAAACGCCGGGAGAGGAGCCCTACGCCACCCAACCGCTGGAAAACGACCTGCTGGCCTATGCTGTCTCCCCCGAGCAGCTTGAGGCCGATCTGACTGCTGCCTTCGCTGCCCGCGACCTCTCCGCCCCGGAGCGGACTGCCCGAACTGAAAGCGAGGACAGCGAGGTGGTCGTGTACGATTACACAGTGGAGGGCACCTCCTTTCTCCAGGTAATGTCCTTGCCCGCTGTCGAGGGGGAGCTGGTGACTCAGCTGACTGTCAGCCCCGGCTACCTGGAGGATCAGGAAAAGGAGGCCCAGGCCGCGGCTTACGCCACCGCCCTGCTGGATTATTTCTGCCCCGGCAAGGGCGCGGAGATTCTGGAAAAGGCGAGGGAGGAGGCCGATAGCTGGCCTACCTACCAATACGGCGCAACGCTGATCACCGCCAGCGCCATCGGAACGCTCGACCTGTTCCCCTTTCTCCAGGCATAAAGTTAAAAGATAACATCTGCAAGCACCTCCGCACAGACTGGCGGAGGTGCTCTCTTCTTGGCGCTTATCGGCGCCACGCACTGGAAACTCCCTACGCGCTGTGGTATACTGTGACAAACATTACAATGAAATCAGTGCATAAGGAAATTCGACATGGCGACTGTTCTATTGCCCGGCCTGCACAACCTCAATATCGCGCTGCCCGGGGGAGAGATCGCCTTCGGGCCGTCACAGCTGTGGTACGACAACCGCTGGCAGCGCCAGGCAGGCTGCGGCCCTGCGACCCTTGCGGGCCAGTGCCTCTACCTTGCCTCCACCCTGTCCGCCTGCGCCCCACTGTACCCCGGCGAGGTCTACCCTTCCGGGAAGCTGCAGGACTACCGCGGCGTCCGCGCCCTGATGGACCGCACCTGGGACGCTGTCACCCCCGGCCCCATGGGGGTGAACCGCCTCTCCATGCTGGCGGACGGCGGTGTTGCCTACGCCGCGGAGCGGGATGTGGTGCTCGCCTCCCGTCAACTGCGGGTGGGCCCCGGTGAGCGCCCCACAACCCAGGAGGCAACCGCCTTCCTCACCCCTCCCCTGCTGGCTGGGTTGCCGGTTGCCTTCCTCAACCTGTCCGCCGGAAAGCTCACCAATCTGGAGAGCTGGCACTGGGTGCTGCTGGTCGGCCTGGAGATGGATGATGGCGCTTGTATCGCCATCATCTCCGACCAGGGCCAGCGCAAGCGCATCGATTTGGGACTCTGGCTTGCGACCTCTCGCATGGGCGGCGGCTTCGTCTTCTTCCAGCCCGGGCGTGCCCGCTCCGTCATCTGGAAACGCCAGCAGGATCAGACCGGGAAGGCAATTCCCGCCTGGCCGATGCGGCTTCACCTAAAGCGAAAAGGTGTCTGAAAGGAATGAGTATCGCGATGGATTACAGCGAAAATCCTGTGCTGCAGGCGATTTTGGCCCGGCGCAGCATCCGCTCCTACCTGGATAAACCGGTGGAAGAGGAAAAGGTACAGCTGCTCTTAGAGGCCGCGATGGCCGCGCCCTCCGCCTGTAATTTGCAGCCCTGGACATTTGTCGTGGCCAAGGAGGAGACGCAGCTGGAGGCCTTGCGAGGCTGCTTCTTTGGCGGAGAATTCACCCAGCCCATCAAAGCGCCCCTAATGGTGACAGTCTGCGGCTCCGGGAAGCACATTCCATGGGAGGGGAACGGCTGGCTGGTCGACTGCGCTGCAGCTGCCCAGAACATGCTGCTGGCCGCCACCGCGCTAGGCCTCGGCTCTCTGTGGGTTGGCGGCTTCCACCCCGACAAGGTCTCCCAGGTTTTGGGATTGCCGGATGAGTTGGAGCCTATGGCGCTCCTCTGCTTTGGATACGCCGCCCAAGAGCGCCCGCCCCACACCTGGTACGATCCCGACGCCGTACATAAGGAGCGCTACGATTCCGGCAGACAGCGGAAGTGGCGCACCCAGGATATGCTTAGAACTGATCCGTAAAACAGCAGAGAAGGATGGGATGATTTCGATGGAATTTTTTGATGCGGTCAAAAACCGGTACAGCTACCGCGGCACTTTCCTGGACACCCCGATTCCCCGGGAGCACCTGGAGATGATTCTGGATGCGGGCATCCGGGCGCCCTCCGGCTGCAACACCCAGACCACCAGTTTTGTCGCCGTGGCCGATCCCGCCATGCGGGCCGAGCTGGCCAAGATCGTTGACCGGCCCTACATGCAGAGCGCACAGGCGGTGATTCTCGTCATCTCGGACTATGTGGAGCCCTATCCCGGCGCCAACTTTGAGCTGGAGGATTACGCCGCCGCCACGCAGAACCTCCTGCTTGCCATCACAGCCCTGGGCTACGCCAGCGTCTGGGTGGACGGCCACCTCAAGCACGACGGCCGCGCGGAGGCCATCGCAAAACTGCTGGGGATGGAGAAGCCCGGACGGACAGTGCGGGCGGCCCTGCCCATCGGCGTTCCCGCAGAGGCGGGCGGCGTGCAAAACAGCAGACTGCCCTTTGAGCAGCGGGCAAAGATTATTTAGTCGGCTGACTACTCCGTCACTCCACCCTTATTTCGGCACATCAAATAAAAAAGCCACTTGCTTTTGAAGCAAGTGGCTTTTTTGAACGCTTTTTAGTGGAATGTGCAGCGGCTTTTCTGGTCACAAAAAAATCGAAATAATTAATTTTGCAAAATTATTATGCTAAAAATATCAAAAAAGCAAAATTTATTTTTTTGTCGAGGTTTTTTTCATGAATAAGACACTTTCCTGACCTATTTCCCCTTCTGTTGCTGTCATTACCTGTAGAACGACTACACAGTGGACAGTTTGCGACGTAAATGCCCTTTCCTATTCAGGACAGCGAACTGCACAGGAAAATGGTACTTCATATTACCAAATGCGCCAATGACAACCATATTAGGAGGACAGAATATGGAAGAATCACAACACACCGGCGCGGGTTGCCCCGCAAGGAAGGTCACACCAGTTTATCACAGGAGGAATCTAGCAGTATGAAGAACAAAGCAAGTATTTTGAAAAAGCTGCTGACAGCGGCGCTGACCCTTGCGCTGATTGTCGGAATGATGCCGGGCGGCATTATTTCGCCGCTGGAGGCAAGTGCAGCAACCCCGGACTATACGCTCAGCGGCAGTACGGTTTTCCCCATTCAAATTAAAGCCGGCGATGGCGATATCTATATCAAGGGCGATGCCACAACCTATAATGCCGGGGGAACTCACGGCATCTATGTTGCGCCGGGGTACAGCGGCACCATCACCCTGGATAACGTCAAAATCAGCACAAACGGTGTTCTTCACTCCGACGCCACTCCCCCCCCCTGCAACTGGCACAGGTGTTCCTGGCAACATGACTAACCAGTCTCCTGCGGCCATGTTTGTGGACGGCTCCCGAACGACTGCCAACAAATCTGCTGATATCAACACTTTTGCGGACATCGTTCTGGTTGGCAGCAATATCCTGTGGAGCGGGAAATCAAACTCCAGTCCTTCTGCCGCAGCTGGGCTGGAGGTTATGAAGGGCGCAAAAATTGAAATATACGGTAGTGGCAGTCTCACCGCCCAATCCTCTATGGGAAGAGATGCCAATTACAATGACGGCGGCGGCGGCGCGGGCATCGGTGCGGGCGACCGCTATCAGAGCGGTGGCCATATTGTCATCCGCGGCGGTACAATTGTAGCAAATTCCGCCTACCACGCTGCGGGCATCGGCGATGCCTGGGGCCGTCACATGAAGCTTAACAACACAACGGCAAACGATTACCCCAATGAGCTTTGGAATGGATCTCTGCTGATCTATGGCGACGCGAATGTCACCTCTAACGGCGGCTCTCACGGCGCGGGCATCGGCGGCGCCTGCTATGCGGGCACCTCAAGTGGACAATCCACCATGTTGGTGCTGCCCCCCGCCGTCATTAAGGCTGCCACTGTCCCCGGCAGCGGTCGACAATTGGTTGGCGGGGCAAAAACCACCGTCTACATCGGCGATACCAGCACTCCCTATGTCTATGTGCAGACCGAGGATCTCCGAAAAAATACCGAGATGTACCTGGATCTGACCGGTATCGACGCGGCAAACGGCATTCTTGAGGATTTCGCCACCGGCCGTCTGGATCCCCAGCGCATCTACTTCGGCACCACCGACAGCAGCACCGGTATCCTCAAGCAGCACGTTAAAATTGACCAGGAAGTCACAATCTATACCGAGGCGAGAAACCCCAAGGGCTACGAGTATGTCCCTGTCAGGGACACCAAGCTACAGGCGGGCCAGACCTATATCCTCATGCCTCCCACCCACATGCCCCAGCTGGAAATCACAAACAACGATCAAATTTACTTCCTTGGCTACGATGCGGCAGAGGCCCTCACCAAAGCCGCCAAGGTGAGCGCCTGGAACGGCGGCTCCGACCGTTTGGAAAATGTTCGCTTCACCTTCCCCGGCACCAACGACTTTGAGGTAAGCGACAGCTTCCAATACGTCTCCAACCTGAATGGCGCCGGTCAAACGGACGACACCATGACAGCGGCCAAATTCTCCGACTACACCTACACCAAAATCACAATGCGCCCCGAGTCGGAAGGCGCGATAGCCCCAGTCGTAGAGAACGGCGTCCTGTTCCTCCCCTATCACATCACCTTCAACGTGCCGCTCAAGACAGGGCTGGCAGTTGGCGACTACACCGGGCAAGTCCGCTTTGCCGCAGACAAGGTTGAGCCCGCCAACACACCCCAGAAGGCGATCAGCGCGACGATATCGCTGGAAGGCGTCGTGGTCGAGTCCCTGAGTTCCGCCAGCACAGTTATCGGCGGAAACAAGGTTCAGATGACCGCTGTGTTCAACAAGCCTGTAGGCGGTCTTACCACGGCTGGAATTTCCATATCCAAGGGCAGCATCAGCAACATCCAGGCGGTTTCCGCCGTGGATGGGCGCGCCGCCACCTGGACCTTTGATGTGGAGGCCACTGCCGCCGACATGAACAGCGGCGAGAAGGCGGTCAAGGTGCAGGTGCTGAAAAATGCAGCTGCCGACGAGCGCAATCAGAAAAACCTCAACAATTCCAATACCGTGACACTGAACTACATCGACAACACACCCACGGCAGCGTTCAGCTTTGCCAACGGCGATAAGTTCTGGCAGGAGCAGGCCAGCGTCACCGTGACCTTTACGGCCAACGGCTCTGCCAATCAGAGCATGACCGTGGCGGGCGGCGCATGGAATTTTGCCAATCTGGCGCCCTATATCAAGGTAAACGGTGTCGCCCTCAGCGACCCCTCCTTCTCCGGCTCCAGCCTGGACGGCAATGTGCTGACCATCAAACCCTCCACCCCCTTCAAGAACAACGACTTTACTGTGGAGATTGCTGCCGGCGCTGTCTGGAACGCCGAGGACAACAAGCTTGCGGCTACCACCGGCACCTTCCATGTCTATATCCCCGAAATCGTGGCGGATGGCAGCGAGACTGCCGGTACGGGCGATGAGTTCGGCTACGGCCTCACCGCAAATCCCGGCACACTGTCCCACGAAGGCGGCAAATCCGTCCTCACCATCCACGGCAAGTATCTGGATTATGCCCCTGCAGGACACCTCCAGCTTGTACTGCCCGACGGCACGAAAGTGAATCCCGACAGCGTGGCATCCAACGGCCTCAGCGCCACCTACACCGCTACGCTGCCCAGAAACGCCACCGAGAACAATATCTCCCATCTCTTCACCCTTCTGATCGGCGGCGTCAAGCCCCACACCGATTCCGCAGCCACCGTTATTGTGAAGTATATCGTTCCCTCCGTCAGCGACCTGACCATCGCGGAATCCGGCGGCAGTAAAGGTAAGAGCGTCACCTTCACCGACGAGGGCGGCAAGGTCAACTTCTTCGTCGACGGCTACAACCTGACTCTCATCGCCCCTCTCACCCTCCAGAACGACGGCGGTTTGGTCGATCCCGCTGTCAACATCCCCAGCGGCGGGCGGCAGGACGCGGCGAGCTCCGACGAGCTGACCATCCCCGCAAACAAGAGCCAACGGGATATCGTCTACACCTTTGAGCTGTACGCAAACGGTGTCACCACCGGCAAGACGGTCACCGTCACGGTGAAGAAGCCCGCCATGGGCGTGCAGACCATCGACGCCTCCCCCTCCACATGGGGCCAGGCAGGCGGAACCTCCACTGTCAAGCTCACAGGCCTGCACATGGACGTGCTCACCTCCGTTGAGGTCAGGGTGCACGAGAACAGCGGACTGAACCATACCGTGGACGCCTTTGACGCCAACGGCGGGAAGGCCACCTTCAACATGACCTTCCCGGCATGGACAGGCGGCCTGCGCAACGACATCTACACCCTTGAGGTTTACAGCGAGGGCAGTCCCACCGGCCTGACCGCCACCGTTGAGGTGGGCGATTTCCTGCCCAACATCACCGGTGCGAGCGTCAAGCCCAACTACTACCCCTCTGTAGAAGCTACTATGAACGGCAAGGGCCGCTCGGTCATCACCATTGACGGCAACTATCTGAAGAACTTCGACAACATCAAGATCTACGACGCTATCTACGACACCTACTACACCGTGAACAAGGTCGGCTGCGACCAGACCGCCACCTACACCGTATCCGTTCCCAGCGCCATCGGCGTGTTCCAGTACGATATCTGGGCGGACGGTGCGGACACCGGATTCTTTGTCCAAGTAGGCGTGGGCCAGGAAGCCTCGGGAGAACTTCCCCCGGACGGCAACGTAGGCGACCCCGACGAAGACCGCGATACCGGCGGCAATAACCAACCCCGCAAAGGCGTATGGGCCGGCGGCGGCGGTAACGGGGGCGGCGGCTCCAAGGGCGGCAGCTTTACCGGCCGTCTGGAAGTGGGCTGGGAAGTTGTCGAGTACCAGGCCAACCGGGCCGGACTCGCGAATCCCAAGAATCCTCAGGTCACCCTCGCCAACATCGGCTTCTTCACCCGCAAGCACTTCGACATGGCTGCCTCCGGCGCGAAAGCGGGAGCTGCCAACGCCGAGACCGTGGGCGACGGCATCCTCACCATCCGCTTCGACACCAGCACCGCGGACAACCAGAATAAGCTGGAAGGCCGGATGTACGTGAAGCTGGATCAGCCTGTACCCGATGTGTTCCCCAGCGTCTACACCCGCGATGAGTACACCCAGGAGACCCGCGCCCTGTTTGAAGGCCGCTTTGGCAACGCAAATATCGGTGTTGTGCACCTGGATCAGAACGGCGCCTTCGGCGTGGCCGAGGTGGAGATCGCCGCATCGGTGAATCTGACCGGTATGAACACCACCAAACTGTATATCTACCGCCTGGATCGCTCCACCGGTGAGTTTGTGCAGGTCACCGACAGCCGCTACTACATCGACACCGCAGGCTACTTCCACTTCTTTACCAAAGTGGGCGGCGACTTCATCATCACCGACTCCCCGCTGAGCGAGAACGGTCAGACTGTCACAAAGGGCTCCTTCCCCGTGGAGAACATGCCCAAGAACCTCTCCCCTGCCCTGCAGGACGCCTCTCTCGGCAAGACGCAGCAGGATGAGGAAAAGTAATGAGCCCGGCCTCTTACAACAATTGCATTTCTCCAATGGAAAGGATGGAACTTGATCAATGAAGAACAACGCAATCAGGCGAATCACCTCCGCTCTGCTGGTGATCGCTCTCAGTATCGGCGGACTGGGCTTTTCAGCCAGCGCCGCATCCGCTAAGGGAGTCTCTGGCTTCACCGGGGAAGATACCCTGGTGGAGATGTGGGAGCTTGGCTACTCCAGCGGCATGCACTATGAGGACTTAATCGTCCGCCCCGGCGACGAGCTGGTCATCCCTCTCACCGCCAACATGTTTGATTGGCGGGATGAGCGCAACCTCCTCCCCCTTCAGGCAGTCCGCATCGGCGAGCTGAAGCGGGACGTCCGTGTCCGCACTTTGGTGCAGGCCGGTTGGGAAGTCCTGGACTATGTCCAGCTGGACACCGACATGGTGGAGGGCAAGCCCTTCTACCAGCCCGGCAATGTCACCAAGACCGGACGCACCGCATCCATCAATGTTGCTTTCGCCGAAAAGTTTGTCTCGGTGGAACCCGTCGACTTCCGCATCACCATCTACCTCACCGCAGACGGTGAAAAGGATGCCGATTACCGGATGACGATCTATGGCCAGATGGTTCCCGACGAGTTCGGGATTAGCCCCTCCAATGACAACGTGGACATCAGCGGCGGCTATGTGGCTGTTGCAGACCCCGAGTTCAGCGTCTACAGCGGTCTGACCACCTTTGACCTTGGCAGCGGCGTACAGGTTTCCAAGCTGCTCTGGGCGAACCGCAAGTATTACGGCACCGCTGGCTGGGCTCACAGCACCTCCTTGACCCCCGAGGATTACCCCACCATCTACAATGCAATCCACGGCGTCTACCAGTTGGAGACCGTGAACATCAAGGAGGGTGTCAACCGTGTGAAGCTGACTCCGCCCCTGGATCCGGACTATCCCGAGTACACCACCTTCCACGTCTATGGCGAGGATATGGAGTACCTCGGTACCACGGCGGACTCCGATCTGCCCTATGCCGACACCTACATTCTCACCTTCCGGCAGCTGGATGCCTTCGAGACTGGCATCTACACCGAGAGCCTGGAGAACGCCCCCACTCAGGAGACTGCCAACGAGTCCGAACCGGCCGATATCTCCATCAACGAGGACATAGACGAGCCATACTCCGGCGAAACCAAAACGATAGTCGGCCGCGGCGAAAAAATGGATCAGTAAGCCATCTCTTGGAAAGGAATGAATTATTTCTATGAATAAAGATACAGTACAGCGCGGCAGGCCTTTCCGGAAGGTGCTGTCCCTGCTGATGGCCGCCTCCATGGTGGGCAGCGCCCTCTTCGGCGCCTCCCCTGCCCTGGCGGCGGAGATCGGCGGGCCTGAACAGGCCGCTTCCGGCAACACCGTCTACTTTGGCACCTATCCTAAGACAGAGAACGACTGGAAGCCCCCACGCGGCAACGCGGTCTGGCCCAATTCCGGCGTTCCGTACGTGATTGAAGAAAATGAAAAAGATGGCAGTACCGTTTTGAGCAGGGACACTGTCTACCTTGTCGAGCCACTGGAGTGGGAGGTGCTGGCCAGCGACAGCTCCGGCATCACCCTAATCACCAAGGACAACGTGGAGGCAATGCCCTTCAGCGCCACCGGCGACAGCGCCAAGGACTGGGCTGCCTCCTCTATCCGAAACTATCTGAACGGCGCTTTCCTGACCGCCAAGCCCTCCATCGGCGTGGCCTCAAACATTGAGGGCTCTCCTTCCTCCGATTCCCTATTTTCGGATGCGGAGCAGGAGGCCATCAGCGGCGAGGTGAACATTCTCTCCTACGGCGAGCTGCTCTCCTACTACCCCTCCGCCTCCTCCCGTCTGGCGGTCGACACCGACTACACCTCTCGGCGCACGGACACCTCCGACGCGGGGAAAAAGGATTACTGGTGGCTGCGCACCCCGGGCCGCTATGATATCTCCGGCCCCGGAAAGGGCACTGCCCTGTACGTGGACGAGACAACCGGCAACGTGAATGAGGACGGCTTCGAGACCGGCCGAAACCTGCCGATCCGCCCCGTCGTCCACCTGAGTAAGGACAGTGTACTCATGGTTTCGGAGGCCTCTGCCGCCAAACCGAGCGGCGCTCTCGCTACCGTGTCCTTCAGTGCTTCTGCCCCCCTCAAGCTCACCCTTGTGGACGGAAGCCTGACCACACCCGACGTGCCCACGAACGCTGTGGGAGTAAACACGGTCAGCTCCACCTCCTTCTCACTGGCCTACACCGACAGCCCCACCGGCACAATCGGGGCTCTACTGGAGCAGGACGGCGTGGTGAAATACTACGGCCAGCCCACTCTTGCCGGCGGCCAGCTCACCTTTGACGTGAGCGGCGTTGCAAAGGGTGCCTACACCCTCAAGGTGTTCGATGAGGTTCGGAGCGACGCCTACCACTCCGACTACGCCAGTGCGCCCGCGGAGATTGCTCTGACCGTGGCCGACGCCAGCATGACCATCTCCACGGCTAATCTGCCCAACGGCTTTGCAGGCGAGGAGTACAGCTTCCAGGTGCGGGCGGCCTCTGTGCCCGCTCCGACCAAGTACACCGCAAGCGACCTGCCAAACGGCCTGACCATGGACGCTAATACCGGCGTCATCTCCGGCAGGCCCACCGCAGAGGGCACGGCCAATGTGACGATCACAGTCACCAACGGCACGGCCACAAATGCTGTCACCCTTCCGCTGATTGTCAAGCAGAAGCCTTTCATCACCACCGACGGCACTCTGCCGGGCGGCAAGCAGAAGGAAGCCTATACCACAACCATTGATTTCGGCGGCACCCCCACCGTCACCATCTGGGTGACGAACGGCGCGTTGCCCTCCGGTCTGAGCTTGAACAGCACCACAGGCGTCATCTCCGGCGACCCCACGGTCGGCGGCACCTTTACCTTCGACCTCACTGCGCAGAGCCCCATCGGCACCGCGACAAAAACCTTCACCCTGTACCTGGAACCCACCAGCGAAGCCACAATCACGACTGTGCAGGGAGAAGTCACCGATGCCACCGAGGGTCAGAACTACACCTTTGAGTTCAAGGCGTCCGGACACCCCACCCCCGACATCACACTCTACTCCGGGTCTCTGCCCGGCAACATGACCGGCGACGGCTCCGTCAAGGGCAAATTCACCGTGAGCGGCGCTCCGACTGCCACGGGCACCTTTACCTTTGAGTTGAAGGCCGCCAACGCAGGCTCCTTCGACATCCAGGAGTTCACCATCACAGTCAATGAGGACTCCGGCCCGACAGGCACCGCTCCTTCCTTCCAGACAACCACTCTTCCCAAAGGCGTGGTGGGCGAGGCCTATAACGAGACCATCACATTGAACGGCAGCCCCGCTCCCACCCTCTCCCTTTCCAGCGGAATGCTGCCCTCCGGCCTGACCCTTTCGGGCAATGCCATCTCCGGCACTCCCCTGGCTGCCGGCGGCCCCTACTCCTTTGTGCTGGAAGCGAGCAACGGCGTCGCCCCCAACGCGACGCAGAGCTTCACCATCACCATTGATGAGGCGGGCACACCCGGCCCTGGCCCCGATCCCGGCCCCGGCACTGATCCCTCCAACCCTTCCCCCACCGATTACCCCACTGTTTCCCCCGGCAGCATCAGCCTGCAGATGGGCTCCAGCCCCACCGGCCACATCCAGGTGACGCTGGGCAACAGCGATAACGGCGGTGAACAGGCCGCCCGGGCGCAGGCGACTACGAGCGGCGGCAAGGTCTACTTCAATAATAATGCCCTCACCTCCGACGGTGTAATCACCGTCACGGCGCGGAGCGCCGGTTCCGCCGAGGTCATCGTCCGCTTCTACGACGACAGCGGCGCGGAGATGACCGCCTACACCCAGACTGTTTCCGTCACCGTGACAGGCACCAGCGGCGGCTCCTCCGGTGGCAGTTCCGGCAGCAGCGGCGGTTCCTCCGGCGGTGGAGGAGGCGGTGGCGGTGGAACAAGTGCCGGCGGCAACCAGCTGGACGGCACAGGCTACCCCTCCACCAGCAGCCAGAGCACGACCCGCTTTGCCGGGGACAACAGCCCCGCAGTGGAGAACTCCCTCTGGGATAACTTCATGAAGCGCATCCCTACAGATGTTCCCAAGGCGGTGAGCGCAGGCCAGAAAAATGCTTCTATCCGCATTCAGAACGCCAACTCCTTGACGGCTGAGCGGGCGGCAAGCATTGTCTCCTCCGCTCAAAAGTATGGCGGCGGCGTGCGTGTGCTGGCCGACAATGTTGTGGACAAGCATGTCACTGTGCGGCTGACCTTAGCCCCTGAGCTGGTCACAAAGGAGATCAAGCTCTACGCCTCACTGGACAACGCCTTTACCACAAGCACAAAGAACCTGTTTGGCCGCACCTACAGCAACAACATCCGGGTGATCTACTTTGCACAGGAAGGCGACATCGGCCAGAAGGCCGCCATCGCCGCAAAGGCAGACCTCACCGGCATGAACACAACCAATCTGTACTTCTACTCCTATGACAGGGCGGCCAACAGCATCTCTGCTATCGCCCAGCCAAACTACTGGGTTGATTCCAATGGCTACCTCCGCTTTGAGACAAGCGTGCTGGGAACCATTATCATCTCCGACGGCCCCCTCGCCAGGAAGTAGAATCTCAAGAAAACAAAAAGGAACCGGGGCAAATATCCCGGTTCCTTTTTGTTTTCGCTTATTTCGTTGTCACTACATTGCCCTGCACGGCTCCTGAAACAGGTTTTTTATTTGTACTCGGCGCTGTGATTGTCCCATTATTTTGTAGTAGTGCGCCGGAAATATTGCGAACAGCCCCGCTGGCATCACAGGAGATAACAATATCTCCATTGTTGCGAATGGTACCATATAGGCTACCCAACTGAAGGCCGCTAAAAAGGTTTCTGACGCCAGCCTGTTCTGGAGCAACTTTGGTGATTTCAATGGTTCCCATATTGTTGATGACGCCGCTCCAATAGTTGTCCAGGCGGCCGCCCACAATTTTGATCGTACCGTAATTGTTGATGGTGCCGTTGTTGAGCAGCAATCCCAGCGCGTAGAAATTGTCCTGCATGAACAGCTCATCGCTGTTGTTGTACCGCAGTACAATGGTGCCGTAGTTGTCCAGGATGTGGTTGATTTCCCAAACGCCATCCACCGTGACGGTCACACCCTCATTGACCGTCATCTTGCCCTTGGTGCCGTAGTGGGACATCGCCGGAATCGAGCCGCTCTCCTGAAAGACGTATCCATCGGAAAATCGCATGACGGAAAGAATAGGGTCGATATCTTCCTCGACAGATGTTTCAGTGGAGCGCTGCGTGTAGGGATTGTAGTCCTCCTTTACCTTGGTCATATAGTGCACCGGTCCTAGGGGGTAGACATTTCCCTTGAAATTGATGGGAGTGTAATCCTTGGTAGTGGAGCTGCCGCTGGGCACATGGCGGCCCTCGTCGAACTCCTCCACCTGTAACACGGTCTTTTTGTCGGCAAAGGCCGACAGGCAGAGCGCCACCGCAAGAAGCGCTGCCAAACAAAGAGAAATCGCTTTTTTCATGAATAACCCTCCTCAAAGGTTTCTTTTCCACAGTATAGCGTTATTGCCCTTCGGAGGCAAGCCTATTTTCCTCCGCCCAAAATCCTCTCCCGGGCCTCGGCCACCGAAATCCCGGCCTCCCTTGCAAGCGCCGCCAGCTGATCGTGCTCCGGCTTGCGCTTGATAAAACCGTCTCCGCTGCCAATCTTCATGTCAATCAGGCCCAGGGAGGTCTCGATTCTCTCCACCCGGCGCTCCAGCGTGGTGCGCTCCACCATCTGCCTGCGCACTCCCCAGGTGGTGGTGTGGCGCAGGATCAGCCCGGTGAGGCGTTCGGCGTCCTCCTCCCGGCAGAGGCAGCTGAGCAGCTGGCCGGGGCGGCCCTTTTTCATGAGAATGGGAGCCAGCCAGGCGTCCAGTGCCCCGGCCTCCATCAACAGGGACTGGACAACCGCTAAATCCTCCCCCGTCATGTCGTCGATATTGCAGCGAAGCTCCACCGCTCCATCGCTCGTCTGCGCCGCCGTCTCGCCCAGATAGGCCCGGACAGCGTTGAGCACCGGGAACTCCTTCGTGCCCATGCCGTAGCCGATTTTGTCGGTGCGCATGACGGGCCGGGGCCCGAAGCTCCTCACAAAGTGGCGCAGCAGGGCGGCCCCGGTGGGGGTACACAGCTCCCCGGCAATCTCGCCCCCGTAGCTGGGAATACCCTGGAGCAGCCAGGCCGTGGCGGGTGCGGGAACCGGCAGGATGCCGTGGGCGCACCGCACCTGTCCGTTGCCCACATGCACCGGCGAGGCGAGAACCGCACCGGGGGCGAGCTCCTCCATCAGCAGGCAGACCGCCGTCACGTCGGCCACAGCGTCCAGCGCGCCAACCTCGTGGAAGTGCACCTGCTCCACCGGCCTGCCGTGGGCGGCGGATTCCGCCTCGGCGATCAGTCGGTAGACGGCCAGCGCGTTGTCCTTTACCCACTGTGAGGCCGCGAGGTGGCCGATGGTGTGGGCGATCTCCCCCATTCCCATGTGGGAGTGGCCCTCGACGTGGTGATGAGCGTGGTGATGTCCATCTGAATGATCGTGGTCATGGTCATGGTGGTGCCCATCATCGTGATGATGCTCGGCATGGTCATGGCCGTGGGGAATGTCATGGCTGTGCTCCTCCCCGCCCTTCACGCTCACCCGGAGGTGACTCCCCACAATGCCGGAGAGCTCCTTGCGCTCCAACGCAAAGGTCACCCCGGGCAGCCCCAGGGCGTTTAGGCGGGCCAGTGTCGTGTCGGCATCGGGGACAAGCTCCAATAGGGCGGCGGCCAGCATATCCCCGGCGGCCCCCATGTTGCATTCCAGATAGAGGGTTTTCATCGAAATGATCCTTCCTTTCGGCGAGCTGAATTATATCGTTAAAGAGCGTGCTTGCTGAATCGGTGCAGACGCAGCACTTCAAATCCCGCGTTCTCGTAGAGGTGCTTGGCGGGATTTCCCTCCACCGCCCACAAGAAGATTTCCTTCGTCCCCCTGTCCAGCAGGGTGTTGACGCCGTATGCGAGCATCAACTTGCCATATCCGCGGCCCTGTACGTCCCTGCGTACGGCGAGGGAATCAATCTCGTTCTCGCCTAGACTCAGCACTGCAACAATCTCGTCGCCGACACGCAGTACAAAGGTATTGCCGCTATTTCCCTGCCAGTGCTTTCTGTCCGCCTCACTGGGCTGGCCCAACTCAGATTCTATTGCCACCGACAGCCGCATTTCATGAAAAGCTTCGGCGACAAGCGCCTGACTTTCCAGGTAAAAATCATCTTGATAGGGGATGATATCGGCCTCAGGAGAGGCCATTCTGCCCCCTGTGTAGCGCATAAAATTGGAGTCGAAGGAGCGGACATAGCCCCGCTTTTCCACAAAGGAGAGCTCCGGCTCCTTCAACAGAAAATCGCACATCGCCTCCTTGATGCCGGCCTCCTTCATGCGGCTTTCGGTCTCCCGCAGCAGGTATGTGCCCAGCCCGCGGTTTCTGTATTCGGGGTCGATATAAAATGTATGGCTCGACATGAGGTTATTGCTGGTAAAGGCGCTCACACCCGCAACTTCACCGTCACACAGCAGCAGGGAGGTGTAATGGGGGGCTGAGTCGACACACCAAAGCACATCCTCCCGAACAAAGTCATCCCCGATCATCTCCGCTATCTTTTGGCGGTGATCGTCTGTATAGTTGATGATTTCCATATGCATAATTTGTAGCTCCTCATAGGTCGGGGCCGCAGCATCTGCCGTCAAAGGATATCCAGCACGGAGATGTTGTAGCCCTGCCGCACCATCTGGTTGGCGGCCCTCATGTCATACAGAAGGCCCTCTTTTTCACAGGCTTCCGCAAACACGCTCCACAGCTTTTTGGCGTGGGGCGAGCGGCAGTAGTAGTACTCCTTATATTTTTGCCGGTAGGTTTCCGCGGTTCCGGGGAAATGCTTCTCCGCTTCCTCATAAAAATATTCCCGCTGACCGCCGGACATGGTCACCTGGGTTGAAATGTAGATGTAACTGGCCCCGTGATGCTTTGCCTTTTTCACCAGCTCCCGCACATTCTCCTCTGTGTCCGTTATATAGGGGAGCAAGGGGTCAATCAAGACGCCGGTGGGAATCCCGTTTTTGGCCAGGTGCTCGACAGCCCGGAACCGCTGCGTCGACGTGGACACCGCGGGCTCGATTTTTTGGCAGGTGGCGTCGTCGGCACAGGTGATGGAAAAGTTGACGCTTGCGGGGGAGTGCTCCCTGATATCCGTCAGAATATCCGTATCCCGTGTCACTAAGTCGCTCTTTGTGAGGATGCACGCGCCGAACTCAAAGGCGTTGATCAGCTCCAGGGCGTTTCTCGTCAGCCTGTGTTCCTTCTCCTCCGGGTTGTAGGAATCCGACGTGCCGCCTGTAAATACGACGCCTTTCCGAATCTTTCTGCGCAAGTCGTCCCGGATGATCTGCAACGCGTTCCTCTTCGCCCTCACGCTGTCAAAATTGCCGTTTAGTTTGCCAATTTCATCATAGTAATCGCTCCGCATATAGCAGTAGATGCAGCCGTGGCTACAACCCCAATAGATGTTCATGACGTACTCAAAGCACAGGTAATTCCAGTTCAGGCTTTTGGTATTCGTCACGATCGATTTCGCGTCAATATATTCCACGATGGCTCACACCCCTACTGTGCAGTCTCCATCTTGTTGATCTGGTTCGCCATATAGCCCGCGCCGAAGCCGTTGTCGATGTTCACCACCGCAACGCCGCTGGCGCAGGAGTTGAGCATGGAGAGCAGCGCGGCGATGCCGCCCAAATTCGCCCCGTAACCCACGCTGGTGGGCACCGCGATCACGGGGCAATCCACCAGCCCGCCGATGACGCTTGGCAGCGCGCCCTCCATCCCTGCGACGGCGATCACTACCCGCGCCTTGGAGAGTGGCTCCAGCTGGGCCAGCAGACGGTGCAATCCCGCGACCCCTACGTCGTAGAGGCGGGTCACTTTGTTTCCCAGCACCTCAGCGGTGAGGGCGGCCTCCTCACAGACGGCCATATCGCTGGTGCCGCCGGAGGCCACCACGATGGAGCCCACAGGGTCCGGAATCTCCTTTTTCGCCGCAATGCCGATTTTGGGGATGGGATGATACTCCAAAGGGCAGCTCTCCCCCACCAGAGCGGCGGCCTCGGCGGACATGCGGGTGATCAGGACATTCCGCTCCCCCCGCTCCAGCATTCCCCGGGTGATGCCCAAAATCTGCTCCGGGGTCTTTCCCTGGCCGTAGATCACCTCGGGCACCCCCTGGCGGAGGCCCCGATGGTGGTCGATCTTGGCATAGCCCAAATCCTCAAAGGGGGCGAGGCGCAGCTTCTCCACAGCATCCTCGGGGGCCATATCGCCCCGCTGAACGGCCTGGAGCAGCTCGAGATAGCCTGATTTATCCATAAAATGTTCAGTCCTTTCCCTGCCTGGGGCGCAAATCCAGCAGGATATCCGAGAAGTGGGGTTCCAGGGCGGCGACGATCTCCTCCCGCCGGGTGACGGCTGTGGGGAGCTGGCCGGCGGGGAGCTGGAGCTTTGCGGCGTTCCCAAAGAGCTGCACCCGCACCCGGAAATCGGTGAAGCCCAGGGTCATGAGGGCATCCTCGGCGGCCTCAATTTTGGCCAGCGTCTCGGCGTCGATGGCCCGGCCGGTGGGGATGCGGGTGGCCAGGCAGGCGTAGGAGGGCTTGTTCCAGGTGAAAAGACCGGCCTCCTTGGACAGTGCCCGAATCTCATTCTTAGTAAGCCCCGCTTCCCGCAGGGGGGAGCGCACAGACAGCTCCCGCAGCGCCCGCATTCCCGGACGGTCTCCCGCATCGTCGGAGGCATTGGTGCCGTCTGCGACAAGGCTGTACCCGTCCGCAGCAGCGGTCTCCAGGATGGCGGAAAAGATCGCCTGCTTGCAGGGGTAGCACCTGTCCGGGGGGTTGGCGGTCACATTTTCGTTTTGCAGCACATCCAGCGGGAGGACGGTCATAGCCGCGCCCAGCTCCTCCGTCAGGCGGTGGGCGTCCGCCAGCTCAAAGGCAGGCTGGAAAGGGCTGTTCACATAGTAGGCCCGGATGTCCGCGCCGCAGGCTGTCGCCGCCCACAGCAAAAAAGCGGAATCCACCCCGCCGGAGAAGGCCAGGGCTGCTCTCGGGTTCTCCTCAAAAAAGGCCCGCAGCGGGGCGGGCACAAGGGTGTGGGAAAGTTTCATATGGCAATCCTTTCTTTCACTTAAAGGCGATGCTTTCGCAGCGCCCGCAGCGCGTAGGAGGCAAAGGCACGGGCGCTCTCCAGCCTGCCCATATCCAAAAAACGGCGGTAAATGCGCCAGCGGTTGGCCGCCGCCTTCTTTTTGTCGCCGCTGCGGCTGTGGGGGGAGCGCCGGTAGCGCATCAGCGGATCGGAGATGCCCCGGGCGGTCTTGCCGTCCCGCAGAAGCTCCATCCACAGCACATAGTCCTCGTGGCCCCAGCCGGTGCGGAAACGGTAATCCCTCGCCACCTGCCTGGTCATCACCACGGTGGAGTTGCCCACCACATTTTCCCGGAGCATTCCGGCGTAGTCGATCTCCTCCGGAGGAAGGTACTCCCCCCGGAGCGGATTGCCTTCGGCGTCCATAAAGCTGTAGCCGGTGTAGCAGAAGTCGCAGCCGGTGGACTTCATCAGCCGGAGCTGGCGCTCCAGCTTGTCCGGCTCCCACTGATCATCTGCGTCCAGCAAGGCGGCATAATCCCCCCTGTTGTCGGCCAAACCCCGGTTGCGGGTGGCCTCCAATCCCAAATTCCCGGGATTGCTGAGCAGCCGGATGCGGCTGTCCTCCGCGGTAAGCGCCTCCAGAAGGGTGGCGGTGCCGTCGGTGGAGCCGTCGTCGATCAGCAGGATATCCATGTCCTCATGGGTCTGGGCGAGGGCGGAGCGGACAGTGTCCGCCACTGTCTTTTCCACATTGTAGCAGGGTATGATGACGCTGACCAGAGATGGCATAGGCGGCTCTCCCCTCACTTATTCTTCTGGGACAAAGCCCACGCTGGGTGGGCCGGAGGATTCCTCCGAGGGTTCGCTGGGCGGCTCGGGCTCTGGGACAGGCTCCGCTGGCGCGGAGGGCTCCTCCGAGGACTCGCTGGACGGCTCAGGTTCCGGAATGGACTCCGGTGGTTCGGGTTCTGGCATCTGTGAGGGCTCTTCCGGTGGCACTTCGGCTCGCGGCAGGTCGGCCAGTGCATCGATCAGCGCTTGGGTAACTGCGGGAGAGCAGGTGTAGAGCCGCTGCTGGCGCTGAAAATCCAGCTGCATGGCAAAGGTGTCGGAGGCGCCCCGCACGCGAACCTGGGAGCCGCCGTAAATCTCCCCCAGGTGAAGGGTGAAGGAGTACTCCTCTGTGGAGCCTTCGGGCAGCTGCGCCTCCTCCCCCTCGGGGTAGAGCCGGCTGCTCAGGGTCTCCACCCCCTGCAGCGCCTTCACAAAGCGGTTGATGTCAGCAGGCTCCTGCAAATCCAGGGAGAAGGGGCCCTCAAAGGTGATACGGTCGATCTGGGTGGGGAGCAGCAGCTGATAGGCATCCACCGTGGGAACGGCCTCTACCGCCGCCTCGGCCCACAGCGCCCGGATGGCCTGGCCACGCTCGGTCTCGCCGCTCTCCACAATGTAGAGGGGATACCGCTTTTCGGTGGTGACAACGAGAAAGCCGCAGTCGGTTCCGGCGGAGGGGCTCCCCTGTGTCTGATAGGTGGGCAGCGCCTCCAAGGCGCGGGTAGCAGGCTCCACGGCTATCGCCCGCAGGCAGGTTTTGGCCACGGGGTCGATCAGGTAAAGCTCCAACACAGTCTCGCCCCGGTACTCGGGGGGCGTGCCATTCCATGCGTGAACGGCCATTGCAGTCTCGCTGGAGGGGTCGATGATGTTGTCCCAGGCGTAGGCGAACAGCCCCAACAGCACAAGAGCGATGAGGCAGATCAATATAATGATGATCGTTTTCTGTTTCAACTGGGAGCCTCTCTTGCCGGGAAAAAGATGGGGTCAAAGGGTGATTTGCAGCCCCCTGATCACACGGCCCTCCTTATACTCCACAAATCCGGTGATGTACTCCTGCTCGATAAAATAGGAGAGGATGGTGGTGGTGTAGGTGCGAATGCGCATTTTGCGGGTCTTGTTGGCCGATGCCGCCCCCAACTCGGAGTAGATGGTCTCGTAGAGTATCTTGTTGGAGATGATGTTGTTGTTGCGGTTTTTCATCAGCTCAATGCGCTGGAGCAGGTAGGTTTTGAGTGGAATGGTGGTGGAGTTGTTGTTCACGGGGGCGTTCAGCAGGGTGATGGGGGCGCTGGCCAGCTGCCGTTTCATCTTGGAATAGGTGTAGAGGGGGGGCGGCTGGATCATCTGGTAGACCTCGGTGGGCCTGCCGTTGACGGTGCCGGACATTTTATTCAGGGGCAGCAGGTAGCCCTCGATGGCGAGATCCTCCACCTTGAGGGGGTTGCCCTCGCTGTCGGTGAGATACCGGGCCCGGTTCTCCTCGGTGAGGTCGATGGAGAGAATCATGCGGCGCATTTTTTCCAGTTTGCCGCCGATCTCCTCCGAGAGCTGCTCGTCCACGGTGGGGTTGGGCTTGCCGGTCATGGCGTGATAAAGCATGGGGATGGAAAAAACGGTGTTGCCGCTCTCCAACAGGGAGGTGACGCCGTTGATGATGGATTTGTCGTAGGTGGAGAGGGAACCGCCCCCCTCAATGCGCATGTGCTCGGGCATATCCAGGGTGACTGTGGTCTTGACCGGCTGGCTGCCCTTGGTTCCCACCTTGAGCTGGGTCTGTCCATCCAGGGTGGTGAGGTGGTTGGTGATGGTGTCGATCTGCATGACGTACTTGCGGGGCCGAATGGCTTGGATGGACAGCAGCGGGGTGGGGTCGACAGAAATCTCGGCGCCCAGCAGGTCGTCCAGCACATCCAGAGAACCGCCGCCGCTCACCGTTTCGGTTATAAGGAGGAAGAAACGGCGCAAATCGTCGGGAATGGTGCCCAGATAGTTGTAGTAGTCCTGGGTGGCCTTGACGGTGGCCTCTGCCTCCCGCTCGTAACCGGCCTCATCCTCCGCCGTCAGCTCCCGCATCCGGACATTTCTGGCGGCCAGGCTGTCCAAAACCTCGGTGAATTTTTCGGTTTGACGGTTGAGCTCATCCACGCCGTAGCGCTTTGCCATGCGCTCGCCTTCCTGCCGCAGCTGCTGCTCAACTTCCTTCATCACCTTCGCCGATATTCGCTCCGCCATTTCCGGGGTCACATCCATATCCTTTCCCATGCTATCCCTCCTTCCCACCTTTTCAGTATAAATAAGTATACCGGGCTTTCGGAGGGGTGTCAATGGGAAAGCCATCGAGAACGGGCCCCTTTGCCGCTGTACAAATCATCCCTATTTTGTTGACTGTTCCCCGGTCTCCGTGATATAATTATTTGTGTTTTGAGGCCTACCTACAGTATGAAAGGAATCGTTTGAGAAAATGGAAAACAATCTGATCAAATCGCGCATTGCCAAGTACACACGGGGCAGCATCGTGCGTTCGCTGCTCCTCATCGCCATCGTGGTTCTTCTGCTGATTTTCGCTTTTGAAATCCCCGCATCGACAACATCTTCTGGAACACCCCCTCCTACAGCTCGGTGGAGGAGCTGGACAAGCTGATCGATGATGGCTTCCAGTTCGTCACCCACAAGACTGACGAGCTGTACAACACCGATTATTATATCACCGAGGGTAGCAAGACCACCGGCAACTTCTTCAGCTTCCTGGTCGATGACGGCTATATGATGGTCTATGCCCCCGCCGACATGAAGTCCTCTTACTATGATGACTACACCGTCACCGGAAAGGTCATCGAGATGGATTCGGTCGACCGCCAGGTGCGCACCAAGTTTGCCAGCGACATCGGCGTGGACAGCAGCCTGATCCCCAGCTACTACATCAGCCTGAAAGCGCCCCGGGCCGTTCCCCAGGTTGTGTCCGCCGCGGGCGCGGTGCTTATCCTGCTGGCGCTGATCAATATTGTCAAGAGCATCGGCGGCCTCGCCAACTACAAATCCAGTAAATACTACAAGAGCCTGATGGCCAACTGCCCGGGTGACCCCGAGCAGACGGCCGCCTCCCTGGAAGCGGAGCTGGCGCAGAATGACTTCGTCATCCGCCACGGCGACCTGATCATCACCCGCAGCTGGGTATGCTCCGGCACGGGCAAATCCTTCGCCATCCGCCCAGTTGGCGACCTGATCTGGTCCTATAAGAATGTGACCCAGCACCGCACCAACGGCATCCCCACCGGAAAGAGCTACGCTGTTATGCTGCGCTTCGCCTCCGGCGCCACCGAGCAGGTTCCCGCGAAAAACGAGACCGACTGCGACCAGCTGCTGGCCTCCATTCACACCCGATGCCCCGGCGCCATCATGGGCTATAAGCCCGAGTGGGACGGCCTCTTCACCAAGAACCTCGCCCAGTTCCGGCAGATGGTGGATCAATTCCGCCAGGAGACCGGCCTCACGGCACAGCCCGCCCCGGTACAAGCGGTGCCTGTGCAGCCTGATCCGGCTCAGACTACGCCTCAAGCGCCCTATCAGCCCTACGGCGTACCGGAGGAGCCGGTGAGCAATGCCTCTCCGCTGGCGGAGAATGAGGGCGAGTACCAGGGCCCGGAGATTAAGTAGCGCAACCGGCATTCCTACAGCTTTTCAGAAAGAGAGGGCGGCATTCGCTCTCTCTTTTTCTGTCCCTTTCCCCTTTTCGGGGTGTTGTTTCCCTCCCGTATCTGTGGTATTCTCTTGTAGAAGATTCGCACAAAACGACAAAATATGTCGTTCTGCAGTACCCGAGGGGGAAAGCAAATGATACGGATGATCGCCAGCGACATCGACGGCACGCTGCTGCAAGGCGAAAAAAAGCAGCTGAGCGCCCGCCAGATGGAGCTGATCGGCGCCTGCCTGGACAAAGGTATTCTCTTTGTTGCGGCAAGCGGCAGGCAGTATCCCAACCTGAAACGCCTTTTCGCGCCACTGCGGCGCAGAATATATTACATAGCGGAAAACGGCAGCGTCATCGCTCGGGGCAACGAGCTGCTGGAAACCCGCCTCTTTCCCGGACAGCTGGCTGGGGAGCTCATCGCCGAGCTGTCGGCGCGGGAGGACTGCGCCACGGTTATCTCAACGGTGAACAGCCTCTTTCTGACAGACACTGACCGAACTCTCGCGGACTACCTGATTTACACTATGCGGAACACCGTCACGGTGGTGGAGGATTTGGCCGCCCTGGATGAAGACATCATCAACATCTCCGCCTGTACCGACGCTGCCCGGGTGCAGGCGCTCTGCCGGGAGCTCGCCCCCAAATGGGAGGCCCACTTCGAGGTCGCCCCCGCCGGCGGGGGCTGGCTGGATTTCACCCTCTCCAACAAGGGGGCGGCAATCCGGTACCTCCAGCAGCGCGCCGGTATCTCCCGGGAGGAAACTCTAGTCTTCGGGGATAACTTCAACGACCTGGGCATGTTCGCCTCGGCGGAACGCTCCTACGCCATGGAGGGAGCCGCACTTGCCGTCCGGGAGAGCGCCACGGGCTGCTGCGCCAGCGTGGAGTCTGTGCTGGAGGCGCTCCTGTAGACGGGGATGGATAAAAGGAAGGGGTAGCATTATGGCTGACTACAAAATGCTCTACAATATGCTGTTCAATAAAATCACCGACATGGTGGAGGAGATGCAGCGCATCCAGCAAATTGTCGAGGAAGCATACATTGAATCGGAGGAGCCCCATTTGGAGCTGACCGCGGAAGATCAGGAAGAGGAAAGCGGCAAAGTGCAGCCGGAGACCCCGGAAAAGGAGTGCCTGAAATCCGAGGCCGAGTAGAGGCAGGCCCGGTGTCCCAGTTGTCCGGTCATATTTTCGGACCCGATTGTTGATTGACCCCTAAGCCGCAGCCTCTCCGTCCTACTTATTGTGGACTGGCCGCGGCTTTGTGTTGTCTTTTTTACATTTGCCGCGTCCGGTCACAATTTCTGGATTTTACTGCAAAAGGTATCTGTATCTGTTATTCGCAAAAAATATGTGACTTTTTGTAACTCCTTTGGAATAAAAATGAACTTTTTCCACACTCTTAGTGTAGAAACATAGGGGCGGAGAAGGTGCTTTCAGGTTAAATGCAGTTAAAATTTGAATTTGTATACGAAAAAAAGCAACCTTTTCCGAAAGAAATGCAACTATAGTGATGTAAAGAGGATAAAATGGCCAACGCTGATGCAAAATTGAAGAGCAAAGAGTTGGCCAAGCTCGTGGAGCAGGCGGCTCAGGGAGATGCGGACGCCTTTGCAAGGCTGTACGCTCTCTTTGTGCAGGATATCTATTATTTAGGCCTGCGCATCACGAAAAACGAGACCGACGCAGCCGACGTTGTCCAGGAAACCATGATCAGCTTTTACAAACAGCTGGGCTCCCTGGGAGATGTTCGCTACCTGCGCAGCTATGTCAACAAGATCGCCTACCGCAGCGCCATCCGGTTTATCAACAACCAGAAGGGGGACATTCCCCCGGAGGAGGATGCGCTGGAAAAGATGCCCAACCAGACCCGGGAGTTCATTCCCGAGGATTATCTGGAGGACACCGAAAAGCGGCGGTACATTGTGGAACTGGTTGACCAGCTCTCGGAGGGTCAGCGCTCGGTGGTCACCCTCTTCTACTTCAACGACTTACCGATCAGAGAAATTGCAAAAATCCTGGAGATTAAAGAGTCGGTGGTTCGCTCCCGCCTGTTCCGCGCCCGAGAGGAACTCAGGCAGCGGCTGGAGAAGGAGAACTTCGACAACGATGATGGCCTTTAGGACATTAACGTTTTAATCCGCGATAAGAATAGCGGACGGCCTCCACATTCGTGAGAGGCAGTGAATCCGCTCAATACATTAAAGGACTAAGGTATGGCAAAGGCAGTTCTCAGCAGAATATTGGCGGAAGAGGCAAAGGCGGCACTGTCGCCCGAGCTTCAAGCTGCCCTTTGGGAACAGGTTGGGACGCAGCTCGGTTTTGCGCCCGCCGCTATTGCCGCCGCCCTTCCTGCCGCAACCGCTCCTCCGCCCCCCGGCGGACTCCCTCCTGTACCTGCGGCAGGCGCTCTGTCCGGCCCGTTGACTGCCACAATTGCAACCGTTACGGCAACAGCAGTCTTGGCCGCCGGTGGCTACGGCATCTATCAGTTGGTGAAGGGCGACGGCGCCGCTCCCCCCGAACAGCCGCCCGCAATCAGCGAAAGCTTGCCAGATCCCACCCCTTCCCAGCCGGATGACACACCTGTCTTGCCGGAGGAGTCGTCGACCTCAGGGGATGCTTCCCCTCCCGCGTCTTCATCCCAGGCAGATAGCTCAGGGGCATCCCAGGCGCAGCCGAAATCCTCGGTTCCCGAATCCAGCGTCCCACCCGAACCGGAGGCATCCTCCCAGCCAGAGGAATCCCAGCCCGCTGAGGCCGCTCAGGGGCAGGATGGTGTCCAGCTCACCGTGAGCAACTTTGTAATCACGTATTCTGTGGGAGGTACGGCGTCTGACGCGCAGATCATCTCCGATGCGGGAGCCAGCCTGTCGGGTGAGGGCTCCATCGTCGCCACCCACGTGGATCAAATCGATTTCTCCACACCGGGAGAATACGGCATCTACCTACACGGTGTCGATAATCAAGGAAATGAATCACCACGCATTGCAGTTATTGTCATAATAGAGTAAAATAGAAATACATTGTATATATTTGTTGAGAACCATGTGTCGATTGCCCACCAGACAAGCAGTACGGAATAAACCTGCCGGTAATTTTCTGTAACGCTCCGGGCTTTCGCCGCTCTGACTGAGAGGAAATGTGCAGTTCATGAAAAGAAAATGGAGAAACGCGAGGGTCATACCGCTGTTCCTGGCCGTTGTGATGGCGTTCTTTCCAGTGATGGGTTTCCTTCCCGTGCACGCGGAGGGAGACCCCGAGCTGGGGAACTCCACTTCCACGGTGACAACCATGGAAGACGACACCTTTGGAGTAGTCAGGCCGGTCATCCGCCAGTTCGAGGGCTATGCCTACCTGGATGACAACATTACCGTGATGGCGGACACTGAAACCGGAAAAGCCGCGGTTGCCGGTGTGGGAGTCGAGCTTTATCGCGCCCCAGAGGACGGCGACTGGAGCAAGCGGGAAGGGCCGATCCTCTTCACGCAGACAGATTCATCAGGCTACTACCGCCTGAACGCCGACGACAACGGCAACCACTATTTCATCGTCTTCACCAGCCCGAACCCCGAGCTGTATTTCAGCAATATCAGTATTCTGGATGGCGACGACACACAGGCTTATTGCTATGTGCGCTTTACCGGAAACGGTAATGGCTACGCCTATATCAATCCTGGCATGCAGAATCGGGCACCCTCTCTTGTGCCGGTCGCCCTGCACCTCAACGACGGGACAGGCATGCTTCTGGCCGATTTGTGGCTTTTCCCCGGCGAATCAGTGGGTTCCCAGTACCCCGGTGACCCCTACCGGGAGGGCTACCGCTTCCTGGGCTGGTCGGAGGATCGCTATGCGGCTATCCCGGACTATGATTTGAGTCTGCCGGTGGTCAATTCCATTGACCTCTACGCTGTCTGGGAGCCCCTTCCCCCTGTTTCGTCAGAGGCGACCGTCTCTTTTGTGACGCAGACCGGGTCTCCCGTCATTGTAAAATGTGTCATCGGCGAAGCGCTGGGTGATCTCTTCCCCGACAACCCCATCCGTGGGGGCTACGACTTTGCCGGCTGGACAACTGATCCCAGCACTGAGATTCCGAATTTCAATAGTGAGACTATCATCACCGCCGATATCACTGTTCACGCGATCTGGCAGAAAATGACATCGGAGCAGGTGATCGTCCGCTTCGTGTCGGAGGGCGTCGATTTTGATAAGGTAACGGTGAAAAAAGGC
>JBKEBS010000125.1:0-17361 GCA_047973265.1 Oscillospiraceae bacterium
GGCCTTTACTTCGGCAACGCTGACAACCTCGTCATTGGCTTCAATGGCTGTTTTGCCGCCTTCACTCATCTGTTTTCTCCAGCGGTAAAGCAAATTCGGAGCAACGCCATACGTTCGTGCCACCAGAGAAACCGACTGACCTGGGGCCATGCTGGCCTCTATCAGGCGAACTTTTTCGCCGACAGACCAACGGCGACGGGGCGTTATGTTTACTATCTCCACCGTTGAATTTGTTTTAGCACTAGTTCCAGGCATAGTTCCAGCACCTCCTCCCTAGTTAGAGGGGTGTCCGGTCGAAATGGGGGCTACTCCACACGGTGACGCGAAGCCAGCTTGACCGATAGAACCAAATTCAGCACTTATTTGGCAAAAGGAGCGTGAAAATGCAACTCAGCACAGCAGTACGCCCAGTTAGTGCCGTCAAGGCGCATCTCAAAGAAATCATTCACACTTTCAACGAAGAAGCTGCGCCGCCCGTTGTGATCACACAGAATGGCAAGGCCAAGGCCGTGCTCATGGGCGTTCATGAATATGAGCGCATGCAGGAAACGCTGGCCATGCTCAAGGCTCTTAGCGTTTCCGGCAAGAGCTTTGAGGCGGGCAAGGGACGCCCCGCTCGGGAAGTTTTCGCAGGCCTGCGCGCAAAGGGTAAACGATGACCCTTCCCACTGGGACGCCACTTCTGGAAGTTTTGCTCTCCCCAGAGGCAGAGCAAAATCTGCTGGAGGTCTACACCTATAAGCGGCCAATGCAGGCCAGCTCAAGCAGATACGATTCTGGGCAAGTTAGAGCAGGCCATCCGCTCTCTGCACAGCCTGCCTCTGCGTGGCAATGTCCCCCCAGAGCTAGAAATAGTGGGTATCACCCGCTACCGTGAAATACATGTCCACCCATGGCGCATAATCTACGAGGCGCTTGAGGCCGTGGTGCTTGTCCATTGGGTATTCGATTCTCGACGCGATGTGGCGGGACAGTTTGCGCAAAAAATGTTGCGGGGGTAGCGCACACTGCCACCCCATTAACACGACAGATCTCTTTTTATCTAACTCTTTCAAAGAGGCCTTTTTTGAAATTCTGGCTAGTTTTGGTCACCAAGATTGATTGGATGATCTCTCAATGAATTTTGACTCATCGCAAAAGGCTGTAGTATTTCCGCAAGACCACTTTGTGATTCTACATATCCAAATAGTACTTCTTGACAAAAGCTATTGTGCGTGCAACACATAAAAAATCGATTTATTGATTTCGGTCTCCCACAAATTAAGATAAAAGGAGACCAACAATGGTCGATAAAATAAATACGCGGAGCTGTGAAGAAGTATTGGCTGAATTCAGCAATGTAGCACGAGAGCTTTACCGCATCGATGGGGCAGAATTCATTCTACATGTGCAAGATTGGGATATTTTCCAACTAACACAAGAGCAAATTCTTCCGAAACCTTGCCTAGCTTTGGCTGCATAACTTTCTCATAGCCCCAAAACGCCCCCTTCTTCACAAAGTTGGGGGCTTCGTTATTTTCTTCTAGCAATAAAAAAATGTTCTTTAGATATCTTACAGACAATTATGCGTTCAAATTCGTCCGTTATTTACTAAGATGATATCACTAACTATCAAACTTAACATATTCCTCAATATCTCGCGCCTAAATTTGCATTATGTCTGGCGGCCCTAGGGGCAAAAATCCCAAATCGCAGTATGCTCTCACCCATGAGGCTTGCGTGAACCATGGGAGCGGGGTAATCCTATCGGGAGAATTATCCTTTTCGATAACGCCTTACCGCCGTTAGACAAATTTTTCTTAAAAAATGGCCTAGCTTTCTCTGGGTCGAGCATTCACACGAGGTGACAAAATGGATGTCTTTAAGCTCAGAGATAACATAATTGGAGATTATTCTAAATATATCGCAAGTTTTATTGAAATTTCTGATGATAAAATTCGTGAGATTGTTCAGCAAGAGCTCAAGAATGGCCTTCTTTGGCCAGATCCATTGCTACAGCTTAATCCTGCGTTTGCTTGGGGAGGATGGATCGACGATCTCATTTCTATAGGCAAGCTTCATACTGAGTGTTCAAAAATATTTAGAGGTGACAAGTCCGAAGTCGATGGCGTTGGACGCCCGATGAGGTTGTACCAACATCAAGTTGAGGCTATTGAGGCGGCTCGGACCGGTGACAACTATGTTTTGACCACGGGTACAGGGTCAGGGAAAAGTCTTTCTTACATTGTCCCTTGTGTTGACCATATTCTGCATTATGGTTCGGGTAAGGGAATAAAGGCCATCATCGTTTATCCAATGAATGCCTTAGCCAATTCTCAGGAATTAGAATTACGAAAATTTCTTTGCCATGGCTATGGTGACAAACCACCAGTGACATTTCGGCGCTACACCGGACAAGAAGGAGAACACGCTCGTCAAGAAATTATTGACAATCCACCCGATATCCTTCTGACCAACTATGTAATGTTGGAACTGATCCTTACCCGACCCTATGAAAAGAAACTGGTTCAGGCGGCCAAGAATCTCCAATTTTTAGTCTTCGATGAATTGCATACCTACCGTGGGCGGCAAGGTGCTGACGTAGCGATGCTTATTCGTCGACTTCGCAATGCAATCACCGATCCTGGACATGAAAGCAGTCTGCAGTGCGTTGGCACCTCCGCCACACTTGCCGGGCCTGGAACATTTGAGGAACAGCAAAAAGAAGTTGCTCAAGTGGCATCTAAACTTTTTGGGGCTGAAGTCATGCCTCACAGGGTTATTGTTGAAACGTTGCGGAAGGAGACTGTGTGCGATGACTTTGATTCTCAACATTTTCGAACGTTATTAAGAGAACGGATCCTTAATAAAGACAGGTTCGCTACTGCCGATTATCAAACATTCGTTCGCGATCCGCTATCTGTTTGGATTGAAAACTCCCTAGGTCTTGAAGAGAAAGATTCTCGCTTAGTCCGTTGCAAACCGCGTGCATTGATAGGACAGTCTGGCGCGGCTCAATTATTGGCAGAGACCACAGGGCTTGATGTTGAAAAATGCATAACGCCTATCCAAGAAGCTCTTCTGCAGGGCTATAAATTAAAAAATCCAGATACGGGAAAACCCGCGTTTGCGTTTAAATTACATCAGTTTTTAAGCAAGGGGGATACCGTTTATGCGTCCCCAGAACCTGAAAAAATTCGCGCGATCACTCTTCATGGTCAACAGTTTGCCCCAGATAGAGAAGAAAAAACCATTCTTTTTCCCCTTCAGTTTTGTCGAGAGTGTGGACAGGAGTATTACAGTGTTTGGCGTGTAGTGGATCCCGATAAAAAGACATCTTGGTTTTCAGCTCGTAAACCCTCCGAAGCTATACTAGCCGACGGATATGCTGGCTATTTGTATATCAGCGACACCAACCCTTGGCCCTCGGATCCGCAACTTCAAGCCGAACATCTCCCTGATGATTGGACTGAAGAAAAAGGTGGAAAGCTCTACCCAATCAAAAGCAAAGAAAAATACCTTCCAGAAAAAGTGTTCCTCCAGAAGGATGGCTCGTTCTCATTAACGCCATTTCCTGATGCAACTGTAGCGTGGTTTATTTCAGCTCCCTTTGCTTTTTGCCACCAGTGCAAAGTTTCTTACGCTCCCCGGATATCTGACTTCGCAAAGCTTGCAACCTTGGGCACAGAAGGGCGCAGCACGGCCACCACAGTTCTATCTATGTCTACGGTTCGGCATTTGAGACAAGAGCAGGACTTGAGCCCAATTGCGAAGAAACTCCTTTGCTTCACTGACAATCGGCAGGACGCCTCGCTTCAAGCTGGTCATTTCAATGACTTTATCGAAATTGGTCTCGTCCGTTCCGCTCTATTTAACGCCTTGGAGCAGGCTGGAGAGTTTGGTCTGGAGCATGATGTTCTTCCTCAGAAAGTTTTTGAGGCTCTAGGACTAGGACACACAAAGAAAATTTTTCCAGCAATCCGTTATTCCATTGATCCAATGGCACAATACGGAAAAGCGACTAATATCCGAAAGGCTTTTTGGAACGTCCTGGGATACAGAGTATACAGCGACCTGCGCCGAGGCTGGCGAATTGTGGCTCCCAACTTGGAACAGTGCGGCCTTTTGCACATTGATTATCTCGATTTGGATGTAATTTGCGCAGATGAAAGCCTCTGGGAAGGTAACTCCATTCTAGGTGCAGCATCCCCAGAGAAAAGACGGGAGATATCTCTAACTTTTTTAGACTACATGCGTCGCCGATTAGCTATTAAAGTAGATTATCTCAAGCCAGAATTTCAAGAAAGCCTTCGTCAGCAGAGCAGTCAAAATTTGATTAGCCCATGGAAAATTGATGATGATGAAAAGTTGCACCATGCCGCTGTCGTCTTCCCCCGGGCCAAAAAGAAAGGCCAAAAAGAATACGGGGGAGACCTTTTTATCTCGCCACGCAGCTCCCTTGGGGGATGGCTGCGCAAATCTTTTTCGGAAGAACAATATTCCATAAAAATGGACGAAACAGCGTCGCTTATTCTCGCCCTTTTTTCTGCTCTTTCAAAAGCTGGTCTTATTGAACCCGTTTTGTCAGACACCAGTAATGGAGAAGGCTATCAAATCCCGGCTTCTGTAATGATCTGGAAATCTGGTGATGGGACTGCGGCCCAATTTGACCCACTCCGGATGCAGCACTCTGGCGAAAAAGAAGGGAGAACTAATCCGTTCTTCGTTGATTTGTACAGATCTGCAGTCAAGGATGGTACAAATCTAGAAGCCAAAGAGCATACAGCCCAGGTTGCAAGTGAAGAACGAGAGCGCAGAGAAGATGCTTTCAGGGAAGCCCAGCTTCCTATTTTGTATTGTTCGCCCACCATGGAACTGGGGGTGGATATCGCCCAACTCAATGCCGTAACAATGCGCAATGTTCCCCCAACTCCAGCCAATTATGCCCAGCGTAGTGGCCGCGCAGGTCGATCAGGACAACCAGCACTAATTATTACGTATTGCGCTCAAGGGAGCTCCCACGATCAACATTTTTTCCGAGTCCCATCACTCATGGTTGCTGGCGCGGTCTCTACCCCCAGATTGGACCTTGCAAACGAGGACCTTATACGGGCACATGTGCATGCACTGTGGCTTTCAGAATCCGGTTTGGACCTAAGGCAGTCACTCCGTGATTTGTTGGATGTCACCGGTGACAAGCCCGCATTGTCCCTTCTGGACGGCGTAGTTGCACATCTGGCCGATGAGCCGACTAAAGCTAGGGCTAAGATACGAGTAAAACAGATTCTCGACGGCATCTCCCATGAACTTCAAGGCTGCGGCTGGTACGGGCCTACGTGGCTTGACGAAGCCATGTCCAAAATTGAGCGCCAGTTCGAGGATGCGTGCGAACGCTGGCGTAGTCTGTACCGCGCGGCTGTGGAACAGAGGGACGCCCAAAACCTCATCATCAGCGACGCCAGCAGGTCTCAGAAGGATCGCGATCAGGCAAGGAGACTCAGGGCCGAGGCTGAAACACAAATCGAACTTTTGCTGCAAAGCGATTCCAAGTTCCAGTCCGACTTCTACTCGTACCGTTACTTTGCCAGCGAGGGGTTTTTGCCAGGGTACAACTTCCCGCGCCTGCCATTGTCGGCCTTCGTGCCAGGCCGCCGTGGTACACGTGGATATGACGAATACATATCCCGTCCCAGGTTCCTGGCCATTTCCGAATTTGGTCCAGGCAGCTTCATCTATCATGAAGGATCCAGGTACGTGATCAGCCGGGTCATGGTTGCTGTGCAGGAGGATGAAGAGTTGGCTTCCGGCAAGATCAAACAATGCTCCGCTTGCGGTTATATCCATCCGATTGCTCAAGGCGATGGCTTGGATATCTGCGAAATGTGCGGCGAAAGGCTCCCACACGCTTGGGACAATCTCTTCAGAATGCGCAACGTCTCCACCCGGCGCCGAGACCGCATTAACTCCGACGAAGAGGAGCGGACAAAATACGGCTACACTTTACGGACAGGCTTTCGTTTCGCGCAGCATGGAGGAACCCCCGCATATCGGATCGCGGAGATTCGCGGACAGGACGGGGGGCTGCAGGCAACCCTCAAATACGGACACGGTGCTACATTGTGGCGGATCAACCTCGGATGGGCCAATCGAGCCGAGACGGCTCCTCCTGGATTCATGCTCGATTTTGACCGGGGCATGTGGACCAAAGAAGGCAGTGGTGGCGCGGATGCCGAGCTAAACGAAGCCGGGACAGGACGAACGCGGCGCGTCATTCCATATGTCGAAGATCGGAAAAACTGCCTGCTTTTTGTCCCTGAAGCTCGTCTATCACCTGACGCAATCATTTCGCTTCAGGCGGCACTCAAGCAAGCGACCCAAAGGGAATATCAGCTGGAAGAATTCGAACTAGCCTCCGAAACCCTGCCTGCTGGAACCGAGCCCCAAGCGATCCTGCTCTATGAGTCCGCCGAGGGAGGTGCCGGTGTTCTGCGCCGTTTGGTGGATGATCCCAAGGCCATGAAAGCAGTCGCCAAGGAAGCATTGCGTCTTTGTCATTTCAATCCTGAGACCGGCGAGGATCAAGGCCGTGCGGAGCACGCCAGCGAAGACTGCGTAGTGGCCTGCTACGACTGCCTGATGAACTATGGCAACCAGCGTGTCCACCCCCAGTTGAACCGACACGCCATCAAGGATTATCTCCTTGCCCTCGCCAATGCCCAGGTCTTCTCCGCGCCGTCAAACCAGACCCGCACAGCGCATCTCGAAGTGCTCAAGAAGAAGAGCGACTCAAACCTCGAAAGGAAGTGGCTCGACCACCTAAACGATCATGGGTATGCGTTGCCAAGTCACGCTCAGCATTTCGTCGAGGAATGCAAGGCCAAGCCAGACTTCTTCTATGCCAAGGAGAAGGTGGCTGTTTACATCGATGGCCCTCATCACGAATTCCCCGAGCGCCAAACTCGTGACCAAGTCCAGCAAGAGGCCCTGGAAGACTTGGGCATCACTGTTGTCCGCTTCCAAGCCGGAGAACAATGGCAACCCATCTTGGGCAAATACCCCCACGTATTTGGGAGAAAGAAATGAACTTCGCTGTAGGCTCGCTGGTCCATGCCCGGGGCAGAGAATGGGTGGTTCTGCCGCCCGATGATCCCGAGTGCCTGCTTCTGCGCCCCCTTGGGGGAAGCGATGATGAAATCGTCGGCATCATGCCGAAGCTTGAGGACATCCGCCCTGCTACCTTTGAATTACCTGACCCAACCGATCTGGGCGATGCTCGTACGTGTGGGCTGTTGCGGGATGCCGTTCGTCTGGGGTTTCGGGCAACAAGCGGTCCGTTTCGATCTTTCGGGCATATTGCGGTGGAACCTCGTCCGTACCAGCTCGTACCACTGCTTATGGCTATGAAGCAGAGCCCAGTTCGGCTTCTCATCGCCGACGATGTAGGCATCGGCAAAACCGTGGAAGCGGCCCTAATCGCTCGTGAGCTTCTGGACCGGGGCGAAGTCAAGCGCCTTGCCGTGCTCTGCCCTCCCCAATTGGCCGAGCAGTGGCAGTCCGAACTGTCTGAAAAATTTTACATCCATGCGGAATTGGTCCTGCCTTCCACCGTGCGCAAACTTGAGCGAGGCCTTGGCATCGGAACCTCCCTTTTCGACGTCTATCCCTTCACAATCGTCTCTCTGGACTACATCAAGTCTGACCGCCGTCGAGCCGAATTCCTGCGAACGTGCCCGGAGATGGTTATCGTGGATGAAGCCCATGCCTGTGCCTCTGCCACGGGAGGAAGGGGCACGATGCAACGCTTCGATTTGGTCAAAGATCTGTCAACTAATCCCGAACGGCACATGTTGTTCGTCTCCGCTACTCCCCACAGCGGTAAGGACGATGTGTTCCGCTCCTTGCTATGCTTCTTGCGTCCGTCCTTCGCCAATCTGCCGGAAGACCTTTCCGGCAAGGAGCACGAAGCACATCGCAAAGCTCTGGCTGAACACTTTGTCCAGCGTAGGCGAGGCGACATTCGGGCCTACATGGAAATCAACACGCCATTTCCAGAACGCGAAACCCAAGAAATAACCTGGAAGCTGACGCCGGAAGCCAAGTCTTTGTTCGGGCGGGTCATCTCTTTGGCCCGCGAGAGTATTGAGCGCAGTCAGGATGGAACCAAGTTCCAGCAGCGTATTTCCTGGTGGTCCGCGTTGGCATTGCTTCGCTCGATTGCGTCGAGTCCTGCCGCAGCAGCCGCCACGTTGCGCAGCCGGGCGACGGGGATGGACTCGCCTGATGACTTAGCATTGGTTGATGAAATGGGTCGCCAATCTGTGTTCGACCTGACGGACTTAGAAGGAGTGAACGGTCTGGATACCGCCCCAGGCGCAGATGATACGGAAGTGCAAGCCGATCAGTCAGAGCGGGAACGATACAGGGGGCGGTTACGCCAACTGGCCAAGGACGCCGAATTGTTGTGCGGCGAAAAGGACAGCAAACTCCAGGGAATGATTCAGCTTGCCAAAAAACTTTTGAATGAAGGCTACGCTCCGATCATTTTCTGCCGTTTCATTCACACCGCCGAGTACCTTGCCGAGCATCTGCGCCCGGCCTTGAAGGGAGTAGAAGTCATGGCCGTGACCGGCATGCTGCCGCCCAGCGAACGCGAATTTCGCGTTCATGAGCTTGGCAAGCATGCCAAAAGGCTTCTGGTCTGCACGGACTGTCTGAGCGAAGGCATCAACCTTCAGGAGAGGTTCAACGCGGTTGTGCATTATGACCTTTCTTGGAACCCCACCCGGCATGAGCAGCGCGAAGGCCGGGTTGACCGCTTTGGTCAACCTTGTTCCAGCATCCGGGTCATCACCTATTATGGCGTGGATAACCAGATCGACGGCATCGTTCTGGACGTTCTCCTGCGCAAGCACGAAGCTATCCGCAAGGCCTTGGGCGTGTCAGTTCCCATCCCCGAAGATAGCGACAAGGTAATGCAGGCCATTCTTGAGGGCCTTCTGCTCCGAGGCAAAGAGAAGGCCGATGCGCAGCAACAACTTTTAATTCCGGGGCTCGAAAAGTATATCAAGCCCGAAGCGGATCGTCTGGCCAAGGAATGGGACATGGTGGCTACCCGCGAAGAAAAACGCTCACGCACCTTGTTCGCCCAGCAATCTATCAAGGTGGACGAGGTAGCTCGCGAACTTGACGCCGCCAACGACGCCGCAGGTGACACCGCAAGCGTGGAGGCATTCACTGTTGAAGCTCTCCGCCTTTTAGGCGCGGTTTACTCCCGGAAAACCCGCCCCGATGGGGGAGCCAGCCATTCATTCTCATTTGCTGGGATGGATTCGCGTATCAGAAATCGCCTTGACCTTCCTGACCCCCTACATCCGGTGTTCGCTCTTCCGGTTGATGAGGGACAGACCTATTTGGCTAGGACGCATCCCTATGTCGAACGGCTGGCAACCGATCTCATGACCACCGCCCTCGACCCACTGGAGAAATCCGTGGCCCGCAGGGCTGGGGCCATGCGCACCAAGGCCGTATCCACCAGGACCACCTTGCTTCTATGTCGCTTCCGTTTTCAGCTCCAGACTCAGGGGGAGAAACTGAACCACACATGTTTGACCGAAGAGTGCGTACTACTTGGCTTTTCCGGGGCACCGGAGCGGGCTTTCTGGATTGATGAAGATGCGGCCAAGCGATTACTTACCGCGCAGCCAACCGGCAATATCAATCCCGATCAGGGCACAGACTTCGTGGGTAAAGTCACCGCAAACGCCGGGGGGCTGTTGCCACATATCCGGTCGGTCATGCAGGAGCGTGCAGCAGCTCTGCTTGATGCCCATCGCCGGGTACGCACCGCCGCCAAGGCCCGTGGCCTTCGCTATCAGGTCACACCGCAAGGGGAACCTGATATCCTTGGTGTATACGTGTATCTTCCCGAATAAAATATAGCCCAAACGCATGGTAGGCCCTTGCTCATGAGACAGCCCGAAACTTTGGATACCTCCTTCAGCACGGTTCGCACCGAAGGCGGACTTTTGCCCGCCGACATTTTGGCCAAGATACTTGCCGGGGACTCAGCCTTGCCGGGCACATCCGCCGAGGCCTACCATTTGCCCAAGGGGGAGAAGCTGGGCGAGGCTATCAATAGATCCTGGAGCAGAGTTCGTTCCCTTTGGGAAAAGTTTTGCCAGCAGCGCGAGACGCTGGTGCAGGGTGACACCGGGACCAGCCAGACCCGCGAAACCCTACTACTGCCCCTGTTCACTGAACTGGGCTATGGACGCCTGTTAGGAGCCAAGACCGAGGACCGTACAGTGGGAGACAATATCTTCAGTATCTCCCATTTCTGGCATCACTCGCCCGTGCATCTCATTGGTTGCAAGCTGGAATTGGACCGCAGGGCCAAGGGCGTGCGTGGCGCCGCCCAGTCCAGCCCTCATTCCATGGTTCAGGATTTTCTAAATCGCTCCGACGCCCATCTGTGGGGATTCTGTTCCAATGGGCTGTGCTTACGCATTCTGCGTGACAACAACAGCTTGAGCCGTCAGGCTGTTATTGAATTCGATCTGGAGTCCATGTTCGAAGGTGAGGTCTTTTCCGATTTCGCTCTGCTTTGGATGCTCTGTCACCAGTCCCGTGTGGAGAGCGACGAGCCTGCTTCGTGCTGGTTGGAACAGTGGGCCAAATCAGCCCAGGATCAAGGCGTGCGTGCCCTTGATACTCTGCGTGGCAGCGTTCAAAAGACCATAGAGATTCTGGGGCAGGGTTTTCTGGAGAGCCGCAACTCGGAGTTGAAAGAGCGTCTGCGCTCCGGGGCTCTCTCGCAGCAAGATTATTTTCGCCAGTTGTTGCGCCTGGTCTACCGCCTCCTCTTTCTGTTTGCTGCAGAGGATCGCGGGCTATTGCACACCCACGGAACACCAGAGCAGGCGCTCAAGCGTTTTTCCGCGTGGCATTCCACCACCCGTCTGCGCCGTCTGGCGGGGAAACTTTCAGGCACCAGGCACCATGATTTATACGAAGGTTTGAAACTCGTCATGGGGTATCTGGGCAGGAGTGAGGGCTGCCCGGAGCTGGGGCTTTCCCCTTTTGGGAGTTTTCTCTGGTCGGATGAAGCCTTGCCGGACGTGAGCCGGGGCTGCTTGTCCAACGGGCATTTGCTCCAGGCTGTTCGCGCATTGGCCTATACGGAAACCGCTGGTGTGCGCCGCCCGGTCGACTACAAGAACGTCGGCGCTCGCGAGCTTGGGTCCATTTACGAATCCCTGCTGGAGCTGCATCCGAATCTGGATATTGCCTCAGGAGCCTTCAATTTGGATACAGCTTCGGGCAATGATCGCAAGACCACGGGTAGTTACTACACCCCCACGCCGCTCATCGATAGCCTGCTCGATTCCGCGCTGGAGCCTGTAGTCCAGCAAGCGATTGCCCAAGAGGACGCTGAACGAGCGTTGTTAGAACTGAAAATCTGCGATCCCTCTTGCGGCAGCGGTCACTTTCTCATTGCTGCGGCTCACCGTCTGGCCAAGCGCTTGGCCGGAGTACGCACCGGCGATGAAGAGCCGGGTCCAGACGCCGTACGCAAGGCCCTGCGTGACGTCATTGGGCGTTGCATTTATGGGGTGGACGTGAACCCAATGGCCGTGGAGTTGTGCAAGGTCAGCCTCTGGCTGGAAGCTTTGGAGCCGGGAAAACCGTTGTCCTTTCTGGATCATCATATTCGGTGTGGCAACAGCCTGATTGGCGCAACGCCAGAGTTAATAGCTGGCGGTTTGCCCGACAATGCGTTCAACCCCATAGCAGGGGATGAAAGGGCCGCCTGCACCGCACTGAAGAAAGCCAACAAGGCGGCCCAGAAAAAAGCCAAGATGCCGCTTATAGCCCAACAGGAAAAAGAGGTCCAGGCGCGACTACGTGAGGCCGCCGCTGCCCTAGAGGCAATTCCTTCGGACAGTTTGCGAGATATTCAGACAAAGGAGAACGCCTTCCGGCAGCATGAAAATACCGCAGAATTTCAGCACAAGCGTACTCTGGCCAACGCATGGTGCGCGGCCTTCGTTATCCAGAAGTATTTTCCAGAGAAGGCGGGATATCCCGGCGTTCCGGCAGACGAACCCTTCGGCCTTAGCCAGCGGGAATTAAACGCCTTTGCAATGGGGCAGCCGCTTGCACCTGAATTGGCGCGCGAGGTGGATAAACTTGCCGAGCAGTATCAGTTTTTCCATTGGCACTTGGCCTATCCCGAAGTATTCGCCAGGGGTGGGTTTGATGTGATGCTGGGCAACCCGCCGTGGGAGCGGGTGAAGCTGCAGGAAAAGGAATGGTTCGCAGCGCGTATTCCGGCAATCGCAAATGCGCCGAATGCCGCTGTCCGAAAGCGCATGATCGAGGCACTGAAAAAGACGGATCCCGAAATCCATCAGACTTTCTTGAGTGACTTGCGAAAGGCGGAAGGCGAAAGTCACTTCATGCGTTCTAGCTTGCGTTATCCTCTTTGTGGCCGTGGTGACATAAACGTCTACACTATCTTTGCAGAAGCTGCTCGGACTCTAATTACCGATGGAGGGCGGATGGGCATCGTCGTGCCGAGCGGCATTGCCTCCGACGACACCACCAAATATTTTTTTCAGGACATGGTGGACAAAAAATCCCTGGTCAGCCTTTTTGACTTCGAGAATAAGTGGATTTTTCCAGGCGTCCATAGCAGCTACAAATTCTGCCTGCTCACAAGCGGACGGGGCATCAAGCCTACAGCGGAGCGTGCTGAATTCGTCTTTTTCGCCCACTCCACAGACGAGTTGCGCGACCCGGATCGCCTGTTTTCCCTGACTACCAAGGATATCGAACTACTTAACCCCAACACGCGCACCTGTCCGATCTTCCGCTCAAAGCATGACGCCGAGTTGACCAAGGCCATTTATCGCCGCGTGCCGGTGCTCATCAAGGAAGCTCGCGACGGCAAGCCTGAAGAGAACCCTTGGGGGGTCAAGTTCGGCACTATGTTCCACATGTCCAACGACTCCCACCTGTTTCGCACTCGGGAGCAGCTGGAGGGCGAGGGCTGGGTGCTGGAAGGGAACGTGTTTCGAAGGGGGGAAGAGCTGTATTTGCCTTTGTATGAAGCCAAGATGGCTACACTCTATGACCACCGGTCCTCTCGGGTAATTAGAAGTGAAACAGCGACTATACGGCAGGCTCAGCCAGAGTATCTTTCTGACGCCGAACATGAAAAGGCTGATGTTTTTGCGACCCCTCTTTATTGGGTTGATGAGCAAGACGTAAAGAAAAATACCCCTGAGACATGGTCAAAGTGTTGGACGTCAGGGTGGAGACGTGTCAGTGCAACTACAAATGAAAGAACATTCTTGCAAACAATTTTCCCGTTTGCTGGATTTGGCGACTCAATATTTCTAATGTACTTAGACACTGATATTGAATCCTATCAAGTGGTACTTTGTGGGCTTGCATCATTTGTATTTGACTTTGTTGTGAGACAAAAAATGGGTGGAGTAAATCTTAGTTTTTATTTGGTGGCGCAGCTACCTGCGCTTTCAAAACAGCAAATACAAAGTCTAAAAAATTTTATTATGCCTCGATTTCTTGAAGTTACTTACACAGCATGTGATCTTGCACCCTTTGCACAGGATTGTGGCTTCAACGGCCCGCCCTTCCGCTGGGACGAAACCCGTCGCTTCCTCCTGCGTTGCGAGTTGGACGCAGCCTTCTTTCACCTCTATCTGCCCTCCAACCAAGACGGCACGTGGAAAAAAGTGGACAACGAAAGCGATGCCGAACTGGCCGCATTGACCAGGGCTTTTCCAACTCCTCGCCACGCAGTCGACTACATCATGGATACTTTCCCCATTGTGAAGCGCAAGGACGAAGCCGCCCATGGTGAATACCGCACCAAGCAGACAATTCTTCAGATGTACGATGCCATGCAGGAGGCCATCTGCACTGGCAAGGCTTATGAATCCCAGGTGACTCCACACATGGAGATTGAAGCTCCTATAGCTAAAAAAGAAAGAGAAATTTCAGGAATAGTCACGGCACCAGCATACAAGTCCAGCGCTGCGCAGTTCCCCTACTGGGAGCGTGAAAAGCGAGTTAACCTTTGCATCACAGCACTAATGCGTGATCATCCGGGTTTGACCTTTGATGATTATTTCGATGCCATGGTGTTGGCAACCTGCCCCAAGGATTGTGCTGCCATCCTCCCGCAGCACCAGAGAGCGGCATTCTTACAAACTCTAGCGACCACAGGTTTTGAATGGGAGTTTGCTGCCACAGACAAGGTACGCTTCCATATGCTAAAAAGACATCTAACACTTCTGAATGTCAGCATTCGTGAAGTTGACGGAGCCTGTCACATACCGAAAAATTTTGATTTCCGAGATGCTCCTTCTATGACCACATTGTGGAAATATCTTTTTGAGGCCCTAACTGTCATACGGCAACACGAGCAAAGTCAGACTGCTCAGGCTTGGGTCAATACCCATGCCAATATTGTCGATATGGGGGATAAAGCAGTAGCCTAATCACGGAGGAAAAATGTCCGCCAACTGTCACTATCCGCGTCTTTTTGTAAAACGAGTTGCGTTGTACAAATCTTTCTCGATTGGTGATCTCATTAGAGAAATCCCATTTGAACGGGGCCTTAACCTCATCATTGGTGAAGATGCACAAGAAAGCCACCAGAATCTTGGCGGTCACTCCGTTGGCAAAACAACATTGTGCCGATTGATTCGCCATTGCCTTGGTGAATCGACATTTGCTTCTGAAGACGACCAACAGGCTATTCGAGATAATTTTCCCTCTGGCTGGGTAGGGTGTGAGCTGGATATTGATGCGGCCCCTTGGGCGGTTCTTATTCCCTTCATCCGCACGTCTAAAAATGTTCCTCTGGCTGCACGACACGAAACTTTGGTCAGTCTTTTTGACTTTGAGAAAAGCGACAACCAATATCGCCAATATATGGAGGCACTTGATGCCCTCCGTCCGCCTCAAACGGCATTCACATGGGTGCAACTATTGGCTTGGCTTACAAGAGACCAAGAAGCTATACAGGGCAATTATTGGGAGTGGCGATCATCCAACAGTGAATCTGGTACTGCTTTGCCTAAAAACTATGACAGCCGGGCTTTGCTAGTCCGAGCCGTCATGGGGTTAAAGTCTGCCGAAGAAGACGACCTTTTGCAGGAAATAACGTGTATTGAACATCAGATTTCCATCCATGACAGTCAGAAAAAGGCTTATGAACAAAATCTGCAAAGCAGAGTACAGCATGCCCTAGAAGTCTTATGCCAGCATGTAACGTTTGCCCTTCCAGAGCCTAACAAGAATGCGCAGTTGCCAGCGTTATTAATGACTCCTTTTTTTGAATCGATAGAAAAAGATATTCAACAGGCAAGTATTGCTCACCAAGAGGTTCGCAAAGCCATTTTGCATAACAAAAGCACTGAAGCATGGCTTAATGAAAAAATAGAAGAAATTCAGGCAGTTTTATCCCAAAAGCATCAAGCGGTAACTTTCCGCACTCCTGACGATGACAGGCAGGAATATTCGGCTGGAAAAGAATTTTTGGACTCCATCAAAGAGCCTATGACCTGCATCGCTAGAATTTTGGTCACAGACTGTAAACGGGTTCAAGAGTTGAGAGATACTTATGAAAAACTACTTTCCAAGCGGCAAGGGAAAGTTTTACAATTTAAAACAGTAGCTGAAGAAAATAAGTTTAAAGACAATCGTAGAATAGTAGAAGGAATTGAACGAGATTGTGATCTAAAGAAAAAAGAGCTTGAAATCGTTAAAAGGGAATTAGAATTCCTGACTTCAAAAGAAAAAGAGCTTTACGACTCATATACTGCATTATGTCGTAAGCTTGAGATCTTGAAGGAACACTGGGGGACGTTGGAAAGCGCCTGGAATACATTATGCGGTGGAGTGCCTGACGAAGCAACACTTGATGCAGAACATGCACTAAAAGTACTGCACGAGGAAAAGGCAGATAAAGAATTTCTCATTTCCAGGTTACGATCTGAACTTGGAAATAAGCTTGAAAAGCTTGAGCAATATTTTGACGAAATAGTCAAAAAGGCCATCGACAATAGCTGCCGGGGAACCATCGTTCCTGACGGTGACAAACTGAATTTCTCAATCAAAAGCAATGAAAAGCTCCTGCGCAAAGGGGCTATCAACATTAGTTCCACAATCTCTGGAGATATCGCCTGCATGCTCTCCGCTGCAACTGCAGAAAACTACCACCCAGGATTTATTATTCATGACAGTCCACGCAACTATGAACTAAACCCTCAAATATATTTCAACATACTTGATTATATTGTTCAGATTGCATCAGGACATCAGAACGGAGACATACCATTTCAATATATTGCGAGCATGACCAGTAATATAGCAGCGGAGTGGAAACAGTTTGTTCGCGTTCGCTTAGCCTCCGATCCCGCAGAAAAACTCTTGTTCATGGATCAGCTGTTGCCAAAACAGCAAACCATGATGTGAGCGATGCAAGGAACTACTATGAGTAATCATATTTTTAAAGTCGGGATGGAAGTCGAATACGATGATGTTAAAAATGATATTAACTATAAGAAGCATAAATATGAACTTGCTTGCGCTCAAGATATCATCAATTCGATTACCCTGTTTGGAAGTGAGAGAGCTATATTTAGCGACGATTACGATGAAGATGGAGAACCTCGCTCCATGATAATTGCTGAATATAATGGTGACATTGTATTACTGGCATACACATGGCGTGGTGATGTCCTGAGGGCAATTTCTCTTAGAACAGCTAACAGTAAAGAACGAAAAATATTTTTCGAAAACACAAGTTATAAATAGCTCTCTTACTTTTTTATATTACTAAGAATAGCTCCACGAATATTTCCATCACTCTCAAAAAAGCACTTTGTACTGTATTCCAGCAATTTTCAGAAATATATCATTCTAATGAAGAAAGGAGAAATAACCTTTCAAAATACCCCTAGAGCCCTGTCCAGCACTAAGCTGGGCGGGGCTTCGTCATGTTGCTATCCTAAGAGGATTTTCAGATGAACCAATACCAATCAGAAAACATTACCGATTTAGCTAAGGCCCTGCTCTGCGTACAGCGAACCGTGCAACCTGCAACAAAAGACGCTGAAAATCCGTTCACCAAAAGCTGGTACGCCAGTCTCAACAGTGTCATGGACGCCTGCCGCAACGCGCTCATCGAAAACGGCATCTGGCTGTGCCAGTACCCTGTGCCTGTGGAGCAGCCCAACTCCTTAGGACTGGTTACCAAGTTGACGCATGCAGAGTCTGGTCAGTGGCAAAGCTCCCTTGCGGTAGTTCCTTTGCCCAAGGCCGATCCCCAGGGCATGGGATCGGCAA
>JBKEBS010000126.1:0-9962 GCA_047973265.1 Oscillospiraceae bacterium
GTCATGGACAGGCGCTACCGCAGCCTGCTGGGCGTGCACATGATCGGCTCCTATACCTCCGAGATTATCTACGGCGCGGCCATGATGGTGGACGCCGAGATGAAGGTGGAGGACATCAAAGAGTTTGTCTTCCCCCACCCCACCGTGTCCGAAATCATTCGCGAAACGTTATTCGAATTATAATAGAGGAGAGGAAAAATTTGAAAGCCGAAGCTTTCAAATAATCGGTTTTATGCCTTTCCGGCGTTGCCGATTGCCGAAATTCGGCTGCGCCGAACCGGCATAAAACTCGAAATAAGGAAAGGAATTTTTAATATGCCAAAGTGCCAATTTATCGACCCGGCGGAAATGCGCAAGCCGGGCAAGATCACATTCCAGGATATCCCCGTCAACGCCTACAAGCGCACCATCAAGCAGGAGCTCGGCGATAACTTCACCAAGGAAGACCTCATCCGCATCTACCGGGATATGGCCTACCTGCGGGAGTTCGAGACCATGGTTTTCGAGTTCAAGACCCTGGGCAAATACGCGGGCATCGAGCGCACCTACCCCGGCCCCTCCCACCTCTCCCTGGGCCAGGAGGCCACCGCTGTTGGCCAGGCTTACCTGCTGGACGAGAACGACTTTATCTTCGGCTCCCACCGGGGCCACGACGAGGTTCTGGCCAAGGGCCTCTCCGCCATCCACAAGCTGGATGACGCGAAACTCACCGAGATTATGGGAACCTACCTGGGCGGCGCGCCCCTCCAGGTGGTCAAGGGCAGGCAAAAGACAAACGACGTGAAGGATCTTGCCATCGACTACTTTATTTACGGCGTCGTGGCCGAAATCTTCGCCCGCAAAGACGGCTTCCATCTGGGCTTGGGCGGCTCCATGCACGCCTCCTTCCTGCCCTTCGGCATCTACCCCAACAATGCCATCGTGGGCGGCAGCGCCCCCACCTCCCTGGGCGCCGCCCTCTACAAGCGCTGCAACGACAAGCCCGGCATAGTGGTAGCCAACGCGGGCGACGGCTCGGTAGGCTGCGGCCCCGTGTGGGAGAGCATGAACTTCGCCGGAATGGATCAGCTCAAGGAGCTGTGGCAGGAAAGCAAGCGGGGCGGCCTCCCGGTGCTCTTCAACTTCAACAATAACGGCTACGGCATGGGCGGACAAACCCGTGGCGAGACCATGGCCTACGATTTCCTCGCCCGCATCGGCGCGGGCATGATGCCCAGCCAGATGCACGCGGAGCGCATCGACGGCTACAACCCCCTGGCGGTCATCGACGCCTACCGCCGCAAGAAGGAACTGCTGTTATCCGGCGAGGGCCCTGTGCTGCTGGATGTGGTCACCTACCGCCTCACCGGGCACTCCACCTCTGACGCCGACGCCTACCGGGAGAAAGAGGAGATCGAGGCCTGGAGAGCGATTGAGCCGCTGGTATCCTTCCGCCAAAGCCTGGTCAAGGCGGGCGTGTGCACGGACGATGAGATCGAGACCCTCTGGAGCGAGGTCAGGGAGCGCATGGCGAAGATCGCCGCCCTGGTGGCCGACGACAACATCTCCCCCTACATCGACCTCGGCAAGACCCCCCGCCTTATCGAGGATTTGATGTTCTCCAATGAGAAGGTGAAGAGCTTCGGCGACGCCCAGCCCGAGGTGCTTGCCCCCAAGGAGGAGTGCAGCCGCGTCAAGCAGATCGCCGGCAAGGAGCGCTTCGCCTACAAGGACGGCAAGCCCGTCTCCAAAATCAAGCTGTACAACTACCGGGACGCCCTCTTCGAGCCAATTCTGGACAAATACTACGAGGATTCCTCCCTCATCTCCTACGGCGAGGATGTCCGCGAGTGGGGCGGCGCCTTTGCAGTCTACCGCGGCCTCTCCGAGGTCATCCCCTACTCCCGCCTCTTCAACTCCCCCATCTCGGAATCCGCCATCGTGGGCTCCGCCGTGGGCTACGCCATGGCGGGCGGCAGGGTCATCGTCGAGCTGATGTACGCCGACTTCATGGGTCGTGCGGGAGACGAAATCTTCAACCAGCTGGCCAAGTGGCAGGCCATGAGCGCGGGCGTGCTGAAAATGCCGGTGGTGCTCCGGGTTTCCGTGGGCTCCAAGTACGGCGCGCAGCACTCCCAGGACTGGGTTGCCCTCACCGCCCACATCCCCGGCCTCAAGGTGGTCTTCCCCTCCACCCCCTATGAGGCGAAGGGCCTCATGACCGCTGCGCTGAACGGCTCCGACCCCGTCGTGTTCTTCGAGAGTCAGCGCCTCTACGACATCGGCGAGCAGTTCCACGAGGGCGGCGTACCCGCGGGGAGCTACGAACTGGAGATGGGCGCCTCCTCCCTCATCCGCGAGGGCAAGGATCTCACCATCCTCACCATCGGCGCGACCCTCTACAAGGCTGTTGAGGCTGCAAAGGAGCTGGAGGAGAAGTACGGCATCAGCGCCGAGATCATCAATCTCCACTCCATCGTGCCACTGGACTACGCCCCCATCCTCGCCAGCGTCAAAAAGACCGGCAAGGTTGTGCTGGCCTCCGACGCCTGCACAAGGGGCAGCATTCTCAACGATGTGGCCCGCAACATCACAGACCTAGCCTTCGACGATCTGGACGCTCCCCCCGCCGTGGTGGGCGCGCAGAACTGGATTACCCCTCCCTTTGAGTTTGACGCGGACTTCTTCCCCCAGGCCAGCTGGATTCTGGACGCCGTCAACGAGAAGATTCAGCCCTTGCCCGGCTATGTGCCCACAGTGAGCAACTTCACCCCCGTGGAGCAACAAAGAAGGGCTAAAGAAGGCGTATAAGCAGCCGTTATATCAGCGAGGAGGGGGATTTCCCCTCCTTTGCTTTTGCCACAGAAAGGAGCCGCCATGTACCTGCTCTACAATCCCTCCCACGACCCGGCCTTCAACCTCGCCTTCGAGGAGTACGCCCTCACCCAAATGGATAAAGACATCATCATGCTGTGGCGCAACGACCGCTCGGTCATCATCGGCAGCAACCAAAACGCCGTCGAGGAGATGGACTTGGATTACATAGGGGAGCGGGGGATCACGGTCATCCGCCGCCAGTCCGGGGGCGGGGCGGTGTTCCACGACCTGGGCAATATTAACTTCACCGTCATCCACGCTATGGGAAAAGACGACTTCAACAACTACAGCAAGTTCACTGCACCCATTGTGGACTTTCTCGCCACCCTCGGGGTGGAAGCGGAGCTGAAGGGCCGCAACGACCTGCTCATCGACGGCATGAAGTTTTCCGGCAACGCTCAGGCCGTGCGGGGCGGACGGATCATGCACCACGGCACCATCCTCTACGACGCCGACTTCGGCGACCTGGCGGGGGCACTGCGGCCCAGCCCGGCAAAGATTGAGAGCAAGGGAATCAAGAGCGTGCGCAGCCGGGTGACCAACGTAGCCTCCCACCTGCCGTCGCCCATGCCGGTGGAGGAATTTCTCGACCTCCTTTACCGGTACTACTTGGAGAGTGGCACCGACATGGAGGAATACACCGCAACCCCCGCCGACATCGCCGCCGTGAACAAGCTGGTGGAGGAGAAATACGGCACCTGGGAGTGGAACTTCGGCCATTCTCCCGCCTACGACTACCGCAGGGAGGAGGCCTTCCCCTTCGGGTTGGTTGATCTGCGGCTCCAGGTGGCGGGCGGCGTAATCCGCTCCGCCGTCATCTACGGCGACTTCTTCGGCATCGGAGACAAGGCGGAGCTGGAGACCAGGCTTGCGGGGCTCCCACACCGCAGAGAGGCGATTCTGGAAGCGCTGTCCGGCGTTGATCTGGGACGCTACATCTCCGGAATCACGGCGGAGGCGTTCGCAGAACTATTTTAATCTTCTCCTCATGTACTGTCTGCATCTTTATGCTATACTGTGTTAAGCAAAATACAGGTATCGGTAGCCAACGAGGAGGTTCTGCGGATGAAAAAAAGAAATGCAAAAATGAGCATGGGCTGGGTGTCCGGCATGCTGATCGGAATGGGTATCCTCTTTCTCGCGGCGGGTATCATCGTAGGGGTCGCCACCGCCGGTCAGATGCCCATGTTTGGCTGGTTGTTTCCGCTGGCATTCGGCGGCCCTGGTCTGATTCTGATGCTAGTCGGCATCTTTATGCTGCGGCGGAGTGCAGGAAAAAGCAGCACAAAAAAGCGACTGATGGAGGAAGGCTCGATGGAGTGGCTTCCCGTGACAGATGTGGAAATGCAGTACAATATCCGGGTCAACGGCAAGAGCCCCTATGTCATCTTCTGCAACTACCAGGGCAGCGACGGCCGCATTTACCGCATGAAGAGCAGCTACCTGAATTTCAACCCAAGTCAGATGCTGCCTAACGGCAGGGTAAAGGTTTATCTTGACAGGGAAAATCCCGCCAACTACTACATCGATGTGGACGGCTCCCTGACAAACGAGGTCTGGGAAGTTTAACTCTAATAAAAGAGGAAGTGCACAGATGGAATCACCAAAGATGCGCCGAAAAGAGCGGGAAGTCTCCGGGCTGGAGAACCTCACCGCCATCCTGGATGACTGCGGCGTGATGCACGTGGGCTTTGCCGCAGACAATATCCCCTATATCGTGCCCATGGACTTCGGCTACCGGACAGAGGAGGAGAAGCTGATCCTCTACTTCCACTGCGCAGGCGAGGGCCGCAAGCTGGACATGCTGCGGAAAAACAGCCGTGTCTGCTTTGAGGCGGACTGCGGCCACAGCATCATCACCGGCGACAAAGCCTGCGGCTGGTCTGCCCACTACCGCAGCGTCATGGGGGAGGGCGTCATGGAGCTGCTGGAATCCCCCGAGGACAAGGCAGCCGGGCTGGATGCCATCATGGCGAAGGCGGGCTTTTCCGGCAAGGCGGAGTACAGCGAAAAGCAGCTTTCCGCCGTGCGCGTCCTGCGGCTCACCGCTGACTGGGTGACAGGGAAAGAGCATTGAAAAAAACAAAGACAAAGGGCAAGCGTATTGCCATTGGGGTAGTCATCTCCCTGTTGGTCTTGTTGCTGTTTGCGGCGGTTGTCGTTCTCCAATTCACAAGCATCGGCTATCTGGCAACCATACAGATCAGGGGATTCACCCATATCGCCGAAAACATATACCTAGACAACGATTTTCAGGGCGACAGCGCCGAAATCCTCTCTGTGATCGATGAGGCCACTGACAGAGTGGAGTTGTTCTGGGGTGAAATCGAGAGCAAACCGATTATTGTCATCAGCGACAACGAGGGCAAACTGGAAAAAATGGGATGGACAGGTAACCCCGCCCTGACCACCACTATTGTCCTGAATGGAGCGCACAGCTATGTTGTGGTCTCCCCCAACGGCATCAATGTGGATGTGGCCGCCCACGAACTCACCCATGCCGAGCTGCACAAGAGGCTATACAAGGGCGTCCTGCTGCCCAAAACCCTCATCCCCACTTGGTTCGACGAGGGCGTGGCCACACAGAACGACTACCGGGAAAAATACAGCTATAGCGCCTGGGTGAAAGCGACGGACAACGGGGAAAATATCACTGATTTTGAGACCCTGCAAACTGCTGCAGACTTCTACAACCCGGACGCAGGCATTCGGCAGTACAACTACATTATCAGCAAACATGAGGTCAGGGAATGGCTTGAACTGCACAGCGTCGACGAACTGATTCAATTGATCATCGAAGTCAATGCGGGCAAAGAGTTCGGCCAGCTATACTACTCTAAATAACTCAAAAAGAGAGCGGACACTGAAGTGTCGGCTCTCTTTTTTCCTAAAATCTATCCTGGTTGTTCTTGATATGCTCCTTGAACTCTTTTCTGCGCTTGAGGTAGTGGTAGTTAGTGCGCCAGCGGTCGATCATGCCAGGGCCAAAGAAGATGATAAAATTGAGCACCGACATCACCAGGGCCACCGCGCCGCCCCAATCCTGGAACAGGAGGTTGCGGATCAGCATGATTCCATAGATAATCCACTCGGCGTAGCCCAGGTATTTCACCTTCACGGGGATCAGGAACATGATGCGAACCTGTTGATCGGGATACAGCTGCGCGAAAGCGAGGAAGAGGGAGGTGTTCAGGTAGATGTTGGTGGTGCCGCCGGTGATAAACCCACCGATGATCAAACCAACCACGCCCCATAGGTAGTAGAAGGTAAAGGAGGAGGCCCCCCAGTGATTTTCCAGCGACCGCCCCACATAGACATTGAACAGCAGGGCGAAAAACAGCCAGATGATATTGCTTGCGGGGGGCATAAATAGGAAGGTGATCAGTCTCCACACCTGACCCTGGAGAATCAAGTCCCGGCTGAAGTCCATCCAGTAGAGGAAGTTGGGCGTCAGGGGAATGATGAGGTCCGCCAGGAAGAAGAACAGCATCGTGGCAGTGATGTAGAGCATCAGGTTGGGAATGCCAAAATTCCGCATCTTCCGCTGGAGCTTTTTCAGCCATTTCATAGGGAAATCTCCTGTCTCATTATTGCCGCATGAATAGCTTTCTCGTCAGAATGATTTGGGTCAAAATGATCGAGATCAGAATGATCTTCCGCCGCCGCCATGGCTGCTGCCACTGGAGGAGGAGTGGCTGGAACTTCCCCCTCCGCCGCCCCCGCTGCTGCTTGATTCCTGGGGGATGGCGGTGCGGGTGGTATAGGTGTTCACAAAGATGTCCTGACGGTGGGTTTCTGCAATACTGCCGGGGGGGACGTAGCTTCTGCCGTGAGGAGTGGCGGACAGGCTGCGCTTGTGGAAGAACAGCATGATCAGCACCACGGCAAGGGCCACGCCGATGCCGCCCAGCAGCGACATCCCAACCAGCTCGAGGTTGAGCCGGGAGGTGCCGACCGGAGTGGGCGCGGGAGATGCGCCGTTCCCTCCCCTGTAGGCCGTGCGGCTGTCGGCAATGCTGTCGGCTTTTTGCAGGAAGGCCTTGGCACTCTCATAATACTCGCCGTCAGAGACATAGGGGTAGGCGGCGTCCAGCAGGCGCTCGATGGAGTAATCGTTGTACAGGCCGATTACCCCGCCGCGGGTGGAGATGTAAATTTCCCGGTTATCCATGTCGATCAGGAAGAGAACGCCGTCCCGGTCAGTGCCGTACTCTGCACCCGCCGTATCGTAGCCGTAGCCGTTGTAATCATAGAAATCGTCAGCGTATTCCATCGCTGACAGGCCTCTGGCATCGTCTGTGGTAACCACCGCAATGTCCATTTGGTGCTTTGCGATCAGGGTGGCAATCTGCTCCGCCAGCAGCAGTTCCTCATCGTCGGTGAAGAGATTGGCCTGGTCGTGCACCTTGACGGTGTGGTCGGAAAGGGGCAGGTTCGCGGGGCCGCCCACCGCGGTGAGCAGCAGGCCACAGATTAGTAGAATAGCGGTCAAAAGGAGGAGGTGTTTTCTCATAGGAACATCCCTCCCAGCATGGCAATAGCACTGAACACGGCGGCAAATCCACCGAACCAGGCAAAGAACCTTCCCATGCTCATGGGCAGCTTGCCCGAGCTTTTGCCGGACTGGCCGTTCATGGCGTAGGTGTAGATTTTTCCCTTGAACTTCACCGATATCATCCAGACCGGCAGCATGACATAGATATTGTCCAGGCCGGACTGGCGGTGGGTGCAGGAGTTGACAGTGAGGCTGGAATAGCCGTTCGCGCTGCCCCTGAGAATATCCTGGGCGGCGCTCTGCGCCCGCTGGAAAAATCGCTGGGAGCTGGTCTTGGAGTCCACATCGAAGCTCTCGGCGAAGTGGCCGGAGAGGTACTGCATGTTGAAGGTTTGCAGCTTGGAGTAGTCGAAGGGCTCGATGCTCTCCATCAGGCGGTCATCCATCCGGCTGGAGCCGTCCACCGGCAGTAGCTGAAAGGGGATGTTCGCCGCCCGCTCCACTTGGTAGACATCTGTCTTGGTGTAGCGGTAACGGCTGTCGCTCCAGGTCTGCACCCGCTTGCCGGTGCCCTGCAAAAAGGAGTGCAGGGTGCAGCTGAACAGCCAATAGGGCACGTAGAGGCCGGTGATCTCGCCCTTTTCCACATATTGCCGAAACGCCCGTGGGAGAAAGGGCTTCTTCTTGCAGAGCTTCAGCAGCGACTCCACCGCCTGCTCCTTTCCCAGCTGGAAGGGCAGCACCCGGGCGGGGCGGTACTCCCCCGACAGCCTCCCGGCTATAACGGTGGGGCTGTGGCAGTAGGGGCAGAAGGTGGAGGCGGTATTGCGGTCGGCCAGCACCTTTCCGCCGCAGTCGGGGCAGGTATAGGCCACCGTCTCGTGATCCTGGAAGGTCTCGGGCACCCATGTGGCCTGCTCGGGGCCCTCCGGGCGCTCGCTTCCCTCCTGGGCTTCTATCTTGGGCAGCTCCTCCAGCGAAAAGGAGGACTCACAGAAGTGGCACTCCCACTTTTGCGAGGCGATGCCGAACTCCATCGGCGCGCCGCAGTTGGGGCATTTGTAGTTGACAATCTGGGTTTGTTGTTGCATTCCCTCAGCACACTCCAAAACGGTTTCACTTTTCAATGGAAGAACTTACTTGACCTTGTGGCCGCATTCCGCACAAAATTTGGCGTCGGGGGTCACGGGTTTGCCGCACTCGGGGCAGAAGCCGCCGCCCTCCGGCTTTTTGGCGCCGCAGTTCTGGCAGAACTTTCCGCTGGCCGCCTTGCCGCACTCCCCGCAAGTCCAATCGCCGGAAGCGGGCTGTGCAGCCTGAGCCGCCTGCTGCGCCGCTGCTTGCTGCTGGGCCTGCTGGTCGTTCACCTGGCCCGCCGCAGCCACAAAGCTGCCCGCCGCCTGTGTACCCATGCCGACACCCATAAATCCGGTGGTTGCACCGGCGCTGTTGGAGCCCGCCGCCTCGATTCCCCTTGCCGCCGCGCCCTGGACATAGCCGGTGCGGATGGTGGGGTCGGAGAGCATTGCGCCCTGGTTGCGGATGTCGATGAGCTTCTTGGACTGCTCGTCGTAGGAGATGCTGGCGATGCCCACGGATTCGATGCGCATGCCGCGGCGCTCTTCCCAGTCGGCGTCCAGAATCTTCTCCATGTGGGATTTGAGCTCCATGGTCTTGGAGGTGACGTGGGAGATTCTCTCCCCCTCCGCCGACATCTTGCCGATGGCCGCCTGGAAAGCGGAGAGGAACTCCGCCAAAAAGATTTTGCGCAGGTCGTCCACCGTCATGCGACCAGAGCTTTTGCCCGCCACCTCGGAGTAGAACTTGAGGGGGTTGACGATGCGCACGGAATAGTAGCCGTGGGCCCGCAGGTAGAGCTCGGCGTTGTAGAAGTTGTCAAAGTAGTTGACGGGATTGGGGGTGCCGAAAGGGATATCCTGAATCTCCTGGGTATTGATGTAGTACACCTTCTGGGAGAAGGGGGTGGTGCCGCCGAATTTCAGCCTGGTAAAGGCGTCGTCCAGGGTTTCCTTGAACTGGCCGCCGAAGAGGGAGGGAGCATTTTCGTTGTTCACCTCAAAGTAGCCGGGCTCGGCACTGTAGTCCACGATCTTGCCGCCGTCCACCAGCAGCATGGTCTGGTTCTCACTCACGTGGATGATGGAGCCGTTGGTGATGACATCCGCGCTGCCCTTTTTGTTCTGGTTCCGCTTGTCATCCTTGCGCACCAGCACGCCCGGGGCCATGATGGTGGTATTGTCCATATTGTCCGGCTGGATGGATTCCAGCCACTGATCCGCCAGAGTACCGCCGATTGTGCTCATTGCCGCTTTAATGATTCCCATATTATTATTCCATCCTATTACTATAAATTTAGGTTATGGACACGACATCCAGCCGTGTCCTTTTCCTATCTCACGCCTAAGCTGTAGAATGAGAGAGCAATTGGCCTGACGTATGCCTCCAGGGACTAACCACGTCCGTCGGAAAGTCAGTAAGCCATCATCTCATTCACAGCGTTCGTTATATGCAGGTAGTGCCACCTTCATCGGTGCGTTCTTGTCAATAGATTTAATCGGCGTGGAGTAAAAAGATGGTCGCAAATTGAGTA
>JBKEBS010000127.1:0-58290 GCA_047973265.1 Oscillospiraceae bacterium
CCAACGTTGCGATTGCCAGAAGAATCCTCACTGCTATCTACCACATACTCTGCAAGAGCGAACCCTACTATCCATCTGCCTATGCCAAAGAGGACAAGCCTCCTGTTGCACGACAAATTTCTCAGGAACAGGCGTTTTCTATGCTTGCGAGAATGGGATTCATCGTTTCCGATTCACAGCATGCCTCACACGCTACATAAAGGCTGATCCTTCTTGATTGGACTGCCTTTATGACGGTCTGCTTTGCTATCCCCTTTTTAGGGCGGTGTGTCACTGATTTGTTTCAAACTTTTTACCGCCTGTGCAGAAATTCCTTTTCTGTCAAAGCAATAGTTACAGCAAATCCGCTACTGTTGTCTGTAATTCCAGCTTTTTGCACAATGATGTTGAGCTCGCCGGCTGGACTGGGCGAATCAACCTTATCTGTTTATAAGACCGCTTTGCAGGAGGTTCCGGCTCAGCTATATGGCGCAAAAAAACTTCCGGCATATGGCATCGCCAAAAGGCGACACTATATGCCGGAAATGTCCAGTTGATTGGTTTCGTTTTACTGAATGAGCGGCCAGCAGAGGGTGAAAGTGAGTATGCCGTCCACAAGCTCCGCCTCTATCGAGCCGTTCATCTGCTCGGTGAACTCCTTCACGATCGAGAGGCCGAGACCGGTGCTTTCCCCGCTCCGCATGCGGTCTGCGGTGAAGAATCGCTGGAACAACTGGGAGACATCCTTTTCAGTCAGGTTCGGCGCGCTGTTGGAGAAGTGCAGCACCGCCTTGCCGTCCGTTTCGGAGCAGCTCACGGAGAGGGGCTCCCGGCCGTGCTTTGCCATGTTGTACAGCAGGTTGGAGAATACCCGCGAAAATGCGCCCGGGTCGCCGACCACCCACATGGGTTTGTCGGAAAGGACCACTTCGGGCAGCATGCCCTTGTCGCTAAAGAGGGTGTATGCGCCCGCCAGCTCCTCACCCAGCAGCGATACCAGATCGATGCGCTGAAAGTCAAAGGTGTGGCCGCCGCTTTCCAGCCTTGTCAGCACGAACAGGTCACCCACCAGCCTGTTCAGCAGCTCCGCCTTTTGGGTGATGATTCCCATATATTCCTCCCGCTGTCCGGGTGTATTGCCGTCCCTTTCCAGGAGCCGCAGATATCCCAGTATAGAGGTAAGAGGGGTGCGCAGGTCGTGGGAGATGTTTGCCATGCTGGCGCGCATTTCGTCCATCGCTGTGCGGTGGGCGGCTTTTTCCGTGTCCACCTCTTCGTACAGCGTATTTATGGCGGCGGCAAGCTGCGCCAGCTCCTTTTGCTGAACGCCGACAGTGAGCTGGCGGTTGGTGCGCCCGGTGCGGATTTCGCCCACGGCCTCCGCCATGCCGCGAAGCTCCCGCTTCATCTGCCGGTTCCGCAAAAACAACACCAGGGATAAGCCTGCCAGTAATACTGCTGTGAGCTGCCACATATCAACCATCCAATCCGCCGCATCAGGCGGCACATAGCATTGGGAAAACTTCGGAATGAGAGGAAATCTGCCTGAGAATCGAGAGACGCGATCCTCAGACAGATTTATGGGGCTTAGGGTTACGGCATGTCCACCTTGCGGTAGCGCACGAGACCCAGAACGGTGGCGGCGACGGCGACGGCGATGTTATAGCCCGCGACAATCACCATGTCGGCGGTGGAGGCCATCTCACGGTAGGCCATAATCTTTCCGCCCGACTGTGGGTCAAACAGCATCAGCCAGTCCATACCGGGGACGCTGGTAGCGAGAACCTGCAGGATAACGGTGATAGCCATAAAGCCCACCAAGAAGATTGTGATTGTCGTGCTGCTTTTTTGCGTGAACGCAATCAGGAAATGACAAACTGCCACTGCGGCGAGGAAGAGGGGAAGCTGCAACACGAAAGTGGTCAAGGTGTGGGCAAAAAATTGTCCTGTAAACCCGGCGAACCCGAAGAAGATACCACCGACCAGACAGCTGAACAGTACCATGGCCAGTGCGATGAGAATACACAGGCCGGCCGAGAGCAGGAGCTTGGATAGGTACACCCGCTTCCGGTTGGATTCGTAGGAGAGGGTGTTGCGATAGGTTCCGGCGGAAAAGTCCGCACAGAATATTGCCAGGGCGATCGGCAGAAATGCCAGGAAAATTATGGATTGCGCCAACATCTCGGCAGCGAAATCCGCTCCATTGTTGACGGAGCTGCCTTCTTGCAGTTCTTGCAAATCTTGTTCCATTTGAGCTGCTTCGGCGGCAGAAATACCTTCGGCACTGTCCATCATAAGGTCGTTGAAGCCCTCCGACTGGCTGAAAAAGAACATAACAGCGATGAAGATGATGAAAATCGCGACACCGATCAGTGTATTGCGCAGGGCAGCGCCCCGGCGCAGGCGGAAAAAATCCGCAGAAATGATATTATTCATTGTTGGCTCCTTTCCTGTCCGCGCCAATTGTGTTCAGGAAGTAATCCTCCAGATTGGTTCCGATTTCGGTGATGGAATGAATTCGCACGCCGTTTGTGGAGAGCTGGAACGCGACCTCAGAGGGGTTGTCGAGAAAGTCGTAGATGCGCACCTCGCCGCTGGGGAGAACCTCGAACTGTTTTGTGCCCAGCTTTTGCTCCAGCACGACGACGGTCGCCGCAGTGTCCTCCACCTTTACGCTGATGCAGCGCTTGGTGTCCTCCTCCAACTGCTCCTTGGAAAACTCCTTGATCAGCCGCCCCTGATGTATGATGCCGTAGGTCGTGGCGACCTGGGTGAGCTCGGAGAGGATGTGACTGGAGATCAGGACAGTCATGCCCTGTTTTTGATTCAGCTCGGTCAGGATGCCGCGGAACTCCACGATCCCCATGGGGTCGAGGCCGTTGATGGGCTCATCCAGAATCAGGAAGTCGGGCTTGCCCATGATGGCGAGGGCCAGGCCCAATCGCTGCTTCATGCCCAGGGAAAACTCCTGGAATTTTTTCTTGCCGGTGTCGGTCAGGCTCACCGTTTTCAGGGCCCGCCCGATGGCCTCCTTGTCGGGTATGCCGCGCATAATGCGGTAATACTCCAGATTTTCGGCGGCGGACATTTTGGGGTAGAAGGCGGGGCCCTCCACAATGCAGCCGATCCGTTTCCGCCCGGTGCCCAGCCCCTTTGTGTCGGATTTTCCGAACAGGGCCACTTCGCCCTCCGTGGGCGAGATGAGCCCCGCCACCGCCCGGATCAGGGTGGTCTTTCCCGCGCCATTCTGGCCGATGAACCCGTAGATGTCTCCCTGGCGCACCGTCATGTTCACTTTGTCGAGGGCGAGCCCCGACGGGTAGGCCTTGCTGAGCGCGCTTGTCTGCAATATGCTGTCCCGCATGATTTTCTCCTTTTTGGGCCTGGCGCAAATGCGTTTCGCGCTGACCGGCCCTGTTTTGTTGTCATGGCTACAGTTTAGACACCGGGGATAAAGAAAGTCTAAAGAGAATTATTAAGAAAGCCATAATATTGCAATCAGGCGGCAAACGCACCGCCGGGACGGTGTATCTGCCGCCTGATTCATGTGATTGGCAAGCCTTTTTAAGCTAATCGACCAGCTTGAAGCCGATCCCCCACACCGTCTGGATATAATCCCCCTGCAATTTGGAGCGCAGGTTGCTGATGTGTACGTTGACAGTGTTGTCGTCCCCATAGAATTCGTCGTTCCACACGCTCTGGTAGATATTCGCCTTGGTGAACACCTTTTTGGGATTGCCCATCAGCAGCTCCAGGATATCGAACTCCCGGGCGGTCAGCGGGACGTCCCGGTCGGCGGCCTGCACCCGCCGCGTCTCCCGATCCAGCATGATGTCTTTGTAGGCGAGCCGGGCGTCGGCGGTGGGCTGCAGCCCCGCCCGGCGGAGGTTGGCCTCGATGCGGGCCAGCAGCTCCTGCTCGTCAAAGGGCTTTGTGACGTAGTCGTCTGCTCCCAGGCGCAGCGCAGCGACCTTATCTTGCCCCGCATCCTTCGCCGACAGCACGATCACGGGCAGGGCGGAGCTCTGCCGGATGTGGGCGATCAGCTCCTCCCCGGTCATGCCGGGAAGCATCAAGTCCAGCAGGGCAAGGGAAGGGAGGCCCTGGGCCAGCAGCAGCTTGCCCTCGGTGCCCGAAAACGCCTGTTGCACGCCGTATCCGGCCCGACTCAATATCTCGGCCAGCAGGTTGTTGATGTCCGGATCATCCTCTACGATCAGGATCGAATGCTGCATAAGTATCATTCCTTATGTTTGATTATACAAGGGAAATATATCTTCATGATTATACCATAATTGAGTAAAAACAGGGGGAGATATAATACTAATCATTTTGTTGATTACTGTCGTTTTATGAAAGAGATTTGGATTATTCCCACCCCTCTCCCACCGGCTGAAACCGTTTTGTAATCATTTGGAAAACCGCATAAAAAGGCGTTTTGTTGCAGTTATCCGACCGGATAATCAGCTTGTGAAACGGATAATCAAGAGATTGATTATTGCATCGGGTCAAAGTTATGATAATGTGGATGATAGATTAAAACATACGGCAAACACCAATACTTTTTGTGCGATACGACAAATCACATCTTGCATTTACCGCACGCAAGGAGGAGTACCCATGGCCCAACCGTCCGCGGCTGCCGCAAGGCCCGGAGAAAAGAAACCGTCTTTCCTCACCTATGTAAAGGCGCACCCGTGGCTCTATATTATGGTGATACCGGGGCTGATCTACCTGATCATCTTCCGCTACATCCCCATGCTGGGCATCGTGATCTCCTTTCAGAACTTCAGCCCGTTTCTGGGCTTTTCTGAAAGCCCCTGGGTGGGGCTCTATCACTTTCGCAATCTGTTCAACAGCCCCGACTTTGGGATGCTGATACGCAACACCCTGGCCATCTCCATCCTGAATCTGGTCTTTTACTTCCCGGCGCCCATCATTCTGGCGCTGCTGCTCAACGAAATCCGCTGCTCCTGGTATAAGCGTACCTGCCAGACGCTGGTCTACATCCCCCACTTTCTCTCTTATGTCATTGTGGCCAGCCTCACCTACACGCTGCTCAACATCAACGACGGTATTGTCAACCAGATCATCCAGTCGATCACCGGCAGCACGGTGGACTTCCTCGGCTCCCCCAACTACTTCCGGGGATTGATTGTGGGGCAGAGCATCTGGAAGGAGACTGGCTACGGCACCATCGTGTTCCTGGCGGCCCTCTCCGGCGTGGACGTCTCCCTCTACGAGGCGGCCAAGGGGGACGGCGCAGGGCGCTGGCGGCTGCTGTGGCACGTGACGCTGCCCGCCATCAAGGGAACAATCATCATCATGCTGATCCTGCGGGTGGGCTCTATCATGAACACCGGCTATGAGCAGATATTCCTGATGCGCAATTCCCTGAATGTGAGCACCGCGGAGGTGTTTGACACCTATGTCTATATGCGGGGCATTCAACAGGGGCAGTACTCCTACTCCACCGCGATGGGCCTCTTTAAGTCCGTCATTGGCATGATCATGGTGCTCACCGCCAACGGTATCGCCAAAAAGACCGGCGAGAGCGGAATATACTAGAAAGGAGAATCCACAATGGCAATGTCGAAAGCCGCGGGCGGCAAACGGGCCGCGAAGAGCAAGATCAATGAGGGATTCTCCTACAACCTCACACAGGTGTGCATCTATATCTTTGTGGGCATTTTCTCTCTCTCCACCATTCTGCCCTTTCTCTACGTCGTGGCGGGCTCCTTTTCCACCGAACGCCAGCTGACGGAGAACCCCTTCTTTATTATCCCCAAGGAGATATCCTTCAACGCCTACGAGTACATCGCCCAAACCGGTGAGATTTTCAGGGGGCTGGGCAACAGCTTCTTTGTCACAGTGGTCGGCACCCTGGTCGCAATGGCCCTCACCTCCACCTTTGCCTACCCCCTCAGCCGCAAAGACTTCCGGGGCCGCAACGGCCTGCTCAACATGGTGATCGTCACCATGATTTTCTCCGGCGGTATGATTCCCACCTACCTGGTGGTGCACAATCTGGGCCTGACTAACACCTTCGGCGCGCTGATCCTCCCCAATGCGATCAACGCCTTCAACATGGTGATTCTCAAGAACTTCTTCCAGGGCATCCCCACGGAACTGGAGGAGGCCGCGACCCTGGACGGCTGCTCCGACATCGGTATATTCTTCCGCATCGTGCTCCCCCTGTCCAAGGCGGCAATCGCTTCCATCTCCCTGTTCTACGCGGTGAGCCTGTGGAACGACTACTTCAACGCCATGATCTACATCACAGACCCCGCCAAGGAGGTCGCCCAAGTGGTGCTACGGCGTATCGTGCTGGTGGCGGGAAGCATCAACACCAACAACATGCCCGACTTCGGCCAGTTCGGCGCACCGCCGGAAAAGGCAGTCAAGCTGGCCACAACGGTGGTGGCGACCATCCCCATCCTCTGTGTCTACCCATTCGTGCAGAAGTATTTCACCCAGGGCGTGATGGTGGGCGCGGTAAAGGGCTAAACTGTGGTATACTAATCAATTGTGACCAAGGGCAGGGGCGCTTTCATCAAGCTGGAAGTATCTCACCCTGGCAATAAAGGAAGGAATCGTCTGGAAGCTATTCTTTTAGACGACATAAGGAAAGGAATGATTGTACAATGCGTATCAAAAAAGCGGCAGCACTGATATTGTCGGCACTGCTCTGCGCCGGTATCTTTGCCGGATGTAACACCGGAAGCACCAGCAGCACGGCGACACCCTCCTCCGAGGCGTCCAGCACCGCGGATTCCTCCGCGGCCTCCAGCGAAGGCGAAAGCGCCAGCGAGGAAGCCAGCACGGAGAGCACCGACACCGGCGAGCGCGCCGTCATCACCTTCATGGGTATCAACTACACCACCACCCCCTTCTCCTCCGAGGGCGCCGACCAGGTGCTGGCCAAGATGGAGGAGTACACCAACACCAAGGTTGAGTTCACATGGGTTCCCAACGACAGCTACAAGGAAAAGCTGGGCGTCACCCTGATGAGCGCCGACAACATGCCCATGATCCTCACCGTGGGCGAGATGAATGCAACCGTCATCCAGGCCGCCAAGGCCGGCGCGTTCTGGAATCTCAACGACTACATGTTTGATTCCGCCAAGTACCCCAATCTCTCCCAGGCCAATGCGGATGTCAACAGCCAAATGGTGGTGGACGGCCAGCTCATCGGCATCTACCGCGCACGTCCCATCGGCCGCAACGGCATCGGCTATCGTAAAGACTGGGCCGACAAGCTGGGCCTGGGCGAGCCCGAGACCATTGAAGACCTGTACAACATGTGCAAAGCTTTCACAGAGCAGGATCCCGATGGCGACGGCGTGGACAATACCTACGGCATCGCCCTCTGCAAGTACACCGCTCCGCTGGATATGATTCAGGTGTGGTTCGGCGCAGGCAACAAGTGGGTCGAGCAGGACGGTCAGCTGATTCCCAGCCACACCACTGCGGAGTGGAAGGAAGCTGCCGACTGGTCACGCAAAATGTACGATGAAGGCCTTGTCTACAAGGATTGGGCGGTTCGCGACCCCAATACCTGGAGCGATTCCATCCGCAACGGCGAGTGCGGCATCATGCTCAGCGTGCTGGACGACTCCCGCCGCAACTGGGACTACTTTGTGGCGAATGAGATTTCCTCCGTCACAGGCGACGGCTTCGCCTCCATCGGCCTGCGCGGCACCCTTTCCAAGGAAGCGGGCGGCGAGCAGTCTGTTATGGCAACCAGCGGCATGAACGGCTTCTTTGCCATCACGAAGGCAGCCAAGACCGAGGAAGAACTGGCCAATTGCCTCCACTTCCTGGACAAGATGAACGACAACGAGATGCTGGTACTGGCCGACTACGGCCTGGAAGGCGAAGCGACCGGCTGGGACTTTGACGAAGATGGCTTTATCGTCATGAACGACCCCTCCATCCAGGCGGAGACCCGCCCCCAGCACGGCGCGAACCAGACACTGGCCTACATCCCCAACCTGGCCTCCACCGACCCTGTTCTCAAGCAGTCCGAGCGCGTTGAGCTGGAAATGAGCATCAAGGAAGCCAACGAGCCCTATTCCATCTTCAACCCCGCCGCAGGCTACCTCAGCAACTCCGAGACCTACGGCGTGAACGGCGCCAATCTGGATCAGATTCTGGAAGACGCCCGCACCCAGTACATCTGCGGCCAGATCGACGAAGCGGGCCTCGAAGCAGCCTTCGCCAACTGGGCTACCCAGGGTGGCGACAAGGTGATCGAGGAAGTAAACGCCCTCTACCAGGCCGACAAATAAGCATCCACTCAAAAAACAATTGCAGAAAGAACCCTTCGGTTCTTTCTGCAATTGCTATGTAATACTAATTCCTAATTAAAATATCTAATCAACTGTCGCTCAGGACGCTTTCTTGCCCACAAGAAAGCATCGCTCGGTTTCTTAGGTTTTAATTAGATTTTAGTATAAGACAGGCAGCTTATTCCTCCGCCGCGCCGTTTCCGCCGCTTTTGCGGAATTTGCCCGGTGTGGTGCCCTCGTGGCGGCTGAAGAAGCGGATAAAGTTCTGGGCGTTGGTGTAGCCAAGCTGGGAGGCGATCTCGCCGATGGACAGGTCGGTTTCCAGCAGCATCTCCTTGGCAAGCTCCACCTTCTCCCAGCTGACAAAGTCGGAGAAGGTCAAGTCCTTCTGGGTTTTCAGCACCTTCCAGATGTAGCTGGGATGATAGCCCAGCTGGTCGGCGCACTCGTTCAGGGTAATGTTGCCCCTGCGCTCCTTCACCAAAGCCAGCACCTGCTCCAGAATCTCGGGGGCACGGCCCCGCCGGAACTGCTCCAGGGCGGCGATGGCCGGTCGGATGACCTCCTCCCGCAGAAAACCCTTCACCTGCTGAAGCTGGTAAAGCTGGGAGAGGCGGTCGAACAGGCGGCCCTCCTGGCCGCTGTAGACCTCGTTCACCGAAAGGCCCGCGTTTTCCACCACCACCAGGATCGCCACCACAAAGCGGTGGAGGTAGAGATCCTGCTCGTGGAGGGAGACGCCCTCCGCCTGCAGGCTTTCCACAAAGCGGTCGGCGCTGGCGGCGGCCTTTTCCGCATCACACTGGTCTATGGCGGACTGCACCTCCCGCTCGGCCAGGGTGCTGTAGGTGCTGCCCGCTGCGGAGGGAATGAGGTCGGAGTAGAAGACGATGCCGCTCTCCCCCTCGTCCCCGTTTGCCTCCCGGTGGGAGAAGCCCCCGTTCTTGAGCGCCTCCAGGCTCTCATGGTAGCCCTTGCGGAACAGGGAGAGGCTCTCGAACATGCGGCTGACCCCCACCAACACAGGGCAGCCGTACTGCCGGGAGGCGTGGAGGGTGAGCAGCTCGTACAGGGTGAGAATGCGCTCGTCCAGGGTGTCGGGGTCGTCCGCCGCAACTGAAAGAATCAGCGTGTTGGCGTTGATGATGGGCGGCATGTAGAGCTCCGCCAGGAACTCCGGGGGAAGGGTCTCCACCGCGGCAATCCGCAGGGCGTCCTCGCCCAATGTGGTTTCCCCAGGGGCGCTCACACCCTCGGGAGGGGAGATAAAGCGCACCGCCATCAGGGCGTGGCAGGGCCGCGCCTCCAGCGACAGGCTGCGAAGGGTGGAGGCGATCTGTTCCTCGCTCAGCTCTCCCCGCAGCAGCCGCAGGCCGAACAGCTCGGTGAGCATGCCCCGCTGGCTGTCGATCACACGCTCCATGGAGGAGTTGGTATCCACCAGGGCCTCCACGCCCCGTTCAATGCGCTCAAACTCGTCGCTGCCGTCCTTGGAGGCTGCGTCCTCCCGCTCGAAGAAAGCGGTGAGGCGGGAGACCGGGCGGTAGATCACCCGGGTGCCCAGACGACTGAGAAAGATGATCAGCACCATGGTGACGGCCAGCACGGCCAGCAGTGTCAGGATGCGGTCGGCGCCCTGGGCCACCAGATTGTCGTTGTAGCCCACCACGTAGACCAGACCGCTGCTGTCTGAGCTTGCGGCGGCGATGCGGTACTTTGCCCCGCTTTCCAGCCGCACGACGGAACCGGCCTCGGGCAGAAGGATTTCGTCCAAGTTGCCCGCGCAGTAGGCGGCGAGCTCCGGCATGTTGTCGGAGAGCACCAGCCCCTGCCGATCCAGCACCACGACCTGGTAGCCCTCATTGCCCGCCAGGGCAAGCCTTGCCAGCTCCTGATTGTTCAGGTTGACCAGCAGCGCCCCTTTTGTCTCGGAGCCGATGGCGGGGAGGCGGAGTAGCAGGGTGTAGCCCTCCAGCTTGATCCGGTTGCTGGAGACAGGGGTGGTCGCCCCCACAAAGGGCAGATTGAGCCACTGCGCGCGCTGGTTGGGGCGCTGGCTCTCCTCCAACAGGGTCAGCAGGGCATCCCGATTGGTGGCCTCACTGAGGGGGAACATCCCCGTTGTGCCAACAGCCCAGTCGGTTTCCAGGTTGATGTAGCTGTAGCCCGAAATGTACTCGACCAGAAAAAGGGGCCCCCGCAGCTTCTTCCGAACAGCGCTCAGCTCCTCCGGCTTGTTGTAGCCCACATCGTCGCTCGTCAGCCATGCGATCTCGGGCTCGGGATCCTGGAAGATTTCGCCGTAGTGCTCCCGGATGGAGGTGAGCACATTGTCCACCCGGTTGCCGGTCTGCACCGACAGCGCTCGGATGGAGAGATCCACCTTTTCAGAGAGCTCCGTGACATAGGTGGCATAGGCAAACACCCCCAGGATGGCCAGGGGGAGCAGGGAAATCAGCAATATGCTGGCGTATATGCGGTTTTGGTAAGAAAACGCCCGTCTTATTTTCAAGTTTGCACCATTCCTTGTAGTGAAACCTGGGTTTCACTGTGCAGATTGTATAGTTACGCAAAAGAGATTCTATCAGATTTTCACCTTTATTTCAATGGAGGCCGATATGCAACCTTTTGAAATCTACCCTTCCGAGCGAGTCACCTTCACCGACCGGATCAGCGGCGCGACTGTCCACAGGCTCACCGACTACAAGGGGCACAGCACCCACCCCTACTTCACAGACGACGGCTGGTATGACGGCGACCGCCGGATGCTGTTCCTCTCCGACCGGAGAAACGTGCGGAATATCTTCAGCATCGAGCTGGAGAGCGGTGAGATCAGCCGCCTCACCGACATGCCCGAGGACGGGGCCGACCTCTCCAGCCCGCTTGCTGTGAACCATCAGCGGGGCGAGGTGTACTACCAGCAGGGGAGCACGGTCTATGCCCTGCATTTGGAGACACTGGAGACCCGCCCCCTCTATACTCCACCCCAGGGCTACCACTTTGGCGGCGCCCGCCCCACAGGCGACGGAAAATATCTGGTGGCGGGGCTGTCCGAGGATCTCTCCAGCAGGATCAACGCCAATCTTGCCGCCGGGTACATCGGCATGGAGGAAATCTTCCGGGCGAAGCCCGACTGCCGCATTGTACGCATCGACGCGGAGACGGGAAAGACGGAGGAAATCTGGCGGGAGAACTGCTGGGTGGGGCATGTAAACCCCTCTCCGACACAGGGCAACCTGCTCACCTTCTGCCACGAGGGCCCCTGGCACCTGGTGGATCACCGCATCTGGGTGCTGGACACCGACACCGGAAAGGCCGTCAAGCTGCGGGAGCGCCGCACAGAGGGCGAAATGGTGGGCCACGAGTATTGGTTCGAGGACGGCCTCCATGTGGGCTACCAAGTCCACACAGGCAACAGCGGCGCGGAGCAAAAGGAGGAGTCCTTCTTCGGCTTTCAGCACTACGACGGCACGGGGGAGGTGGAGGCCTCTTGCGGGGCGCCAATGCCCACCCCCGACCACGTGCACTCCGTGGGCTTTGACTACGTGGTCTGCGACTCCGGCAAGAGCATCAAGGGCTACAAGTATAACGGGGAAGTATTCGAGGGCCCCCGCATCATCTGCATGCACGACGGCGACTTCTTCTGGGGTGCCCACCACCCCCACCCGAGAATGCTTCGCAACGGCAAGGCTGTGGTGTATAATAGCACCAGCACAGGTTACTGCAATATCTACCTGGCGGAGATTCCCGAGGGTTTTGAGTCTTTGCCGGGTATAGATATGGATGAATCTCTGACAAAATAGCGGGAGGACAAGCGCATGAAACAGCCCAATGTCGTAGTATTCTTCACCGACCAGCAGCGGTGGGACACCATGGGGGCCTACGGCAACCCCTGTGGCCTCACCCCCGCCTTTGACCGCATGGCGGCGGGCGGTACCTGCTTTGAGCACGCCATGACCCCCCAGCCGGTCTGCGGCCCCGCCCGGGCCGTGCTGCAAACCGGAAAGTACGCAACAACCCTGGGCACCTACCGCAACGGCATCCCCCTGCCCAGGAGCGAAAAGACCATGGCCCACTATTTTGGCGAGGCGGGCTACCACACCGGCTACATCGGCAAGTGGCACCTGGCCTCCGGGCGGCTCGCCGTCGCCGAAGAGGAGCGGGGCGGCTACCAGTATTGGCTGGGGGCCAACGCGCTGGAGGAGTCCTCCCAGCCCTACAACACCGTGGTCTACGGCAACGACAATGAAGAGGTCAAGCTGCCCGGCTACCGGGTGGACGCCCTCACCGACGCGGCGATCCGCTACATCGACGACCGGAAGGACAATCCCTTCTTTCTCTTTCTCTCCTTCCTGGAGCCCCACTTCCAGAACTGCTGGGACAACTTCCCCGCCCCCCACACCGAGCAGCCCGTCACATCCCCCTACACCCCGCCCGACCTGGCGGCGCTACAGGGGACAAGCCCCCAGCACCTGCCGGGGTACTACGGCATGGTGCGCAGGCTGGATATGGCCCTGGGGCGCATCCAGGACGCGCTGGAGAGCCTGGGTCTCGCCGAGGATACGATTATCCTGTTCACGGCCGACCACGGCTGCCACTTCAAGACCCGCAATGCAGAGTACAAGCGCTCCTGCCATGAGAGCTCCATCCACATCCCCATGGCGCTGGCGGGAGGGCCCTTCCGCAGCGGGGGCCGCAGGCGAGAACTGATGAGCCTTGTTGATATCGCCCCCACCCTGCTGGACGCCTGCGGCATCCCGGTACCCGCAGATATGGAGGGCAACTCCGTGATGCCCGTCCTTAACCGGCAGTCGGAGGAGTGGCCGGACGACACATTCATCCAGATCAGCGAGGCGGAGGTGGGCCGCGCGGTGCGCACCCACAAGTGGAAGTTCGGAGTGGGCGCGCCGGACAAAGACCCCGTGGGCGACGCCTTTGCCGATGTCTATCAGGAGGCCTTCCTCTACGACCTGGAAAACGACCCCTGGGAGCTGGACAACCTGGCCGGGCAGCAGTCCCACCGGCTTGTGCGGGAGAAGCTGTCGGAACGGCTGCGGGATCGAATCCGCACTGTCGAAGACCGGGAGGCCGCGGTGGAGCTGCTGGCAGACAAGCCCAGCGGCCAGCGCAAGCTCTTTTCAAATGAGGAAAACAAATAAAAGGATGGCGACGATATGAAGCTTCAGCGCGGCATTCAGCCCTTTTGGTTCTGGAACGGCGACATGAACAGCGATGAAATTGTCCGGCAGATCGGCGAGATGCACAGCCAAGGCATTCCCGGCTTTCTTATCCATCCCCGGCAGGGCATGGAGGTGCCCTATCTCTCCGAGGCTTTCTTCGACCGGGTAGAGGTGGCGGTGGAGGCCGCCAAGGCCCGGGGGATGGAGGTCTGGCTCTACGACGAATATCCCTATCCCAGCGGCACCAGCGGCGGCAAGGTCATGCTGGATCACCCCGAGTACCGCTGCGTGGAGCTCCAGAGGGTGGAGCACACCGCGAAGCCCGGCGAGACCGTGAAGCTCCACGCCCCCTGGGGCAAGGTGGTGCTGGCACGCGCCTACCGGGTGCGGAACGGCGTCTGCGACTGGAACGACTTTATCCCACTGGAGGGCCACATCGGCACCGGCTACACCCAGGAGGTTTTCCAGTTCAGCGGCCTGACCAAGTACAACAGCAAGCGCTTCTTCACCGGCGACGCCTCCCAGTACCTCTACTGGACGGCCCCGGCGGATGGGGAGTACAAAATCCACCTCTTTGTGGAGTGCGTGATGGAGCACTTCAAATACTTCGAGTACTTCATCGATCCACTGAACCCCGCTGCTGTACGCTACTACCTGGACACCACCCACGAGCTCTACCGGAAACGTTTCGCTTCTGAATTCGGGGTGACAATCAAGGGCGTGTTCACCGACGAGACCACACCCTTTCCGCCGGGACAGCCCTGGTCGCCCCTGCTGCCGGGACTGGTGCGGGAGCACCACGGCATCGACCTGGTGGACAGCCTCCCACGCCTCTTCGCGGAAGATGAGGACAACGCCGCCCTGCGCTACGCCTTTTGGGACAGCGCCACCGAGGGCTTTATCCAGAGTTACGACAGGCAGATTTACGACTGGTGCGAGGAGAACGGCCTGCTCTACATCGGGGAGAAGCCCATCCTGCGCAGCAGCCAGCTGCGGTTTATGCACATTGGCGGCATCGACGCCGGGCACCAGAAGGTGGGCAGCAAGGCAAAGATGATCGAGCCCCGCTACCGCGGCAACGGCAAGATTGCCTCCTCGGCGGCCCACTTTTACGGCAAGCCCGCAGTGCTCTGCGAGGCCTTCCACAGCATCGGCTGGGGGATGACCCTCCAGGATATGAAGTGGATTTTCGACTGGCTGGCCGCCGCCGGGGTGGACTGGTTTGTGGTGCACGGCTTTTTCTTCAGCACCGACGCCCTCAAAAAGCACGACGCGCCCCCCTCCGGCTTCTACCAGATGCCCTGGTGGAAGCACATGCGGGAGCTGGAGGCCTACGCGGAAGCGCTGGGGAACTTCCTGCAAAACAACGAGCGCCGGGTGCCGCTGCTGGTGCTGGATCCCGCCACCTCCACCTGGACGGGCCAGCCGGAGCGGAACGCAAAGCTGTCCGAGGACTTCGCCGCCATGCAGACCGCCCTGCTTGAGGCGCAGGTGGACTACTACATCATAGACCCCCAGCTTTTTGCGGAGGCGAAAGTGGAGCGGCTGGACGGGGTGATCGCAATTGTGGTGAACGGCGAGGCATTTACTACATTGGCGCTGCCTCCCATGGTCAACCTGGAGGCGCTTACACTGCCTGTTCTGCGGGAATATGCGGAGCAGGGGGGCAGAATCGCGGCCATGGGCAGCCTGCCTTTTGAGCAGATCGACAATGGAGACGCCTCTGCATTATTCCGCGAGCTGTTCGGCGTGGAGCCGGAGGAGACGGGGAAAGCCTATCTTGCCGGAAAGCCTCTCTCAGCACAGAAAGACGGCTGCCGCCTTGCCCCCGACGCGGCCTCGCTGGCCGCATTCCTGCGGGAGGAGCTGCCCCCCGCCTGGCGGATTGATCCCGCCGACGGCAAGAGTTTTGAGGATTTAGCAAGTATTCAGGCCACCTCTCCGGACGGCACGCCGCTGCTGTTCGTGGCAAATCTGGCCGATGCGCCCCGTTCCCTTATCTTGACTATGAAGGGGGAGAGTCAGCCTCTCGAGCTCGCTCCCCTGGAATCCCGCATTCTGCGGGGCGGGGAGGCAGTCGCCAACCCCAAGGCGGACTATGTCCTCCCCCTGGACGGGGAGTGGAACATCAAGCTGGACAGCCCCAATGCCCTGCGGGTCGCCCTGTGGGAGATGGAGCTGCCCGACGGCCAGCAGGCGACGGTGGACAGCTTCCCTTTTATTGATCAGATGGAGGCGGCGGGTCTTGCCCTGCCCGTGCAGCAGAAGAAGTGGTTCGGCTGCCCCAAGGAGCTGGACTTCTCCGGCCTTGCCGCCGCGTATCGTTTCGCTTTTGACTGGGAGCCCGCCGCCGGGCCGGTCTGGCTGGTGATGGAGCCCGGCACCCTGCTGGGGGACTGGACGCTGGAAATCAACGGCGCGGCCATCGCGGAGAAGCAGTTCGGGCAGAGGGAGTTCTACCTTCCCACCAACCTGGCGGTGGAGGTGACCGGCCTGCTGAAGGCGGGGGAAAACCGCATGGAGCTGCACGTCTCCAGCGAGCTCTCCTACGGCGGTATCCGCAATCCCCTCTACCTGATGGGTGGCTTCGGGGTGGAGAAGGGTTCCGAGCGCTGGGCGCTGAAAGAATGGCAGGGGAGAGGGCCGATCAAGGATACGTTGGCTGCCGGAATCCCCTTTTATGCCGGAACGGTCACCTACTCCAAGACGGTGGATGCTCTACTCGCGGGGCGAGACAGCCTCATCGCGGTGGAGGACGTCTGGTTCCAGGACAGCGCCGAGCTGCTGGTGAACGGCAATTCCTGCGGCTACCGGGCCTGGAGCCCCTACCGCTACAGCGTGCCGACCTCTGCGGTAAAGAGTGAAAATGAGGGTGCTCTGCGCGTTGACACCACCCTCATCGGTTTGTTCGAGGGGGAATACTTCGACCGGGAGCAGCACAAATACGAAAAGTACGAGAAGTAAAAAAGAAGCTCCCCTCAAAAAGGGGAGCTTCTTCTTGCTTATTTATCGTTGATATCGAAGGCGTCGTGGACGGCCACAACCGCTTTTTTGGAGAACTCCTTGTCGATGAGGACGGAGATTTTGATCTCGCTGGTGGAGATCATATGGATGTTGATGTGGGCGTCGGCCAGGGCCTCGAACATCTTGGCGGCCACGCCGGGGTTGCTCTCCATGCCCGCGCCGACGATGGAAACCTTGGACACGTCGGTAGACCAGTCGATCTCCTTGATCCGCAGGCGCTCCCGCTCCTCTTCCAGGGCCTTCACCACCGCGTCGACCTCATCCCGTGCAACGGTGAAGGTGATGTCCTTGGTGCCATCGCGGCCAACCGATTGAAGGATGATATCCACGTTTACCTTGAGATTTGCCATGAGGGAGAAGACTTTGAAGGCGATACCCGGCTGGTCGGGCAGGCCGATGATTGAGATGCGGGCGATATTGTCGTCCTTCGCGACCCCTTTGATGAGCATTTTTTCCACTTTGGAGACCTCCTTCACAATGGTGCCGGGTTTATTTTCCAGACTGGACAGAACTTCCAGGGTGATGTTGTACTTCTTGGCCATCTCCACCGAGCGGTTGTGCAGCACCTGCGCCCCTAGGGTGGCGAGCTCCAGCATTTCGTCGTAGGAGATGTTCTGGAGCTTCTTTGCGGTGGGGACAAGGCGGGGATCGGCGGTGTAGACGCCATCCACATCGGTGAAAATCTGGCACTTGTCGGCGTGGAGGGCGGCGGCGATGGCAACCGCGCTGGTGTCCGAGCCGCCCCGGCCCAGGGTCGTGATTTCGTCAAAGCGGTTGAGGCCCTGAAATCCTGTCACGACCACGATGTTCTTCTTGTCCAGCTCCTGCTCCAGCCGCTCGGTGTGGATGCGGCGGATACGGGCCTTGCCGTAGCTGGAGGTGGTGAGAAAGCCCGCCTGCCAGCCAGTGAGGGGCACGGCCTGGAAGCCCATCTTCTTGATGGTCATGCAGAGGAGGGCCGCACTGATCTGCTCGCCGGTGGAGAGGAGGAAATCCATGTCCCGAAGGGAGGCGTCGGGGTTGATCTCCTTCGCCTTGTCGATCAGGTCGTCGGTGGTGTCGCCCTGGGCGGAGACGACGACGATGACGTCGTTGCCCTTTTCGTACTCCCCGGTGACGATGTTTGCCACGTTCTGGAGGCGCTCGGCATCCCGCACGGAGCTGCCGCCGAACTTCTGCACTACCAGGCTCATTTGCTCGATCATCCTTTCCCAACACGAAACACCGTTCAGATCAGCTGTTCAACTGTCGCTCAGGACGCGTTCTCTTTGGAATCAAACGTCTTTTCACAGCGTTTTCCATTTGATTCTGAGAATAGCATCGCTCGGTTTCACAGGGTTTGAAAGTGTGTTTCGTGAGAATAAATTAGTTATTGTTGCTCAATCGATCATTGTCATGGCGCCGTTGTTGTCGATGTTCAGCATTCGCAGCTCCCAGCCGGTGAGGCCCATTTCGTCCAGGGCGTCCCGGGTTTTCTGCTCGAAATCCAGCACCCGGTCGTTGACGATGGACATGAGGGAGGAGCCCGCGCCGCTGATATAGGCCGCGTAGGCCCCGTTTTGGTACAGCATATCCATCACCTGGGCGGCGTGGGGGATGTGGGCCAGGCGGTAGGGCTGGTGGAGCCGGTCGTCCGCGGCCGCGCGCAGGTTCTCGTACTTGCCGCTGTAGAGGGAGACGGCCATCAGGGCGGAGCGGGCCAGGTTGTAGCGGGCATCGGTGTGGGAGACCTCAACCGGCAGGGCATTTCTGGCGACGCTGGTTTTCAGCTCAAAGTCGGGGATGACCACCCAGAAGCGCAGCTCGGAGTGGATTTCCTGCTTCACGTACCAGACCTTCTCCCCCTCCAGCACGGCAGTGACCAGGCCGCCCAGCAGCGCGGGGGTGGAGTTGTCGGGGTGGCCCTCCAGCACGGCTGCCAGATTGACCAACTCGTCCAGGGAGAGGGGATTGCCCATCAGCTCGTTCGCGCCCAGCAGTCCGCCGACGATGCAGGCGGAGCTGCTGCCGAGGCCCCTTGCGAAGGGGATATGGCTGATCTGCTCAATGTGCAGCCCCGGTAGGCTGCGGCCGCAGCGCTGGTAGAGGCCGCTTACCGTCTGCCAGATGAGGTTGTCCTCCCCCAGGGGAACCTCCACCCCGTCGTGGGAGTGGATGGTGAGGCGGTCGGACTCCTCCATGTAGATGAAGTTGTAAAGGTCAACCGCCACGCCCAGGGCGTCGAAGCCGGAGCCAATATTGGCACTGGTGGCGGGAATGCGGATTTTTACCATGTGTATGCTCTCCTACAAATCCAACATTCTGATGACAGAGAGCACCTTGACGCCTTTTTCCTCCAGGCTGCGGAGCTTTTGGCGCAGTGCACCCTCCTCCTCTTCCCCGGTGAGGAAGGCGAACTCGTTTTCCGGCTGCCCCTTGCGGGAGAGCATGGTGACGGTGCCCATCCGGGAGCCGATGTCGGCCAGGGCCCTGGCCCCGCTCTCGGAGCCCGTGCAGCGCACGTAGAGGCGGGTGGGCTGTGAGAGGTAATCCGCCACGTTGTTCTCGGTGCTGTCCGTCCAATGAAGGCTCCCGATGGTGCCGTTCGCCTTGACGCAGTCGATGATATCCCCCACCACGGCGGAGGCGGTGGGCAGCTTGCCCGCGCCCCGGCCATAGAAGACCACCTCGCCGGTGGCGTCGCCCTTGACCAGGATGCCGTTGAAGACATCGTCGATGCCCGCAAGCTGGCTCTCTTTCGGCAGCAGAGCGGGGGAGACCAGCAGGTAGAAGCTGTCGTCGGAGAGGCGCTTCGCATGGCCGATCAGCTTGATGACGCAGTCGGCGTCCTCGGCGTAGCGCACATCCTCTAGGGAAATTTTGGTGATGCCCTCGGTGTGGACGTTGTCGGGGTAGACGTGGCTGCCGAAGGCCAGGGAGGCCAGGATGCAGATTTTACGGCAGCTGTCGTGGCCCTCCACGTCGGCCGTGGGGTCTTTTTCGGCGTAGCCCAGCTCCTGGGCGATGGTGAGCGCATCCTCGAAGGACATGCTCTCCCGGATCATCTTGGTGAGGATGAAGTTGGTGGTGCCGTTGAGGATGCCTGCGATCTCATCGATCTCGTTGGCGGCAAGGCACTGGTGCAGGGGGCGGATGATGGGGATGCCCCCGCCCACGCTGGCCTCGAACAGGAAGTTGACGTTGTTTGCGGCGGCGGTGGCCAGCAGCTCTGCGCCCCTGGCTGCGACCAGCTCCTTGTTGGATGTGACCACGCTCTTGCCCACTTCCAGGCACTGCTTCACAAAGTCGTAGGCGGGGTGAATGCCCCCCATGACCTCGGCCACTACCTGAATTTCCGCATCGTCCAGAATCTCCTGAAACTCCTTGGTGAACAGCCCGGCGTAGGGGAGTTCGGGGAATTCCCGCAGGTCGAGAATGCGGGAGACCTCCAGCTCCTGGCCGGCCTTTTTGGCGATGCTCGCAGCGTTTTTGTGGAGCACCTCCACCACGCCGGAGCCCACCACGCCGTGGCCCATAACCGCTATTTTAACCATTTTGGCTTCATCCTTCCCAAGCGTGACTGAATATTGATTTCCCTTTTTAGTTGAGATTAGGATTATCCCGCGGACAACAATTTTAATGTGACCACGCCGTAGAGGCTCTTTAGCTCCTGCAGCAGTTCCTCGACGGGGAGGGAGGCGCTGTCCAGGTGCATGGATACCGACACCGGCGCGACGCCGTCCACCGGGATGTTTTGGTTGATGGTGATGATGTTTGCCCTGTGCCTGCCAAGTGCTGTGAGCAGCGAGGAGAGCACGCCGGCCTCGTCTACCAGCTCTGCGTAGAGGGTGGCCACCCGCCGGGAGGCATCCTCCTCGTAGAGGTGCACGGCATCCTTGTATTTGTAGAAGGCGCTGCGGGAGATGCCCACCATCCGGGCAGCCTCGGAGTAGCTGGCGGCCTGTCCCCGGGCCACCAGGCGCTTGGCCTCCACCACCTTGAGGAAAACCTCGGGGAGGACGGATTCCTTTACCAGGTAATACTGCGACATACCAATGGTCATTCCTTCCCGTGAATACATGTGTGTTTGAATGAAATACACTTTAGCACAATGGAGTGCCGAGCGAAAATGTCAAAATCATATAAAAATGAGAATATCCGGCGAAAATTCCGGTTCTCCTCGAATAGGATCGCAGAGTCTTTCTTTTTCGCCGGATATTGACCTGTTGTGATGAAAAAGTCGAATATTTGTCACAATTCACGGATGGATTGTTGCGATTGACTAATCAATGGCCTTGGTGTTGATCTCCTCCAGCAGTCCGGCGAGGAAATCAGCCAGCTTGACCGAACCTTTGTCGCCGTCCTTCCGGGAGCGGACGGCGATTTCGCCATTCTCCACCTCACGGTCGCCGATGACCAGCATGTAGGGAATCTTTTTCAGCTGGCCCTCCCGGATTTTGTAGCCGATCTTCTCGTTGCGCGTGTCCATCTCGGCACGGACGCCCGCGGCCTGGAGCTTCTCCAGCACCTCGCCCGCGTAGTCGTTCTGCCTGTCGCCGATGGGCAGAACCAGCACCTGGAGGGGGGCCAGCCAGGCGGGCATTGCGCCCGCGAACTTCTCCAGCAACAGGGCCAGGGTGCGCTCGTAGCAGCCGATGGAGGAGCGGTGGATGATGGAGGGGATTTTCTCCTGCCCGTCGGTATCGGTGTAGTACATTCCATATTTCTGGGCCACCAGCATGTCGATCTGGATGGTGATAAGGGTGTCTTCCTTGCCGTGGACATTCTTAATCTGGATGTCCAGCTTGGGGCCGTAGAAGGCAGCCTCGCCCTCGGCCTCCACGTAGTCAAGGCCCAAATGGTCGAGGATGCGGCGCATAACCTCCTGGGTCTCCTCCCACTGCTCGGGGGTGCCCTCGTACTTCTCCCGGTTGTTGGGATCCCACTTGCTGAAGCGGTAGGTGACGTCCTCCAGCAGGCCGAGGGTGCGCAGGATGTAGACGGATTCCGCCAGACAGTCCTTGAACTCATCCTCCACCTGGTCGGGCCGGGCGATGATGTGGCCATCCGCCAGGGTGAACTGCCGCACGCGAATGAGGCCGTGCATCTCGCCGGAATCCTCGTTGCGGAAGAGAGTGGAGGTCTCGCTGTAGCGGACGGGAAGCTCCCGGTAGCTGCGTTTGCGGGAGAGATAAATTTGATATTGGAAGGGGCAGGTCATGGGCCGGAGGGCCAGAACCTCCCTGTCCTTGCCTGGGTCGCCGATGACGAACATGCCGTCCCGGTAGTGATCCCAGTGGCCGGAAACCTTGTAGAGGTCGCTCTTGGCCATGTAGGGGGTCTTGGTCAGCTGGTAGCCGCGCTTCTCGTCCTCGTCCTCCACCCAGCGGGAGAGCAGCTGGATTACCTTGGCGCCGTTAGGCATCAGGAGAGGCAGGCCCTGGCCGATGAGCTCGGAGGTTGTGAAGTATTCCAGTTCGCGCCCGACCCGGTTGTGGTCGCGTTTTTTGGCCTCCTCAATGCGCTCGAGGTGCTCCTCCAGCTGGGCGGCCTTGGGGAAGGAGATGCCGTAGACGCGGCTGAGCATCGGCTTGCTCTGGTCACCCCGCCAGTAGGCGCCTGTGGCGGCGGTCAGCTTGATTGCCTTGATCGGCTCGGTGGTGAGCAGGTGGGGGCCAGCGCAGAGGTCGACAAACTCGCCCTGCTTGTAGAAGCTGATGTCGTCGCCCTTTTCGGCGTGTTCCCGGATGAGCTCCTGCTTGTAGGGCTCGTCCGCCATCAGCTCCAGGGCCTCAGCGGCGGGGAGAACAAAGCATGTGATTTCCAGCTTCTCCTTGGCGATCTTCTTCATCTCCGCCTCTATGGCGTCCAGGTCTTCCCTTGTGAAGGGGGTCTCCACATCGAAATCGTAGTAGAAGCCGCTGTCGATGGCGGGGCCGATGGCCAGCTTTGCGGTGGGGTAGAGCCGCCTTACCGCCTGGGCCAGGATGTGGCTGGTGGTGTGCCAGAAGGCGTGCTTGCCGTCCGGGTCGTCGAAGGTGCAGATTTCCACCTGGGCGTCCTGGGTAACGAGGGTGCGCAAATCCACCACTTTTCCATCTATTCTGCCCGCGCAGGCGGCCTTGTAGAGGCCCGCGCCCAGGGATTTAGCGATTTCCGCGACAGTGGTGCCACTCTCGTACTCTTTGATGACGCCGTCCCGCAAGGTAATGTTGATTGCCATGACTGTTTCCTCCTTATGATAAATCGTTCTTCGGATTGGCGGGAAAACAAAAAGACCCCGCCCTCACATGGGGCGAAGTCTCAAAACTTCACGGTTCCACCCAATTTATGAGGAAAGACTGTCTCCTCATCTCATTAGTCAGCCATTGTAACGGAGGCCAGTCCGTGGCGCTTGGGCAAAGGGATGCTTTGCTTTTGCGTCCGCTCCAGGGTGGTGGGAAATGCTTTGTTCCATAGGCGAACTTTCAGCCGGTGATTCGCCCTCTCTGGCCGGAAACTGTGGCAGTCCCTTCCCTGTCATCGCTTTACTTTTCGCCAACTATACTACCAAAGTTTCATTTTGTCAAGGACGCTGTGGTGTATCGGTATCTTCTATGGTATACTCTGATCAGATTTTGCCGGAAGGGGAGGAAGTGCAATGCCTGCACATAAAATCGAAGCTGTCATTCACGACACGCTCAAGGATGAAGCGCAGAAGAACGCACTGGACTTTGTCGCTCATTTGAGGGCGAATGATATTCCACTCGAGGAATCCGAGGGCTACTGGGAGGTCAAATATCAGGATAAATGCGTGTGTTTTCTGTTGATTACCGGTTCCGATGAAAAGCCCGGCCCCTGGACGATCTGGTCTGACCAGGAACCGGGTACATGGGCGTTCTGGCCTGATGGGGACAGCGGCCGCGAGGCGGTGGATGCTCCCGTGGACGAGCGTATCAGGGAGCTTGCCTGGGCCAACGTGAACTTCTGCGCGAGCTGCGGCGGCGATTGCAGCCCGGGAAAGCGCAAGACAATCCTGGGCAAGGAGTTTGACGGTATTTGCAGCTCCACCATGGCGTTCACAGACCCCGATGCAGAGGCATTGGAATGTGCGAAAAAGATGGTGGATATCAGAAAAGAGGATATCCTCAAAGAGGTTTCGCCTGCGTAGGCAGGATAAGCCGCGCTGCCCACTTCGGGCGGTGCGGTTTTGTGTTGCGGCGCGCAGCATATGCCGCTATGACCCGCATGTGGGAGAAGGGGCCTCTTAATAATATGAAGGGTATTCCGCCTGTATTTTCCACAATATATGGCATAGCTATCGGCTTTGCCGTGACATATTTGAAAAGGCGGTAGAAAGTAGCGTTTTGTACAGGCGTTTTGCGCTATCTTTGGCTTGACAAGCATTATACATTCGGGATAAAATAGAGGATGTCGAAGTGTAGGTATATTTATGCGCTTATACCGTATAAGTACCTTGACAATTACATATGTAAAGGAGGTTGTAAATTTGCTATGCCAGAAATAAGCATTTTGTGGCTGATTATCGCCGCTATTCTCGCGTTTCTAATTGGAGCTGCTATCGCCTTTTCACTGGGCGTTCAATATAGAAAAAAAGTAGCAGAGTCGGAACTAGGTTCCGCCGAAGACGAAGCAAAGCGGATTATAAGCGAAGCAATTAAAACAGCCGAGAGTAAAAAGAGAGAAGCCCTGGTGGAGGCAAAGGACGAAATCCACCGCGACCGCAACGAGGCCGACAAGGAGCTCAAGGAGCGCCGCAGTGAGGTTCAGCGCATGGAACGCCGCGCACAGCAGCGGGAGGAAGCGCTGGACAAAAAGACCGACAAGATGGAAAAGAAGGAAGAGGACATCCAGAACAAGCTCTCCGACGCCGAAAAGACCCTGGAAGAGGCCGAGCTTGTCAAGCGCCACCAGTTTGAGATGCTGGAGAAAATTTCCGGCTACACCTCTGACCAGGCCAAGGAATACCTGCTCAAGAACCTGGAGGCCGAGTTGACCCACGAGAAGGCCCTGCGCATCACGGCGTTGGAGGCGTCCATCAAGGATGAATCCGACCAGATGGCAAGGGAGGTTGTCTCACAGGCGGTGCAGAGGGTTGCATCCGACCATGTGGCGGAGATCACGGTTTCGGTTGTGCCGTTGCCCACAGACGAGATGAAGGGCCGCATCATTGGCCGCGAGGGCCGCAACATCCGTGCGCTGGAGACACTCACCGGCGTTGACCTGATTATCGACGACACCCCCGAGGCCATCACACTTTCCAGCCACGACCCGGTGAAGAGGGAGATCGCGCGCATTGCACTGGAGAAGCTGATCCAGGACGGCCGCATCCATCCCGCCCGCATCGAGGAGATGGTGGACAAGGCCACCCGCGAGGTGGAGCACAAGATCAAGCAGGACGGCGAGCGCGCCGTCATCGAGACAGGCGTTCACGGCCTTCACCCCGAGCTGGTCAAGCTGCTGGGCCGCATGCGCTACCGCACCAGCTACGGCCAGAACGTGCTCGACCACTCCATTGAGGTCGCCAACATCGCGGGCGTCATGGCCGCGGAGCTGGGGGACAATGTGACCCTGGCCAAGCGCGCAGGACTGCTCCACGATATCGGCAAGGCCCTGACCCACAAGATCGAGGGCTCTCACGTGCAGATCGGCGTGGATGTGCTCAAAAAGCACAAGGAGAGCCCCGATGTGATTCACGCGGTGGAGGCCCACCACGGAGACGTGGAGCCCAAGACCGTGGCTGCCTGCCTGGTACAGGCGGCGGACGCTATCTCAGCGGCCCGCCCCGGCGCGCGCAGGGAGAACATCGAGAGCTACATCAAGCGCCTGGAAAAGCTGGAGGAGATCACCAATTCCTTCCAGGGTGTGGAGAAATCCTACGCCATTCAGGCCGGACGGGAAATCCGCGTCATGATTCGCCCCGACTTGGTCAGCGACGACCAGATGGTGATTCTCACGCGGGAAATCTGCAACAAGATCGAAGCGGATTTGGACTATCCCGGACAGATTAAAGTTAATTGTATAAGAGAAAATAGAGTCGTTGATTACGCAAAATAATTCAACAGAAAAGCCGAATCCCAAAGGATTCGGCTTTTTTTGTTTTCTCGTTGCAAATTGTGAACAGCTTACTGTACAAATCCGGCTGTTGTTGTCAGGTTTTGGGAAGAAGGAGAAAAGCCCTTGAAAAGCGGGTATAGGCGCATTATACTCTAAGTGTACCAGGTAATACACAAGTTGATGATACAGGCGGTTTCGGTTCTGTTCATTTGATTTCTTTTTTTTGAGATGCCGCCGCCTTTCCCCTTTGTCTTACTTATTTTGAAAGGACTGACTGTTATGAGCAAATCCGCCAGCCGCTGGCTGGAGTTGATCGCCGGTATCCTGATGATCGTGGCAGGTATTGTTTCCTTTACGCTTCCCCTTACCTTTGCGGCCGGGCTGGTCTGGGTGATGTCCTTTGCCGTCCTGCTCGGCGGTATTATTATGTTGGTTTTTTATATTCGCAACAGGGGATCGCTTGGCTTGTCCGCAGGCCTTTTGCTTTCGGCAATCCTCGATATCATTTTAGGCCTGCTGCTGGTTTTCTCCGGCACCATCGCCGCCGGGGCGGCTTTTGCCTACGTCATCGCGATTTGGTTCCTCCTTGCGGGTATTTTGCGCATCCTGTGGGGCATTCAGGTGAAGGGTACGGGTTATCCCCGCTGGTGGGTTTCACTGGTGGTCGGCATCCTGACCGTCATTCTCGCGATCATTGTCCTCTTTAACCCGTTGCTCACCATACTGACTTTGAGCATTCTTGTGGGCATTTACGTTCTGGTGATAGGAATCTTTGCAGTGATCGATTTTTTTACGAAGAAATAACAAATTAGTATCCCGGGCAGGCGTCGGCTTGCCCGGGACGTCTTTTCTTGAGCTATACGGCCATGAAAAACAGTCATAATACTTAACACATTTGAGTGGATGGCGGGATGCGTGGTCGACCCCTTGCATTTCCCCTCCGCTTAGTGGTATACTATACAGCAAAATAGAAGAACGACTTTGACGGAGACAAGTAAGCCCAAGGGAAAAGCCGCAGCGAGCCGGGGATGGTGAGAGCCCGGTGCCGACCTTAGCCGAACAATCACTCCCGAGTCGCGGCCCGAACAGGGGAGCTCCATTGGAACCCCTCTAGTAGGCGACGCCGGTTTCCCCCGTTACAGGGAGCGCAAGTCCATAGGTGTGCTTGCAGGTAATAGGTGGTACAGCGAGCTTCTCGTCCTGTTATTGGGATGAGGAGTTTTTTTGTTTTCCAGTGCCACTCCGTTGTGAAAGGAAAGGTTGTTTTTATGTACAAGAAGGTAGAACAGGGCCTGACCCTTCCCCAGAGAGAGGAAAAAATCCGCAAGTTCTGGAAGGACAACAAAATCTTTGAAAAGAGCCTCCACGTCAACGACGGGAAGGAGAGCTACGTCTTTTACGACGGCCCCCCCACCGCCAACGGCGAGCCCCACATCGGCCATGTGCTCACCCGTGTAATCAAGGACACCGTGCCCCGCTACCAGGTCATGAAGGGCAAAAGCGTCCCCCGCAAGGCGGGCTGGGACACCCACGGCCTCCCGGTGGAGCTTGAAGTGGAAAAGGCGCTCGGCCTGGATGGCAAGGAGCAGATAGAGAAGTACGGCATGGCTGACTTCATTGGCCAGTGCAAGGCCAGCGTCTGGAAGTACAAGGGCATGTGGGAGGAGTTCTCCGACACTGTGGGCTTCTGGGCGGATATGGAGCACCCCTATGTCACCTACGACAACAACTTTATCGAGAGCGAGTGGTGGGCTCTCAAGACCATCTTCGAGCGGGATTTACTCTACAAGGGCTACAAGATCATGCCCTACTGCCCCCGCTGCGGCACGCCCCTTTCCAGTCACGAGGTGGCCCAGGGCTACAAGGATGTGAAGGAGCGCTCCGCCATTGTGCGCTTTCGCCTGAAGGACGAGGACGCCTCCATCCTTGCGTGGACGACCACCCCCTGGACGCTGCCCTCCAACGTTGCCCTGGCGGTCAACCCCAAGGAGACCTACGCCAAGGTGAAGTATAACGACGAGACCCTCTACATGGCCGAGGCTCTGCTGGACGCAGTGCTCGGGGAGGGAAGCTACACCGTTCTCGATACCTTCCCCGGCAAGAGCCTGGAATACCGGGAGTACGAGCCCCTCTACCGCTTCACAGAGCCAACCGAAAAGTGCTGGTTTGTCACCTGCGCCGACTTTGTCACTCTCTCCGACGGCACCGGGGTCGTGCACATCGCCCCCGCCTTTGGTGAGGATGACTCCAAGGTGGGCAGCGAGTACAATCTCCCCTTTGTGCAGCTGGTGGACGAAAAAGGCCAGATGAAGCCGGAAACCGCCTGGCCCGGCGTGTTCGTCAAGGATGCCGATCCATTGATCCTGGACGACCTCAAACAGCGGGGCCTGCTGCTGGCAGCGCCCAAGTTTGAGCACAGCTACCCCCATTGCTGGCGCTGCGGAACCCCTCTGATCTACTACGCCCGCCAGGGCTGGTTCATCCGTATGACGGCTGTGAAGGACGAGATGATCGCCAACAATAAGACCATCAACTGGATTCCCGAGAGCATGGGCACCGGCCGCTTCGGCGACTGGCTGGAAAACATGCAGGACTGGGCTGTGAGCCGCGACCGCTACTGGGGCACCCCCCTGAATATCTGGCAGTGCCCGGAGGGCCATCGTCACGCGGTTGGCAGCATTGCGGAGTTGCGGGAGCTTGCTCCTGACTGTCCCGCCGACATCGAGCTGCACAGGCCCTACATCGATGAGGTCACCTTCCCCTGTTCGGAGTGCGGGAAGGAGATGAAACGCACCCCCGAGGTCATCGACTGCTGGTTCGACTCCGGCGCCATGCCCTTCGCACAGCACCACTACCCCTTTGAGAACAAGGAGCTGTTCGAGGCCCAGTTCCCCGCCGACTTCATCAGCGAGGCGGTGGATCAGACACGGGGCTGGTTCTACTCCCTGCTGGCGATCTCCACCCTGCTGTTTAACAAGGCTCCCTTCAAGAACGTCATAGTGTTGGGCCACGTGCAGGATGAGTTTGGCCAGAAGATGTCGAAATCCAAGGGCAACGCCATCAGCCCGGCGGATGCCCTGGCAAAGTACGGCGCAGACCCCATCCGCTGGTACTTCCTCGCAAACTCCGCCCCCTGGCTGCCCAACAAGTTCTACGACAAGGCGGTCACCGACGGCCAGCGCCGCTTTTTGGGCACGCTGTACAACACCTACGCCTTCTACATCCTCTACGCCGAAATCTACCAATTTGACCCCACCCAGCACAAGCTGGATGTGGACAGCCTGTCGGTCATGGATCGCTGGGTGCTCTCCAAACTGAACCACATGGTGACGGACGTGGACGACGACATGGCGAACTACCGCCTGCCCGAGGCTGCAAGGCGCGTCCAGGATTTTGTGGATGTGCTGAGCAACTGGTATGTCCGCCGCAGCCGTGAGCGCTTCTGGAAGGACGAGGCCGACCAGGACAGCATCAATGCATTTATGACCCTCTACACCTGCCTGGAGACCGTGTCCAAGGTGGCTGCCCCCATGGTGCCCTTTGTCACGGAGGAAATCTACCAGAACGTGGTGCGCAGCGTGGACAAGGATGCCCCCGAGAGCATCCACCTCGCCTCTTTCCCGGTGTCATTCCCGTCGCTGATTGATCCGGCGCTGGAAGCCGACATGGACGAGGTGATGGAGGTGGTCTACCTTGGCCGTGCCGCCCGCAACGGCGCTGCGGTCAAGAACCGCCAGCCCCTGCCCGCCCTGTATGTGCAGAGCGAGCGTGAGCTGGGCGAGGACTACCTACGCATCGTGATGGAGGAGCTCAACGTCAAAAAGGTGGAGTACGCCGAGGACACAGGCAAGTTCGTGGACTATACCTTCAAGCCCAACCTCAAGACGGTGGGGCCCAAGTTCGGCAAGCAGCTGAACGACATCCGGGAGGCGCTGACCAAGCTGGACGGCACCGCTGCCAAGAAGGAGCTGGACGAGACAGGCAAGCTCCCCCTGAATCTTTCCTCTGGCACTGTGGAGCTGGAAACGGAGGATCTTCTCATCGATACCCAGCAGCGGGATGGCACCTACGCCGTCAGCGAGCGGGGCCGCACCGTGGTGCTGGACACCCACATCACCGAGGAGCTGCGGGAAGAGGGCTTTGTGCGGGAGATGATCAGCAAGCTCCAGACCATGCGCAAGGACTCCGGGGCCGAGGTCACAGACCGCATCAAGGTTCGCTACAAGGGCGGAGACTACGCTGTCGCAGTGGTCGAGCGGAACCGGGACTTCATCATGGGAGAGGTGCTCGCGGTGGAGCTGGAACCGGGCGAGCCAACCGGCTACGTGAAGGAGTGGGACGTGAACGGCGAGGACGTCGCCATCGGCATCGAGAGGGTTTAGTTTATGAAGTTGCAGAGCCTGAATGGCGAGTTTGTCGTCTGCAAGCTCCCCTCTCTGGAAGAGGTGGATTTCAGCAGGGAGCTGGTGTTTCTCTCCAAGACGGCGGAGGAGCTCTCCCTGCTGTGTGAGGCCGACGCCGTTCCCTCCGATACCCTCGCGCTGGAAACAGGATGGAGGGGGCTGAAAATCTGCGGCGAGCTGGACTTCGGGATGATCGGCGTCATCGCAGGGATTTCCGGGCTGCTGGCCGAAAAGGGCGTCAGCGTTTTCGTAGTATCCACCTACAACACTGACTACATCTTCGTGAAGGACGGGCAGTACCGCGATGCGGTGGAGGCCCTGCGGGAGGGCGGATATACCGTCGCCTGACCAATGATTGCATAAAAACAGAGAGGGAGACAAAAGTCTCCCTCTCTGTTTTTTCTTTAGAAAAATGGATCGCCCGGCTTGTTGTTGTTCGCATGTTTGTGGGAGAGGGTGGGCCGTCTGGCGGGTGGCTCCAAAGAATTTTGCAGGGCCAGCTCCCGTTCCAGCCAGGCCGTGGGGAAATCATCCTTCGGCGACAGTTCCATGGGTTTGTCAAAGACAATCCTGGTGGGCTGGGTGAGTGATGCCTGCTCGATAAACATGTTGATGATGGGGACACCTGTGCGGTCGGACAGCTTTTTCGCGATGGTGGAGATTCTTTCCGGGCTGTTATTGTTGAAGTCGGAGATAGTCCCCTGGCTGAACACCAGGAAGTGCCGGCTGCCGTCGTTGTCGTTGAAGTAGTGGACGGAATCCGCCAGCAGGCGGCGCAGGCTCTGCAAGGAGGTGCGATCCAGGCCGTACAGATCGTAGTGGAGATCCATAAACTGCCGCAGCTTGCCGTTGTTGGCCCAATCGGTCTTTGCCACAATCCGGATATTGGGGGAGAGCAGGCCAAGTATCAGCGCGTCCAGGTCGCTGACATGGTTGGGGGCCAGGATAAAGCGGCTGTTTTCCAGATCGGGCCTATTGATGATTTCGATGTTGAAAAGGGAGAACATGCCCTTCCGAAGGTCAGCTGTCACCATCGGATTGAGCCCCATGTCCTGAATCGCGTCAAAGAGCAGCCCAAAGCCGTTGACCGAGCTTTCGCCGTCAAAGATGTAGGTGCCGCCAGTTTGGTCTATGAAGTCTTGAAACAGCTTGATTTTCTCGGATTTCTGGTTTGCCATTCGCTGTTCCTCCACATAAAGTTTTGTTTATAGTATACCACACAGATGCAAATACAAAAAAGGGCGCCCCCACAATTTGCAGGGGCGCCCTTTCCGCGTATTTAGAATTTGACGACCTGATTCTCCTCCGCAGAGCGGAAGATGGCCTCCATGATCTTCATGACTCGCAGGACTTCCTCCTGCTTGACGATAGGCTCTGCGCCATCCTTGATGACGGCGCGGATGTTCTGGTAGTAATCCCGGATGTCGGCGGAGAGGTCGGGGAGGGGGAAGCGCTCGATGGTCTCCTCGGTGCGGGGGGCCATGGTCTTGGTGAGACCGGCGGCGGTCACCACGGGGACAGCATCCCGCCTCTCCCAGTCGGACACCATGACGATTTCACCGTTGCGCTCCCAGTCCTGGACGACGGCGCTGCCGTTTTCGCCCTGGACATACCAGCGGGGCAGGTTGATGAAGTTGCTTGTGCCCACCTCCACCAGGTAGTTGAGACCGCTCTCGTAGAGGAAGATGGCACGGAAGCCGTCGTCGACCTCCTCGTTGGTGACATTGGAGAGCTGCGCGCAGACCGAGATCAGCTTACGGTCGCCCATCATTTGATCCATCTGATCCAGCAGGTGCACGCCCCAGTCAAGCACCATGCCGCCGCCCTGGGCCTTGCGGTTGCGCCAGTCACCGGGGATGCCCCGGGAACCGTGCACACGGCTCTCGATGTTGAAGATGGGGCCGAGGGTGTTCTCGTCGTAGAGCTTTTTGGTGACCAGATAGTCCTCATCCCAGCGGCGGTTCTGGTGGACGGTGAAGAGCACGCCGTTCTTTTTGGAGCAGCGCATCAGCTCCTCCACTTCGGCGCTGGAGAGCGCCACGGGCTTCTCCACAACCACGCCGATGCCCCTGTCCATGATCTGGCAGGCAGTGGAAAGGTGGCAGTCGTTGGGGATGGCAACGGTCACGACGTCGATGCCGGGGGTGTCCAGCAGCTCCTCCAGGGAGCTGAAGGCGCGGATGCCGTTCTCCTGGGCTTCCAGACCCCGGGCGGGGTCGATGTCGTAGATGCCGATGAGCTCGGCTTCATCGATCTTTGCAATGGTTTTGGTGTGCCATTTTCCCATACCGCCGTAGCCGACGATTGCCACGCCAAGTTTACTGTTGTCCATAGTGTCCTATCCCTTTTCTTATGAGATTTCGGAGATGCTATCCTTTGGCTAGTTCCACCAGATGTCGGCGGGGTTCTCGTAGATGATGGTGTCCTTGAGGAACTCGATGCCTTTTTTGAGGCCCTCCTCGATGGACATGAAGGCGTCCTCGTGCTCGATGCTGATGACGCCGTCGTAGCCGACCAGCTTGAGGGCTGTGATGATCTCGCGCCACTCGGCGGGGTTGTGGCCCCAGCCTGTGGTGCGGAACAGCCAGGAGCGATCCTCCAGTCCGCCGAGGCTGCCGGTGTCCAGCACGCCGTTGAGGTCGGTGTTGCGCTCATCAATCTTGGTGTCCTTGGCGTGGAAGTGGTAGATGGCGCCTTTGAGAGCCTTGATGGCCTCGGAGGGCTTGATGCCCTGCCAGAACAGGTGGCTGGGATCGAAGTTGGCGCCGATGGCGGGGCCGACGGCCTCCCGCAGGCGCAACAGGGTGGCGGTGTTGTAGACGCAGAAGCCGGGGTGAAGCTCCAGGGCGATCCTGGTGACGCCGTACTTTGCGGCTTCGGCGGTGGCCATCTTCCAGTAGGGGATGAGCTCCTCGTTCCACTGGTACTCCAGAATGGCGGGGTAGTCCAGGGGCCAGGCGCAGGTCACCCAGTTGGGGTATTTCGCGCCGGGCTGATCGCCCGGGCAGCCGGAGAAGGTGATCACAGTGTTCAAGCCGAACTTCTGGGCCAGCTTGCAGGTGTCAATGAACTCCTTGTGGGCGAGCTCCTGGATTTCCTTGTTGGGGTGCACGTGGTTGGAGTGACAGCTGAAGGCGGAAATTTCCAGGTCGTACTTTTTCAGGAGCGCCTTGTACTCCTCCACCTTGCTGTCGTCGGCCAAAAGCCCCTGCACATCGATGTGATTGCTGCCGGGGGAGCCGCCGGTGCCGATCTCAACCTGCTGGACGCCCTGCGCGCTGAGGAAAGCAAAGGCCTCCTCGGCGGAGCGGTCATACAGCGGAACGGTCAAAACGCCTAATTTCATGGAATGAACTCCTTTTTGCTTATAAACTCATGATATGTTTGTAGCCCTTTTCCACACTGATCCAGGGGTCGATCTCGAACTCCTCCTGCTCCAGAATATACTCCTTCACCCCGACGGCATTGCCGGTGGTGATAATCTCGGCGAAGTCGATGACGCCCTCGTCCAGGTCGACGCAGCGCTTGCTCTCAAAGTCGGCAATCTGCTTGATGTGCAGCAGCTTGATGCGGCTGCCCCATTTTTTCAGGTACTCCAGGTAGTCCACGCCGGCATAGGCGGCCCAGAAGATGTCCAGCTCGATGTCCAGTTCATCCGCTGCGGTGGCGTCCATCAACCGGTCGAGGATGTACTTGTCCCCATCCATCTTGAACTCGAAATCGTGGTTGTGGTAGCCGAAGCGGAAGCCCTCGGCCTTCACTCTTGGGGCGAGCTCCTTCATCTCCTTCACAAAGGCCGCGGTGCCCGTTTCCGCCACGTTATAGCCAGGGACAATCAGGTATTCGATGCCCACGGTGCGGGCGTAATCGATCTCGCCCGCAAAGTTCTCCCGGAAGCGGTCGATGCCCACATGGCTGCCCACAGGCCGGATGTTCAATTTCTGGAGCAGCTCCTTCATTTCGGGGGCGGGGATGTCGCCGTAGCCCGCGAACTCCACGCCGCCGTAGCCGATGGCGGAGAGCTTGTTCAGCACGCCGCGGAAATCGGTGGCAGTCTGCTCCCGCAGGGAATAGAGCTGGATGCTAAAGTCCTTCAGAAGTCCCATACGGCAAATTCCTTTCGTTTGAAGAGGGCGGGAGAGCAACTCTCCCGCCCCGGCAAGTTTTATTAGAATGTGATCTGCTTCTGCTCCTTGGCGGATTTGTAGATGCCCTCGAGAATCTGGGTGACTACAATGGCCTGCTCGGGCAGAACGGTGAGCTTGCCCTCGCCCAGAATCGCCTTGGAGAAGGTGATCTGCTCCACAACCTCGGGAGTGGTGCTGGTGCCCTCGTAGAAGGCCGCGCCGCCCGCGTTAAAGTCGGGGTTGAGGGTGTACTGGCGGTCGTTCATTGTGCCGTTGATGGTGAGGCCGTTGAGAGTGTCCGCACCGGCCTTGGTGCCGCACAGCACGGTCTTGGCCTCGTGGACGTCCAGGGTGTTCAGGGCCCAGGCGGACTCCAGGGTGATGGTTGCGCCGTTCTCCATGATGATGAAGCCAAAGGCGCTGTCCTCAACGGTGAAGGCTTTGGGATCCCAGGGGCCCCAGGCGTTGGCGGGTTGGGTCTCACCGTTGAGCTTGTGGTAGACGGTGCCCACGACGGAGACGGGCTTGTAGTTGTTCATCGTCCACAGGGTGAGGTCGAGGGCGTGGGTGCCGATGTCGATGAGGGGGCCGCCGCCCTGCTCATACTCGTTGAGGAACACGCCCCAGGTGGGGACAGCCCTGCGGCGGATAGCCTTGGCCTTGGCGTAGTAGATATCGCCCAGTGTGCCGTTCTCGCACTCGGCCTTGAGGAACTGGCTGTTGGGGAAGTAGCGAGTCTGGTAGCCGATGGTGAGGAGCTTGCCGCTCTTCTTGGCGGCGTCCAGCATCTTCTTTGCTTCCTCGTAGTTGATGGCCATGGGCTTCTCGCACATGACGTTCTTGCCGGCCTCCAGGGCGGCGACGGTGATGAAGCTGTGAGAGCGGTTGGGGGTGAGGACATAGACAGCGTCAAGATCCTCCTTGATCAGCTCCTTAAAGTCGGTGAAAATCTTTGCGTCCTCGGTGCCGTACTCCTTCTTTGCCTTCTCGGCGCGCTCCTGCACAATGTCACAAAATGCCACGATGTCGGCCATGTCGGCCGCCTTGATGGAGGGCATGTGCTTGCCGTTGGCGATGCCGCCGCAGCCTACGATTCCTACCTTTAGTCTCTTCATTCCCTGTTTCTTCCTTTCCCATTTCAAAGCTGATGCTGTCCAAAAATCAATCATTTTCGGACAGATGTTGCGGTTTCAAACCGAATCTATTATAATGGAGTAAATCGGTGAAAGCGTGTCAACTACTCCTTAGGAGTGTGACAAAATTTGCTATCTTTCGGGCGGGAGCTGCACAGTTATGCAAACTATACCAGGGCTGTACGAACAATTTAGGGATAGTCAACAAGGGCCCGACTGCTGGCGTTCCATCAACAATTATTGCTACCCCCATTTTCATAATTCCCTGGAGTTGGTTTACCTTCGCAGGGGCTCCATGGAGGCTACGCTGAACGGCAAACTGATGACGGTGGAGGCTGGACAGCTTCTGCTGGTCTCCAGCTACACCGTCCACCGCTTTCACACGCCAAACTACTCCGATGTAATGGTGTTGGCCCTCCCGCTGGACTACATTCCTTCCTTCCGCAGGCTGCTGGGGAAGAAGACCTTTGTCCAGCAGGTGCTGGGAGATGGCGAGGGAATCAGAGAAATCTACCGCTGCATGCAAAAGCTCAAGGACTGTCGCCGCAGAAATATGGAGTCCTACCTGGTGCGGGGGTATATCTACATCATCCTGGGCATCCTGATCAAGGAGGCGGAGATGGTGGACATTGCCAGCCAGGCGGAGCACTACCAGATCCGCAACATCCTCAACTATCTGGATCAGAACTTCCTCTCCCCCCTGCGGCTGGAGGACGTGGCGTCCCATTTTGGATACAGCAAAAGCCGCTTCTCCCACATCTTCAACGAGAGTGTGGGCTGCGGCATTTCGGAATATCTCAACTACCTGCGCTCCCGGCAGGCGGCGAATCTATTGATGGAGGACGACGCAGCGTCGGTCACAGATATCGCCATGGAGGCGGGCTTTGGCAGCGTGCGCAGCTTCTATCGCGCCTTTCAGGACTGCTTCGGCGTGACACCCTCCCGGTATAGGGAGCTTACGCGTGAGGAGCGCTCCCAATTGATAGGCAGGCACCCTGTACGGCGGCAGGCGGTGTAGCCGGAATAACTCTTTTACTATTTGTCCTCCGGTAGACTGGACTCCTGCGCGGTAAACCCTTGGAGCCGGTCGATTTTTCGATGCAACTCCTGCACAGAACTTGACAGCTCGTCATGCTTCTGGTGAAGCTCCTTGGTTTTTTGGTGAATCGCCACCCCTGTTCCCGCGGCGATAGAGGCGCCCAGCGCGCTGAGGACATTCGTATAGTTGCCCAGAACCAGTTGAATGTCACTGGAGGGAGCTCGTCCACTCATGGCTGGAACAACGGTGCAGACAATGGCAAATATCACCAGGTAAAAAAACAGAAACAGATAGATAAAGATGGATACTCTGCTGGAAAGCACGCCGGGTATTTTGGAGAGGAACTTGTCAAGGCGCTTCACATAGCAACACTCCTTTATTTTGCTCTAATATATCGTACCACGCTTTGCTGTAAAAACAATTGGCAAACTGTCGAATTAAAAGAGGAATGGCATCTGCCATTCCTCTTTTTGCCGCTATCTTAGCTTTTTCGCCATGTAAATGTCCGGCTTTCCGGGGCCGTCGGCGTCGGGCATGACGCCCACAACCTGAAAGCCCACCTTCAGATAAAAGGCGGTCTGGTGGGTGCCGGGGTCGAAATCTCGGATTTTGCCAAGCAGGTCGTCGTAGAGGTCGGTGTTGGCCAGGGAGGTCTCGCCCCCCTCTATCTCGTCGTCCGCGCCCAGCCAGAGAGTCAGTCCGCCTTGCTTGACGGCTTCCTCCTCCAACGCGGCGACGATGGCGCGGCCGATGCCTTTGCCCCGCTGATCTTCCCGGACAGCCAGAGGATGCAGCTCAAAGACGTGGCCGTCGTACTGGGGGAGAAGTCCTCCAAAGCCCAGCACTTGGCCATCTTCAATGGCGGCCAGGTAGGTGTTCTCGGGGATGAGCCGGTCGCGAAGCTCCTCTCTGGCATCCTCCAGGGTGGGCCAGCCGATGGGCAGGCTCTCGTGAAGGAGAAGCGCGGCGGCCTCGAGTTGATCGGCAGTAAGTGTGGTCATGTTTATAATTTTCATCGTATATTCCTCCATAAATTAAGATTGGCTTATGCGGAACATACATGGAGGCCCTCGGATGGGCCGTCTGGCGGCTTAATTGGATGGACGAATGGTGTGTTTCATGTTGAAACCTCCAAATTAGTGGGTTGTGGCGCGGATAATCTTATTCTTACTGAGCAGCCACAGGAAGGGGTCGCACACCCGGTAGGGTGCGATGTGGGCGATCCGATCCTCCGAGTTGGGGGGATTGCCGAGGGAGCTGACCCCGAAGAATCCCACGGTCTCGAACTGGCTCTTCACCTGATTGATCAGGTCGGTGCCGCCCCAGCTTTCGATCAGGCTCTGCACCTCCTGGCTGACGCAGGAAAAATCGACGATGTCGAAGGAATCCTGCTGGAGATGCCGGGAGGGAAAGTTCAGGAAGCTGGCGGGATCCAGCTGGCTTTTGAGAGAATCCAGCTTGGTCAGACAGACCGCGATGGGGATGCTGATCTTCTTTTTCAGGTTTTGCTGGTTGCTGCCCTGGCGGATCAGCTGGATGGTGCGGGCCACCAGGGAGCTAAAATCCTCCGTGCAGACCCTGCGGCCGCTGGCCTCGAACTTTTCCCGGAGCCCCGGCAGCTGGGAGGGGTCGATGAGCAGCAGGATGCCGCGGGAGTTGTAGACACTGCGGTTGTAGTCAGCCATCACCCGCTCGCTGCGGAAGTTTGCTCCGCAGGCGTCGTAGAAAGTGAGGTTGCAGACCTGCCCCGACTGCTCTTTGGAGAAGACCAGCGAGTAGATCAGGGGGGTGACGGCGTCCTGGTCGGTGGAGGGAATGCACTGGCCGTCCACATAGAGGGGGTTGTAGTAGTTGTTCTCATATTGGAGGATGGTGTCGTCCCCGCCGAGAGGATAGAGGGAGCAGTGGTAGGTCTTGCCCATGTTCTGCCGTATCTCGTTGATGAGCACGCTGAGGTAGTGGCTTTTGCCGCAGCCCTCCGAGCCCACGATGGAGATGGGCAGGTTTGCCGCCGCGTCCTCGGACACGGTTAGCTGGAAGCCGCAGTCGGGGCAGAAGCGCATGGTCATGTGGGTGCCGCACTCTTTGCAGCCCAGGCCGCCGGAGGGCACTACAGTGGGAATGGCCTCCCGGGAGCAGTCGGAGTTTGGGCAGCCGTAGGCAAGGTCATCCACATTGTGGCGGGAAAAACATTTGGGGCAGACAATACTTTTCATAGAGAATCCTTTTCGTTCAGTTGAGTTGCAATTCCTAGGTTAAGCGCAGGCTCTTGACGGGAATCGGCCGCAGGCGGTTGTACACCTCGGCGTCCAGGAAGAACAGGCGCAGGTAGAGGTTTTCGGGCAGCTTGCTGGTGGCGTATTCGTAGGTGATGGAACCGGGTACTCGCTGCTCCCGATCAATCTCGAATAGAGATTGGCCGTCCGCAATGCTGAGCGGCAGGCGGTTTTCCCGTCCCACCAGCACCGCCTTGGGCATGACAAAGGGTGTGCGGGAGCTGATGGTGACTGAAACCGTGCGGCCCCGGCCAAACAGGGGCTTGGTGTACTTGATGTCGTAGAGAACCTCCAGCCGGGGGCGGTTGTCGAAGAGCAACTCCGCTCCGGTGGAGTGGATGAGCGCGCCGTCCGGGGCCTCAAAGGCGGTGAAGATGCGGAAGTAATAGGCGCTCTCCGTCAGGTCGGGGATGTGGACGCCTGCGTCGGCGTCGTACTGCTCTCTGGTGCAATAGACCTGGGAGCTCCCCGCTTCGTCGGGGGAGGAGGGGTAGCGGTCAAACTGCCAGGCAACCGTCACGCCGGGGATCGGCCCCACCGGCCACTTGAAGTTGAGGTAGAGGTCGTCTCCCACCCGGTCATAGGTGGGGTTCGAAACGTTGGGCACGTTGGTCAGGTACTTGGCGATGCCAACCGAGGCGTAGCGGCCTGTCACCACCGCGGGAAAAACGTAGCTTCCGCCCGAAAAGCGGTGCTGGAAGCGGGCGCTGCTCTGGGACTGAAACTCCACCGGCAGGCGGCTGTTGGCGAACAGCAGGTCGCTCACCGCCACCATCTGCCCCATATGGTAGGGGGGATTCACACGGGAGGCCAACAGAATGACCTCATCGCTGGGGGAAGCCTCCCAGTTTGCCAGGTAGGTGTCCCCCTCCTCCTCCACGCGGGTGATGGTCATCTGGTCGATGGGGGAGACCAGCTTGTTGGGGACGACGCTTTCCAGTGCGCCCCGGGAGAGAATCTCCTTGCCCTCCAGCTGGTATACGGCCTGCACATAGTACCAGTATACAATGTCATTTTTCAGCTTCATGTCGGTGTAGCCGTCCAGCCGGGAGGTCTCCAGCAGGATGCCGTCACCGTGCCTCTCCGGCGCATCGCCCCCCAGCTTGCGCCACACCCGCACCTCCTTGAGGTCGGGCAGGGGGTCCCAGCTGAGCTGTGCACCCTGGTCGGCGGGCACGACGCGGAAATTCTGTATTTCGGGAATGATGCGAACCGGCGCAGCGGCCACCGCCCCGATGTCGGAGTAGCAGCTGCCCCGCTTGACAAAAACGCTGTAGTAAAAGGTGCGCAGCGTGGGGATAGCGTCGTCCACAAAGGCGTTTTCAGCGCCCTCGTAAAGGATGTCGCCGTCGTAGGCGGTGAGGGGGACACTGCGTTCCTTGCGAACCACCACATAGCGCAGCATGCCGGTGGAGGGGCTTCTGCCCCAGCTGAGCAGCACCTTGCCGTCGCTGGATTTGGCGGTGAGGCGCTGGGGCGGATCGGGGGGATATTGGGCGAGCAGGCGCTCCAGCTCAATGCTGTCCGCCACCTCGCCCAGCAGCTCGTAGAGGGCGTCGTAGGTCACACGCCCGGTTTTGGCGCGCTCCACACGGCTCTCGAATTCTTTGATTGTGTTGGCGATCTGCTCCAAGAGGGCAAGGGGCAGGCGCATCTGCCGGGAGGCCGCTTCTTCGGCCATTTCCCTGGCGGCGTAGTAGCGGTTTTGGCGCACGGCGTCCTCCACAGCACCCACCGTGGAGGCGTAGCGCTGCTCCAGGTCGGCGATGCGGCGCTGGAGCTCCTCCAGCTTGGGGTGTCCCGGCCAATACCGGGCGGCGTGCTCCAGGCTGCGGCGTGCCGTACTCCAGCTGCCGTCGATGAGGGCGGCCTCCGCCTGGCTCAGGTACTCCAGTGCATTTTTCATCTCGCCCAGGGCAAAGCCGCACTTGTGGCAGGCCGCCGCCCCGCCGGAGAAGGGCTCCCCGCACTGGGGGCAGTCTCCCCGCAGGGGATTGCCGCAGGTGGGACACGCCTCTGCATCCGCATCCGCCTCATGGCGGCAGGCGGGGCAGATGACCTTGCGTATGGGGGTGTCCACCGGGATGCCGTAGGCCGCGCAGTATCGGCGGATGTACTCCTCCATGTCCAGCACGCGGGCGCTGTAGGTGGAGACGCCGAAGTTGACAAGGCGGAGCAGGACATCGGCGCTGATGTAGTGGGTGCTCTCATCCTCTTTGTCGATCAGAGCGTTCAGCTCGGGATAGGCGCTCACCGAGAGGTAATTGTCGTACTGCTCCCGCATCTCGGTGGTCTCAAACACCGCCAGCGCATAGTCCGCCAGCAACTGGGTGGCGGAGGTCTCCGCCGTTTTCTCCTGGGCGTGAAAGGCGTCCCGGTGCATGGCCCGGGCCTGGGCGCGGAGCTCCTCCGGGCTGTGGGTGTGATCCAGGCCCAAGAAGTCGTATAAATCAGTTTTGTCCAGCAACAGCTGGTTTTTGCGGATGCCCGCCACCATCTCCCTGTCCAGGGCCTTGCCCTGCTTGCTGGAGGGTGCGGCTTTGGGGGGGGAGTCTGTGACGGGGGCCTGGAGCAGCTCGCGGACAGCCTCCCGGTCGATTCCGTAGGGGCGGTACTGGCGGACAATTGCGGTGAACTCCCGGGGCAGCAGGTAGCCCTTGCCCTCCATGACGCGGAGCTCGGCCTCCAGCCGCTCCGACATGATGTCCCGGCGGAACAGGGCGTCCTCCACCTCGCTCCCGCGGAGCTCGTCGTCCAGCATCACCCGCTCGATGTCGGGCAGCATTTCCAGGTAGCGCAACGCCACGCCCCGGTCTCCCGGCACATCCTGCAATCTTGTCCATTCCTGGCGTTTCGCATGGATGGCGGCCCTGACCTGCACGGTGTCGGCAGGGGGATCGAAGGGCAGCTCCAATAAGTTAAAGTAGTTTTCCCGTTCCATTAAATAAGACCATTCCTTTTACGCGCTGTTCGTGTCTGACGATAAAACCGCCCCGGACAAGGAAGTGACTTGTCCGGAGACGCGGTTGAGATAGCTACAGAATTATTGAGCGATCCAGGCGGGTTTTTGCCTCCTGGATGGTCTCGGGGGAGATGGCATCGATTGTCTCGAAGCGAGCCACAATATCCCCGCCGGTTTTGAGCTCCACCGCCCGCAGCTCCAGCAGCCCGGCCTCTGTAAGCCGGAACTGGATTTCCAACGGAGAGCCTGCGGGAAGCCCCTCCGGTAACTCCAGGACAGTTTCGCCGATGACCGTTCCCTCGCTGGGCGGGCAGTGGCGGTCGGTGGAGTGGGACTCCAACACCCGGATGCTCACCATCTTCTGGTTGGGCACCACGGTGAAGAAGCGCCGGGCCTCCACCACGGGCAGCTCGGTGTTGCGCAGGATCAGGTTATAGAGGATCTCCTTGCGGTCAACCGAGTCCTTGTTTTCGTAGGCGATGGTGCCGAAGCTGCGGCTGGCCACGTTGATGATGTCCACGCCGGTGTCGGCGGAGGGCATCATGGCTTGCTGGGCAAGCTGCTCCACAGAGGTTCTCCCCTCGTGGAAGCTGGCGCGAACCTCCTCCTCGTCGGCGCCGGTGTAGAGGGCGGCGCGCTCAATGAGGCGGTTGAAGAAGGTCTGGCGGGCGGCGTAGAGGGCAGCCCCCTTTGCAACCGCCTCGTCGGGATCGTAGATTTTGATGGGAATGCCGAAGGCTTCCTCCACCCGCTGCTGTACCTGGGGCATCCGGGTGGAGCCGCCGACCATGACGATCTCTTTGATGTCGGTGAGCTTGTAGCCCTTCTTTTCAGCTTCGTTGAGCATCTGGCGGGTGAGGAGAATGGTGCGCTCCAAAATATCGGCGGTGAAGGCGTTGAACTGCTCGCGGGTCAGCTCCACGCGGGCGCGCTCGCCCTTGTAGTTGATGGCGACGGGGGCTTTTTCCCGGGCGCTGAGCATCTTCTTGCCCCGCTCCGCCGCGATGGTGAGCTCCTGGAGGGTCTCGGGGTCGCCCAAGATGTCCTCGCTGCTGCCGGTCTGCTGAATGAACTCGGCGGCCAGGAAGTCGATGATGCGGTCGTCCCACAGTTTGCCGCCCAGGTACTGGTCGCCGCCGGTGCAGATCACCCGGATGGAGTCGGGCTGAATGTCGATCATGGTGATGTCGAAGGTGCCGCCGCCAAGGTCGTAGACCAGCACGACCTGGTTTTCCTCGGTGGCGTCGGTGAGGCCGTAGGTGATGGCCGCTGCGGTAGGCTCGTTGATGATGCCCAGCACGTTCAGTCCCGCAATCTCCCCGGCGCGGCGGGTGGATTCCCGTTCGCTGATGCCGAAGTAAGCGGGGCAGGTGATGACAACGTCGGTGATGGCCTCGCCGGGGCCCAGTTTGTTTTCCGAACGCAGGATGGCGTTGGCGTCATTCACCAGCTTTTTGAGGATGTAGGAGCAGACCTCCTCCGGGCTGCGGAACTCGCCCCGGATTGTCCAGCCTGCGCCGGGCACGCCGATGCTCCGCTTGGCAAAGGAGACCACCTCGCCCGGGTAGAGAATGGAGCTCTCCTTGGCTGAGGCGCCCACCACGATGCTGTTGTCGGACTCGAAGAACACCACCGAAGAGGTTGTCAACTCGCCCTCGGCATTTTTCAGTACCACGGGCTTGCCGCTGGAATCCACACAGGCCACGCAGGAATAGGTGGTGCCCAGGTCGATACCCAGGAATTTGTTCATGCTTACGACCATTCCTTTCCTCTTTAGTAACCGCAGATGAACCGCTTTCGCCTGCGGTTACTATTTCCTCAAATCGATATGCTACTATATAATGCCGCTATTTATCCGTGTTGGATGCGCTTTTCCCCGGCGGAGGTTTTCGCCTGCTCTTCTTTTTGGCGGGGGGCTTCTTCGCCTGGGGAGGCCGCTCCGGTTCGGCGTAAAGGTAGGCGATGACATGCTCCTGCCGCACCACCCGGTCTCCCCGCTCCCAGCCGGGGGCAAGCCGCTTTGCCACCGTCTTGTCCAGGGCGGGTTCGTCTGTGGGCAGGGTGGACAGCACCTTTTGCCGCGGTACCTGCACCCGGTTGTCGTCATTTTCCACACAAAAGGGGTCAACCCCCTGGCGGTAGAGCAGGTCGGTGAGATCGACCTCCACGTCCCCAAGCAGGCGGAGCAGTTTGCCGCAGAGCTCCTCGCCTGGGACTTCCTCCCGGTACTTTTCCAGCGACCGGCGGACAGAGTCTATTATCAGTATGACGTCCCGCTCGATGGGAAGGGTCAACTGCTCCATAAAATCGTTGCGGTAGCGCTGGAGCTCGTCGTGGAGCTCGTCGAAGAGGCGGTTCTTGCGGGTGTCAGTGGCGATGGTTTTGCGGAACTGCTCCGACAGGGCATCCAGCCCGGTGGAGATTTCCGCCAGCTTCGCGGAGAGCTCGGGTGTGCCATCCCCTTCTTCTGCGGGTTCCGCCGCAACCTCTTCGGGGAGGGGAAGCCCCGCCCAGTGAAAGAATGGGGGAGAGAGTGCGTAGTAGAAGGGGAGGAGGCCCTCCGGGCAGAGCTCTGTGAACAGGGTGCGGTAGCGGGCGACAATGCCCTCCCGATCCTGGCTGAGGGGCTCTGCAAAAGCGAACTCCCGCAGCTCCTCGTAAAAGAGCAGCAACTCGTCGGTGAGAGCTGTTTCCCGCTTCGCGGAGAGCTTTGCGGCGCGGTGCGCCGAGACCTCGCCGCCCAGGGGATAGTCCGCGGTGGGTACAAAATCGAGAGCCGCACAGCTGGCGCTCATGCCCGGCGTGCCGTCAATTGGCAGCAGGGCCCAGGCGATGGGGCGCACCAGCGAGGAGCGGCTCTTTTTGTAGACAAAAAAGGAATCACAAAGCCCTGCCGGGCCCTTGTGCAGCACAGGCAGGGAGTAGAGGGCATCGGTAGGGAGGGACGCGGCAAAGGCACTTTGCCGAAAGTCCGCAAGCAACGCCTGGAAAGATGGCAGGCTCAAGGATCGGTGCCCCCTTTGCTCAATAATGGCTTAACAGATAGTATTATAGTATACCCATTGCCAAAAAGCAAGGTGGGCAGGCCCATCTATGCGCATAGCGGGCCATTTTTTCGGCACAGACAGTTTTCCCACTGAATGGCATGAACCCCTATTATGTCAATCGTCCAGAAAAACGCCTTCGGCGGTGTAGTCGTAGCCACAGGGCCTGGGCTTTGGGAGACTGAGGGTGTACAAATCGGTGGAGAGGGCCTCCAGGGAGGCGAAGCGGCGGCAGGCGGGGCTGAGACCCTCCAATCTGGCCAGGCTCTGGTGGATGGGCAGGGAGGCCAGGGCCTTCATCTCGCTGAGCAGCTCACGCCCCCGGCGGTTGAAGCCCAGCACCCGGATATAGGGCGGCGGGGCGGTGACGTCGCTCTCGGTCAATCCCAAAAAGGCGGACAACACCAGCCTGCGCACCCGGGAATGGGTGTAGCGCTTGGTCTTGACGCCGTCGTAGACGTCCTCCAGCGTTACGGCCTGGCGAATAGCGGCGTAGAGCCTGTCCTCGATCCCCTCGGAGAGGTCGGGCAGTGTGCGGAGCTGCTCCTGGGAGAGCCTGCGCAGGTGGGAGAGGATGGCTGTCTCCAGCTTGGCGGCATCCGCCGGGAAGAGCCCCTCCTTCCGGGCGGCTTTCAGAGCGTCCCAGGCCTCCTCGGGCATGTAGGGCGCCATAAAGATGGGGTTGTCGGACATGGAGCGAAGCATGGAGGCGCTGGCGAACTTTCCCCAGGTTTTGTCGCTGTCGTGATCTACCCCCACCCGGGGAAAGGTGATGGCGCGGGCGTTCCAGCTCAGCTCCCGCTTCGCCCGAAGGTACTCCACCCCCAGCAGGTTGTTGGGCTGGGCAAGAAGGCGGGCGGAATCGGGGCCGAGCACCTCCCCGGCGGCCAGCTCTCTGGCCTTGGCGAAGGTGAGCCCGGTGTCGAGAAATCGCCGCATGGCGTGATCCATACGGGGGGAGTCCATGACCGACGCAAGGCGCTCCAAATTGTCCAGCTCGCCCGCCTCGCTGCCGAAGCAGAGGGTGTTGATTGAGCCGGAAGATTGCAGCAGCGAAACCGCCCCCCAAGCGAACCGGCGGGCGGAGGAGGTGGCATAGGCGACCGGAAGCTCCAGCACAAGGTCGACGCCGCCCCGGAGGGCCGCCAGGGTGCGAACCCGCTTTTCGGCGACGGCGGGCTGCGCGCGCTGCATGAAATTGCCGCTCATCACGGCGGCGCAGTGTGTGAAGCCCTCCCGCCTTGCCATATGAATCAGGGCGTTGTGGCCGTTGTGAAAGGGATTGAATTCCGCGACCACTCCAAAGGCTTTATCCATTCTGGTAAACCCTCACATCTCAGTTATAGTATTGTGGCCCCGCACAGCGCCGGGGCGATTAGAATGTCACTTGCATTTTGGGCACTGGTGTAATAATATAGTAGGAGTGAAAAGCTGTCAAACTACTGTTTGGCGTATAGGAAAATTGGGGAAAAGGAATGAAGTTTGAATGAAAGTATTAGTCATCAATGCGGGGAGCTCCTCCCTGAAGTACCAGCTGATCGACATGACGGACGAGAGCGTCCTGGCAAAGGGCAACTGTGAGCGCATCGGCATCGGCGGCCTGATCACCCACCGCGCGGGGGACTACACCGACAAGCACGAGGCCGACTTTCCCACCCATGCCGAGGCCTTTAAGGAGCTGATCCGCGAGCTTTCCACCGGGGAGCACGCCGTCATCTCCGACATGTCCGAAATCTCCGCCGTGGGCCACCGGGTGGTGCAGGGCGCCGAGGTGTTCAACTCCTCCGTCATCGTCACCGAGGAAGTGCTGGCGAAGCTGGAGCCCATTGCAGACCTTGCCCCCCTTCACAATCCGGCCAACGTCATGGCCATCCGGGCCTGTCAGAGCGTGTTCAGCGCGGACGTGCCCCAGGTCATCGTCTTTGACACCTCCTTCCACCAGACCATTCCCGCAAAGGCCTACATGTACCCGATTCCCTATGCCCTCTATAAGAAGTATCAGATTCGCCGCTACGGCTTCCACGGTACCAGCCACCGCTTTGTCTCCAACCGCTTGGCTGAGATTGTCGGCAAGCCCCTTTCGGAGCTGAAGATAGTCACCTGCCACCTGGGCAACGGCTCCTCCATCACGGCGGTGGACGGCGGCAAGTCCGTCGATACCTCCATGGGCTTCACCCCCCTGGACGGCCTGATCATGGGCACCCGCACCGGCTCCATCGACCCCTCCATCGTCACATTTCTTCAGGAGAAGGAAGGCATGGGCCCCAAGGAGATCAACGACCTGATGAACAAGGAGTCGGGCTACCTGGGTGTTTCCGGACTCACCAGCGACCAGCGCGATCTCGTGGATGCCGCCATGGAGGGCAACGAGCGCGCCCAGCTCGCACTGGACATTCAGCGCTACCAGATCAAGAAGTACATCGGCGCCTACGCCGCGGCAATGGGCGGCCTGGACTATGTGGTGTTCACCGGCGGCATCGGGGAAAATTCCACCGAGGTGCGCAAGGTGGCCTGCGACGGCCTCGAGTTTATGGGCATCAAGGTGGACGTTGAGCTGAACGCCAAGACCCGCGGCGTGGAGCGGGACATCTCCCTGCCCGACGCGACAGTGCGGGTCATGGTCATCCCAACCGACGAGGAGATGCTCATCGCACGAGATACCTGCGAGCTGGTAGCTGCCCGCTAGACACTATTTTTAGAGGAAAACATTTCATGAAACGCAATTGTGCAATTATCGGAGCGCTGGCGCTGTTCTGCTTTGTGCTGATTATCGCCTTTTCGGCGTGCAGCGGGGAGGAGACCGGGCCTTCGGAGGAGGAATCCCAGGAGGCAGCCCTCCCGGTGGAGTCATCCGCCGCCGAGCAGCCGATACCCGAGGTGAGCAGGGCCACTGTCACCCAGGAGGACGCAGACCTGCTCACCGTGACGGTGAAGCCCTTCAGCGCCACCGCCATCTATACGGAGTTTTCGGTGCTGCAGCCGGAGCTGCGCAGGGAGATCATCGCCGCCCTGGAAGAGGTTAAGGAGGCGGAGCCGGTCAACCCCACCCCCTATTCCGAGACCAACTTCTTTGAGGTTGTGCTCTCCGACGGGCGTGGCGTGGTGGACAGCTTTGTCCTCCACAGCGCCACTGATTCCAATGGCGACAACTACCTGATCTACGACGAAGAGTGGTATGCGGTGGATTCCTCCCTCTGGGATTCGCTGGAGGATTTGTACCCGGCATTTGGCGAGGCGGGGTTGCCGGAAAAGATGGTGTCCATCAGCAGCTCGGCCAAGAGCAAGGGTGCGGGCTTCGCCTACTACGGCGAGGGCGGCCCCACACCCCAGGTGAGTGAAGAAGAGGGAGACGGCGAGGAAGAAGAGGGGGAGGAGTCGGAGACTGAATTCGAATCCTCCGTCGAAGAAGCGGAGCAGTCCTCCTCTGTGGCGGATGGCTACAGCGCAGACGATGAGCTGCGGGCCTCCACGATTTTGGGCTATCTGGAAAGTATGGAGAGCGACCAGCCCACAGCCTCCACCTCCCAGAAGGATCAAATCCGCATCACGGTGCACGACTTCGAGGACGACACCACCGTGGAGTACATCTGCTACGACATTTACAACAGCGCAGGCAACTGCGTGGTGCGCAGCGGCGACGACTGGTTTGCCGCCGACCCCAAGCTCTACAACTATATGGACGGATTGCTGTAAGCACAGCGGCAGCGTATCTTTTGCGTGGCGAAAGATACGCTGTTTTTTTGTGCAATACAGCTATTGGAGTTTCCTTGACACCCCAAATGGCGGCGTGCTACCATAATTATTGATCGCACACTTCGGATATGTTCATTTGACAAACGAAAGGATGGTTGGCTATGGCAGGGTTATTGGGAACAAATGTCCTCACCCAGGTTGGATTTATTGTAAAGGATATTGAGGCCTCCAAGATAAAGTTCGCGGAGTTTTTCGGCGTGGAGCCGCCGCCGACAGTTGACGGCGGAAAGTACGAGGTGACCGGCGCCACCTACATGGGCGCTCCCGCCCCGGACGCCAACTGCAACATGGCCTTCTTTGATGTGGGGGAGAATGTGCAGTTGGAGCTCATCCAGCCCAACGGCGTGAAGAGCACCTGGCAGGATTATCTGGACGAGCACGGCGAGGGCATCCACCACATCGCGTTCGGCGTCAAGGGCATGGACGACAAGCTGGCTGTGCTGGAAAAGGCCGGTATGAGCTGTGTGCAGAGGGGCAAGTACGGCGACGCCAGCGGTGAGTACGCCTATGTGGATGCCACGAAGGATTTGAAATGTATCATTGAGCTGTTGGAGAGCTTCTAAGAAGCAATCAGAGAGGACGAATAGAGAGATGCAATACACGACATTTGGCAAGACAGGACTGCAAGTCTCCAAGCTGGGCTTTGGCTGCATGCGCTTTCCCAGCACGACGGTGGATGGCAAAACCGTCTTCGACGAAGAAGAGAGCATCCGGATGCTTCACCGGGCGATGGAGCTTGGCGTCAATTACTTTGACACCGCCCCCGGCTATTGCGACACCATCAGCGAGAACATCCTTGGCAAAGCCATCAAGGGCAAGCGGGAGCAGCTGCTGGTCTCTACCAAAAACCCCATCGAGAACGCCTCGGGGGACGACTACGAAAAGCGGCTGGAATCTTCTCTCAAAAAGCTGGACACCGACTACATCGACTTCTACCACTTCTGGGGCATCGACCTGAACGCCTTCAACGAAAAGGTGATGGCCCCCGACGGACCTATGGCAAGGGCCATCAAGCTGCGGGAGCAGGGTGTGATCCGCAACATCTCCTTTTCCTATCACGACGACAAGCCGGAGAACCTGGGGGAGATTATACGCAGGGGAGAGGGCGTCTTCGCCTCGGTGCTCTGCCAGTACAACCTGCTGGATCAGTCCCTGGAAGAGCAGATTGCATATGCCCATGAGCAGGGGCTCGGGGTGGTCATCATGGGCCCGGTGGGCGGCGGAAGGCTGGGCGCGCCCTCAAAGGTCATCCAGGATTTGCTGCCCGGCAAGGTGCAATCCTCCGCCGAGGCCGCGCTGCGTTTTGTGCTCACCAATCCCGGCGTCAACATCGCCCTCTCCGGAATGGGCTCCATGGAAATGGTGGAAGAAAACGCCGCCATCGCCGACAACATGTCCCCCCTCACTCCGGATGAATTGGAGCGCATCGACGCCATGATGCAGGAGAACAAACGGCTCTCCGATCTGTACTGCACGGGCTGCAACTACTGCATGCCCTGCCCGGTGGGGGTTGGTATTCCCGAGGTGTTCAGAATGATGAACTACCACAAGGTGTACCAGCTCACCGACTATGCCAAGAACCAGTATGCGGAGATCGGGAAGAATCCCTGGATGAAGTTTGAAAATGCCGCCGCCTGCACGGAGTGCGGCCAATGCGAGGATAAGTGCCCGCAACACTTGGCGATCCGGGAACAACTCAAGCAGACACACCAGACATTGTCGGAATAATAAGCGAAGCAAGAAAAAGAGGAGGGCAACCTCCTCTTTTTTTGTACACTTAACAATAAAAATGTGCATTTGTAAAAAACAATTTATCAACAGCTGTCAAAAAATGCAACATTATATGTTTTGCCTGCCACTTAAGAGTTGAAAGTATACATAATTTGTCGATTTATTACACTAAAATAATTATTACAACTTCACGTTGCCTGATTCACGTAAACGGAAGATGCACAGGTGCAAAGCTGCGCCTCGAATGTGGAGTTAAAGGATGAATTAGGTAGATATCGACAAATGTTTAAGGAATCAATGATGGAAAGACAGCCGTTGTGACCCAAAATAGTCAGAATGTAGAAATATTTTTGATTTAGCATCTCGTTTTTGATACAATGACTATACAACTTGATTGACTGTGTTTATTTTACAAAATGTATTTTGTGCTGCGGCAAACCGCATAAAATACATTTTGTGGCGTTGAAGGTGTTCCCACGCGAGAATTTGAAAGATGGGGTAGAGAAATGATGAATCAGCGGAAAACAGGCAAAAGACGCATTTTGGTTGTAATTCTATGCGCCGTTTTGGTGTTGAGCTTCGTCGCCATTACATCGGTGGCGGGGCTTTGGAGCGGTGACTCCGACAGCGCCGCTATGCTGGGTGATTCCGGCGAGATTTCCCTGGGCGAGAGCGAAGAGGGGGAGCGCCCTGACGGCGATATCAATCTTCCTCCCGGTTCAGAGGAGGATCCGACTCTCGGAGAGAGCGGAGAGGTCTCGGTGGAAATCCGGGAAGAGGGCACGCTGGAAGAGGGCAACCTCCGGCTGGTGCTCACCATTGAGGGTGAGGTCTACCAGGTGGAGATGATCGCCCCCACTGGCGAGATAGAGGAGAAAGAGGTTCCCCAGGTGGAGGAGCCTTTGGAAAACGGCGAGCGCCCCGACTGGGACTCCTCCTTTCCGGACGACCCTTCCATAGAAGAAGGGGAGATGGATGAGGACGAGGACGAAGATGTGGAAAAGCCGGACGAGAGCCCGGCTATCAGCGCGTTCTCCCTTTTTGAGGAAGAAGAGTCCTCTCCCACACTGGGAGAATCCGACGGGGAGGACAAGGAGCCCTCAGGTGACCCCGAGGTCGGCTTTGCCGCGCCCGTGGCCGGTCTCTACAAGTTCAACCTCTATGACGCGGACGGCAACTTTATCAAGACCTACGACTATATCGTGCCTTTTGGCGTGTACCCCGGCTCCCTCACACTCGGTGTGGTGCCGGAGGACAACTTCAAGGTGCGGGGCACCACCAAGATGGCTCTCACCTACCAGCCGCAGATGCTGGGCAAGAGCGAAGTGGTCACCATCACCCTTCCGCCCTACTTCCGCCTGGCGACTGAGCCGGTCAGCACCGGCGACTACACTGTGACATCCACTAAGGGAACAAGCAGCAGCCCCCACATTGCGCTGCCGACTTCCTACTACACCGCCGACGCCAACGCGGCGATCCTGCTGGCAAACACCTCCAGCGCAACCGACAGCCAGCAGATCATACTGACGCTGAACCCCTCTGTCACGCAGATGATCTCGATGACCTTCACCATCTACGTGGCGGACTATCCCGGATTGTCGGATATGATGGTCAAGTACGGGACAAATCCCGATAAAATTCCTCTCAAGACGATTGCCAGGGCAACTTCACCCGCCGACGGCAACCTTGAGATCGACGAGATTGTGCACACCGGCACCTCCAGGCTAACGAATGAATCGGGCACCACCCCGTTCGATTCCCAGATGAACTATCCCTATGCCGGCAGCACCTATTCACTGCAGCAGAATTACTATGAATATCTGCGGCCCTACTATTATCACTACTTGGCTTCCAGCACATCGGCGCGTTATGGCGCCAATATCGATTCATGGCATTATCCCATCAGCGACATGAAAATATACTACCCGCTGCCCGATGGCGTCACCTTCCGCGGGCCAAACTATCCCGCCGACGACCCATGGCCCGAGGAAATTGTGGACGGGAAGCGTTATGCCGTGGTGGAGATTGCGCCCGGCAGCGGACAATCCTTTACCGATATCAGCAAGAGCTTTATCATCGATTTCTACAGTGGAAAATACGCCCAGTACTGGGGAATTCACCACGACGAGGCTGTCCAGGGCACTGTCCTGACCTTTGGCGAGGCGTTCATGTCCTATACTTACATGGGTGCAACGCGTACAAAAGAGACAGTCTACAACTTCAGCAACATCACCCTTCCGTCCTTCTACACAAGAGAATACTACAACTTTAGTACGACAGAGGCCGGATCCTCGGGTACGGATGACAGATCCAGGGAGCGCCTTCAGGGCAAGGCGGACGAAATTACCTTTACGCTGGATAACAGCTATCAGTCCAACCTGTCCCCCACCTATGAGAATGCCACCTACGAGATTGATTTCCCCTATGAGGTCAGGCCGACCTCGGTCACCTATTCCACGGGTGAAAACGGCTACGACACGCCTGGAACCTCATACTCTCCCGCAGGACAGAGGCGCGACATCTACCCCTCCAAGATCACCTATTATGTGGAAGGCAGCGCCACCCCCAAGACCATCACCATCGCAGCCGGGCAAAAGACGGTGGACTTCCCCGCCGCCGACCATGTGGTCAAGGTGGTGTTCCACTACGATCTGATTCCTTCCGCCTCGCGATTTACCTACAGATTTTCGATGCAGAACGGCACGACCGACAGCACCGGCGCGGCGCTACCCAGTGAAGCAAACGTTGCAATCACATACGCGCTGAAAACTGCCGACGGCATGCGGGTCGAGCAGTACGGCACTTCCAGCCCGAGCCGCAAGACTTTCTCACTGTCCTCGACAATAAGCTACAAGCTGGTCGGCCTTGGCGACGGCTTGCGCTTCGGCAGCATAAAGATGTCTACCGGCAGCAGCGGCAACAAGAACGTGGTACGCCTTCCTCTGCTCGGCAGATATGATAAAACCTACGGCTATTACTGGACGGGTTCCTACGCCTACCAGCACGATTACCCCTGGCAGATCATGCTGAAAAAATCGACCGCTCAAATGCAGGACTACGAAAACGTGGTCATTTCCATCGCGCCCAAAACCGCCTCGGATGCGGCTGCGATGAGCAAAATGACCAGGCTGTATGTGAACGGCCTGACCCCGGGCACCCAGGTGGAGAAATTTGAGGTTGTCTACAAGACCAACCTGAATTCCAGCTGGCAGGCTCTGACAAACAGCAGTACCTATTATTATGACTTTGCCCTGCCCACCGGAGAGTATCTTACTGCGGTGGAAATCCGCCTGGGCACGCTGTACGGCAACAAAATGACGGCGACTCTGCTCAGCTACAACAGCTACGACTCCGGCGAGATGGTCTACAGCGGCAGCTCCTACTACTATCACTACATCACACCCTATTTTGACGACAAGCCAACCGCTTTCACCGGCTCCGCCGATGAGCGGACAATCATGGCGGATGAGAACTGCCAGCTGGTGGCGACAATTTCGACGACGACTCCCGCCCAGCACATCAATGCCCAGGCAGCAGGCGTCTTCTACAACAACACCTCGACGGGCAACATCTTGCTGGAGCCCTCCCACGGCGCCAAACTTACCCAGCAGACGGAGAGCTCCTCCACCAACTGGTCTTTCGGAACCGGCATGGCCGTCTACCAGAACTCCTCTTTCAGCTTCCGGCTGAACAACGCTCAGGTGTATGACAACCCTGCCTATTCGGAGTACTACAAACAGTACCCCAAGGACGGCGACTACGAGATCAAGCACCAGCTGTACCTGGAGGCAAACTCCGAGTTTGAGGTTACGGGCGTGACCGGATTCTCCCTGGTAAGCGTTACCCCCGTAGCGGGAAAATCCACCAAGCTCTACCTCTTTGAGGGCATCTTTAACAAACCCCAGAGCTACTATGATATTCAGGCATACGTGCGCCCCGACGCAAAGGTGAACATGGGCGTTCCCGTGCTGGAAAATGCAGGCCTCAGTCTGGACGGCTTTGTCCAGGAGAAACTGACCCCCACCAGCGGCAGCGGCGCCTACTACCTGAGCTACCCTTACTTTAGGTTCGAGATCAATGACACGAACCCCGGCTTCCCCGCCGAGTGGGCAGTCACGGCAACCAACCAGCACCGCATTATCACAGATTCGGTCACCAAGATCAGCATTGACATGCTGCTTCTGGACAAGGTCACCCTCAAGCCCACCGTCATGGGCGGCATCAAGGATCCCGGCGTGTTCCAGGATCATGAAAAGGCACAGCTGGGTGTCTGGGGCTTTATGAGCAACGCGACCCCCTCCCTGATTCCCAAGTACGAGGCCCTCTACACCCTGCCCCGCAAGGGCGTGGACACCCTGGCCGCCAAAGAAGACGGCACCGAGGGCACTTTTGCAAACGACTTCGACCTCTACCTGTCCGGCCCGGTGGAGTTCGGCATCTATGGCCGACCTCTGCCCGACAACCTGAAAATCACCTATTACAACAGCGGCGGCACCGAGGTCAACATCACATCCTCCTCCTCTCAGTCCCAGCTGCGAAGCGTCACCTCTATCCGCGTGTACTTCGAGAATTTCGTGCAGCAGGAGACAGAGGCGCTCTTCATCCCTCTGAACACCGCGGAAACCAAAACAGGCACGAATATCGCCGACATGAGCTCCTACATCGGCGCGGCCTCCCGCAAGGGCAACGCGGTCAACCCCATCCCGTCGACCGAGCCCTTTACCTACACACAGGCGGGAGAGCATGTGTTCACCAGCTACGACCTCGTTGTCAACGTGGGCCTTGACACCACGGAGGACGGGCAGAAAAACGCCGCCCTGGCAGGCCTCATCGACGTCTCGGTCTACTACAAGGACGGCCTGACCACCAAGCTGCTGGAAACCAAGACCGCAGGTTCCACGCACACCTTTAAGGTGAACAGCGACGTCAAGGAGATCACGGCGGTTCCCACCAGTGGGAACGAGGCCAAGTATGTACTGACTGTGGCGAAGACGGGCGATCCACTGACGGATTCCGACTTCCTCATGGACGGTACCCCGCTGGCTGTCACAATGAGCGACGTCACCTCCAAGACCACCGATACCAAGTACGACGCCGTATTCATCAAGACGCCCTATATGAGAAACTCCGCCGATGTCAACCTGGCTATCGGCAACAGCACCACCGTTGTGCCTGATTTGCGCTATCAGGCGGACGACGGCACCATCAACACCATCGCGAGGCCCTTCTATACAATCAGCTTCGGCGCGGCCGCGGATACGACTATCGCGACGGTGGAACCTACCACCGGCAAGATCACGGGCCTCAAGAAGGGCACCACAACCTATGTCATTACCATCACCAACCGGCTGGGAATGACCTTTACCAAGACGGGTACCATCAAGGTGAGCGCAGACTACATCGCCTCCACCAGCGCCACCATCAAGAACGCCTTTGAGACCGGGAGCACATTCATCAACACCACTGACCGCTTCAGCTTCAAAATCTGGACAGACGACCCGGCCAGTCCGGTCAGTGTCACAAATGTGCACTACAACGGCAATGTGACCAGTATGGCCAACACGATTGAGAAAGGCGAGAAGCACTACATTAAGCAGGACGACCTGTCCGGCTATGTGAACACAGGCTTCACGGTTCTCATCGACGGAGCCGCGACTACGGTCACCGCCGAGGGCAGCGGGGTATACTCCTTCACCGTGCCCAAGACTGCAACGAGCGTGGCAGTCACAGCCCTGAACAGGACCGTTTATGTTCAGAATGGCGCGACAATCCAGAAGAAGTTCGACACAGGCAGCGTCAAGCTGAGCACCGGCGACACCTTCTCCTTCCAGGTGTGGACAACCGCAACCATTGGTTCGGAGAAAGCAATTACCGCAGTGTCGGACACCACTGCAAAGACAGCCTCCGGCATCTTTGAGCGGGGCGCCGAGAACTTCATCAAAGAGGATGCCAAAACCGGCTATGTGAGCACCGGATTCACCATCACAGCCGACGGCACCCCCCTGTCCGTTACGCAGAAGGGCGACGGCAGCTATGCCTTTACCGTTCCTGCAAACTGCGCGACTCTGACTGTGTTGGCCAACAACCGCAACACCTTTGTGCAGAGCGGCGCGACCATCAAGAAGGCTTTCGATACGGGCAGCGTCAAGATCAACACCGGGGATACCTTCTCCTTCAAGGTGTGGACAGACGCCACCGTGTCCGCCAAGAAGTCGGTCACTGGCGTGACCGAGACCGCTAAATCCGCCTCCGGCATCTTTGAGGCGGGAGCGAAGAACTATATCCAGGAGGATGCGCTGACAGGTTACGTCAGCACCGGCTTCACGGTGAAGGCGGACGACGTCGCCCTTGCGGTGACCGCCGAGAGCGACGGCAGCTACTCCTTTACCGTTCCCGCGGCAACCGCAAAGCTGGAAGTGGCGGCCAACAACAAGAATACCCATGTGGAGGGCAGCAACGCCAGCATCCGCAAGGCGATGGAATCCGGCAGCAGTCTGGTTCTCCCCGCCGACACCTTCTCCTTTCAGTTTTGGACAGACGCCACTGTGACCGCCAAGAAATCCATTGCAGGGGTTACAACCGGCGCGGGCACCAGCGTGGCCGGAAAGTTCGAGCGCGGCGTCAAGAACTACATCCAGGAGGACGACAAGCTGGGCTACATCAGCACCGGTTACACGGTTGTGGCCGACGGCACGTCCCTGACTGTCAAGGATGAAACAGGCGGCGTGTACTCCTTTACCGTGCCTGCGAACTGTACCAGCCTGGTTATCACCGCGACCAACAAGAACAGCCATGTCCAGGACGGCGCGACGATTAAAAAGACCTTCGACGCGGGCAGCGTCAATCTGGGCACCGACACCTTCTCCTTCCAGGTGTGGACAGACGCAACCGTCGCGGCCAAGAAGCCCATCACGGCGGTGAGCGAGACAGCCAAGAGCGTTCCCGGCATCTTCTCCACCGGCGTCAAGAACTACATCCAGGAGGATGCCAAGACCGGCTACGTGAGCACCGGCTATACGGTTGTGGCCAACGGAACCGCACTGACCGTCACAGATGAGACGGGCGGCGTGTACTCCTTTACTGTACCGGCCGGCACGACCACCCTGACCATAACCGCGAAGAACCGCAACACCATGGTCTCCGGCGACAGCGCGAAGATCAAGAAGGAATTCGCCACCGGAAACAGCAACCTCGGCACCGACACCTTTGACTTCGAGGTGTGGACAGATGCCACCGTGTCCGCTAAGAAAACCATCACAGGCATCGGCGAGGCTCTGGTAAGCGTCCCCGGCAACTTTGAGCGGGGCGTCAAGAACTACATCCAGGAGAAGTCCAAGGTGGGCTATGCCAGCAAGGGCTTTACTGTAAAGGCGAGCGGCACCGCCCTCACCCTCACAGACGAGGGCAGTGGCGTCTACTCCTTTGTCATACCGGCCGGCGCCTCCACCCTGGAGATTGCGGCGGTCAACGAAAACACCAGCGTCTACTCCGCGACCCTGCGGGCGGACTTCACCCCGGGCAACGTGCTGCTGAGCCCCACCGATACCTTCTCCTACAAGGCGTGGACCGCTCCCGCCTCCAAGAAGGCCATCACGGGCGTGACCAGCACAACGGCCAAAGCCGTGAGCGACACCTTCTTAAAGGGTGCGAAGAACTACATTCAGGCGGATGATATCACAGGTTACCGCAACGCGGGCTTTACCGTAAAGGCCGACGGCGTGGCCCTGACCGTCACCAAGGAGAGCGACGGCAGCTACTCCTTCACGGTGCCCGCCAACTGCGCCACCCTGGAGATCATCGCACTCACCGAGAACACCCATGTCTCCGGCAACGGCAACGCCACCATCACCAAGGAGTTCGCAGCCGGAAATATCAAGCTGAACCCCGGCGACACCTTCTCCTTCCAGGCGTGGACAGCGGCTACCGTTTCCGCCAAGAAGTCCATCTCCGGCGTCAGCGACACCGCCACCACCGATGTGGCTACTATCTTTGAAAAGGGCGTCAAAAACTACATTCAGGAGGACGCGGCCACAGGTTACCGCAGCGCGGGCTTCCGGGTAAAGGCGGACAATGTCGCGCTCACAGTGACCAAGGAGGGCAGCGCCTACGTCTTTACCCTTCCCGCCGACGTCACCAAGCTGGAGATCGTGGCAGTCAACGAGAACACCCACGTTTCCGGCACCGACAGCGCCACCATCAAGGTGGAATTCACCACCGGCAACGTAAAGCTCAAGCCCACCGACACCTTCAACTACCAGGCGTGGACAGTCCCGGCCTCCAAGCAGGCGATATCCGATGTCAGCGACCTTGCG
>JBKEBS010000128.1:0-11348 GCA_047973265.1 Oscillospiraceae bacterium
CAACGCTGTTGCGGAAAACTTCTTCTCCTGCCTCAAATGTGAATTGGTCCACCTAACCCATTACATTTCCAGACGCCAGGCACAACTTTCCATTTTTGAGTACATTGAGGCGTATTACAATTCTTTCCGCCCGCACTCTGCTATTGGATGGATTTCCCCGAATGAATTCGCCCGCGACTTTTATCTCGTTGCCTGTTGAGGTTGTTGTCTACTTTTTCGGGAAGGGCTCATTGGTGTCCACAGGGCCGTACATTCTGCTGTCAATCGTGCCCTGCCGGTAGTCTCCAAGGACAAACACCTGGCCTTCTCCCACCGTCAGCGGGAAGGAGGCGCCATCCTCGTAAAGCAGCAGTTCCTGTCGTGTAGAATCCGCAATCAACGATCCATTGATAATTAGTCCCCCCTCTGTGATATCCACAGTGTCGCCCGCTACCGCCACAACTCTGCGCACCTGAATCTGGCCTTCATATTTGAGAGCCAGAACATCCGATGCAACGTACTCTTTTTTCAAACGGTAAAAGATTGCCACGTCGCCGTCCTGTACCGCGGGCTTCATGGACATGTCGCGCACCGAGACGATGCCGAACAGAAAGGTAAAGAGCAGTCCTAGTGCTGTGAGGATGGCAAAAATCTTGATCAGCAGGGCCAGTATGTCCTGTAACAGGCTTGGCTGGTCTGCCGGGGTTTTGGGCTTGCCCCTCACTTTTTCGGGTTCTTCACGGGTTTTGTTGGTATCTTCCATATTCGCTGTTGTAATCTCCATCACCTCCTTGGCTTCCTTCAGTGCTGTCTCGTCCGAAACAGTCCAAAGGCTACGACAAAGGTGACTGCGGACAATATTATGATAAGAAGGAGAAGCGACCACGCGTGATCGTTCCCCGTCGAAACACCGGCTGGAACTGGCATGTATCTTGTGTTTGCTACTATGATGATCAAATTGTCAAACTAGGCACACATTTGTTACTATAATGAAAGACTGAATCATCTCTGGGGATGGGTCATGTTACGGGTCTTCAATTTTATGACTCGCAATAATATAGACAAAACGCCGCAACTATTATACAAAGCTATAATTTGAACATTTGATTTACACATTTTACATCTTGTTCACTCAATTTAGTGCGCATTATCCAGCAAAATGTTGCACCATGTCAGAAGAAAAAATGTTGGCGCCAATAAAGTTGAAATAACACAAATTTTTACAACAGATTAATCGCATACCAATCGCATCCTATTTTCAAAGTCACAAAACAAGTTATAAATACGTAAAACACATGTCGCTATTTGTCTAATTTTACATTCCCTCAAGAGTGGCATCTCCGCAGCAATATGAAAGCGCCACCGCTAAGCGGTGGCGCTTTAACGCCGACATTACATTGGCGGACTGATCTTTTTCTATATCACAATGATTTGCTCATCACGCACCTGCTATCTCCATTGCGATTTTTGCCCAGGCATCCAGCCGGTTGGCATCGTGCTTGACCGTGGAAATATCTTTCAAAATGAATTCAAGCGGACAGCTAGCCTCCTCACACGCCGCTTTCACAGCCTCCAGCTCACCGCGCACAACAGCTCCATCAAAGCTGCCTGCGGCGAGATAGGCCGGATTGGGCTTGCAGGAATACACAAATTTCCCGGCGATTGCCTCAGCACCACAGCGCACATCCACCCAGGGACTCATGGAGACCTTGCGCAGGTGGGGGATTTTTCCAATATATTCCATCTTTTTATCCAAGGGGTCACAGCAGCCGTAATACACCAGGCCAAACCGCTGGTACAGGGGGCTCACATATTCCAATTCAAACTCCTGATGCATGGCGCCCGACACATTGGAAAACATCTGCGCCTCGCCGTGGCTCCACATATCCTTCGCCCGTGGCAATTGGGGATTGTACCCCTGCGCTGGCAATTCATCCGAATAAGCCCCCGTGCAGTGGACGAGGGTCTGGTGGGTGGCCAGTAGCCCCTGCTCCTCCAACTGGTCGAGCATGCCGGAATAAGACCACGCCATGCGAGCAACCAGCTTGTGGATGAATTCTGGCTCATCCACAAGGGCATACAGGGCATCCTCCACCCCCTTGTACATGGAGATGGGATCCCATATCTGCACAGGCGCCTCCACGCCCTCGGCATATACCGGGAGAATGCCGTCAAATATTTCGCCTGCCAATTCCATGCGGCGGTTGGTCTCCACAGTGTCGTGCCATACCTTCGGGATGGTGATTTTTTCGATATCCTCCTCCGTTTGCAGGATATCGACATACCGATGAGAGAGAACGCCGCCGCTCGGGTCACTGGCACGGGTTTCCTCTTCGACAATCAACCCGAAGCCGCTGTTCACAACCGCTTTGGGTACAAGAATGTAGGGCTCGGCAACCATATCGACGGGAAAGTGCTTCCACTGGTACAACTTGCGGCGCAGCATCGCCTCATATCCCCTGCACTCCTCCGTCTCACAGTGTAGCTGCAAGGGCTCGTCCGATTCCAGCTCGTTCCAGCATATCTGATCAATCATCACCATCGGCCGTTCAGGCCGAAGCCCGTTCAGGGCGCGCCAGAGCCGCCGCTTCTCCTCCTGAACCGGCAGGTTGGCGATTTCGGCGTATTCAGCTGTAAGCAGCCGAAGGATCCCCCTGTCTTTTTGAAATGATGACATTGACATTCCTCCCAAAAGGCATGATATCATCCTCTGTAAATGCCTTCCTCCCGCCAGATACGGTACATGAGCTCGTAGCGCTCCAGCGAAAGGCCTGTGTATACGCAGTTGGATGTGCAAAAAATGTAACCGGGCTCGCTCATCCCTTCCCGCAAGCTCCTGCGCACATCATCGATACACTCCGCCTCACTGCCGGTCTGCAGCAGCGCGCAGTTGACATTGCCGCAGAGCGCTACCCGCCCCTTTGTCACCTTCCGCACCTCTGGGATGGTGACGCCTCCTTGGGGATCGAGGGAGTGAAGGGCATCGGGGCCACACTCCACCAGCTGATCCAGGATGGGCATGATATTGCCGTCCGTGTGCTTAATGGTGCGAAAGCCGAAGGAGTGATATCCATCTATCACGCGCTTGAGATAGGGTGCGATGATCTCGGCAAAAATACTGGGGCTGAAAAACGGATTGGTGTTGAAGCAGTAATCGGAACAGAGCGCGAAGCCGTCCAGCAGCCCGGGATGAGCAGCCAAAATTTCCGCGTTTTTCAGGCAGATTTGCAGACCCTCCTCCGCCTCCTCCTTCAAGGCGGGCATATCCTCCATCATGCGCATCGAAAAGTCCATCATGCCGTCGCCGCCGGGAATGGAAAAGGTGGGATCGCCATGCATCATCAGGAAGAAGCGGTCACCGCTCTTTTCCCGTATGCGCTCCATGATCGCCATCATCGCTGTAAGGATGGGCGGGTCGGATTGGACAAATATCGCGTCGTGATGGTAGCTGTCGGCAATATCGATGTATAGATCGGCCATATCTTCGATATGGAGGTTTTGTTCCTTAGCGCTCATCTGCTCCCACTGAAAGTAGTTGCGGTGAGAGGGGTGCACCTTGCCCAGCACCTCCATCGTCAGGAAAAAGTTCAGCTCAAAATGCGGGACATGGCCCTCCACCGGCTGGCGGTCAAGGGCGGCAATGAATCGTTCACGGGGCTGCATGGCCTCACCTCCGGCGGCAATTTGCCGCTACCCTTTCACCGAGCCCAGCACGAGCCCAGATACAAAATACTTTTGCAGAAACGGATACACCGCCAAAATCGGCACCATGGAGACAAAGAGCTTTGCCGCATTGAAGTTTTTGCTGCTCAACTCCTTGATTCTTTGCAGCTGCTCCTGGGACATATTCATGGTGGAGTGGGCGTTGGTATCGATGATGAACTGTTTCAGATAGGACTGCAGCGGCAGCCTGTCGGGGGAGTTGATGTAGATGATGCCGTCGAAAAAGGAGTTCCAATGCCCAACCATAGAAAATAGCGTTACAGTCGCAAGGCATGGCACCGCAAGGGGCACGAATATGCGGAACAGCACCACCCACGGATTCGCGCCGTCGATGCGCGCGGCATCATCCAGCTCACCCGGCAGTCCCTTGAAGTAGTTCATGAGAATGATGATGTTGTAGATGGGAACGGCGCCGGGCAGCACCAGCACCCATATGGTATCCATCAGGTGAAGCTTGCTCATCAGGATATAAAAAGGGATCAAACCGCCGCCAAACAACATTGTGAACACCATGTACCACATGTAGACGTTTCTTTTGGGAAAATACTGCTTGCCCTTCGAGAGGGGGGATGCCATCAGAATGGTGAAGAGCAGGTTCAGCGATCCGCCCAGTAGCACCCGAAGCACTGAGACAAAGAACGAGATGAAGTACTGTCTGTCCTCCAGAATCGCGCGGTAGGCCGTTGTTGTGAACCGCACGGGAAAAAAGGTGACCATTCCCGCCATGGCAGCTGATTTGCTGGAAAAGGACAGCGCTATGGTGTGCACGATGGGGAGCAGGCAGCTGAGCGCCATGCAGGTGATGACTATGTAGGTAAATGCCATGAACAGCTTTCTGGCCCATCCGTCCGATTCAACCAATGCAAGACCTCCTTAAAAAATGCGGTAGCCCGCAAATTTCTTTGCCAAAAAATAGGACAGCGATATCAGCAGCGCGCTCACAACTGATTTCAGCAGGCCTATGGCGGTGCCCAGACTGAACTGCAAATCGACGAGGCCCATCCGATAGACATAGGTGTCGATGATATCCCCCGTTCTGTAGACCAGCGGGTTGTACATGTTGTATATCTGGTCAAAGCCCGCGCTGAGGATATTCCCCAGGCTCAGGGTAGTCAGCAGGATAATTGTCGGCACAATAGCCGGAAGCGTCACATGCCGGCACCTCTGCATCCGGGTAGCGCCGTCGATGGCCGCCGCCTCGTAGAGGTTCGGGTCGACCGCTGTCAATGCGGCAAGGTAGATGATGGTGCCATACCCAAAGCCCTTCCACACATCGGTTAAAATGATGATTGGCCGGAACCAGATGTTGCTTCCCAGAAACATGATGGGCTCGATTCCCAGTTTTTCCAGTGTGAGGTTGACGATGCCGTCCAGAGAGAACATGCTGACAAAGATGCCCCCCAGAATAACCCACGACAGAAAATGGGGCATATACACAACGGTCTGCACCACGCGCTTGTACGACTTTCGCCCAACCTCGTTCAGGAGAAGGGAGAAGATAACCGGCACCACGATCCCAAGTACGATTTTGGCTATGGCGATGACAATGGTGTTCCACAGCACCTGGTAGCTGTCCGGCAGCTCGAACATCCGCCTGAAATTGGCAAGCCCCACCCACTCCGAGCCCAAAAACCCCTTGGCGGGAACATAGTTCTGAAACGCGATGATGATGCCAAACAGTGGGATCGTCGCAAAAATAAACAGAAGGACGATCCCCGGCAAAAGCATGAGATGGTAGGAGAGATTCTCTGTATTGATCCTCTTCCTTCTTTTCGCGGGAGCCGCGCTCCGCGCAGATTGCATCTTTGGCATAGCTGCCTTCCTTTTTTCCAGCGGTGATTGCATCAGTTCATTCCGCGCTCTTCGCGATAAGCTATGATTTCGTCCACAATCTCCTGCCCGCCCAGGGAGTACCACTGGGCGACAAACTCATCAAAGTAATCCAGAGGCTTTTCGCCCATGATGATCTGCACGAGCGTTTCCGTCTCCAGCTTGGTGAGCGCCGACCATTTGCTGTCCATCGTCGCGGTCTGGCCATAGAAGGCGACAGGCACCCGCTCTATATTATCCGCGACAGCCGCTCCGGTGCCGATGATTCGAGCCTGGTAGGTCTGGACATCCGCCCAATCCTGATTGGGATTTTCCAGGTATCTCTGCACGCTCTCAAAGGCTCCCGTGTAGCCGGGGGTCACCATGACGCTTGCGTCGCCAGTTTCCAGGGCGTTTTCAAAGTCCTGGTAGATTCTTGTCAGGGCGTCGTCGTAGGTGATGTCGATCGCTATGGGGAGAGCGTTCCACGGTGGGAGCTCATCCTTGTACTGGGCATAGGCCGCCGCCCCCGCTTCCCCGTTGCCGCGCATGATATCATAGCCGCCGTTCAGCGCCTTGATAATCGCCTCGGGATGCTCGTAGCCCTTGCGCACAACAATAATCTGGGATACCGGATCGTTTTCGGGGATAGCCAGCTTGCCGTCTGCATTCACCGGCGCGGAAACGGCCGTCCACTCTGCCTCGGGGTCGTTTTCAAAGGCGGAGGTCACGCCGCCTGCGGGCCACCACACGCCGAAATGCATTCCAAGGCGGCCGGAAGCCAGCAGCGCATCCATATCCTCGCCCTTGCGCAGAGCAAACTCCTTGTCCAGCACGCCCTCGGCGTACAACTCGCTGAGCAGCTGGAGCACTGGCTTCATCTCGGGTGCCACCGAACCGTAAGTAGGGGTGCCGTCTTTCATGACCCACCAGCCGGGATACGCTCCCATGGAGGAGAACACTGTGTCCAGGCCCATGCGGTTACTGTAGCCGCTGTATACATCCGGGTTGGCGGTCAGGCCGATTGTCTTGCCCGCGCCGTTGCCGCCCGGGTCTTTTTCCATGAAGATTCTGGCCAACTCGACCACTTCATCCAGGGTGGTGGGCACCTCTCCGCCCACTGCGTCCAGCCAATCCTGGCGAATCCACAGTACATTGTGGCCCCCATGGTAGCTGACGGATGGGATGCCCATAATTTTACCGTCCACCGACACCTCGCTGAACAGGCGATCCCCAAAGGTGTCGTACTGCTCCTTCAAGAACGGGGAGATACAGCTCTCATACGCTTCGGTCATATCCTGGATCAGGTCGTTTTCCACCAGCTGATTGAACAGCTTGCGGTTGACCAGCATCACATCAGGGATGTCGCCGTTTGCAATAGAGAGCGCGATCTTCTGATCGTAATTCTCCCCGTCGATCTCCCAGGCGACCTGGGTCTCAATGTTGAACTGCTCCTTCACGTAGTTAGTGTATGGGTTATCCTCGTAGGTCTGGCCCTCGGGGAACATGCCGGGTGAATTAACGACCCCCTTGGTGAACGACACCGTCTCGGGATAGGGGGAATAGGCATCCCACGCCGCCTCGCCGCCTTCACCGGCAGCCTCTGGGGGGACATCACCCGCGTCAGAGTCGTTTTCCCCACTCGCCACCTCCGACGATGAACTGGGAGAATCCGTTCCCGGCTCCTGGGGTTCTGTTGTCCCGTTACATGCCGCCAGGGAAATACAGAGCATAAGAACCAGAAAAATTGACAGTGCTTTTCTCATCTTTACAACAATTCCTTTCCACATCATCAGACCGGTTTCGAATGTTTAACACAAACCTTAAATTACAATCTATTGCTATTGAATAAAACCTCTTGTTAATCATATTAGCATTTGTTTGATATGAATAAAATAATAGATATTTCGGATTCATAACACTTTTTTCACCGAAGATAAATCACCAATTTACTTTATATAGGCCAGCATATATAATCAGGGTATCATCCTTTAGCTGCATAAAGTATACATGTAGCTTTTCGTTGTCGATTTCGCTTTCATACACAAGGTCGCGGTATACAAGCGGAGGGAACCTATGTACCGGTTGCTGGTTGTGGACGATGAGGCAAACGAAAGAGAAGGGCTGCATTACCTTGTATCGAATTATCATTTACCATTCTCTGTGACCGAGGCATCCAACGGCAGGGATGCCCTGGCAAAATTCGATATCGGTTGCTTTGACTGCCTCATCACAGATATCAAAATGCCCTTTATGGACGGCCTGCTGCTCTGCGAGGAAGTTCAGTCGAAGAGCCCGGACACCGTCAAAATCATCTACAGTGCCCACAGCGATTTTAAGTACGCAAAAAAGGCCATCCAGATCAGGGTGGATGACTACATCTTAAAGCCCATCATTCCCGACGACTTCTACAACATTATGACCGGAATCGCAGGCAGACTGGGCAATGGGGATAATCCACAAAGCCTGGGCAGCCTCACTTCCCCAGGGGAGCCGGGGCGGGAAGCCGCGCCACAGGATGCCGACACCCAAAAGCGCATCATCCGGCAGGTCAAGGAGTACATCCACAACAATTACCAGAGCGACATCAGCCTGGACAAAATCGCGGGAGAGGTCTACCTCTCCACCGGGTACCTGAGCTCCCTCTTCAAGCGAGAAACCAAGAAGAATATCGTTCAGTATGTCACCCTGCTGCGCATGGCGAAGGCCCGCGAGATGCTGCTTGGCAGCAATATCCCGGTGAGCAAGGTGGGACAGGCCGTCGGCTATGGCAACACCTCTTATTTCTGCCTGCTGTTTCGCAAGCACTATGGAATCACCGCCCAGCAGATGCGCGAAGGGGCTGCCTATGAAGCGACTACATAAGGTCTTGGAGAAGTTCCGCAGCCTGTCCTTCCGCACCAAGATTTTCCTCTCCTACCTTCTGGTCATCCTCTTTCCGCTGCTGGTCTGGAACGTCATTTCCTACCAGCAGGCCAACGAGACGATCCTGCGTCAGATGAACATCACTTTTGACGACAATTTTCAGTCCACTGTCCGGCAGATGGAGAGCAAGATGGACATCCTGATGTCGCGGCTGCTGTTCGCTACAAGTGACGCTTCCTTTGGTACCATTGTGTCAGAGGTCTACCAGAACCCCTATAAAAAGTATTACGATATCACCAACCGGATCGACCCTGTGCTCAACTCCATGCTGATGTTCCACCCCGAAATCACCGACATCGATATCTACACAGACGGCAACATCACGGATTCCCGGGAGATGTTCAAGAATCTGGAGGAGCTTGCCTCTCTCGACCAGGGCGATGCCATCCGCGACAGCGTCAATCCTGTATGGCTCGCGCAGGACAACAAGGTGTTCCTGGCAAAGCGGATTTTCTCTCAGGAGAACCCCTTTGCGTTTTCGGTCATCCTCCTGCGAATCAACTACTCCTTTATTTTTGACAAGGACACTATGCCGGGCATACAGGATTCCGGCGCGATTGTCACCGACCAGCAGGGCACTATCCTGTACCAATACAGCAATTTTGAGCCGGACGGCAATGAGGAGCATCCCCCGGAAGAAATCTTCGCCCAGGCGGAATCCCCCACCGACTCCAGGCTGATTGTGCGGGAGGGCCCGCTTGCATCCGGCGCCTGGCGAATCTATATGTACGCAAACACCGATTCCCTGCGCATTTCTCCCTTCGATTCCTTCAAGACCACCCTCTTCTTTCTGCTTTTGATCAGTGCTCTGATGCTGTTTGTCGCCGTCCTCTTCTCCCGCTCCTTTTCCAAACGCATCTCGGTGCTCAACTCCTACACCCGGGGCATCGTCCGCAACAATTTCAGCGAGGATATTTCATCCGACAGCACCGACGAAATCGGTGAAATCACAAACAGCGTCGGGCAAATGGTTTTGGAGGCCAGACAGCTGATTCAGGAGGTGTACGAGGCAAGGCTTATCCAAAAGGAAGCCGAAATCAAGGCCCTGCAATCTCAGATCAACCCGCACTTTTTGTACAACACCCTCTCCTCCATCAATTGGCTGGCGATTTACAGCGGCAACGAGACCATCTCACGAACCATAACCAACCTGTCCATTTTCTATCGCTCCACCCTCAACAGTGGCGGCTTTGTCACCACCATTCAGCGCGAGCTGGAGACCACCAGGGCCTATGTCGACATCCAGCTGTTCATCCACAAAAGTTCCTTTGACGTATCCTTTCATATTGATCCCACTGTGCTGGAGTACCAGATGCCCAGCATCATTCTCCAGCCCATTGTGGAAAACGCAATTGAACACGGTATTGGTGTGCTGCCCGAAGATGTCCGCGGGGAGATCACAGTCTCCGCTTACGAAGAGGAGCACGACATCCTGTTTGAGATTTTCAACACCGGGCCCGGCCTTTCAGAGGAGGAGGCCGCCAACATTCTCCAAAGCAGCGGCAAGGGGTATGGTGTGAAGAACGTCAACGACCGGTTGAAGCTCTTTTTTGACGACACCTACGGCATTACTTTTTCTTCCTCCCCTTCCATTTCCCCCGCCGGGCTGACCGTGACAATACGGATGCCCAAGTACATCGACCTGAATGAAGAGTTCTGATCATGTGAAAGGAATGAACCCCAATATGAAAGACGTCTATCTGATCGGCAACGCTCACATCGATCCCGTATGGCTGTGGAGGCGCGCGGAGGGAATGAGCGAGATCATGGCCTCCTTCCGCTCCGCACTTGAGCGCATGAACGAGTTCCCCGGCTATGTTTTCACTTCCGCCTGCGCCTCCTACTACAAATGGGTGGAGGAGATCGACCCGGATATGTTCGAGGAAATACGCGAGCGCGTGCGGGAGGGACGCTGGGCCATCGCCGGTGGATTCTGGGTGCAGCCCGACTGCAACATCCCCTCCGGGGAGTCCCTCGCCCGCCACTCTCTCTACTCCCAGCGTTATTTCAAGGAAAAGTTTGGCGTGACGGCTACGACGGGCTACAATGTCGACTCCTTCGGCCACAATGGGATGCTCCCCCAGATTCTGAAAAAATCCGGCATGGCAAACTACATCTTCATGCGGCCGGACGAGGCGGAGAGCGCCACTGGCAGCAACATCCCCGCCGACCTGTTCCTCTGGCGCTCCCCCGACGGCAGCGAGGTACAGGCAGCCCGCATCTGCTTTGGCTACAACGATCAGTTTCCCGTCCCCGGCTCGGAAAACGACGGGATGGAGGCCGCAGCGGCGAAGGCGCTGTTCCTGCAAGGGGTGGCAAAGGAAAAGGGCTATCCCTATTTCAGCTTCTACGGAATCGGCAACCACGGCGGCGGCCCGACCATTCGCGGTTTGAAGGCGCTCTCTGAAGTGGTTGGGGAAAACCCCGATATCGTCTTTGCAGCGCCGGACGATCTGTTCCGCGACATCGCGGGAACCGAGGTCGAGAAAAACCTCCCCGTCCTGCAGGCCGACCTGCAGCACCACGCCAGCGGCTGTTACGCAGCCCACTCCGCTGTGAAGGAGGCCAACCGACGCGCCGAATGCGAACTTGTCGCCGCAGAGACAATGGACGTGATGGCCGGTCTTTTGACGGGCAGCCCTTCCGGCAGTGGGGAAATTAAAACCGCCTGGCAAAAGGTGATGTATAACCAATTCCACGACATTCTGGCGGGATGCTGCATCAAGCCCGCCTACATCGACGCGCTCAACACCTTTGGCGCCGCAAGAGATACCGCCTCGGAGTTGCTGGAGACCGCCGCCCTGCGCATTTCCTGGAACATCGGCACCACCCGCATCCTGGACGGAACAGCCTCGCAAAAGACCGGATGGGTTCTGTGGGAAAAGCAGGGCGAGGGCTCGCCTGTCGTGGTG
>JBKEBS010000129.1:0-43885 GCA_047973265.1 Oscillospiraceae bacterium
CACATACTCTGCAAGAGCGAACCCTACTATCCATCTGCCTATGCCAAAGAGGACAAGCCTCCTGTTGCACGACAAATTTCTCAGGAACAGGCGTTTTCTATGCTTGCGAGAATGGGATTCATCGTTTCCGATTCACAGCATGCCTCACACGCTACATAAAGGCTGATCCTTCTTGATTGGACTGCCTTTATGACGGTCTGCTTTGCTATACCCTTTTTAGGGCGGTGTGTCACTGATTTGTTTCAAACTTTCAATCCTTCCTTTCTTCTCCGCGACCAGAGTTACCGGCCTTTGGAGTTTCGTCGGGCGGGAGAGTGATTCTCCCTGAGAGGCCCTTCACTAACTTAGACAAGGATAAAGCCGAAAACATTACAGCAAAACCGGTTAAATCTTTGTTAAGTAATGTTTAAGGCGCGTCACCAAGCGGAATCATACCTTACTATATAGGCAGTTAGCTGCATGGTATCACCCCACTACGGCCATTTTAGCAGGAAAAGCTATAAGTATCCTGGAAGAATGCCGCGGCAAATAGCCACCGGTCGATAGAATGTAACACATCTGCGAATTTATTGTCTAATGAAGTGAGAGGCCAAGACCGAAAAGAAGAATGGAAGGGAGGCGAGTGTTTGTGGGATCAGTTAATATCTCCGAGTTTGAGAAAATCGTAGCGCAGTTCGGCAACGACGTGCTGCGGTACGCCTATCTCTACCTAGGAGATAGATATTTGGCGGAGGACGTAAGCCAGCAGGTATTCCTGAAGGCATACCAAAATATGTCCGGCTTTCGGGGAGACGCAAGCATCAAAACCTGGCTTTACCGCATCACCATCAATACCTGCAAGAATGTCTGCAAGAGCAGGGCATACCGGCAGCGCAGGGAAGAGGCGCCGCTGGAAGCTTTGCAGGAGGTATCCGACCCGGCCTGTGAGCCGGAGGATTTGGGCCTTTGGCAGGAGGTTTTGGCGCTGCCGGAAAACTACCGGGACGTGGTGATACTCAAGTACTACAAGGGCTATGACAGTGCGGAAATAGCCCGGATTCTCGGTGTATCACAGGCGTCTGTCCGCACGCGGCTCAGCCGGGCAATGGCAAAGCTGCGGGGTATATTGGAGGAAGGGAGAGAAAAGCATGAACAAGCAGCTTCGACACAGTTTGTGCGTGGTCGCTGAAAGCGTATCCATGACTGAACAGAACAAGCAGGATTGGATTCAGAATGCGGTAAAACAGCGGAAGCCGGTTGTTGTGCCGGGAAAGTTTAAGGTCATCCTCGTTGCGGCTATAACGGTGATGGTATTGTGCGGCGCGGGATTTGTTGGCAAATACCTTTACAACAGATACGTCTATGTGATGCCCAAAGAGCATCCGCACTATAATCTGTTTGTAGATGAAGAAGAGGAGGGGCCGCCTCTGGCAGTGGACTCTATTGATACCGATACAATTCGCGACCTTATGAAGGATAAGAAGCCCGGTGAGGTGCTCCACACCACTCTGATGGTGGACGGTACGGAAGTGGAATTCCACGCGGTAAGGGGCGACAATCTGGACAGTGCACGTTACAGGGCTGTAGGGGACACGAGCTATAAAATGCTGAGCGCCACCCACAGCGGCCAGCTTCCTGAGAAAAATATGCAGGAGGATTTCGAGCGGCTCAAGGAATCCGGCATGCTCTATGCCACGTTAGAAGGGGAGGAGTACACGCTGATAGAGGTCAATGTCTCGTCTCTTGGCCGAATAAACATGAGGTATACCGGGCCCGACGGTGTAAAGTACAGTGTGACGACAATCGGTATGGGCAGTCAGCTCATCATTCCGGAAGGAACCGGCGGCAGCGCTGAAATGGAGAGCGTCACCGTGGGGGACAGGCTTTTTAACTATCTTGAGTACGAGCAGAACGGCAACAAGCAATCTTCAATGTATCTGCCCATTGGCGAGCAGAACACCATCACCGACATTGAGATAAGCGGCTTTCCAACCGCCACTAGGGAGCAGCTTGTGAAAACGGCGGAGAGCCTAGTGCTGCACAACGGGGAGAACAACCCCATTGTCAGCTACGACGAGGCGTTTTTCCAGGCGCTTCCCGACCCGGTTCTCAGAGAAAATGCGGCGGCCATTGCCAAGGCGATGCTGGATGCAAAAAACCCTGATGCCGCGCTAGAAGATATTGAAAAGACAGATGTTGTCTGGGAAAAAGACGGCCGCTCTATTGAGATTGGAATTTCTGATTTTGTTGGCAATCATCCCAACCGGTTTATCCTGCGCTACAAGGGCATGGACTACAACACAGTCAAAAAGCTGGGGCCGGTGGCCGATACGCAGGGATTCTTCGAGGAAATGGATTGGTTTGACGGGTCAAAGATGGATATTGCGAGCTATTATTTTACGAATGGCGTATTGACCTCGGCAGGATGGGGAATCCAAGAAGAGGAATACCATTTCGGTTATACTCACAGCGCCCTTACCCTGTGGTCAAGTGGTGCAAAGACCGCACTGGACTACCTGCCCACAACAATGTTGGCTATGATGAAGCCCATGCAGGTTGTCAAGGATAAGGAAGGTGTGCTGTTTATGCTCTCCGAAGCGAAAGTATGGGAGGAGAGAGAGGTCTACTTTGTAACTGTTATCATTGAGAAAGCGGCAGGCGGTTATTCCGAAGTGACCATGCGTGTCAAAAAGGACAGTGAGGAGGGCCGGGCCCTTATTAAATGGGCGGAGGAGAATCCCTACTGATATGCAGGCCAAATAAAAAGGGAACGGCGCAAGCCGTTCCTTTTTTTGTCCAGCGATTATAGCCCGATTCCCTTTAGAATCCTGCCCTTGTAGCCCGCAAACTGGGGTGAGAGGAGAAAATCCCTGTCCCGGGGGCGTGGAGGCTCGATCACCAGTTCATCCGTGATGGTTCCCGGCTTCCCCGAGAGGAGGTATACCCTGTCAGAGAGCTTGATCGCCTCATCCACATCGTGGGTGATAAATAGGGTGGTGACGCCCAACTGGGCAGTGATTTCCAGATACCAGTCGTGGAGCTGCAGCTTGGTGAGGGCGTCCAGGGCGGAGAAGGGCTCGTCCAGCAACATCACCCTGCTGCCCATAAGAAAAGTGCGCAGCAGTGCGGCCCGCTGGCGCATCCCCCCCGAAAGCTGGTGGGGATAGTTGCGCTCGTACCCCGCCAGGCCGAACTGTGGGAAGTGCTCCGCGGCCCGCTCCCGGGCCTCCTTTTTGGGGACGCCGCCGATGATGAGGGGGAGGCTCACGTTGTCCACAATGCTCTTGTAGGGGAACAGCATGTCCTTTTGAAGCATGTAGCCCACCTGTCCCGCCCGGCCTGTGATGTCCTCTCCGTCGAGAAAGACCTTCCCTTCATCGGGGACATCCACGCCGGAGAGGATGTGAAAGAGAGTGGTCTTGCCCACCCCGCTCACTCCCAGCAGCGAAACCAGTTCCCCTTCGTCCAGGGAAAGGGCAACATCCTTGATGACCTCTTCCCCTTGATAGAGGCGGGTCACGCCCTTGCAGCCAAACAATGCCATACTATCAGCCTTTCGCCCCGGGCAGGTGCTGGTTGGTGAAGCCCTTTTCCCCCAGGGGATTTTCCAGCAGTTTCTGCTCGTACATCCAGTCGTAGAAGTTCTTCCAGCGGGCTTCGTCGATGTAACCCCAGTAGGGTGCATCCGATTGGTACTGGTCTGCAAGCCAGATTTGGCTGGCCAGCACCATCTCGCCGTCCAGCTCCGGCACCTGCTCCACCAGGATGGCCGCGGCCTCCTCAGGGTTTTCCATGGCATACTGGAAGCCCTTTGCCGTGGCGGCCATAAACTTGTCCACCTCTTCCGGGGAGCGCTCTGCGTAAGAGTCGTTCACTGCCAGAACGGGGGTGTAGAAGTCGAAGAGGCCGTCCGCCTCGCCGAAGGAGAAGTAATTGGTGTCCAATCCAGCCACCTGAGTGGCGATGCCGTCCCAGGCGTAGTAAATCCACACAGCGTCGATATCCGCCTGAAGGGCGGAGACCACGTCGGTCACAGTGCTGGAGACGACCTCCACCTGGGAGAAGTCCCCGCCGTCATTTTCCACGATTGTGCCGACGATGCCTGACACAAGGGGAGATTCCCAGGCGGACAGGCGCTTGCCCATCAGATCCTTTGGGGAGGTGATGCCGCTCTCCTTTAATGAAACGATCCCGGAGGTGTTGTGGTTGATGATTGCCGCCACCGCGTGGATGGGCAGGGGGTCATTCTTTGCAATAGCGGGGCCCATCTCCTCCTGAAAGGTGATGGCATATTCGGCGTTGCCCGCCGCCAGCAGGGTCACAGCGCCGCTCTCCGGTGGCTGCTGGATTTCCACCTCCAGCCCCACCTCCTCATAATAGCCCTTGGCTTGGGCGACATAGAAGCCTGTGTGGTTGGTGTTGGGCGCCCAGTCCAGCACCAGCCGGACTTTGCCGCTTTCATTAGAGGATTGCGCACAGCCGGAAAAGGCCGTTATAATCAGTGCAAGCGCTGCGAGCAGCGTTATCATTCTTTTCATAGAAAGGTTCATCCCTTCAGCGTTTTTTATAGGGCATGGCGCGGCGTTCCAGCAGCCCCACCAGCTGCACAAGCAAAATGCTGAGCAGGCTGATGAGGAAGATCACCGCGAACATTTTGTCAAAGGCGTAGGCCTTGCGCACCCGGGTCATGTAGACGCCGAGGCCCCGGTCTCCCCCCAGCCATTCCGCGATGACAGCCCCCACCAGGGCGTAGGAGGCGGAGATGCGCAGGCCGGAAAAGAAGGCGGGCAGCGCCCCGGGCAGCTTGATGTGTCGGTAGATTGCCACCTTTCCCGCCCCCATAGATTGGAGCAGCCGGATGGCATCGGGATCGGAGTCCTGAAATCCACCCAGCAGCCCCACCGTCACGGGGAAAAAGCAGGTGAGAAAGATCAGGGCGATCTTGGGGGCCGCACCGTAGCCCATCCACAGCACCAGCAGGGGGGCGATGGCAATGGTGGGCACCGTCTGGGTCAGCAGCAGGACAGGGGTGACCGACCGCTTGAGAAAGGCGCTGTTGTCCATGACAATCGCCAGCACAAAGGCGGCGGCAAGGCCCAGGAACAACCCTGCGAACGCCTCGTAGAGGGTAATGGCGGCGTTCTGCATCAGAGTGGGGAACTCGCTCACAAAGGCCACGATCACCTGAACCGGGCTGGGCAGCATGAAGGCGGGAACCAGCCCCGTCATACAGACAACCTGCCAGACCAGCAGCACCAGGGCGATAATCGCCACCGATGAAAGCCTGGTCAGAAATTTGGAATTGCTTTTGTCCTTGGTTCTAGCTTCTGTGCTTTGCGACTTTGTCTTCAATGCCCCACACTCCATCTGTCGGGTTATATGTCACCTTTATGTAGCTGGATACCCTGGGCGCACCCGCCCGGATGCAAATCTTCTGGCATTCCAGTGCGATGCCGAACAGCTGGTCCAAGCCGCCCTCCAGCACTGTTTCAAAGGGGCCTACAAAACAGGGCAGCCCTGTCCCCTTGAGATAGGCGATGACCTCGTCCACCACGGCGAAGATTTTCTCGTCCTCCACTTTGGGGAGAACCTGAATTGCCAGACTAGCTTCGTGCTTTTTCATTGATGCTTCCTCCTTTATTTTCCCAGGCAGAGGAGGAACTGGTCTTCCACGCAAAAAAATCTGCGCGGAAAAAACCGCGCAGACTGAGATCAAACTTGATCCAATCGTCAGCTTCTCCCTCCGCCGGCATTACCCGGATCAGGTTCAAGGGTTTACGGCTGCAATTTGCCGATTCTCAGCCGGGAAAACTCCCAGCACCCCAGAGCCAAAATCTGATGCAGCGCATGACTTGTGGCGCGCATCTTTTGGCTCTATAGGCATTGCATTGCAATGCCCCGCTCGCTGTACCATTGTGGCAATGCCTTGCAATGCCCTGACTACTTGCCTATTATAGCTCTATTAGAAAATTTGTCAAGAAAACAAAAACCGGAGAGGCGAAGCCTCTCCGGTTTGATTTGAGTTTATCCTTTGAGTCCTTCGGTGCTGATACCTTCGACCAGGTACTTCTGGCAGAAGATGAAAATCAGCATAATGGGTAGGATGGACAGGGTGGCCATGGCGAACATGGAGCCCCAGTCCGAGCCCGAGCTGGGGTCGGAGAACATCTTGAGGGCGATGGACACCGTGTACTGGGCGGGTTTGTTCAAGTAGAGCAGGGAGGCCAGGAAGTCGTCCCACTTCCACATGAAGGCGAAGATGCCGCAGGTGACGATGGAGGGGGTGATCAGCGGCAGCATAATCCTGGCATAAATGCCGTACCAGGAGCAGCCGTCGATCTTCGCGGCCTCATCCAGCTCCCGCGGAATGCCGTCGATAAACTGGATGATCAGGAAGATGAAGAATGCGCCGCCGAAGAAGTTTGGCAGTATGAGCGGCAGGATTGTCCCCACCCAGCCCAGGTTGTGGAAGATGATGTACTGGGGTATCATGATAATCTGGAAGGGAAGCATCATTGAGAGCAGCATCATGCTGAACCAAATCTTCCTGCCCTTGAAGCGCAGGCGGGAAAAGCCGAAAGCGATAAAGGGGGAGGAGATCAGGGCGCCGAAGGTCGCGATGCCCGAGATGACGAAGGAGTTTGTGAAGAAGGTGGAGAAGCTGTAGCCCGCAAAGCCCTTCCAGCCGTTGGAGTAGTTGTAGGTGACAAACTCCTGGGGGATCAGGCTCTGGGCGTTGTTGAAGATTTCGTTGGCGGGCTTGAAGGAGCTGGCCACCATCCAGAGCAGGGGGTAAATCATCACAAAGGCGATGCAGATGACCACAATGTGGTAGATGACACGGCCCATAACCTTGCGTGTTTTGTAGGACATTCGCTCTGATTTCGGCGGTTTGAGAGTCGGATTCTTTCGGGTTGCATCCATTGATTATATCCCCCTTTCCTATTCTGATGCGCGGTAGACCCAGCTGTTGGAGCTCTTGAAGATCAGCGCGGTGAGCACCGAAACCACAAGGAGCATGAACCAGGCCATTGCCGAGCCGTAACCCATCTTGGAGTATTCAAAGGAGTTGCGGTACATGTAGACGGCGTAGAACAGCGTGGAGTCCAGGGGCTTACCGTTTGTGATAACGTAGCTCTGGGTAAAGGCTGTAAACGCATTGATAGTCTGCTGGATGAGGTTGAAGAAGATGACCGGCGTCAGCATGGGCAGCGTGATTTTGAAGAACTGTTTCGGCTTGGAGCAGCCGTCCACCGTCGCCGCCTCGTAGAGGGAGTTTGGAATCTGCTTGAGGCCGCCCAGGAAAACCAGCATAGAGGAGCCGAACTGCCAAACCGACAGTATGATCAGTGTCCAGATAGCGGTGTCCGTGCGGCTCAGCCAGCCGATTTCGCTCTCGATTCCGATCATGCCCAGCAGGCTGTTGATGACGCCGTCAGTGGCGAACAGGCGCTTCCATAGCACGGCCACAGCCACACTGCTGCCCATGATGGAAGGCAGGTAGTACACCGCGCGATAGAAGGCGGTCAACCGGGTGCCCCGGTAGAACAGCACGGCCACAAACAGCGCCATGGCCAGCTTGAGGGGCACGGAAATCACTGCATAGAACAGCGTGACCCGGAAGCTCTTCCAGAAGGTGGGGTCGTTGGTGAACATCTCCTTGTAGTTCTGCAGCCCGATAAAGACGGGGTTGGAGAGGATGTCGTACCGGGTAAAGGAAAGCACCAGCGAGATGATGATCGGGATGATGGTGAAGGCGAATAAGCCGATGATGAACGGTGCGATGAAAACATAACCGGCCACCTGATCCCGGTTAAAGAAGGCGGCAATTCCGCCCGGGCGCTTTTTTGTGGGCGCAGCTTTCATACAGGACCAATCCTTTCTCAGAGCAAGGGCTTTATATAACCGCAGATTAACTGCACTTTACTCTGCGGTTACTCATGGATACAGGCGCTAGTGGCCGGTATGGCAAGCCCCGCGGCAGAGTAGAGCCGCGGGGCTGCACAGACATAAGGAGGAGGTTTTAAGCGTTGGCGCTGGCGAGGATGCCGTCGGCTTCAGCAAGGAAGCGCTCAGCGGCAGCTTCGGGGGTCAGCTCGCCGTAGCGGACAAGGTCGGTGAGATCGTCCAGCAGCTTGTTGACTTCGTTGGTGCCGTTGGGCTGCGGGGGATCGAAGGGAACAGCAACTTCGGTGACTTCGGCGATGTAGGCGAATACTCTCTGCTGTACTTCGTCCAGCTGGGGCTGGAGGTACTCGGCCATCACGGAGGAGACGGGCACGCCGCGCTCGGCCTGGAGGATATCCTGTGCCTTTTCGTTGTTGGTGAAGTAGTCGATGATACGGGCAGCGACATCCTTGTGCTCAGAGGTTGCGGTGATGCTCCAGAACTGGGAGGGGCGGAGGTACATGCTCTCCTGTGTGGCGTCGTCCCGCTTGGGGTACATGGCCATGTCCAGGGAATCGTCCATGGGAGCCTCATAGGCAGCGACCTGGTTGGAACCGCCGGGATAGAAGTTCCAGGTCTTCATGGTGCTGATGGAACTGTTCTCGACGCCGGAGGTAACATCCTCCTGCATGATGTCGACAGAGACAGACCAGGGGCTGTCAATGGTTGCCTTGACCTGCTGGAAGTACTTGTTGACAGTAGTTTCGCTGGCAGTCATGGTGTTGGTCTCGGGGTCGAGGTAAAGCTCGCCTACGTCGCGGCACATCATCTGCATACCGCCGCCGCCGGCAGGGGTCATGCCCTTGATGCCGGTTGCCTCAAAGACCTGGGCGTTGAGCGCCATCAGCTCATCATAGGTGAAGCGCTCGGGGATTGTCACACCGGCCTCTTCGGCCATGCGGACGTTGTACAGCATACCCACGGCGTTGACGCCTGCACAGAGGGCAAACAGTTCGCCATCAAAGGAACCGGTGGCCAGAATGCTCTCGCTGACGTTGTCAATGTTGAGGTTGCCCGCTGTGACCTGCTCGGTCAGGCTGGCAAGCTGGCCCTTGGCGTGGTACTGGGCGATGTACATGTAGTCCTGCTGAATGATGTCAGGCAGGTTGTTGGAGGCCGCCTGAGTGGCCAGCTTGTCCCAGTAGCCGCTCCAGTCGGTGAACTCGGCTTCGTACTTCACATTGGGATTCTCTGCGACGAAAGCGTCCAGCATTGCGACGGTGCCGTCGTTGCGGAGCTGGTTGCCCCACCAGGCCATGCGGATGGTCGCCTCGCCGCCCTCGGTGGCGGGAGCTTCGGAGGCAGCCTCAGACTCGGAAGCGGGGGCCTCGGACTCAGACTCGGAAGCGGAGGAGGCTGTGCTCTCTGCGGGAGCAGAGCTGCTGCTTGTGCCGCCGTTACAGCCTGCAAACAGGCCCACGCTCAGGGCGCCTGCGAGCAGAAGCGCTGCAATTTGTTTCAGGGTCTTACTTTTCTGCATGTGTTTTTCTCCTTCTAAAGTGACTCAAAATTTGGATAACCGTGGTCATATTGTGTGTTTTGTGGTATCCCACATCCACAATTATAGTGATAACGCACAGAAAAAACAGAAAAAAAACCGACGGATGATGTTCAAAAAACCGACCTATTGTAGAAAAAGTAACAAATCAGGGGTTGTTTTTGCTATAAATGACATATCGCTGTAACAATTTTAAGGGTGAAAAGTTTGAAAGCACACTTTCAAACTGTGTTTTTGTGGCTGCCTTCAAGTGTTGAAATGTTTTACTCTAAAAAGGACAGCGGTAATCTGCGATTCAAAGCCGCCACAAACTCCACTATATAAAGGAATGGTCATTTAGGATGGCTCAGCCAAAAATGAACAGGTTCCGCTTCCGGGATATGCCCATCCGGCGCAAGCTGCTGGTCATCACCCTGTTGGTTGCACTGCTGATCAGCGCGGTGGCGCTGGGGGGCTTTCAGCTTGTCACCCGAAACTCCAACCGGATGATATACACCCAGACAGCCGGTTCCATGCGGGTGATCTCGGATAAGATCGCCGCCCGGCTGGACAGTTTGATGGAGGTATCCCTCTACATCGCAGTGAACAGGGAATTCCAGGCAAATCTCACTACAATCAACGAACAGCCGCTCACCGCCGCCCAAGGCGTGGCCCGGTCTGAGATTACGACACTGCTCTCTCAGACTTTTCAGAGCGATCTGGTTGCCATCACGATTCTCCCGCTGGATGCGACGCCCATTGTCATAGGCTCCAACTCTTCCGCCGAGAACGACGAGGTGCTCGCCCGCGCCCTCGCCATGGCGGCGGAAGCAAAGGGTGCGCCGGTGTGGCTGCCCACAGGGCGCAGCGACGGCAGCGTCCTCTGTGCCAGGGAGATACGCAATGTGAGAAGGCCCTTTCTCGAGCCAATGGGAGTGATTATTCTCCGGGTGAATCTGGACAAAATCGCTCGGGAATCGGCGGCGAATATCCTGACAGGCGAATACAACATCGCCATCAATCAGGAGGGCGAGCTGCTCTACCCCTACGCAGAGGACGGCCAGAGCGTCTTTGACGAATCAGTGTTTCACGACGAATCCCTTTATACAATCGGGCGGCGCGGCGGGGATATGCGCTTTGTCACCCGCTCCACTATCAGCGCCTTTCGCCTGGAGTGGAGTCTGGTGCTGGGCATTCCCTACGAGGACGTGTTCTACTCCCTCATTGTCGCCAACATCCTTTTTGTGGTCTGCCTGGCGGCGGCGGTGGTGATTGCCATGCTGCTCTCCCGGCGAATGCTGGGCAGCATCAACCAAAATGTCCACCTGCTCACCGACAAAATGAACCGCGTCCGCGAGGGCGACCTGGAGCCCTACTCCGGCACGACTGCCGTGGGGGAGGACGAGCTGGGCGTTCTCAACAGGCACTTCGACAAGATGACCGCCGACTTCCGGCAGGTGATCGAGGACAACTACGTTAAGGAGCTGCTGCTGACCCAGACCCAGCTCAAGGCGTTGGAGCAGCAAATCAACCCTCACTTTCTCTACAATTCATTGGAATCCATCAATTGGTTTGCCCGAAGGGGAGAGGGGAAGAACGTTTCAGCAATTGCCCAGGCGCTGGGCAGCCTGTTGCGGAGCACCCTGTCGGAAAACGAAGACCGCATCCCTCTCCGCAGGGAACTCGCCATTCTGGACAGCTACCTGCGCATCCAGCGCATTCGCTTCCCCGACACCCTGCGGGTGCACACCCAGGCGGATGAGGACGAAATGGATGCGCTTGTTCCCAAGATGAGCATCCAGCCTTTGGTGGAGAACGCCATCGTCCACTCCCTGGAGGAAAACATCGGGGAGTGCCACATCTACATCCGGGTGGCCCTGGAAGGGGAGATGGTGCGGGTGGAGGTGGAAAACGACGGCTCGGAGATCGACGTGGACATCCTGGACAAGCTGCGGCAAAAGACGGCGAGCCCCAAGGGGCACGGCATAGGCCTCATCAACATCGATTCCCGCATCAAGCTGCTGTTCGGGCAGGAGTACGGGCTGAAGCTGAAGAGTGCGGAGGACAGGGTGACCGTGTCGTTCCGCATCCCGGCGAAAGAGACGGATGCAGTGGAGAAAAGAGGAAAAGCAAATGCTGAGTCTGCTGATAGCTGATGACGAAAAGGTCATCCGGGAATCTCTGGCGGAGTGCCTCAACTGGGAGGAAATCGGCATCCGAGTGGTGGGTTGCTGCGCAAACGGCCTGGAGGCGCTGGATGTCATCATTGATGAAAACCCCGATATCGTGATGACCGACATCAAAATGCCCGGCCTCAACGGACTGGAGCTCATCGAGAAAATCCAGAGCATCGACCGGGATATTGAGTTCATCATTCTTTCGGGCTACCGGGAGTTCGACTTCGCCAAAAAGGCGATGGAGTTCGGGGTGCGCCGCTACCTGCTCAAACCGGTGAGTGAGGAGCAGGTGCTGGAATCCGTTCTGGACGCCGTCAAGAGCTGTGAAAACCGCCGCGCGGCCAAGACCGCGGTGGAGGAACGCACGCGCCTGCGACAGCAGTTGCCGGAACAGCTTCTCCATCTGACCGAGGAGGGGGGGAAGGAAGAGGCGGAGGCCGCGATGAGGGCCTATTTGGCCGCGGTAGAGGAGCATTCAGCCCTGCGGGCAGCGGGGGCCCATTTGATTTCGGGGATTCTCACTCAGCAGCAGATGCCGGAGGAGGAGCACGAGGGCGTATTCGATGAAATCTACCGGGAAACCGACCGGGACGCCCTGGTGGACAGGGTAGTGGAAACCGCGCTGGCGCTGCTGTGGAAGGACAAGGGCGGCAACGACCTGGTTCAGCTTGTGAAGGGTTATGTCCGGCAGAACCTGGCTGACTCCACCCTCTCTCTAAAGCAGATCGCCTCCCAGTATGCCCATGTGAATGTGGACTACCTGAGCAGGCTGTTTGTGCAGGAGACGGGGGAGAAGTTCTCCCATTACCTGAACCGCAAGCGGGTGGAGAAGGCGAAGCAGCTGCTCCAGGGAGATTCCGGCAAGGTGTACCAGGTGGCGGAGCAGGTGGGCCTGGGGCACAATCCCCGCTACTTCGGCCAAGTGTTCAAGAAGTATACTGGCATGACGCCCTCTGCCTTCACGGAAAAACAGGGTAAAGGTAAAGAAGAATAAAAAAGAACCTCCGCACAGATGAGTCTGTGCGGAGGTTCTTTTTATGTTACAATTCGGATTTTGACTTGCGTCTTATGACCAATCCGCCTGCCAACAGCGCCACCGCAGCGGCAGCCAGCAGAAGAAGGGAGCCGTAGCCACTGTCACCAGTGGGGGGAGAGGATTCATTCCTGTAGTTTCCCGTCGGCGTTGTGTCGGTGGGGAGAGAGGTAGGCACGCCGGGGGTGTGGACAGGGGGAACCAGTGGAGGCTCATCGGGCCGGTCGGGCCGCCCCGGCTGCTCCGGTTGTCCGGGCTGGCTGGGAGGATTGCCCGGTGTAACGGGGGGAGTGGTAGTGGGCTCGTTGGGGAAGTCGATGTCGATGGCCCCTTGCTCCCCCTGGGGATCGTAGGCGATAGTGATTGTCCTGGGAGTGCTGTCCAGCTGGTAGCCGGAGGGTGCTTGCACCTCCACCAGCAGGTAGTCGCCGATGTGCAGGTCGCTTACGGTCAGGATGCCGCTGCGGTTTGTGACCAGGCCGGTTTTGACCGCCTTTCGGTCAAGATCCTGCAGCTCGAACTGTGCGCCTGCCAGAGTTGCGCCGCTCTTGGAATCGGTTTTGCGAACGATGAAGCTTCCCTTGTAGCGCTGGTTGGGGAAGTTGACGGTCACCTGCGCGGGTGTTCCCTGTGGGTTGTAGGGGATGTTGACCGCTCTCGGCTCGGCATCCAGCAGGTAGCCGTAGGGTGCTTGTGTCTCCACCAGCAGGTAGTCGCCGCTGCGCAGACCCTTGGTCTGCAAGTAGCCGTTGGCGTCTGTGACCAGGTTGCGACGCACCACGTTGCCTGCGGTGTCCCGCAGCTCAAACCAGGCATCCTTCAGCACGGCGCCGTTTTCTTCATCGGTCTTGAAGAGCTCAAAGCCGCCTGCGAAGGGGCTGTTCAGGAACTCGCCCAGCTCGAAGAGGGGAGGCTGGCCCTCATACTCTTCCGGAATGCCGAAATCGAGGGGCAGGGCGCTGAACACGTAGCCGGGAGGGGGATTTGTTTCGGTGACCCGGTACAGTCCCGGAGAGAGGTTATCCATCAGCACGCTGCCGTCCGCGCCGGAGGTGACGACGAAGTCGGCCATGGGGGTGCCGGAGGTCTTGGTCACCAGGAAGTCGGCGCCCGCAAGGGCCTCTCCGCTGGTGCCCAGCTTGACAAACCGGGCGCTGGCCTTGTAGTTCACAAGGTCGGGAAGGGTTACGGTCTGGGGAGCGCCGCTCGCCTGTACAGGGATTTCAAACTCCCGAACAGTGGAGTTGCGCAGGTAGCCGTCCACCCCGGTCACCTCCGTGACTTTGTACCGACCGGGTGCCAAGCCAGTAACCGATACGCTGCCGTCAGAGGCCGATGCAACAGCCAACAGCGCCGCACCGGGGTCGGTGAGGGAAGCTATCTCGAACATCGCGCCTGCCAGGGGGCCGCTCTGCTCATCTGTTTTTTGAAAGCGAAGGGAGCCGCTGTAGTTGATAAAGGGGCCCACTGTGACAGGATTGATTTGGCCGTTGGCGTCCGCCGTCACGGTGAAGGGGACGCTCTGGGTGTTAAGGAGGTATCCGCTGGGGGCGGAGGTCTCGGTGAAGCGGTAGCTGCCGGGGGTGAGGCCCTCGACGGTGAGCAGGCCCGAGGTGTCCGTGGTCATTTGCTCAGACTGCCTGATCTGCTGCCATTGGCTGCCCACGTACTGCTCCAGCATGAATGTCGCGCCAGCCAGGGGCGTTCCGTCCTCGTTTTGCTTTTGCAGTGTGACTTGGGAGGGCTGGTTGACGAAGACAACGGGGGACATAATGGGGGTGAGAGTGATCTGGCTGCCGGTTCGCAGCTCGGCGGAGATATTGTAGCCGTCCGGCGCGTTCAGCTCCCGCACCGTGTAGCGGCCGGTTACCAAATTCTCGTAGGTGATGGTTCCATCCGGCCCCGTGGTGCGGGGCGTGCCGACGGGAAGTCCGTTGCGGTCGTAGAGCTGGAACACTGCGCCGGAGAGATTTTCACTGTTGGGATTCTGCTTTTGAATAACCAGCGCCGCCTTGGTGCCCACCAGAGTACCGCCGCCCTTGTTCACATCAATGGGAATAGTTTTGTTAAACGGCGGGGTGACCACGGTTTTGTTATTTGCCGTGAGGATCAGGGAGTTGGAGGCGACCGCGGGGTTCGCGGGATCTACGAAAAGGGAAGCGCGGTATTTGAGGATGTAGGCCCTAGTGATTGGGTTGGGGTTCAAAAGGGTGATAGTCAGCACCCACTTTCCGGTGCTGTTCAGGCTGTATTCCGCGGTGTAATCGGTGCCCTTTACCAGGGGGTTGCTTGGATCGGCGGTGACAGCACCCGCCTGGTTGACGGTGGTGCCGACAATCGAGATGGAATCCAAGTCGATTTTCTGGTTGTCGGAGGGGGTGTCGGTGATCACAACGTCGTACAGGGTGGATTGCTCGGGGTTAATGGTGACTGTCCACCACGCGTAGCCGTCCTCGCCCTGCTGTCCGTCCTTTTTCACGCGCTGTCCGCCATTTGCAACACCCACTGTCGCCGTCAGGGTGAAGGATTCTCCCGGCGCGCTCTGGAAGGTGGCGGTGTTGTTGTAGCTGGCCGAGATCAGGCTGTTCTCCAGCGAGGTGCGGAACTCCACCCAGTAGAGGGCGTCGTCGTTGGGCGGAGCGTCAGGAAAGGCCACGTGCAGCGCATTGTCGGCTGTGGTGGGCTCCTGTACGGAAAAGGCGCTGTATTCGGTGGGTGTGAGTTGTGCGCCCTTCACCGGTGCTCCGGTAGCGGGGTTGATTGTGTAGTGGAAAATTTGCACGGAGCCGGAGACATACTGCTGGCCCGCTCCGATTGGGTCGGTGAGGGTGGCGCTCTGCATGCCAAGGCGGGCAAAGTTAACCTGGACTGCCCAGGTGATTTCCTTGGTGATGGCGTTGTAGGAGCCCGCCTTTTTGCCGTTCTGGATATCGGGGGTGATGGGTTTGAAGGCGGCGTTTCCAGAGCTGGTGTGCTCGGTGGAAGAGGGATCCTGCGTCTCTGTCCAGAAGGAACCCGCAACATTGCGGTAGACCTTGCTGCCGTTGCCGATGAGATCGGATGTGTCATAGGTGGTCTTGTAGGTGATGCGGAAGCTGTGGTCTGTCGCCTTGTACCCGTTCAGGAACTGAATCAGGAAACCGTCATGGTTGGCGGCCGAGTTGCGAAGGAAATTGTAATCCGCCGTTGTGCTGAGAGGGTCTGTTGTCTGAACCAGATTTTGTCCGGTCTGCTTGTCGTAGATTTGCAGCGACACATCGTCCAGGGTTTGCCCTAACTCCAGCTCCAATACATCGGTCATTGTCCAGTTATACATCGTGTCCCGGTTGCCGTTGACGTCGATGGCCCAGGTGATGGTTTTGTTGTCGTAATCTACATTCTGCACCCACTTGACCAAGCCCTGTTGGCGAATGGTTACGGTGCCGTGGCTGGTGACCGGCGTGCCGCCGGGAGGGATTGTCTCCACGGTGTTGACATGAGTGCGGTCTGTGTCGATAATTCCATCTACTTTGGTGGAATAGGTCATGTAAACTGGGTAGTTTACACCGTTTGGGAAAGTGATTCCCATATTCTGAGCGCTTAGGGCCAGGCTGTAATCTGACCCAGCTGTTAACGGTTGGTAAGAACTTACGTTGCCACTACTGTCCAGTACGACACGGTAGACCTTGAGGCTGTCAGGTACATAAATGACATCCGTGTCGGTCCAGCTGTCATATACTGCGGCGTTGGCGGGGGGGATAGTCTGCCCCTCGTAGTTGTACTGCACAGTCCAATTCATGGTCTGGGTGGCGGCGTTGTAACCGGCGCTGTTTTTTTGCAGCAGCGTGCCGAACCTTGCCGTGAGGGAAGCGCCCGCGTTGATGCCGTCCGGGGTTTCCGCGGATATTTCAGTGGAATTCAGATTGGCGGTGTTGGGGAATACCATCGTGCCGCCCAGGAAGGGTTTGGCCGCGTCGGCGATGTGGGTGTCGTACACGATGCGGTAGGCGGAGTCGATAGGCTGGTTAAAAGTGACCTGCCCCGTAGTATAGTCGATGGTATAAAGTGACGGATCGGCCGGCGCCATGCTGGATTCCACCACATTGCCGTCCAGGTCGACATCGATGGTGTAAACCTCTACGCTGCTCAACCCCAGAGAAGTTGGGAAGTTCTCGGTTACCACGGCGTTAGAATGGGTATCCTGAGCCTTGTTGACGTCCACCTGCCAGAGTATTTTGCCCGGGTTGTAGGGGGTGTCGAAGTTTCCGTTTTTATCGATGCTGCTCTGTGTGCGCGGTTTGATGACAATGTGGACAGGGGGGAGCTTGCTCTCACCCGGAATGGTGATGTCGTGATCGCCGGGGGTGTCGATGACGTCGCGGTTGAACACCCCTTGGAAGAAGATGCTGCCGGTGAGCTCGCCGCTGTCCAGCACGCCGTCGGCAAAAACGATGTGCACAAGGCCGTCGGTACTGACAGTGTAGGTCGCGTAGACTTCGCCGGTGACGGGGTCTTCCAGGGGTTGAGCGGGCAGGCCCCGGTTGATCTTTACATCGTTCGGCAGCTGGATGTCGTAGTAGTCGCCGGGTTGAATCTTTTCGGCGACATCCTGGGGAACTTTCAAATCGAAATCGAAGTTCAGTTTGGAGTCGATATTCGGCTCCGTGACCGCATTGCCGTTGTTGTCGGTGAAGGTGAGGCCGAAATTCTGTACGATTGTCTGATCCTGAGTGGGATAGCCGTTTTCGGCAAAAATTTCTTTGACGTCGCGGGGGAGCGCAAACAGGGATATGCTGAGGCCGAGGATGGATTCCTCCTCAGGCACATCGGCTATCTCCTCTTCCACTTCCTCATCCGGGAGGAGGGGAAGCTCCGACTCGCCCACGACGGGATCGCCGTCGGCCTGTTCCGGCTGCTCGGGTCGGACATACTCGCCGCTGGCCCCCACAGCTTCTGCGGCATCCGGCTCCGAAGCGTGTGCGGGGTAGCTGTACACTGGCTGTAGCAGCAGGGTAAATGCTGTCAGCATTACCAAAATTTTCATGATCGCTCGATTTTTCATTTTATTCTAAACTCCCTCATAACAATGTGGAAATGGTTACTGTTTATGCCCAAATCCTATCGTGACAAATGGGTGAATTGTGTCGAAAAAGGTGGCGATTCGCCCATTTGCACGTCAAATCGAGTAACTGGACAAGGTCGGAATACAAAGGGCAATTTTGCTCAACTACTCGACTTCTTTCCCTATTTGAATGAGGTAAACTAAGAGCAGGTTCTATGAAAGGAATGACCCCAGAAATGAAAACGAAAAAAGCCGCCCGTTGGCTGGCGGCGATAATGATACTCCTCGGCGCTGCGGGGCTGGTGATTGCCGGGGTGGGAATAGCCGGAAAGCAGCTGGCATATGGCAGGGCGCGCTCGGAATACGCTGCACTGCGGGATCGGGTTCAGCTGGAAACCACGGTGGAGCCCGGGGCGGAAACTGCCGAGGTCGATCTTGCTCTGCTCAAAGAGGCCAATTCCGATTTCGTAGGGTGGATCGAGATACCAGGGACGGGAATCAGCTATCCTGTCGTCCAGGGCTCCGACAACGCCCGCTACCTTCACACAACTTTCTCCGGTGCGTACAATGCGGCGGGCAGCATCTTTTTGGATCATAAGAGCAGTCCGGATTTTCAGGATGCCCACACGATCATTTTCGGCCACAATATGCTGGACGGCTCCATGTTTTCCCAGCTGACATCCTACCAGGATGAGGAGTTTTTGCGCAGCCATTCCAGGATACTGCTCTACACCGATTCAGGCGTTCTGGAATACGAAATCTTCTGGGCGGAAAAGGTGTTGGAGGACGACGCTATCTATCAAATCATCGGAAGCGGTGTTACAGAGGATCAGATGGCCGCCTACCTGAATGGCGTGCAGACCGATGGGGAGCGGTTCCTGACCCTGTCCACCTGTACCAACGACCTGGACGGCAGGGAGCGGTACCTGGTGATGGCGCGACAAGTCTAAAATGCACAGAAAAAGCGCCCTCAGTAAACACTGAGGGCGCTTTTTGAGCGTTGGCATATTCTGCTGTCAGTGCGTTCCATCCACGATGGGAATGCTCCTGCGCTCGATCTCATCCAGGATCGTCTGCATGGTGGGACAGCGGCTCCCATCCTCCTGCTTGGTACAAACGCCCACATGCACCACGTCGGTGCCGATTGTCTCAAGGCGGTCAAGCTTTTCCCGCAGGCCCTCGTCGCTTTCCGGCAGGGCGTCGCAGCCGTTGCAGCGCATGAAGGCGACCAGGCTGATCTCCTCCCCCTCATAGCGGGCGAAGGAGGCTTTCTTCTCGTTGAACGCATGCATGCAGGAGGCCCCCGCGCAGATTTCGTTGAGTTTCATGCAGTTCAGCATGGCAATCTTTTTCAAAGTTCCCCCTCCTTTTCGGGTGGTTCCCCGTGACCGCTATAGTAGAGCACGTGGATTCTCCCCCTCTCATCCCTGATGATCTGGGAGTCCACCTCGTAAATTCTGCGAATCCATTTCGGTGTCAGCACCTCTTCCGGTACGCCTTCCGCGATGATCTCACCATCCACCAGTGCATACAGCCTGTCGCAATATTCCGCGGCGATGTTGAGATCGTGAATGGCAGCGACCACTGTCACGCCGAGGCCCTTGACAATGTCCATCAGCTGCAGCTGATATTTGATGTCCAGGTGGTTGGTGGGCTCGTCCAAGACCAGGCAGGGTGTCTGTTGGGCGAGCGCCTGAGCCAGAATCACCCGCTGGCGCTCCCCGCCGGACAGGGTCGTGAAGATTCGTTCCTCCATCCCGGCAAGACCCACGGTTTCGATTGCCTCCCGCACGATCCGGTAGTCCTCGGCGTTGTCCCGCTCCATGGCGTTCTTGTGGGGGGAGCGGCCCATCAGCACCATATCCAGCACGGTGAAGTCGAACCCCACCGGGTTGTGCTGGGAAACCACGGCGATCCTCTTGGCCGATTCTCTTGTCTTGAGGGAGTCCAGCGGCGCGCTGTCCAGGCTGATGACACCGGCGGAGGGTTGCAGGACGCGGTAGATGCACTTGAGCAGCGTGCTCTTGCCGCTGCCGTTGGGGCCTATGATGCCGACAAACTCACCGGAATGCACATCGATGTCGACGCCGTGGAGAATCCCCGTTCCCCCCAGCTCGGCACGCAGTTCTTCGGTGGTTACTCTCACCTTTAATAAACATTCCTTTCAGCGGAATTTATGTCGGTTCGGCTTCGCCGAATTTCAGTTATCATCTTCACTGAAAAGACATAAAAACGCGGGTTGAAAACAAGTTTTCAATTCTCTGCGCCTCCGAATCCATAGCGTTTGCGGGCGATCAGATAGATAAAGCAGGGTGCGCCCACCATGGAGGTCAGTATGCCGATGGGCAGCTCTGCCCCGGCGATGACCACGCGGCAGAGCACGTCGGCCCACACCAGAAAGATTGACCCGGCCAGCGCGCAGAGTGGTACCAGCTTTTTGTGGTCGGTTCCGAACAGCAGCCGCATGACATGGGGGATGACAAGGCCAACAAAGCCGATCATGCCTGCGGAATTTACAGAAAAACCCACCAGCAGCGCGCAGACCAGAAGATAGCAGAGCCGCCACCGGTGCAGGTTCGTGCCAAGGGTGATAGCTGCGTCGTCCCCCAGCAGCATGAGGTTCAGGTTGCGGTACTGGCTCCAGAAAAACAGGATGCCCAGCAGCGTCACGGCCAGCACGGCGGCGTTGTCGCCCCAGCTTGCACCCGCCACGCTGCCCATGTTCCAGTTGACCAGCTCCTGGAGTTTGTTCTTGTCCCGCGACCAATAGATGATGAAGTTGGAGAAGGCCGAGCAGACGGCGCTCACCGCCGTTCCCGCCAGGATGAGTTTGACGGCGCTGGCCTTTCCGCCGATGCTGGCGACAGCCACCACCACCAGAGAGGCCAGGAATGCCCCGGCAAATGCCATCAAACCGGTGGAGCTCGCTCCCAGAAACGAGCCGGCGCCCAGGATAATTGCGGCTGTCGCGCCCACGTAAGCGCCGGAGGAGACGCCCAGCACATAGGGGTCGGCAATCGGATTCTTCACCACCGCCTGCATGACCAGTCCGCTGACCGAGAGGGCGGCGCCCACCGCCATGGCAAGGATCAGCCTTGGCAGCCGGATCAGCCACACCACGTCGTGGATTTTTCCGGAAGCGAGGCTCTCATCCCCGATGCCGAACAGGCGGCGGAATACCGTTTCATATACCGTGCCGAAGGGGATGGAGACGGTGCCGACGGTGACGGCAAACAGGATGGACAACACCAGCGTCGCCGCGAGAATGATGCACACCACCAGATAGAGCGGGAATTTGCTCTTCGTTTTCTTCATAGCAGGGTACTACTCTGCCGCGTAGAGGTCGGGATAGAGCCCCTGTGCAAAGGTCTGGATGCCGTCCATGGTGCGCACCGCGCTGGCATACATGTCACCCAGCATGATGGGGTATACCCTTTCGTTCTGCACTGCGCTGAGGCTGGCGAAGGCGGGCTCCTCCAGAATTTTGGCCAGCTGGGTCTGTTTCTCGTCCTCGCCGTCCTCCCCGGCATAGGCCATGTACACCACAAAGATCACGTCGGGGTCGGCGGCGATCAAATCCTCGTTGCCGATGGAGGGGACTTCGGGCATGGCCAGCTCGCCGCCCAGTTGGGTCACCATGTCGCCGCCCAGAGAGGCCGCGCCGTAGTTGGTGACGGGATCCATAAACTCGATGATTGCAACCGACTGCTTCTCCTGGCCCGAGGTCTTGGAGAGGACGTCGGCTATTTCGTTTTTCATCTCGTCCACAATGGCCTGTGCGTCCGCTTCCACATCAAAGATTTTGCCGATATTGAGGATGTCGGTGTACTCATTTTCCAGTGTACGGGGGTGGCCGCCGCTGCGGGTATTGCTGTTGATGTAGGGGTTTGTGCCGTTTTCGATCCAGTAGTCCACATCGCCAAGCTTCTTTTCGCCGAAGAAGGAGCCCCAGCTGAAGATCATATCTGGTTCCAGCATGACGACGGTCTCCTTGTCGGGCGCAAAGACGGAATCGTCGTAGTTCATCTTCTCGAAACCGGCTTGCCATTCCTCCTTGATCTCGTTGTCCAGGCCATAGGATTTGACCACATGGTCTTCCAGCCCAAGGGCGATCATGGTCTCGGCAGAGCCCTGGTAGACGGCGAGAACCTTTTCGGGGGCCTTCTCATAGACGGTCTCTATCGCATCGCCCGCGTAGTTGTAGGTGGTGATGGTGACGGGGTAGTGGCCGCTTTCCGCTTCTGCGGCGGTCGATTCCGGAGACTGCTCCGCAGTTTCTTCGGAAGATTCCTCCGGCGCTGCGGATTCCGTTGTGGAGGCCGACTCGCTGGGGGGCAGTTCACTGCTGGGTGTGGCGGGCTGGTTGTTGCATGCGATGGTCCCAACCAGCAGTCCGGCGGCCAAAATCAGTGCAAGTACTTTATTTTTCATATTCATTCCCTCGCTTACCTATCAATTTATATCACCGCAAAAAAAGTCTGCTTACAAATAAGCAGACATCTGAAAAACACCGGCAATGCCGATGATAAATTCAGATGAGTTACTTTCTGCGGAAGATACCTCACCATTCATACAGAGCAGGCTTTCTGACTCTTGGCTCCACGCTGTTCCGCGCCTTCTCGCTTTCGCAATGGCTTTCTGCGGACAGCTCCCCAATTACAGCGACCGGATCGTCCGGGATTTTCACCCGGTTTCCTTTTACCCTTCACCTGGACGGTGCAAGGCACTCTGTATGTAAGTTGTTATGCACATTATTCAGTTTTCAGTTACAAGGCCATTTTACACGGATGAGGCGGATTGTCAATAGGATTGCGGAGAAATCGAAGCACATAAAACACTATTTGCAAAGGGCCCCTTTCTCCCTGGAGAAAGGGGCCCTTTGTGTTTGATTGCTTACTTTTCGCCATTCTTATCTTTTGCCGCAGTCTTTTTCTCGCGTCTGCGAACCAGTGCGCCGGTTGCCAGGAGCACTCCGCCCAAAACAGCAGCCATTCCGATGGGGAAACCGCCTGTGCTGGGTAAGCTGATCCTGTCGCTGATGCTGCTTGTTCCCGAACCGCCGCCAGGGCCGTCCGCGCCGGGCAGTTCCTCATCCGTGATGATGGTAGTACTGGGTTCTCTGGAGAGGTATTCGCCAGTCTCCTCGTGGTCGGGCCACTTGGGCCCGCCGGAACCTCCTCCGCCGTCGGGGCCGGTTTTACCCTCCTCGCCCTTCCACTCATCATAGCCGTTGGGAATGAAGAGGACATTTCCATTGACGGAACCCTTGTTTCCGGTGCCCTCCAGTTTCATGACAAGTTCGCCCGTAGAGGGATCGTTGTAGAGTGTAATAATGTGGTCGCGCTGCAGAATGATCGCGCGGTAGGGCGCGTAGGTTTCGCTCACAGTGTAGGTGCCGGCAATGAGGTCGGGGAAGAAGAGCTCGCCCATCTCATTTACCCTACCTGTCCGGCCGACATAGATGTCATCGCCAGCCCTGATTACACTGAACTTCGCACCGACTGCAAAGCCGACTTTTGGCGCAACATAGGATTTGTCTATGCTGAGAGTGAAGCGTTTCAAGTCCATCAGGAAGGTGGCGCTGCCATCGGTCATGGAGCCCATGGGCCGGAAAGTGAACAGGCTCTGCTCGGGCTGGGCGTCGATCACGGTGCCGGCTCCCGCAAAGATGTCTTTGACGCGGTAGGAAGCGCTGGCAGGCCTCTCATTGACCACCTTGTAGACAGCGCCGCGGAGCAGCCCTGTGTAAGTGTGGTTTTCGTTCTCCTTCAGCTTTACGCTGTTGTAGAGCGAGCCAGAAGGGATTTCCCAGGTCGCGCCGCCGTCCAGGGAGCGGTAGATTTGATATTCAAAGGCGGTGTTCGTCTCGAATACCTTTACATCGTCGCTCATCTGAACATCGAAGGTGAGGGAGGCGTCCTGCTTCACCTGGCTGACGGAGACTATGGTGTCGGAAGCAGACATCGGCACAACACCGCCCGCCGCCGTCAGGGTCACGGACACAGGGTTGACGGCCTGGATAGCGCCGCCGTTCACCTCGAAGCCGTCGTGGATGAAGTCCTCGCTGGGGGTTTCGCTGATCTGGATGTTTCCGAGAAGCAGCTTGTCCACTACGACGGATTCATCGGCCTTGAGGGTTATCTGCCTTGTGCCGCCCAGCGCATCGGTCAGGGTGAGGGCGAAGGGGACGTCCCTCAGGGGATTATCGCCGTCCACCCGTTTGGAGAGAGTGAAGCTTCCGGTGCTGGCGACACGGCTCGCGGTGATGACATTGACTGTACCGCTCTGGCCGGGTTTCGCGCCGATGGTAAAGCTGATGCGCTTATCCGTCTCATTCGCGGAGGATGCCCCGTCGCTGATGGAGATGAACTCGTAGCCGGGAGCAGCCTTTTCCAGGAGCTCGTAGCGGCCATAGGTCAGGCCAGAGAGAGCATTCTTCCAGCTGCCGGTTCCGTCGATGGTGATGACTGTCGGAGTGGCCGGGCGAACATTGTCCAGCACGGGGCCATACAGCTCCAGGGTGAAAGCGCCGCCGATGTTGTAGTCGCGCTCGAACTGCTTGAGGAGGTTCAGCGCGCCATCGGTTTTGGCCTTGTTAACCGCTGCAACCGTCGATTTCTTCGTCACGCTGTTCAAATTAACCGTTCCGGGGGTGATAGAGACGAAGTCGTAGTTTGCGTCGCTGTGCTCGGTAATATCATATTTGCCGAAGGGAAGCTTGTTGTTGGGGTACACCGTGCCGTCCTTCCGGCTGACCCACTGCGCTACTTTGTTGTTGGAGCCTGTCTCACCCACCAGCACCTCGCCGGTATTGGTGTTCCTGAGTTCGAAGGTAAAGGTGGTGCCGGGGAAGGGATTGCCGCCCTGGAAGGTCTTGGTCAGGTCGATTGTTCCCTCCTGGAGCACGGCGTTTTCAAAGACGACGGTGTTCTCCGCCATCGCCTCGGTGTCTGGGCCGAGCACAAAGCGGTATTCGGATGCCGAAACCTTGGAGCCGAAGCCCGCGCTGCCTCTGGAATCCTTTGCCTTGAAGTCGTCGCCGAAGCCGACCTCCTTCACGATGTACTCGCCGTAGGGGAGGTCTTTGATGCTGACATTGCCGGAACCCAGAGTTCCCATTGTGCCAACTTTTGTCCACTCCACAGCCGCGCCGCCGGAGGTGATGCCGACCGCGTTACTCTTGGCCTCGCCCGTGAACAGCAGGGTGTTGCCGGTAGCCCTGTAGAGTTCGAACCGGAAGGTGTTCACAACGCTCACCTGACCAGCCTCCGGCGCAATCTTGTAGGTGCGGAAGGCCATCTGGGAGCTCTTGAGGATATTGACGGCCATAAACGATTTGCCCCCGCCGTCAATATTGAGTACGTCCGCCGCAGTAGCTGTAGAGCCCTGTGTAATGACACCCTCAGAGGGGGTGTCCAGCAGATTGAAACTGTCGTCGGCACGCTGTACAAGGTAGTATTTGCCGAAGGGCAGCTTGGCGGACAGTGTTACGGTATTGCTGGTGCTGGAAGGCGTGACGGTGTTGGTCAGCCCTGTGATGGTGGAAACCAGGGTTCCCGCCGTGCCGTCCCAGCGGTAGACATCGTAGTAGAAGGTTCTGCTGGTGAGAACGCCCATGTCGCCATCTTCAATTTTTGTGATGAGATCGACATCGACGGTGGCGAGGCTTGCAGTCGCCTTCAGGGTGATGCTGTCCTTGCCGGGCGCGCCGTTCAGCTGGAAGGTTGCTATTGTGTCATTTTCGCTGAGCGTCACTCCTGCCTGGCTCTTGAAGCTATCAAAGGTAAAGTGTTTGTGTTGTATTGTCGGGTCAGTAGTGTCAATTGCTATCTTGTAGTTGCCCAATGGCAAGCTGCCCTGGTGGTCGGTGGGATCGGAGGGCAGGTACCACTCCAGATAGACCAGCCCGTTGACGGGGTCGTAGTTGCTGGCATCCGGCAGGACGGAAAGCGTCTGGGAGTAGACATCGCTGTTACCCAGATATGTCAGATCGAACTTGAAGGGTTCACCTCTGAAATCCGTGACATCCATGGTCAGCTGTAAGGTCACGCTGCCGGTCTTTTTTGGCACATGGGTCGCAACGGCGTTGACGTTTGTCGTGCCGCCGGAAAGCACACTGAAGGTCAGATTGGCCGCTGTGCCCGTTGCCGTGCCGGAGGATACGGTGAAGTCCCTCAGCACAAAGTTCTGGTTGCTTCCGGTATGGGTCACGGTGTAGTCGCCCAGGGGCAGGCCGCTCTCAACAACATCGGTTGCAGTTGTGAAGGCGGAATCCAGATACCAAATCACGGTGTTGTCCGTTTCATTTGCCTCTCGGCGGCCGTAGAAGGTGTAGCCGTTGTCGCCCGCCAGCTTATAGGTGAAGGTTTCCATGGGCAGATCAGCAGTGACCACTACGTTGTCGAGCTCAAAGCCTATGCCCTTCACTCTCTTGTTGGTCACCAGAATGGTGCCGTTCAGATCGGTCTGCTGGATAGAGAAGGTGTATTTGTGGTTGTTCCCCACATCCACAACAGGCTGATTGCTGCTGTTGGCACCTTTCCCATCCTTCAGTGAAACAGAGGACAGAGTATAACCGGTGACCGGGGTCTCCTCAAGAATGTAGGTACGGCCATAGATCAGCCTGGTTACCGCTGCAGTCTCATTCTCTTTGAGCTGCTCGGTGGTGAGCACCTGATTGGTCACGCTGTCGGTGATTTTGATTGTGTACTGCTGGTTGGGGTCGAGGTTCACTCCATCAAAAACTTTTTTCAGGGTGACACTTCCCGACACATTGCGGTTGGTGGCTGTGACCTCCAGCTTGACGCTGTTGGCGGGAACCACAAAGGAGTAGCTGCCGTCCGACTCCGCCGTCACTGTCAGAGGAGAGCCGTCACTGGTGACAGCCAGACCGATGACCGCGAAGCCGGGACTGCCGGTCTCCTTGATGTAGTTTTTAACGCCCTTTTCAAAGGTCAGGGGAGATGCTTTGGGCGTGCCGACAGAGACCCCGGATACGGTGCGTGTACCTGCGGAAGCCTTGTCAGTCCAGACGTCAAAAGTAAAGGTTTCTGTGCCGCTGGTGCTGCCTGCCTCCAATACCTTCGTAATCGTGGCGTCGTAAACGTGGGTATTGGCGTTGTTTGCCACGATGGTCAGGTTTTGAACATCGATGGGCACCACGAAGGAGTAGATGCCATCGCCCTCCGGCTGAACAGCGATTGTCCCGCCGTTATGAGTGATGGTGAAGCCGGTGCTTGTATAGCCCTTATCACCGGCGGTTGCCGTTGTCTCCTGGATATAATACTGCTTGCCTCGCTCCAACATACCGCCGATTGATTTGGCGGCGGAGTCGCTCACAGCTGTGACGTTGACCGGACTTGATGTGCTTTTGACAGTGTCGATCGCAAAGTCAAAAGTGTCGGAGGCATTCAGTTTCACATTTCCGGCCTCGAACGCCTTTTGGATGGTGGCGTTCTGGACATGGGTGTTGCGGTTGATTGCGAGGATTTGCACGGTGTTCGCGTTGTCCGGCACAGTAAAGGAATAGCTGCCGTCCGCCTCCGCCGTCACCGTCAAGGGGGTGCCGTCGCTGGTAACTGTGTAGCCTGCGGAAAGATAGCCGGCTTTGCTGTCCTCCTGGATATAGTGCTTTTCGCCCCGCTCAATTGTGCTGTAGAAGTAGGAGGCCGAGGTTGTTCGGACACTGTTGACGCTCTTCTTGTTGGCGGGATCAGTCCAGATTTTGAAATTGAAGGTGTCCGAGCTGTTCAGCAGCTGGCTGCCTGCCTCCAAGCTCTTTTGAATTGTCGCGGTTCCCGTGTAATAGGGGTTTACCACAATGGTGCCTGTTCCCGTGACCGTGTCGCCCAAGCGGTTTGTCACAGTCAGGGTGTAGGTGGTCGTGCCCTTCTTCACAGCGGTGATCGTCGCTGTCTTTGAGCCGGGGGAATAGGGCGCAATGGTGGCGATGGAGGGATCAACGGTGGGAGAAAAGTCGAGAGTGTAGTAGCTGTATGCGGTGCTGTTTACAGAGTTGTTGTCCATGTAGCGGATTGTGGGGGTCATGGTGGTTGTGTTGCCTGCAGTGAGGGTGATGGTCGGCAGAGAATAGATTTTAGGCAGCTTGATAAACTGCGCGTCATACTTGTTGGAGCCAGTGCTGGTGAGCAGGTCGTTGATGTCCACCGCTAGCGGCGTTCCATCTCTCGGGAAGTCGGAGTCGGAGTTGGCGTTGCCCTGGCTCTGGATGCTCAGCTTGTAGAAGGTCTCCTGCCCGGAAATGGGGGCGGCAGTGACCTCCTTCACATCTGAGTTGACAGAAAAAGTGTACTGGTAACCGTACGGGTAGCCTGCTGTCTTGGTCTCCAACAGGGTGGAGGTGCCGTTGTCGTCATAATAGACGCTGATTTCGGCCAGGTCGTACAGCCAGGTATACCGCTGCCCTGTTTCGTATAAATCCCAACCCGTATTGACAGTCAGCTGGTAGCTCTGGTATACGAACTTGCCCGCCTCTGTGTAGACAAAGGATGCGTTGTTTATATCGCCGCCCGGGGCATTATGCTTTCTGGAGGCGGCGCCCACATAGGCGAGTAAATCCTGTGTGACGGTACCCTTTTTCACATAGTCTGTCTCCACAGACATGAGCAGGGTTTCGGTTGTCTGCGCCTTGAAGTTCTCCCAGTAGACCCGGAAGGATGTGACGCTGCGCAGCTCCGCCTGTGTGGAGGAATCTGTAATGTTCACCACTGTATTTCCAGCATAATAGGTGATTTTCAGATTATCAGGCTGCACGCCGGTGTTGCCGAACACAATCGGAGCGGTCAGGTACAGGCTGTAGTCATTTGTCAACTGCACATTTGTGCCGTCTTCATTCACGCTGGGAGTTGTCTCACCGGCGCGGGGCAGAATGTACATGGCCTCGTATTTGAGAATATCGGACGCGGTGGCATTGCCCATAAATCCGCGCACGCCGAGCAAGCCGCTCTGATGCTCCTTGAAGTTTGCGGCAGGAATCTGAATCGCTCCGCTCAGAGTCGGGCTGACGGTCACCTTGTCCAGCAGGGCCATGTCAATCTTTACTTTTGTGGTGCTTTCCGTCAACATGCGGTGCTGGAAGGTATTGGTGGTGTTGTTCCACTCAGCGGGGAAGGGGGATCTGCCGGCACTGATTGTCAGCTTGTAATAGGGCGCCTTGTTGTAGTAGGCGTCGTCGCCCGAATCCGGCTGCAGCTCCTCTTTGATGGTGCGGTCCATACTGAAGCCCGCGTTCATGAGAACAGGAGTGCCAACGGAGGTCAGCGATGCGTCCGGGCGCACATAGGCCTGGATGTAGAAGTAGCTTTGAGGGCCTGCGAATGTCCCCTCGAAGGCATACAGACGGTTGCCGGAGGCCAGCGTCGTCACATTTTTCAGTGTGAAACCGGTCACCCCGGTGATTTCAAAATCGGGGTTTGCCTCCAGGTACAGGTCATAAATGTAGTTGAAATATCCGGATGGGGGAACATAGTTGCTGGAATAGCTGTTGTAGAGGCTGAAGGTGAAATTGGAGCCTTGGTAATAGGTTGCGGTGCTGTTGCTCCAGCTGGTCGTGGAGGAACTGCTGCTATAGTTGATATACCCGGTCTGGTACATTGTAAAGCCCAATTCACCCGTGGAGGTGTCGTTGTAAAACTCCGTACCGCTCTGGGCGTTGATGTGCTTTGCAGTAGAGGAGGTGGACATGGTCGCTACAAATTCCCAGGTATCGCCGGGCTTGATTTCCTCTTCCTCGGCGGATCCGGTGAAGTAGGTGCGGTAGTTGTCAAAGTACGGGTAGATAAAGTGGTTATTGCCCGCGTAGACGCCTTCTCCTGTATCGTAGTTGTTGGTGAGCTCCGCGACCATTTTGCTGCCGTACAGGGTGCCCAGCCGAACCTCGACCTCAATCGGGTATTCGCCGTCTGTCAGATCAAAGACAGCGGTGCTGGGCGCCTGCCTCCAATTCGGGTCGAGGTTTGTCTTGAACCACACCTCGCGGATAGAGGATTGACTGCCCGCACTCAGGCCGCCGAAGCTGATTCGAGTCATCTTGCTGAAGCCCGCCAGGTCTGCGGCGGTTTTCGGCTTGAGGTTGATGACGACATCGTCATAGTCCTTCATCTGCGCCGTGCTCTTCTTCAGCGAAACATACCAGCCGGTGGCAGCGGCCGAGCTGTTGTCCAGAAGGACATCGTTCATCTTGTAGTAGCGGCTGCTGTCGGCCGATCCGGACTTTCTTGTTCCAAAGCGAAGGCTGTCGCTCAACCCGACCAGGTTGTAGTTCACAGTGGTGGGGGTAAGGTTGATCGGCGTGTAATTCGGCGAGCTTGTAGCGTATTGCTCCGTTCTGTTCCCGGAAGCGGTGGTCAGGCTCATCTTGATTGAGACTGGCTGTACTTCCGGCAGGGAGGAGCCGCCTGCATCCTTCGAGGCATTGGTGGCAGTGACGGTATAGGCCAGGTTAGAGTACATCATGGAGGGAAGGATGTCATAGTAGAAGATGACCTTGGTCACATGGCCATCTGCGCCCTCGGGGAAGACAATGGTCGTATCGGTAGAAGCGGGGGTCAAGGTTCTTTCAGTGGCATCGCCGTAGACGAAATAGCCCACCCTGTCCGGGATTGCAGTGTTATTATAGCCCTTTGTATAGACCATTTTTGTAGGTGAGACTTCATAGGGAAAGTCAAAAGTGACCATGGCGTCCTCGTACACAGCCGTCATGTAAGAGTTGTTCGAGGCGTTGTAGAGGCGGAACAGGATGATATCGTCACTGACATCCTGGAGGCGCTGCAAGGCCGCGCCGGAGGAACCTGAAACACCGGCGTTGGTCGCATTGAACTGTTGGAAGTTGGTGTAGGCGTTGGTGAAAGCGGGAACAGTGTGGTCATTGAAATTATAGGCCGATATCGGGCCATATTCCACGCCTTTGAAGGTGTAGGAAAAATAGGTTTGCCCGAAGGGGAAGGTTGTTCCGGGCGTGAGCTCATCGATGTCAGGAAGGTAGTAGGAGGCGGAATAGCCGCTGTGGCCCACACCGCTGTTAATACTGGTTGGACTTGTTGTCACTATAGGGATTTTGGCATAATCATTCCCGCCTATATCCACGATTTCATGGCCGGTATAACTTATCGATACACCGGAAGGAAGGGGGACGTAGGAATATACATTGTAGACCGGATAATGCCAGGCAGCCATGGAGAGGACTGTCGTGTTGCTGAGGCTGACATAGGGCTTGTGTGTAGAATTGTTATAATTGTAGCTCAGAGATCTGTTGGAGGTGAAGTTTCCGTGTACAACAGGATTGTCGAGTGGAGTTACGTTGTCAAGATCAGTTATGAGAGAGGAGCCTTTATAGATGGCGACATCCAATTCCTGGTTGCTGTCGGCAGGGGAGATGGCGCGGGCGATTACCTTGAGAGGAACTTTGTCGGCGTCGGCGCCATAGTTCATCATCACCCTGGTGAGATTCGTGTAGTTGGAAGAGGACGAGACGGACATGGTGAAGGTCATCGTCATCATCTGGGTAACGTTCGACTTGAATGTGATATTGATTCTGGTCGCCAGTCTAGAGGTTGTTCCGGTGTAGGCTAAAAGAATTGCATCGGAAGGGTCAGCGTAATCCGCAGTTGGCATCACCACAGATTCAGAGGACACGGTGTAGTCCGAGGTGCTGCTGGGGATGTTGGACAAGACGAAATAGGGAGGAAGGGTGACCTGTACCACTTCTTCCTTTCCGGAAAGCTGGGGGGTATAGCTGAGCTGCATTTTGAAAGCATTGCGAAGGTTGAAGTTTTCGCCGTCGACCATTTTTAGCTCGACCGCGCCGGGATACAGTCCCATTGTGACAATGTAGCTCAGTTGCTTGACAAACACACCTTCAGAGTCGTACAGGTTGAAGGTGTAGGTTCCGACGGTGGGCGCAGCAAAGCTGACCTCTGCCGCATCCGGGTCGCCGGACTGGCCAAGGACAGGGTTATTCTCCCCAGAGGCGGAGAAGAGCGAGATGTTGGGGGAGATGTCCGCGATGTCAGCATCCTGATCCGAATCCGATTCATCGGGGGTTTCCTCGGGAAGGGAAACATCGGAATCGGGCTGGGGGACATCCTTTTCCTCCGCCGCGCCGTCGGGGTCAATCATTTCAACCTGATAGACCTCCCCGGCGATGGTGAGCACGAGCTGGAGGTCGCCGTCGGCAAGAGTACCCTCCTCCCGAATTTCCACCTCAACCGGTTGGCTGTGGCCCAGGGAGGGATCCGAATTTGGATCGCCGTCCGGAACCTCCATCTGCTCACTGATGCCCAGTGAAGTACCCAGGGCATCGTCATCGGCCCATTCGGCCACCGATGGAATTGCAATAAATGAAATTAGCAAAAGAATACATACTGAAAAAACCGCAATCCGGGCCTTTCCTTTTTTTCGCCTATTTTGCAACATCTTTCTCCACCTCAAGTGATGTATTTGATCTTCAAAAAAAGAATAAAACCATAAAGTCCCGCCAAGTTACACCGCATACTATTGCTGTTTTGTTGGGAGCACAACAGTAAGACTGTACCTACTTGAAAATTAGTGTACTGTTTTGGTAGAAATGTTTCATAATTTTTTAAGTTTGTCAAAAAAGCCGACAAAATAGGTAGAGATATATATGAAAAATAGCATAAGCAACAATGATGTTAAGGTGATTCATTCATACTGGCAATTAGTAAACAGATATTAAAAAAAGCCCCCTCCACTTCAGTGGAGGGGGCTTTTTGACAGTGATGGGGAGCGGATCTTTTGTCATGAGTAGGACAAAAGCATAGCAGGGATTTTGCCGCCTAAAAAGTCGAAGTAGCTTCCTTCCGACTTTTCTTCAGTCTCCCGTTTTGGGTCGAAAATGATGTCCTTCACCACCTCGTGGGTCAGGATGCACCCACCCATCATTTGGACAGTATCATCGTTATTTTTATAATCCTTCAGCAGGGACTGAAAAAGGTCGGGATCAAGTCTGTAAATACCACAGAGAGCGTATAGCTTCCCTGCGCTGTTCGCATTCTTTTCCAGCGACACAAAATATGCGAGAGCGTTGTCGTGTTTCAGCAGGTTACCCACGGCTTTGACCGTTCCCGGGGTAACTCCCGCAGCACCAACAGGACCATATGCAAAAACTTCTGGAGAGAGCAGTAATTGGTAATCACTGTTTTCTACATCAATAGACGCATATCGGTCAAAGATGTTAAGACTGCAACCGGAAAAGATCAGAACCGCCGCAAGAACAAGCGCGATTTTTTTCATGCCAACACCCCCTAAGAGGATTATAGTATATCTTTTGTTGTTTGCCAATGAAAAAGGGAAAAGAGAAACCGCCCAAACACTAAGTTTAAGCGGTTTTTCTGATTGGCAGGGGTAGAAGGACTTGAACCCTCGGCACGCGGTTTTGGAGACCGCTGCTCTACCAACTGAGCTATACCCCTATCTGTCAACGAGTAGAAGTATAGCATAAATTGATGCCCTGTGCAAGCGGCAAATTTGCCTTTGGCGGGGGAGATTTACTCGGCGGTGCTCTCTGTTTCCTCCTGGGTGACATAGGCGACCTTCACGGCGGAGGTGTCGGTGCCGGACAACTCGCCGGTGTAGTAAATCGTTGCCTCGGTGCCGATAATCAGGCCCTGGGCATAGCTCATATCGGCGTCCATGGTGGAAAACATAAGGCTTTCACCGGCTTCTGTCTTGATGGTGATGGTATTCATGCTGGCGTCCTCGATTGTGCCGGTGACGGTTGTGTACTGCTCCGAGGCTGCGGTGGTGCCGTCAGTCGATTCCGCAGCGGATTCTTCCTGGGATGATTCCTCGCTGGCCTGGGAAGAACTCTCCGACGCCTGAGAGGATGTGGATTCCACAGGCAACTCGGAAGAGGATGACTGCGTGCCTCCGCTGCAAGCCGCAAAGGTCATCGCCAGCGCAGTCACAAGAATCAGTGCAATTGATGCTTTTTTCATTGATGTAGTCCTCCATATAAAGTAATGCAGTTTAGTGTGGATGCAAACTGAATTGTACCACTCAATTATAAACAGGATGTGAAGGGGAAATAGACGGAAAAACGTCGAAAGACTAGCTGTTAATTGGCTTGTAGTGCCGCTGGCCGAACCGCCAGAACAGGTAGGCCGCGCAGGCGAAGGGAATGGCCGCCAGCGGTGTGAAGGCGTATAGCGGGGAGTTTGCCCGGCCCAGCAGGTAGAGCAGGGGGTAATACTGTACACAGGCCATGGGGATGATGAAGGTCATGAACTTGAGCACCACTTCGCCGTAGATACTCAGGGGATAGCTGCCGAACTCCCGGCCGCCATCCGTGAAGATATTCATAAATTCAATGCTGTCGATGGTGAAGAAGCAGACCGACGCGTAGACGAGGAACAGCGCGGCGAACAGTACAATTCCACTGACCAGCATGAGCAGAAGCACCGCCACCCTGTCGGGCGTCCACTCCACCGCCGCCTTTGGAATGGCGTAGGCGAAGATCACCGCGGCCTGAAGGCTGCGGCCCAGGCGGGTGAGCTCCAGGTTCTGGCAGAGCACCTGGAAGATGGTGCCCCGGGGGCGGAGGAGCATTCGCTCAAAATCCCCCTTGAGAATCGTCGCGGGAAAGCGGTCGAAGCCGCGGAAGAAGCACTCTGCCAGTGAAAAGGAAAGCTGGACGATGGCGTAGCAGAGCAGCACATCGGCATAGGAAAAGCCCTCCACGCTGCCGAAGCGGTCAAAGAGGAAGTAAATGCCAAGGAAGGTGGAGAAGGCCGCCAGTATCTGGCCGATGAAGAGCAGCACAAAGCTGGTCTTGTACTGCATGGCGCTGCGGACATGGATGCCAAAAAAGCGGAGATAGAGCTTCATAAGTATTCCCCTTTCGCGTGGTGATGGCGAACAGCCATCACTATCCGCCCTGTACGACTACCCTTTTCAGCGCCCGGCCAATCAGCCCTCTACCCAGCGCTACGAACAAAATCAGCCAGAACAGCTGGAGCAAAACGCCCAGCACGGCCTCTATCCCGGCATACTCCCCCACATAGATCATGAAGGGCATGTTCTGGATGGAGGCAAAGGGGAGAAGCTCCACGACCAGGCGCATGTTGTCGGGGAGGAGCGCCAGCGGAATGATTCCCCCGGCGAGGAACTCCGACACCGCCACGGCAAAAATGCGGATGCCGGTGGGATTGAGCATATGAAATGCCGCGGCATAGATCAGCATGCCGAAGGACACCACCAGCAGAAAGCCGCAGAACAGGCTGGGCAGGAAGAGCAGCGCGGCGGAGAGACTTTCCGGCGCGCTGAGATTGTAGGGCTTCGGCAGAAAAATACTCACCGCAAAAAGGGGAATACAGCGCAGAAAGACCTGGCTGAGCCGCTTGGTGGCATCCCGCACGAACCACATGCTGTAGATGTCCAGTGGCCGGCAGAGCTCGTAGGCCACGTTGCCGCTCTCAATATCGGAGAAAGACTGGCCGTCGAACATCCAGACAGTGAGCATGGCGAGCAGCCCCTGCTGCAGCCAGATATAGGTGGACAGCCGGTCGAGGGGCATGGGGATTGCGGCGGGGTTGGAGCGGTAGAACGCTGAAAACATCAGGATGCGGGCAAAGCCCCAGGCAAACTGGGTCATGACGCCGCCGAAGGCCGCCGCCCGGTACTGTAGCCCGGTGCTGAGCCGCAGCCGAAAAAAGGAGAGATACTTCCGCATGGGTTCCTCCTCAAATGCCATATTCTTTGTAAAGGCTCACAACAACTTCGTCCAGGGTGCCCTGGCCTTCGTAGCGGGTTTTCAGCTCCTCAATGGAGCCATCCAGAAGGATTCTGCCGTCCCCGATGAGCAGGATGCGCTTCGTCAGGGCGTCGATGTCCTGCATGTCGTGGGTGGTGAGGATGACCGTGATCTTCCGCTCGGCGTTGAGCGTCTTGATAAAGTCCCGCACCGCAAGCTTGGAGACCGCATCCAGGCCGATGGTGGGCTCGTCCAGAAAGAGTACCTTGGGGTCGTGGAGGAGGCTGGCGGCGATCTCGCAGCGCATCCGCTGGCCCAGTGAGAGTTGACGGGTGGGGGTGCGGAGAATTTCGGAGAGATCGAGCATCTCCGTGAGCTGATCCACATTGCGGCGGTAGACTTCCTCCGGCACATTGTAGATGTCCCGCAGCAGCAGGAAGGAGTCGATGACCGGCACATCCCACCAGAGCTGGGAGCGCTGGCCGAACACCACCCCGATCTCCCGCACATGCTGCTTGCGCTGCTTCCAGGGCACTCGTCCGTTTATGATGCAGCTGCCGCTGTCGGGGGTAAGGATGCCGCTCATCACCTTGATGGTGGAGGATTTGCCCGCACCGTTAGGGCCGATGTAGCCCACCATCTCCCCCTCCCCAATCGTGAAGGAGACGTTTTTCAGGGCCTCCACCGTGTCGTAACGGCGGGAAAACAGATGCTTTACGGCTTGGCCGAAGCCCCCGTCCCGGCGGGCCACCCGGTAGGTCTTGCAGACGTCCCTCAGCTCGATCATGGGATGTGCACGCTCCTTTCCAAGGCAAAACAACCGGAAGAAAGAATGAGCCCCTCTTTCTCCCGGTTGCGGTGTGCGGTCCGTATCCTGTTTTTATCGCAGACCAGCATTATATCCAAATAATTGTCGCAAGTCAAGCATGAAATAGCCTTACTATTTCATGAGAAATCTACTATAATGATCACAGATGTAGAGAGGAGACTTCCCCCGTGCTTGTATTGCTTTCCCCCGCAAGAAATATCCGCCCCCAGGCCATTCCGGGAGTGAGGCCGGAGCGGCCCCTCTTTCTGGCTCAGGCAGCGGAATTGGCGAAGGAGCTCAGGCAACGCGACAGCTGGCAGCTGGAGAGCCTGCTGGATTTATCCCCCGAGCGGGCGCTGGAGATGTACGCCGCCTACCAGATGTTTTCGCCCGAGCAGCCGGGAACACCTGCCCTCACCTCCTATTACGGCGCGGCCTATCGCTGCATGAATCCTATTGACTTCAGCAAGAAGGAACTGGCCTTCGCCCAGGACACCCTGCGGATGTTGAGCGCTCTGTACGGCGTGCTCCGGCCCTTCGACGGCATCCTGCCCCACCGCTTGGGGCTGGGCAAAGAGTTCCGCATTGATGGAATGGACTTGTACTCTTATTGGGGAGACCGCATCTCGCGGGAAATCTTCCGCACCGGCGAGCAGGTGATCAACCTGGCGTCGATGGATTACGCCAAGCTGCTGAACCCCCGGCGGGAGATGTTCACCTGCCGCTTTGTGCTCCGCAAGCCGGACGGCCTGCGGGGGACGGTCTCCACCGTCCGGGCGGCCCGGGGAATGATGGCCCGCTACATTGTGAAAAACCGCATCAAAAATCCGGAGGAGCTGCGGGAATTTGATCTCGATGGCTACCGCTTTGCCCCCGCCCACTCAGACAGCCTCACCTACACCTTTGTGAAGGAACCGGAGTGGATAGGTTGACAAAGCGGTAGAAATGCGATATACTTTTTCCCATTATAGAGCAAAAGCGACGACGAGAAGGAGTACACGCCGTTTCCAAAGCACAGAGAGAAACAGATTGGTGGGACTGTTTCGTGAGGGCGGTGTGGAATGTAGTCTCCGAGCTGCGGGTCGAAAGGCAATATCCCGAGTAGTCCCCGTCGGCATCCGCCCGTTACAGCGGAAACGGCATCGAAAACAGCGGCAACACAGCCCGGTTGTTTTCCGTGTCGCGCAAGTGCGCGGGCTTTTCCGCGAAGCAAGGTGGTACCGCGAAGCTGACCGCTTCGTCCTCTGCAACAGGGGGACGGAGCGGTTTTTTGTCATATCAACACAAATTGTGAAAGGAAGCTATAACAATGGGAGAGGAAATGCGACAGGTAGCGGCCCGAATTCGGGAGCTGCGGGAGATTTTTGACCTGAGCCAGGAGGAAATGGCGGGGGAGGTAGGGGTAAGCCCCGAGGAATACCGTTCCTACGAGGAAGAGGGGGAGAACATCCCAATCAGCGTCCTCTACCACATTGCCCAGAAGTTCCGCGTGGACATGAACGAGATTCTCACAGGCAAGCCCGCCCGCCTAGACACCTACGAGATTGTGCGCAGAGGGAGGGGCCGGACGATTGACCGCTTCGAGGGCTACATGTATGAAAGCCTCGCCCCCCACTTCACCCAAAAGATCATGGAGCCCCTGTTGGTCACCCTGCATCCTACCGACAAAAAGGCGGAGCTTGTCACCCACCGGGGGCAGGAGTTCAACCTGGTGCTGGAGGGAACCGTCGTCATCACCTATGACAAGCGGGAGCATATCCTGACCGCCGGAGACGCCATCTACTTTGACCCCTCCCACCCCCACGGGCAGCACGCCATTGGCGACACAAAAGCCCGGTTCCTCACCGTGATTGTAGAGTAGTTTGACCTTGGCTTTCAAACTGCGCTGCAATTACAAATATGAAAGGACGGAATGTTGCAATGGTTGAGAAATATTTGCCCCGCACCGACTTTGACTCCTACGAGGATTTTATAGAGAACTACCGGGTTGACATCCCCGACAACTTCAACTTTGGCTTCGACATCATCGACGGCTGGGCACAGAGAGACCCCGCCAAAATGGCCCTGCTCTGGTGTGACGACCACGGCGAGGAGCGCCGCTTCACCTATTCTGACCTGAGCCGCCTCTCCAACCAGGCGGCAAACTGGTTCCAGGGCCTTGGTGTCAAGAAGGGCGACGTGGTCATGTGTATTCTGCGCCGCCGCTTCGAGTATTGGATCACCGCTATCGCCCTCTGCAAGCTGGGCGCGGTCATCATCCCCGCCACCATGCAGCTGACCAAAAAGGACATCGTCTACCGCGCCAACGCCGCCGGGGCTAAGATGCTGGTCTGCCTGAATGACGAGTTCGTGGTCAGCCAGGTGGAGGAGGCCCTGCCCGAATGCCCCACCATCGGGGGGCGCATCCTGACCCCCGGCAGCCGGGAGGGCTGGCTGTCCTTCGCCGAGGGCATTGCATCTCAGTCGGAGATATTCCCCCGCCCTACCGGGGAAAATGCGGCGAAAAACACCGATCCCATGCTGATCTACTTCACCTCGGGCACCACGGGAATGCCAAAGATGGTGCTGCACAATTTCACCCACCCCCTGGGCCACATTGTCACCGCCAAATATTGGCAGTGCGTGGAGGAGGACAAGCTGCACATGTCGGTGTCAGACTCCGGCTGGGCCAAGTTCGGCTGGGGCAAAATCTACGGTCAGATGATCTGCGGCGCGGTGATTTTCGCCTACGACATGGACAAGTTTGTCCCCAAGAGCCTGCTCTCCGTGCTGGAAAAATACCGCGTGACCACCTTCTGCGCGCCGCCCACCATGTTCCGCTTCATGTTGGCGGACGGTATGGAGGACTATGACCTCTCTTCCATCAAGCACTGCGGCAACGCGGGCGAGCCCCTGAGCGCCGAGGTGTTCGACACGGTGAGCGCCATCCTGGGCCTCAAGATGACCGAGGGCTTCGGCCAGTCGGAGTCGTCTGTGCTCATCGCAAACTTCCCCTGGTTTGAGCCCAAGCCCGGCTCTATGGGCAAGCCCTCCCCCCTCTACGACATCGACCTCGTGAACGGCGAGGGCGAATCCTGTGAGGACGGCGAGGAGGGCCAGATCGTCATCCGCAACACCGAGGCCGTGGGGCTGTTCCGGGGCTACTACAAGAACGAGGAGGCCACCGCCACCGCCTTTGCGGGCGGGGCTTACAATACCGGCGACGTGGCCTGGCGGGATCACGACGGCTACTACTGGTTTGTGGGCCGCAACGACGACGTCATCAAGTGTTCGGGCTATCGCATCGGGCCCTTCGAGGTGGAAAGCGCCCTCTGCGAGCACGATGCCGTGCTGGAGTGTGCGATCACGGCCGCCCCCGACCCCAAGAGGGGCCAGGTGGTCAAGGCGACGGTGGTGCTGGCAAGGGGCTATTCCCCCTCCGACGAGCTGACCAAGGAGCTCCAGGAGCACGTGAAGCAAACCACTGCCCCCTACAAGTATCCCCGCATTATCGAGTTCGTGGAGGAGCTGCCCAAGACGGTCAGCGGCAAGATCAAGCGGGCGCAGATACGCCAGGAAAGCTTCGAGAAATAAGAAAAGGAGCGGCATAGCCGCTCCTTTTTGTTGCACAGGTGTTTGCCTAGCTGCCCGTTGTCTCGAAAAAACGGAGGACGCAGCCGTCTATCGTCGTCACACGGCATTCCCTGGCGCCCCAGGGCGCTTCCTCAATCCCGCTGATCTGCTCCCATCCCTGCTCTGTGACATAGTGGTGCAGGGCGTCCAGGTTGTCCACCATCAAAAAGCCCACAACCCCCGGAGCCGCCCCTCCCCGGAACAGGTGAAAGCCGCGAAAGGGCGTGAGGTGGGTGACCGCGACCTCGTCGGGATAGTCGAAGACACAGCCGTACTCGGGGTTTCCGTCGGCGTCGCGGCCCGCGATGTCGCCGTACCAGCCCAGCACCCGCTCGAACCACTCCAGGGTGCGCGCCATGTCGGGGGTGAAGTAGACCGGGCCGTTCTCCCGGACGACATAGCCTCTCTCGATGAACTTACTCATTTTGCTCAGCCACTCTTTCACAATGTATTCGGCGGTAATGCGGGGGTAGACCGGCAGGGGGGAGCTATCCTGCGCCTCCGAGGGGCTGACGCCGAATTCCTGCCGGAAGGCCCGGGAAAATGCAGCGGGGGAATCGTAGCCGTGCCGCAGGGCGATGTCGATGACCTTTTCCCGGCTATTCTGCAGAGCCTGTGCAGCCAGGGAAAGCCGCCTGCGGCGGATGTATTCCCCCACAGGGGCCTCTGTCAGCAGGGAAAAGAGGCGCTGGAACTCCCCGGTGGAGCAGCCCGCCTGCTTTGCGGCGGCAGCGATCTCAACCGTGCCGTCCAGGTTGTCCTCAATGTAAGCCAGCGCGCGGTTTATGCCAACTTGCCAGTGCACTCGATCACCTCCGTAATGTCATCATAAACGATGCGCGGGCTCAGCGCTTTGCAGCCCGTGTGTTTTTCTGCAAGTATATCATATCGGTGAAACCAGTTGACAAGTGCGATTTTCATGTTATAATTAAATCGTAAGTAGTAAGTGATATGTAGTAAGTTGAGTTGAGGAGGATAAAAATGAGAGATTACGGCATCACAAGAGAATATGCCCTATGCGTGCTGGACAGCAAGCCCTCCGCAGGCAGGCTGAAGCGCACAGAGAACGCCGTCTGCCTGGTGGCCTCCGCCATCATGGAGCTGCAGAGCAGCGGCGCCGTGGGTCTGGACGAAAAGGGAAAGCTGACGATTGTCGGCGAGCTGCCCCAGGACAAATACTACCTGTCCGGCATCTACGAGGACATCGAGCTGTCCAGGGCGAAAAAGCCCAAGAACTACGTCAAGGACATCATTCTATCTTTCAGCGTGAAGAAGCGCAACCAGCTCATCCAGGCGGTGGTGGACAGCCTACTGGAGGAGGGCGCGCTGGTCGAACAGACAAGGGACATCCTCATCTTCGAGAAAAGGGAACTCGTGCCGCCGGAGAGCGCCGTGCTGCCCGTTATCGAGCGGATCCGCGCCGAATTTCTCGAGAACGGCGAGCTGGACGACGACACCACGGTTCTCGCGATTCTGCTGCAGGAGAGCGGTCTGCTGAAAAAATATTTCTCTCCCAGGGAAGAGGATCAGCTCAAAAGCCGGGTCAAAGAGCTGCGGGAAAACAGCGCCAGTCCCCTGGTGCGGGGCATCATAAGCGATATTCACGCGATGGTTGCGGCGGTTGCGGCGAGCTCTGCCGCCCATTAATGGAGTAGCATTATGTCGAGACAGCGCAGCATGGAAAAAATCCTCTCCTCGGAGTATGTGACTGTGGGCGAGCTGGTGCGGCTTACCGGCATGCGCTACAGCACGCTGAAATATTACACCGAGGAGGGGATGCTACCCTTCGAGCAGGAGGAGAAAAATCTCACCCGCCGCTATCGCCGCGTGGAGTCGGTGGCGCTGCTGGAGCGCATCCGCTCCCTGAAGGGGCGGGGACTCAGCGTCGAGGAGATCAAGCGGAGCCTGGCCGAACGGTAACAGAGTGCCTTTCGGATATGGACGGATGCACTGCTTTTTGGTATGATGTGTTGAGGGAAGAACAAAATGGATACATTTGTGGAGAGAGGGAAGAGCCTGTCATGGCCAAGACCGCGATACTATACCATTCCGGAGTGGGCAGTACCCGCCTGTTGGCGGAAGCTCTGGAGCAGCGCTGGCGGCACAGCCTGGCCCCCCGTCTGCTGAATGTGCAGGAGCTGGGTGAAGTCGGCTTCCTGGCGGAGTACGACAACCTGGTGTTCGGCTTTCCCTGTTACCACGCGGCGCCCTCGCCCACCATGCGCCGCTTTGTGGAGCGCCTTCCCATCTTCGCATCCCCCAAGCGGGCCTTTGTGTTCACAAGCTGCGGCCTCTACAGCGGCAACGCCCTGCGCGGCTTCGCAAAGCTGTGCAGAGCCCACAATATCGTTGTCGTGCACAGTGCCGCTTACCGCTGCCCCGCCAGCGACGGCATCCTGCTGAAGCCGGACAGCCGCCGGATGGCCTCCTTTGGCAGGCGAATCCAGGACAAGCTGGCGAAGGACGCTGCTTTGGCAGAACAGGTCTTTGTCGCCCCCCAGCCGGTGGGGAAGATTCCGGCATTCCGGCTCTCCAGCATCCTCAACGCGCCCAACAAGCTGATCGGCGGGGCAATCACCCGGCGCATCCATCTGATAGAGGCGCGCTGCGAGAAGTGCGGCCGCTGCGCGAAGCTCTGCCCCTACAAGCGTCTGGACTACAGCTGGGACAGCTATCCTGTCCACAAGAAGCAGGGCTGCGAGAATTGCTTCCGCTGTGTGCATGTCTGCCCGCGGCAGGCGCTGACCATACAAAAGAACAAGCCCCCCCAGCGGCAGTTGACGGGAGACTTGCTCGTAGAGGCATTTGAAAAAAGTCGATAGTTTCGGTGGTTTTGGAGGCGTCAGCTTCCCTGCCTGGACTTATACGCGGCAAGCAGTTCATTGTACTTTAGTTCTCCCACGCGGAACACAATTCGAAGGGCGATGGAGGCTATTGCAAAAACAGCGATATATAGTCCGGCAAAGACCAGCCAGTTGACCACACTGCCAAGCGGAAACCAGCGGAAAACCAGCGCGAAAACCGCCAGTACCGCCAGCATGGAGACGCCGAGAAAAAACATCCTTCCCGGTGTGCCCATGCGGGGAAAGGCGCGGTCTGAAAAGGCAATAAATTGCAGAACGCCAAATATCAGCGCAAGGAAGATCGCCTGCCAGATCAGGCCGACGGAGACAGCGTCCTTTCCCAGAAACATGGAGGCGACGGTGAGCAGCATTATTCCACCGGTGAAGGCGAAGGATGCCGGGGTTTTGACAGCGGCTACCAATTGCATAAACTTTTTCATTTAATCATTTTCCTTTCTTCGAACTTGTATCGTTCAAAGCATAGTTCTTCACGGTTCCAGCCTGTTTTTCAGTTCCTGCGCATATTGGCGGGAGACAACCAGCCGCTCCCCTGAGGTAAGGGTGACCTCAAGGCGGCTGCCAAAATCCGGCCGTATGGATGCGATTTTGTCGATGTTGATAATCGACGCTTTGGAGGCGCGGAAGAAATTTTGCGGAAGCTGCCCCTCCAGTTCGTACAGGCGCAGGGAAAGCGCGTATATTTCCCCGTCTGTGTAGGCGAAGGTCTTTTTGTTGACGGAGTCGAAGTAAAGGATAGCGGGGAGACTGAGAAGATGGGTATTTCCATCCCTTTCCCCGGCGATTCTTTTTTCGTGTCCTTGAAGAAGCGCAACAAGCCCGGCAATTTCATTGTCCGCGATTCCGCAGTGTATTACGACCTCCGTTTCCCGCTGTTCGCTGTTTTCCTGTATGGTAATTTTCACCGTATCACCTCACTTGTGTGGCCACGGTTACAGCATATCTTGAAAATGCGGGGCAATCAAGGCTTTTGTCCCCCTTCTCGAAATGGTAGACACGCAGCCAATCGTGTATACTGAAAGAAGGAGGCAAAAAACATGTCAAACAAATCAAGAAAAGGTGAAGCTCCACCGCGTTACGATGAAGCATTTAGGGAGGGCGCGGTTCGGATGGTTGTTGAGCAACATCATCCAGCTCGACAGGTCGCTACGGATCTAGGCATCTGCATTGATACGCTCAAAAGCTGGCTTAAACGCGCCGGGCATGTGACATCTACTTCCGC
>JBKEBS010000130.1:0-16025 GCA_047973265.1 Oscillospiraceae bacterium
CAAGGGTGACCCCTATGACAACGCTGTTGCGGAAAACTTCTTCTCCTGCCTCAAATGTGAATTGGTCCACCTAACCCATTACATTTCCAGACGCCAGGCACAACTTTCCATTTTTGAGTACATTGAGGCGTATTACAATTCTTTCCGCCCGCACTCTGCTATTGGATGGATTTCCCCGAATGAATTCGCCCGCGACTTTTATCTCGTTGCCTGTTGAGGTTGTTGTCTACTTTTTCGGGAAGGGCTCACAAGACGAGGGATACTGATGCAGATACAGGTTTACGACATTGGGAGCTTTGTTCTCCACAATTACTTGCTGAAAACACCCATTGGCTGGATTGCCATCGATACAGGTTTTCCCGGCAGGTGCGATGAGTTTTTGAAGCGATTTTCCAAGCTGGGGAAGCTTTCAGAACTCAAATACATTTTCCTGACCCACGCACATGACGACCATGCGGGCTTTCTTGCCGACTTGATGGAGCACTGTGACGCAGAAGTCATTCTCAATCCCATCGGGCTACCTGTTCTGGCGGCTGGCAAATCTGCCGAGCCGGAGGGCTCCGGATACTCCAGTTGGGTGGGTTCCCTGTACGGCAGGCTGCACAAGGCATTCACATTCCCACCTGTTGATCCCGGTGACCGCGCTATTTATGTCCGCTCCAACGAGGATCAGGTTTTTGAGCGGCTTGGCCTTCCCATCCACATCATCACCCTGCCGGGGCATACCGCGGATTCCATTGGGCTGATGCTCACGGAAACAGGTGCGCTTTTTTGCGGCGATGCCGCCATGAACGCAGTCATCAGCGTTGCCCACCACACCATTTGGATTGATGATGCCGCCGAATTTCAGCGCTCCTGGGAGAAGATGATTTCCCTTAACCCCAAGCGGATTTATCCCTCACATGGAAATCCATTTAGGTGTAATGCACTCATAAAACACCGCCACTACCTGGGTGGCAGGAAGCTTATTCAATTATAGAGGAGGTGCCGACATGGCACGCACCGATGTTTGCCCGTGGTGGGCGGGCTACACGCTAAACTGGAGTTTTCGCAGTATTCTACACTCCCCAAATCACATACTTGAGCCCTACCTGAAACCGGGCATGACAGCGCTGGATATTGGCTGCGGCATGGGCTATTTTACAATACCCATGGCGAAGATGGTCGGCGGCACAGGCAGAGTAGTTGCGGCAGACCTTCAAGAGAAAATGCTCGCAGGAAGGCTTCGCAATGCCAAGAAGCCTGGCGTCTTACAGCAGATTAAGCCGCATCAATGCAAGCCCAATACCCTTGGGTTTGATGAATACGCAAGCAGTGTGGATTTTGCACTGGCATTTATGATGGTGCATGAGGTTCCCGACAAGGAACGGCTGATACGTGAAATTTATGCAACTCTGCGGGACGGCGGGACACTGTTCTTTGCCGAGCCAATCGGACATGTCGGCAAGGCTGCTTTTCAACAGAGCTTGCAGGCATTTGAGCGGCAGGGCTTTCGTGTGAAATCCGAGCCCGGCATTGCAATCTGCCGGGCGGCAGTTCTGGAGAAATAACAGTGCCCGGAAGCCTATTGAACCAAGGCTTCCGGGCACTGTTATTTATGTATTAAGATTCAGGCAGAGACCTTCTCCCACATGGCTGGCCCTGGGCGAGCATTCCGGCTACAACCGCGACTCTTCATGAACTAACTGTCCAGTACCAATCCCCATCCACAAAAAGATATGGGGTGGAAATTTGCAGCTGCAACTCATCTGTTCCGCTGGGAAATGTCACATCCACAACACAGCTGCCGTTTTCCCACAGGGCCTGTATACCGTCGCTTGACGGGCTGTCGAGAATCGCTTGCCAGATACGGATGTTTTCCTGGGCGCCGGTGTTCAATGTAAAGCATAGCTGCGCGCTGGTATCGGAGGTGCGCTCGATGCTGTCCAGCCGCATGCTTTGAAGCCCAAGATCAATTGTCTGCATCACCTCAATCTTCTCTTTTTCCACGGGAATCGCAACCTCCAGATTGGGGGATTCGTTCACCTTTACAACCATGCTTGGGAGGGTCATTGTCAGCGATGTGCCTGCCGGAGCGTCTGATGTGTATTTAGTCAAGGGGCGGCCCATATCATTCTTGTCGGCACTGAATTCATAAGCATTTCCATCTTTGTCATTACCGATCAGAGGCAAGAACTTTTCTCTGGTGCTGTTGCCGGAATTGCCGCTGGATGTCTGCTTCACGGTATCCTTGCCCGGCGTCTCAAAGAAAACGACCTCTACAGAAGGGTCATCCGTTGTTGCCAGGAATTGAACGCCACCCTTGATCTTTTTGTAACCAAGTGAAATCCAGGAGACATTTTCGGATTCCAGCTCAATAATTTCGCTGCCATCCACGACAGACTGGCTCGCGGTGAGTTGCACGGGATAGTTTTGATCTCCCAGAATCAGTTCAAACTCCTTCGTCGGCTTTACATCGAGGAACAGATTGTGCCCCTCCATGCCAAATGCCTCTATTTCGGTTCCGTCGACGCGTATTTTTGCGCCGGGAAGGCTACCGTCGGCCATTTCCACCCGAACCTGCAATCCCCTGTCATCAAACATCGCCGCAGTCAAGCGGTTCCCATCATTCAACTCCACAGGCTGTTCCAGAAAGTAGGTTTGCCCTTCCACTACGGTGCCATTCACATCTGTTTTGCTCATGAGGGACTGTACAAAGGTGGAAATCTCCGAGGCGTAAACCGTCGTCACTGTGCAAACAGCGACCAATGACGCCACTACAATTGCCAAGGTTTTCTTTTTTGTGCGCTTCATTTTCTGTTGCCCCTTTCGCAACTTCTGATGCGCTTTTTGGGATATTGCTTCCATATCAATCTCAATGTCGCACATCAGCAAATCCAATTCGCGTTCCATCGGATCATTGTCAAGCTGATGCAGCAGATGTTCCAACCTGGTTTCATCCACAAGAAAGCGCCTCCTTAATTTTATTTCGGCATCGCATCAATCGATTATCAATCGATGGCCGGCTTAAGTTCATGGCCTCCATGAATGTGGATATGGGCTCATCCAAGTAGTATCGGCGAATGAACAATTGCCTGTCCAGCTCACTGAAAGTGGCAATTACATCTGCGAGCATTTGCTGGTTTTCCCAGTCCAGCAAGGGCGTTTGCACTTCCGGCAACTCGTGCGCCACATAATCCTCAAGATAATCAACAGGGTGTTTCTCCAGCTTTCGCTTGTAGGTCAGCGCCCGATATTTTGTGAGCATTAAAAGCCATTTGCGAAAACACCCTTTGAGGGGATCGTACTGCTCTATCTTGTTCCACGCGTCCACAAATACATCGGTTACACATTCCTCGATATCTTCTTTGCTGTTCCCGATATTCAATATATTGTAGGTCAAATAGTAGACAGGCTTTGTGTACTGGCTGATCATGCAATCAAAAGCGGAAGGGTTCTTCTTTTTTATTTCAGAAATGAGCTCAATTTCCGAATACTGCACCGTCGCACCCCCTTTCACTATGTACTACGCACTAAAAGTATCGTTTCTCTCAAAACCTTATCTGCAAAACTCAATAGTTATATCAGAGAGCAATCCATGTACCAAAAGAAGAAGCACTTTCATCTACTCGCTAAGAGTGATAAAAGTGCTTCTTCATACAATTCCGCTCCAGGAGTGCTTTGTGGTACGCGTGACTGGATTCGAACCAGCGACCTTCAGAGTCGGAGTCTGACACTCTATCCATCTGAGCTACACGCGCATATTCACTTGCATTCTTCAAGAACGAAGCTATCGGGCCATGCAAACAGCCCGATAGCTATAATACCGTATTTTCCGCCGCAAGTCAATCAGCCAGCGGTAAATCCATCATGATATATAGTGATTATTTCCTTCTGTTAGCCACTCCGATTAGCGGTTTTTGTTGTTGAAAAGCTCCATAATCTGATACCAGCCGTCACTGTCGTCGCTGTCATCCTTTTTGGAGTTTTTGTCCTCTTCTTCGTCGTCGGAATCTTCCGTTCCGCTGGAACCGCTCTTTCCGCCGCCGGGCTGGGGTGTTCCACCGCCGCCTTTTCCGCCACTGGGAGGATCGCCAGTCCCACCGCCGAGGGTGTCGTCAAAACCGGTAGCAATGACCGTGACGATCATCTCATCATCCAGATTGGGGTCAAGAACTGCGCCGAAAATCAAGTTGACATCGGGATGAGCCTGGCCGTGGATCATGGAGGCAGCCAGATCGATGTCGTCCAGGTCGATATCCTCGGAGGCCGTGATGTTGATGATGATGCCGCCCGCCCCCTTGATGGAGGTCTCCAACAGCGGAGAAGAAATTGCCTGGGTAGCGGCCACCTGCGCTTTGTCTTTGCCGGAAGCGCGGCCCATGCCCATGTGCGCGTAGCCCGCATCTTTCATCACAGAAGTGACGTCGGCAAAGTCAAGGTTGACCAAGCCCGGCCTGTTAATCAGGTCAGCGATACTCTGCACACCCTGCTTCAGGACGTTGTCCGCTTCTGAGAATGCGTTTTTCAGCGTAATTTTTTGCTCGGAAATCAGCTTGAGGCGCTCATTGGGAATGACAAGTAACGCATCCACAGCCTCCCGAAGGGCCGCAATGCCCTTCTCGGCCTGATCCATCCTCCTGCGTCCCTCAAAGGAAAAAGGCTTGGTGACAATTCCAACAGTGAGGATGCCCATCTCATGGGCAATCTCCGCAACGATAGGAGCAGCTCCGGTGCCGGTGCCTCCGCCCATTCCCGCGGTGATAAAGACCATGTGCGCGTCCCGGATAGCCGCGGCAATCTCCTCGCGGTTCTCCTCGGCGGCCTTCTGTCCGCGTTCGGGAACACCGCCTGCGCCCTGGCCCTTGGTGAGCTTTTCGCCAATATTCAGCCGGTAAGAGGCCTTGGAAAAGTTCAAGGCTTGCCCGTCCGTGTTAATGGAGATGAAGTCGACGCTCTCCATAGAGGAATCTATCATGCGGTTAATCGCGTTTCCGCCGCCGCCAACGCCGACAACTTTTATGGAAACTACCTTTTCCACCTCGTTGTCAATGCCAAAATTCAGATCCATTCCGGTGCTCCCCGCCTCTCACATTTAGGCGCCCAGCAGCGCCCGATTCTTTATATAAACTGATTCGGAAATCATTGTCGCGTAAATTTCGCAAGTTCCGGCCCTTTGCTGTGGAATACAACCAGCCTACAGTATACTTTAACAAATCAAATCACAAAAAACAATACAGTGGGTGTAAAATTTACAGCTTATTCGTTTTTTCACCCGGCTTCGGCCAATTCATCCCCTGTATCTTCTCCCGGCTCGACGCTTTCCGACATGCCCAGTGTCGGCGTTCCCTCCTCTGGCTGCACATCGCTCCGGTAAGGGGGCTCGCTCAACGGGCTGCCGTCGTCCCGACGGTATCCCTCCGCGGGGGTATAGGTCACCTGGGAGGTTCTGGACGCCTCCGCCAAGTTCAGGATGCCGTGGGCGTCGGGGTGAAGCCGGTTGTCCATGATCTCCTTGGCGTAGCGCAGCTTGTAGGGCAATTCCAACACGCTCCCCAATTGGAGCAGCATCCGGTTTTCGTACATGACCTCCATGCTGTAGCGGTTCACCCTGTTGAGATTGGTGACCTCGCCGATTCCGGTCTCCTCCACCGCTTCCAGCAGGTAGCGAAGCATCATGAGCGCGTCGGCTTCCTCTTCGGCGTGGGCCTCAGCCAGTTCGTTGCGTTCCTGCCTCTCCGCTTTCTCCTCCGGAGTTTCCTCCTCTTTTGCCGTCTCCGCCTTCCAGGTGCCCACGTACTCGCCGGGCTCCTTCTCCGAGATATCTATGCCCCGAAAGAGCAGCACATTGGAGGGAAGAATGAAGAAACCCCTTTCCAGAACCTTGCCCTCCAGCGTAATCAGCACATACTGGCCGTCCTCTTCAACGGCGGCGATAGGTTCGCATTCGGTGACATCCACTTCCACCGCGGTGGGGAACAGCTTCCAGCGAACCTTCACTGTGTCCAGGTAGGGATATTTTTCCAGGAGATTGCCCTCGATCTCTCCAAAGGGAACCCGCAACAGCTTGTCTCCTATCTGTATCTCGGTGGCATCAATCAGTTCTTCGTCCGTATAGTGGCTTGCGCCCACCACACGAATCTCCTCGACCGGGAAAAACACGGTGAAAAACAGCACAACCAGCGTTCCGGTCAACAGCACAGCAAAAATAATATAGTATATGATGAGACTGCCATGCTTCCTCCTCCGGATCGGTTTTTTGCTCCGGGGCGGGCGTCTCCTCTTCTGTTTTCCGGCCTTAGCCAACGGTCAACCTCCATCGCGAAGCATCTCACAGCTTTACGCTCTTTCCCTGTCTTTTCGGTGGCGCGTGGCATGATTCCGTCACTCCACAATCTATTGTAACATTATAACATGCTTACCCGCGGGGTGCAACGCGGCGAATGCCGCGGAGCGGCTGTGTTCGCGCCGCGGCAGAGGGGCAGAAACGGGAAGATTACGGCAGTCACCGGCAAAGCCAAACCTCCGTTTTGTATGTTTGCACAATTAATATCCAAATCAGATTTATCTATTGTTGGATTAGCATGAAAAATAACAACATTTTCCGACTTGACGTTCAAAAAAATCATTCTTGCAGCACCGATAAATTTGACAAAAAAATAGGGCGCAGAGTATAATGATCCCGGCTAAAAGGCCAATGAACGACTTTTGTTGACACATTGAAAGGATGGATACAATCCAATGGACCATTCAATCAAAGGGCAGCTCAGCAAGGCGCTGTCCCGGCTGACCCTCCTTCTGCTCTGTGCAGTTCTGGTCTGCGGAATGAGCGCCAGCGCATTTGCAGCCACCGATAGCGAAGCGACAGATGGACGGCGGGGCCTGATCAGCGTCAAGGTTGGCGGCAAGAACAGCCCCTGCATTCTCAACGGCACCGTCACGGTGCGTGAGCAGCTGAACAAGTTGGATATCACTCTGGGCGAGCTGGATAAGGTTACCCCTGATCTGGACACCAGGCTGAACGACGGAGACACCATCGTCGTCACCCGCATCACCAAGGGCGTCAATGTGGTTACAGGCGTCATCCCCCACGATACCATCTACCTCTACAACCCCGACCTCAAGGCGGGCGAGGAAGTTGTCATCGTAGAGGGCGAGGACGGCTACGGCGAGCGCACCTACGACCAGCTGCTCACCGACGGCGTCGTCACCGAGGAGACCTTCCGCAGTGGGAAAATCGCGAAGGAGCCTGTCACCGAGCGCATCGAAATGGGCTTCCGCTCCAAGCCGATCTCGGACTATGACTTCGAGTGGGAGTTTGACGAAAACGGCGAGCCCATCGGCTACACCAGCGTGTTGCGCGGCCAGCGCTCCGCGGGCTACAGCGCCCGTGACGGCGCGGGAACGGCCAGCGGCCTTGTGCCCGCAGATGTAGGGCATGTGGCGGTCAACCCCAATGTCATCCCCTACGGCTCCAAGCTGTTCATTCAGTCCAGCGACGGCAAGTACATCTACGGCTACGCCATCGCCGCCGACACCGGCACCGCCCTAATGGACGGGCGTATTGCCGTGGACTGTTTCTACGACAGCTATGAGGCCAGCGCAAACCACGGCATCAAAGATGTTGACATCTTTGTAGTCAGCTGATTCTATCCACTTCGGCGCACCGGAAAATATCCGGTGCGCTTTTCTAATTGCGAAAGGACTGTTGCAGGCATGGCAAAGAAGAATATACTGTGGATCGTCTCCGACCAGCACCGGGCCCAGGCCCTGGGCATCAACGGCGATGCGAATGTCAACACCCCCAACCTGGACATGCTGGCCAAAACCGGCGTCAACTTCACCGACGCGGTCAGCGGCACTCCCCTCTGCTGCCCCTTCCGCGGCTCCATGCTCACCGGGGTCTACCCCCACAGAGCGGTGCCCGGCCACGAGCGGCAGCTAAATCCAAAGCAGCCCACCGTAGCCAATGTCTTTAATGACAACGGATACGACACCTTCTACCTGGGCAAATGGCACTTGGATGGCTTCAAGGAGGCCACAGGGCGGGCCGCCATGCACATCATACCGCCGGAACGGCGGGGCGGCTTCAAGACCTGGATCGGCTACGAGAACAACAACAGCCAGTGGGATTGCTGGGTGCACGGCGGCGAGGGCAAGAACGCCTTCCATGAACGCCTGAAGGGCTACGAGACCGACTGCCTCACTGACAGGATGATCGGCTACATCGACGAACGCGGCCAGAAGCGCAGGGAGGGGGACGATGAGCCCTTTTTCGCCGTACTATCCGTCCAGCCTCCCCACGACCCCTACATTGCCCCGGCGCGCAATATGAAGAGCCACAACGCGGGGACAGTCCTCTTTCGGGAGAATGTGCCGAATGTGGGACACATCCGGGAGAGGGCCTCCCAGGAGCTGTCCGGCTACTACGCCATGATCGAGAACCTGGACGAAAATATCGGGCGTATCCTAGAGTCCCTGCGGAACAACGATCTCTACTTCGACACTCACATCCTCTTTTTCAGTGATCACGGCGACATGCTGGGCTCCCACGGACAGTTCCGCAAGACAACCGCCTACGAGGAGTCGGTGCGCGTCCCCTTTATCATCTCCGGCGAGAACCCCATGTACTACAATGGCAGAACTGCAGGGAATATTCCCGGCGTCTTTATCAACCACGCCGACATCGCCCCCACCAGCCTGGGGCTGTGCGGCATTTCCGCCCCTGAATGGATGCAGGGAACCGACTACTCCCATTACCGCCTGCCCGAAAACACGCGCTTCGAGGAGCCCGACAGCGCCTACTTCCAGAGCATCATCCCCACCATGCACGGCGACAGCGTGGATAAGCCCTGGCGGGGCGTGATCACGGCGGACGGCTGGAAATACGCCTGCTTCCCCGGAATGCCCTGGTTGCTCTTCGACCTGAACACCGATCCCCATGAGCAGGTCAATCTTGCCCACAATGCGGCGTACCGGGACAGACTGCTGGCCATGAACGCCAAGGTGGCGGAGTGGATGGAGAAGCTGGGCGACAGCTTTAAGCTGCCCGTAATCGAAGCTCTGCACTAAATAAAGCGAAGAAAAGCGGCGGGATTGCTCCCGCCGCTTTTTGTCTGCCGTATTATTCCCAAACCATGGTGGCGAAGTAATCGTCCGGCGTCTCCGCCCGGCGAATCATCTTCACTGAGCCGTCCTCCTGGAGAAGCAGCTCCGCGCTGCGCAGCTTGCCATTGTAGTTGTAGCCCATGGAGAAGCCGTGGGCACCCGCGTCGTGAATGACCAGGAAGTCCCCCCGGTCGATGCGGGGCAGCATCCGGTCGATTGCGAACTTGTCGTTGTTCTCGCACAGGGAACCCACCACGTCGTACCTTTGATCCGCAGGGGCATTTTCCTTCCCCATGACTGTGATGTGATGGTAGGCGCCGTACATAGCGGGGCGCATCAGGTTGGCGGCACAGGCGTCCACGCCGATATACTCCTTGTAGGTATGCTTTTCGTGGGTGGCCTTGGTCACCAGCACCCCGTTGGGGGCAAGCACGAAGCGGCCCAGCTCGGTGAAGATGGAAACATCTCCCATTCCGGCGGGCACCAGAACTTCGTTGAAGGCCTTCTCCACGCCCTTGCCGATCACTGCAATGTCGTTGGCCTCCTGATCAGGGCGGTAGGCGACGCCCACGCCGCCGGAGAGGTTGATGAAGGCGATATGACAGCCGGTCTTGTCCCGCAGCTCCACCGCTGTCTCGAATAGGATTTTGGCCAGAGTGGGATAATAGTCGTTGGTGAGGGTGTTGCTGGCCAGGAAAGCGTGGATGCCGAACTCCTTTGCCCCAAGGCCCTTCAGCTTGATGAAGCCCTCGATGAGCTGCTCCTTGGTGAAGCCGTACTTGGCATCACCTGGGTTGTCCATGATCTCGTTGGAGATGCCAAAGGTGCCGCCGGGGTTGTAGCGGCAGCTGATGGTCTCGGGAATGCCCGCGACCTCCTTCAAGAAGTCGATGTGGGTGAAGTCGTCCAGGTTGATGGTCGCGCCCAGCTTGCGGGCCAGCACAAACTCCTCGGCGGGGGTGTTGTTGGAGGAGAACATGATCTCGCTGCCGCGGAAGCCGCATCGGTCACTGATCATCAGTTCGGTGAGGGAGGAGCAGTCGGTTCCGCAGCCCTCCTCCCGCAGGATCTTCAAAATGGCGGGGTTGGGGGTTGCCTTGACGGCGAAATACTCCTTGAAGCCCTTATTCCAGGCGAAAGCCGCTTTCAGGCTGCGCACCGTTTCCCGGATGCCCTTCTCGTCATAGAGGTGATAGGGGGTGGGATAGGTCTTTTCGATTTCCCGCAGCTTATCCAGAGTGACAAAGGGGATTTTCTCGCTCATTTATCTGTCAGTCCTTTCCATTTGTCAGCGCCTTGTTTAAAGTGGAAGAAAGCGCACTACAATCGCTTTATCCTGCAAGTATATCACAATCCTTTGAATTTGCAACAGAATATGTTATCCCCGCCTAATTTTTTGACGACCAATTGGTGCACTCCGGAATTGCAACTTGCCGCCGGATTCGGTATAATTAAAGCTACTATGATCTGATACGGAGTTTATCTATGAGCGAATCTTTGGGCTCGTCCATCAGCCAGTTTCTCGACCGTTTTCTTCCCCCGAACTGATCGCCTTCTTTGTGTCCATGCTTCCAATTCTGGAGCTGCGGGTGGGGCTCGGTGTGGCCAGCGCTTTTGGCATTCCCTATCCTCTGGCGCTGCTTATCTGCTGCCTGGGCAACATGGTGCCCATCCCAATCATCAGCTTCTTCGTCCGCAAAGCGCTGTCCTTTCTGCAACAGCACGGACCGCTCAAAAAATTTGCTGCTTGGGTGGAGCGCCACGGAACAAAAAAAGGGGAAGAGTTTGAAAAGAAATATCCCACACGTGTCTTTTGGGGTCTTATGATATTTGTAGCAATTCCCCTTCCCGGCACCGGGGCATGGACAGGCGCCCTGATCGCTGCTCTGATGGGCGTCAACCCCAAGCGCAGCATTCCCGCACTTTGCCTTGGCGTGCTGGGCTGCGCGGGGATCATGTCCTTTATATGGTATGGCATCCCAGCACTGATACGGTTCTTCGGTTAAGAGATCATTTACAAACAGTATAATCAATGGTGGTAATACATTATGGAACACAAGAAAACTCTTTTGGTATTCAACCCTGCGGCCGGACAGCAGCTGATTCAGCAGAACCTCTTTCATGTGCTGGATCGGTTCGCAAAGCACGGCTTTGTCGTCACTGCCTACCCCACACAGCAGAAAAAAGAAGCCTATGAGATGATCTGTCAATACGGCCCGGACTACGATTATATCGTCTGCGCCGGGGGCGACGGCACCCTCAATGAGGCGGTCGACGCCATGATGACTCTGCCCCGCCGCCCCATCTTCGGCTACCTTCCCTGTGGGAGCACCAACGATTTCGCGGCGACCCTGGAACTCCCCCTCGATTTGGCGGAGGCAACCGATGCAATCTGCACTGGCTCTCCCCTCCCCATTGATATTGGGGCCTTCCAACAGGAGCACTTCTCCTATGTGGCGGCGTTCGGTCTGTTCACCGATGTCTCCTACGGCACGTCCCAGAATCTCAAGAATATGTTTGGCCACGCCGCCTATGTGCTGGAGGGCATTAAGCGGCTGGGCAACATCCGCTCCTACCTCTGCCGCATCACCCGCGACGGAGAAGTGATGGAGGATAAGTATATCTTCGGCATGGTCACCAACTCCGCCTCGGTGGGCGGATTCACCCTGCCGGTGCAGAATGGATCCTGCCGCCGGGAGGGCTGCTTCGAGCTCATCCTTCTGCGGGAGATTCCCGGACTTTTGGAGCTTCAGGAAGTGGTCGCCACCCTTCTTGGCGCGGCGGGCCCAAGCGAATACTTCACTGTCCTGCCCGCCGACAGGGTGACGGTGGAGTGCGAAGAGCCCCTCAGCTGGACGCGGGACGGGGAGTTTGGGGGGGAGCACCGGAAAGCGGAGATCGAAATTTGCCACAATGCGCTGGAAATCATGGTGCCGAAAAACAGCAAAAGATTAGCGGAAGGACAGGACTGATCAATGAGCAAAATCATACTGAGCTCGGACACCACCTGTGACATCGGGCCGGAGCTTCAGGCCCGCTACGGGCTGGAGTTATTTCCATTCCGCGTCGTGCTCGGTGATCGTGAATACCGTGACGGCGTAGACCTCACCGCCGGGGATATTATTCGCGCCTACAAGGAGAAGAAAATCCTCCCCAAGACGGCGGCCAGCAGCCCGGAGGAATACAAGGAGTATTTCCGGCAGTGGACAGACCAAGGCTGTCAGGTGATCCACTTCACCATCGGTTCCGGCATCTCAGGCACCTTTCAGAATGTGAGCCTTGCCGCCGGGGAGCTGGAAGGGGTCTACCCAATTGATTCGCAGAACCTCTCCACCGGCATCGCTCTTCTCATCATTCAGGCGGCGGAGCGTATTGCCGCGGGCATGCCTGCCGCCCTCATCCAGGCGGAAGTGAATTCTCTGCGGGGCAATGTTCACTCCAGCTTTGTCATCGACACCCTGGAATACCTCCACAAAGGGGGGCGCTGCTCCGCCCTGGCCAAGTTTGGGGCCAATTTGCTGGGCCTCAAGCCCTGTATCGAGGTGGACAACCTGAGCGGAAAAATGAGCGTGGGCAAAAAGTATCGGGGCAGCCTGGACAAAGTGCTCCCCCTGTACACCAGGGATAAATTGGCGCGCTTTCCCGGCGTGGACAAAAGCTGTGTGTTCATCACCCACTCCCCCATTGCCCCCGAGCTGGTAGAGACTGTGCGGCAAATATTGGAGCAGGAGGGCTTTCAGGAGATATTCGAGACCGAAGCGGGCTGTACCATCACCTCCCACTGCGGGCCGGGTACGCTGGGCGTGCTGTTTATGGCGGATGAAGGCTATAGAGCAAATTGACAGGAGGACAGCTTAGTGGCAAGGATAGCAACTATTGCGATCAAACAGGAGCCGGAGCATCACACTTTGACCATCCGTAAAACCATTGACTTCATGAAGGAATATTCAGATTTTGCAGGGCAAGCACTGGCCCAAACAGGCAGTTACCTGGATAATATGGACTTGTTTCCCATGAGCGGCCCGCTCGTGTGCTTTCACAATACAGAATTGGAAGCCCTCGATGTGGAAATGGGCTGGCAGATCACCCAGCCGGTTGAAGACAAAGGCGATATGTCCTGCACCATGGTTCCAAGCCGAAGAGTTGCATCCACCATTGATTTAGGCCCTTATGAAGAGCAAGATCCCACACTGATTGATTTGTTTGAATGGATAAAAGAAAACGGATATGAAGCGCAGGGCCCGGTATATTACTGCTACCTGAACGATACCGAACGGCCGGAATCGGAGTATCTGACCCAGATGTCGATACCAATCAAATAGACCGGAAGAAGAAAGAACAGGAGTGATACCCATGATGCTCGTACACACCCACTTCTACGCCGCCACCCTCGGCATGCAGCGGGAGATGGATGTCCTGCTGCCCGACCGCCTGGGAGATTCTCCCCGCTATCCCGACGGGCGCATCCCGGTGCTCTACCTCCTCCACGGCTGGAGCGGCAGCCATTCTGACTGGCAGCGGCTCACGGGGATTGAGCGCTACGCCGGGGAAAAGGGTATTGCCGTGGTCATGCCCTCCACCGACCTTAGCTTTTACGCCGACATGAAATACGGCTACGACTTCTTCCGCTTCATGGATCTGGAGCTGCCCGCGCTGGTGGCCGAATTCTTCCCCGCCCTGTCCGCCCGCCGGGAGGACACCTTTGTTGGCGGGCTCTCCATGGGCGGCTACGGCGCCATGAAGCTGGGCATTCTGCGGCCCGAGCGCTTTGCGGCGGTCATCAGCCTCTCCGGCGGCTTTGATATCCCCTCGATGTACGCGGGGCCGGGTGAAGTCCCCCCTGCCATGCTGTGGAGCTACGGCAGCTGCGAAGAGGTGACCGGCAGCGAAGACGACCTGCCTTTCCAATTGGAGAAGCAATTGGAAAAGGGAACTGCCCTCCCCAAGTTCTTTCTCTCCTGCGGCCAGCAGGACTTCCTCTATCAGGGCAATGTTGCCTGTAAAGAGCGCTTTGGCAGCCGTTTGGATATGACCTGGCACGAGGAACCGGGCGATCACACTTGGGACTACTGGGACAGGAATATACAGAGAGCAATCGATTGGCTGCCCCTGGCCGCGCGGAAGGAGATGTAGCAGTATGGCACTGATGGAATTTGAGTACAACTCCCGGGCGCTGGACATGAACGCCAAGTGCCTCGTCATCCTCCCCCAGCGGGAGCAGGGTATCGGCATGGAGGGTACCAACGCCGCCGGGCAGGGGGAGCGCTATCCCGTACTGTGGCTGCTCCACGGCGCGTCGGACGACTACAGCATCTGGCTGCGCAGAACCTCCGTGGAGCGCTATGTCTCCACCCTGGGCCTCGCGGTGGTCATGCCCGCCGTGCATCTCAGCCGCTACAGCAACATGGTTCACGGCCCGCGCTACTTCGACTATGTGGCGGAGGAGCTGCCCGAGGTGCTCGCAGGGGCCTTCCCCCTCTCTGTAAAGCGGGAGGACAACTTTGTGGCGGGGCTCTCCATGGGCGGCTATGGTGCGCTGAAAATGGGGCTCAGCCTGCCGGAGCGCTACGCCGCCATCGGCTGCTTCTCCTCCGGCAACCTCATCCACTGGCCCGCAGGGCGCTCGCTGGTAGGTCAAGAGCGAGCCTCCGGCAAACCGACCGTCAATCTGTCCGTCTACGGCACCGACGACCCCATGGAGAGGATTGGCGACCCCGAGTTTGACGCTTTCACCATGGCGGAGGAAGCGGAGCGAAAGGGCAGCCTACTGCCCCGCATCTTCCACGCATGCGGCACCGAGGACTTCCTGCTGGACAACGCCCGCCTCACCGCAGACTGGTTCCGCGCCCACCCCGCCTTTGATTACAGCTACTACGAGGCGCCCGGCGCCCACACCTGGGAGTTTTGGGATCAGTGGCTGCAAACCTTTCTGGCGTGGCTCAAGCCGGAGCTGGCATAACGACAAAAAAGAAGACCCTTTTGGCGGCCCTCAGTAAAACAGCATAGGTTTTTATGGAGATGGCATAGCATAAGTCTATGCCGTCTCTTCCTGCATTTCAGAACACTCTACCGCTAACGGCTTAAACCGTTGCAGCGGTGGCAGCACTCCCACAAGGTTGTAGCTCACCTCAATCTCCTGCACCCGCCTGCCTCTGCTTTTGTCTGGCGCGTGAACCAACACCTTGCCAACAAGGTCATTCAGCATAGCCGGGGTCAGTTCCTGCGTGTCGGAATACTTGCGTCACTTGGATACAAAATCCTCTACCTGTGTGGTCTGCTGTTCCTGTGTCGCGATTTCATTTTCCAGCATTATAATCAATTCTCGAAGTTCTTTCTGTTCAGCATCGTACTTAGCGGATAACATCGTAAATCGCTCATCGGTCAGCTTGCCGGACACGTTGTCCTCATACAGATGCACGAACAAGCCGTCCAGTTCCTCAACACGTTTTTGAGCTTGCGCCATCTGCTTACGGTTTGCCGCCAGTTGTTGCTTGCGCTCCTTAGTACGGTTGGCACCAAGCGTTGCCCGGAAGCTGTCCTCATAGTTTCGCACATAGTCCAGCACAAACCGAATGTGCATCAGCACCATTTCTTCCAGTACCACAGCTCTGATATAGTGAGTGGTACATGGCTCAACCCCTTTTTCTTAATCGGCCACCACTTTTTCACATATTCCGCAAAAGTTGTGCTGTCCCCCTTCTCGAAATGGTAGACACGCAGCCAATCGTGTATACTGAAAGAAGGAGGCAAAAAACATGTCAAACAAATCAAGAAAAGGTGAAGCTCCACCGCGTTACGATGAAGCATTTAGGGAGGGCGCGGTTCGGATGGTTGTTGAGCAACATCATCCAGCTCGACAGGTCGCTACGGATCTAGGCATCTGCATTGATACGCTCAAAAGCTGGCTTAAACGCGCCGGGCATGTGACATCTACTTCC
>JBKEBS010000131.1:0-3579 GCA_047973265.1 Oscillospiraceae bacterium
CACATACTCTGCAAGAGCGAACCCTACTATCCATCTGCCTATGCCAAAGAGGACAAGCCTCCTGTTGCACGACAAATTTCTCAGGAACAGGCGTTTTCTATGCTTGCGAGAATGGGATTCATCGTTTCCGATTCACAGCATGCCTCACACGCTACATAAAGGCTGATCCTTCTTGATTGGACTGCCTTTATGACGGTCTGCTTTGCTATACCCTTTTTAGGGCGGTGTGTCACTGATTTGTTTCAAACTTGGTTCCTCCCTTTCATAAGGCATAAGGCGAGCATGGTGCTTTTTATTTACTCGTTCCGTTATGCCAATTAAGAAATGCCAAGGGCGGCATTTCTTGCTATCCCATTCGAAGCTTGATAAGTCTTTATCCCTTTATTGCTCCGATCATGATGCCTTTGACGAAGTATTTCTGCACGAAGGGATAGGCGACCATGACCGGCACGCTGGACACCACGATGGTGGAGTAGCGCAGCAGGTAGGTGAAGAGGATGAGCTCCTGTTGCTTTTGAATGTCGTTGGAGCTGCCCACCTTCATGTTCAGGATCAGGATGTCGCGCAGCACCAGCTGTAGGGGCTGCAGGTCGGGCTTGGTCAGGTACATCATGGCGTTGAAGTAGCTGTTCCAGATGGCGACGCCGTAGAGCAGCGCCATGACTGCGATGATTGTTTTGGAGAGCGGGATGACGAAGGAGAGGAAGTAGCGGAAGTCGCCGCAGCCGTCCAGGGAGGCGCTCTCGTACAGGTCGTCTGGTATGGTGGACTTGATGTAGGTGCGGGTGAGAATCACGTTGTAGGCCGACATGGCGGTGGGCAGCAGAATTGCCCAGATGGTGTCCATCATGCCCATGTTTTTCACCAGCAGATAGGTTGGGATCATGCCGCCGTTGAAGAACATGGTGACCAGCAGCATGATGGAGAGGGGGGAGCTGGCTTTGAAGTCTTTGCGGGTGAGGGGATAGGCCATCAGCATGGTCAGCGCAAGGCTGATGCAGGTTCCCACCACCGTGTAAAAGACGGAGTTGATAAAGCCGGTTGTGATGGAGGGGGTGCGCATGATCATCTTGTAGCCCTCCAGGCTGAAATCCACCGGCCAGAAGAGGACTTTTCCGGCGGCGATTGCCTGGGCGGAGGAGAAGGAGGAGGCCACAATGAAGAGCAGTGGAATCAGGACGATTATCATAAACAGGGCCAGGACAACGTAGACAATGACCAAGTAGATTCGGTCGGAGGGGGCTTTATACCACTTGCCGATGTTGACGCTGTCGATGTCCACATCTTTGTCTTTTGCCCTGCGGTCAGCTTTTCCTACCATATTCGGCTCCTTTATCAGAATTTAGAGAAGAAATGCAGCGGAGGCACCTACCAAAGACTTGTCTGCGAGACTCGCTTGGAGATAAAATTGGCTGCAAACAGCAAGATGAAGTTGACCGCTGAATTGAACAGGCCGATCGCCGTGGAGTAGGAAAACTGGAAGTTGAGCAGGCCCCGCTTGTAGATGTAGGTGGAGATCAGCTCTGAGACGTCCAGATTCAGGTTATTCTGCATCAAATAGGCCTTTTCGTAGCCGATGCTCATGATGCCGCCGATGCCAAGCAGCAGCATGATGGTGACAGTGGGCGCGATAGCGGGCAGGTCGATGTAGCGAATGCGCTGGATGCGGGTCACGCCGTCCAAAATGGCGGACTCCACCAGTTGAGTGTCCACGGAAGAGAGGGCGGCGATATAGATGACGGCGTTGTAGCCTGCAGTCTGCCAGACGCCCGACCAGACATAGATGTGGCGGAACAGCTTGGGATCGGCCATGAAATCCCGGGATTTGCCCCCGAACATGGTGATGATGTTGTTGACAAAGCCGCCGTTTGGCCCCAGGAATTGGAGCAGGATGCCGGTGAGCACCACGACTGAGATGAGATAGGGGAAAAAGGTGATCATTTGAGCGGATTTTTTGAACAGCTTCTTCCCAACCTCGTTCATGAACAGGGCCAGGATGATGGGAATAAAGAAGCCTGCCACAAACTGGTAGACACTCAGTACGATGGTGTTGCGCATCAGGTTGCCGAAGAGGGGGGAGCCGATGAAGTTGTTGAAGTGCTTGAGGCCCACCCAAGGGCTGGCCAGGATTCCCGCTTTCAGGGAATAATCTTTGAAGGCCATGATCACGCCGCCCATAGGGATGTAGCAGAAAATGACCAGGTAGGCCACAGGGGGGAGCACCATCAGCCACAGCTGCCAGTGCCGCAGCCACCTTTTGCTTTTCGCCTTTTGCCTGACTGCATTTCCTGTCATCGCCGTGACCATCCTTTCGCAGAAGAAGAATAAGGGATATTTGATGCAAGTATTATGTACAAGATGACTATTTTGGTTGAGATATATTGCTGATCAATGTGCATATAATACACATTTGTGCCTTGTGTCCGCAAGGAAGAATTTTTCAAAAAGAGATGATTTTTCAGTTTTTCGTGGGATGTATTTCTTAATAAGTGACAATTACTTGGGTCATAGCAACAAAATTTGGGCAGTTAAGTTTAACATTATATACAAAATATACATTGGGAGTGAAAGACGGCAATAGAAAAGCCCCCTGTTTCTAACAGGGGGCTCCCGTTGTACAAAGTTAACATAGGGAAATGAATCGGTCAGTCTGCAAACTACTTGATGTCTGCGCGGTATTCGCTGGGCGAGATGCCGTAGTTTCGCTTGAATGCAGTGCGGAAGACGTATACGCTGCTGTAGCCCACCTGCTCCGCGACTTCCTTCACCGGCAGGTGCTCGCCAAGGAGCTTTCTGGCCTGTTCCAGCCGCAGGGATTCCAGGTACCGGGAAAAGTTTTGGCCGGTGGCCTCCTTGAAGAGTTGGGAGAGGTAGGAGGCTGTGATGGAAAAGCGGTTTGCCATGTCGTTGAGATTGAGCTGCTGGTCGCTGAAATGCTCCCCGGTGTACTCCTTGACCATCTCTACCAGCCGGTTGTTTTTCTGTGAGCGGCCCCTCTGGTAGGCTTCGCCGATGCAGACCAGAATGCCCTCAAGCTGGGTGATCAGCTCCTCTGCGGGCGCCTCGAACTCCAGCTCCAGGATGGACTGGCGCAGATTATGGTTTCCCTGCTCCGGGTCGGCGGGAAGGGATTCCAGCAGCTTTATGGCGGTTCCGCGTATCTCGGAAAACAACAGGTCTTTCATCTCTGGCAACAGGATTTGATCGGAAAAATTTTCCCGCAGCAGCAGGGACATCAGCTTGTGTATTTCCTCCGGATCGGAGCCGCGCACAGCGTTCATGAGCTGGGTTTCCAGACTGAGGGGATAGTAGTAGCTCTGAACGCCCTCCGGCAGGGCATCCGGCCAGACCAGCAGCCGGTCTGCGGACATGGAGAGGTAGGGGAGGCTTTCCAGCGCGGTGGTGTAGGAGTGGCTGACCTCCATGTAATCTGCCACCAGGCTGCCTGCGGCAAACTGCACCCGGATGCCGAATTCGGCAAAGATATCGCCGCTGAGCTTCTCCACCTCGTCGGAGAGCAGCGACTGGTACTCGCCCATCAAGTCCTCCCCGAGCCCCAAAATCATGGCGCGGTGGTCG
>JBKEBS010000132.1:0-3044 GCA_047973265.1 Oscillospiraceae bacterium
CACATACTCTGCAAGAGCGAACCCTACTATCCATCTGCCTATGCCAAAGAGGACAAGCCTCCTGTTGCACGACAAATTTCTCAGGAACAGGCGTTTTCTATGCTTGCGAGAATGGGATTCATCGTTTCCGATTCACAGCATGCCTCACACGCTACATAAAGGCTGATCCTTCTTGATTGGACTGCCTTTATGACGGTCTGCTTTGCTATACCCTTTTTAGGGCGGTGTGTCACTGATTTGTTTCAAACTTGATATCCTTCACTTCTTTATTTGATACAAACTCGGGAGTTGCCCCAAAGGTGCAAAACCGGTCTGAAGGCGTAACTTTCAGACTATTCTTTTTCCATTCGGTAGCCCTGACCCCACACCACCTTGAGGTAGCGGGGCTCGGAGGGATTGATCTCAATTTTCTCCCGCAGGTGCCGGATGTGTACGGCGACCGCGCTCTCCGAGCCGTAGGCGGGCTCTCCCCAGACCTCCTCGTAGATGCGCACCGAGGGGAACACGCGGCCGGGGTGCTCCATGAGCAGCTTCAGGATGCTGTACTCGATGGGGGTGAGGGGAGCGGGTTCCCCGTCAACTGTGACAAGTTTCTCCCCGTCGTCCAACCGGATGCCGCCGATTGCCAGCTGCCCGGGGTCAGATTGCTCCTGTGACGCTGGCAGCCCGCCCAACTGAACATAGCGACGCAGCTGGGAGCGCACCCTGGCCAGCACCTCCACGGGGTTGAAGGGTTTTGTAATGTAGTCGTCCGCCCCGATGTTGAGGCCCAGCACCTTGTCGCTGTCCTCGCTTTTGGCAGTGAGGAGGATGATGGGGATATTGTGCTTCTCCCGCAGCTTGGCGGTGGCGGCGATGCCGTCCAGCTCGGGCATCATGATGTCCATGAGGATGAGATGGATGTCGTTGTGCTCCACCACATCAAGGGCCTCCCTGCCGGTGTAGGCCTCAAAGAGCTGGTAGCCCTCGGGGGTGAGGTAGATTTTCAGCGCTGAAACGATATCCCGCTCGTCGTCGCAGATCAGGATGTTGTACATGGAGGCAATCAATCCCTTCGGAATTTCTGCTTTCATTCTACCAGCACACGCCTTAAGATGAAAGCGCCAAAGAGTTTAAGATTTGATAAAGGCTGCCATTGTTCAGTAAAAGTTATTGATATGACAATAAAAAGGATCGATATACATTCTTTGTATACCTGCTATAATCTATTTAGGGTTTTGGGACAACAGAAAGGCAAATTGAATTTAGTGGTTGGAGGTTTTGAAAGCATGAAAATTCGCGAACAGGAAGATGCTCTTTTTGAGCGATGGTGCAGTGAACGTGGTTACAATAGCTTTATAGCCGATGGTGTAATTTGCCCTGAGCAATGGGTGGAGGAAAGCAGAAAAATTGTATTTGTACTTAAAGAAGCAAATGCAATCGGGGAAACTCTCGACTGGAGGGACTTGCTGTCCGATTGTGAGCAAAGCCGTAACTGGGGGACAACTTACAACAATGTAGCCCATTGGGCAAAAGCGCTTCTTGAAGGCGGAGAGTATAACGAAGATATTTCACCCGTTGAGAGATCTAAATGGCTTTGCCGCATAAGTGTCGTAAATTTAAAAAAAGTAGCGGGCAAAGGAACAACAATTCCCAAAGAACTTATAGAATACGCTCAAAATGATGCTCAATACATCTGGGAGCAGTTATGTATTTATAATCCCGATGTAATTGTTACTTGCGGCGATTATCTTGAATGGTTGTTATGGGAAGAAATTCTAATACCACGGCAAGCAACAGATGATTATTTAAAAGAAAAGCCATTAGGACATTCTTTCAAAACAAAATTTCCTGGCAAAGATACCTTTACAACTGTGATATGTTGGCGCCACCCTTCCCGTACGCATAATAACAGGGAACTATTTGAAAAAATGGTGGAGATTTCACAGGGGCAATATTTAAAAGGAACCGAAATATAGCAAGCTATGCAAAAATCCCGGTTAGTTGACTTTCTTCTCAACATACTGATGATGTGATGCTCTTTCATTGATCAATAATATAAATCTTTGACCTTTCTCTCCATATTGTGCAGAAAGTGAGAGGACAATCAACCCAGAAAACGGTAAATTTATCTCAGGAGATGATGGCATGGATTGGCTGAGCAGCCTGAACGACGCGATGGCGTACATCGAGGAAAACCTGGCGGGGGAGATCGACCTGGCGCACGCGGCCAGGCTGGCCTGCTGCTCCCCCTACCACCTGCAGAGGATGTTTTCCTACGTGGCGGGGGTTCCGCTGTCCGAATACATCCGCAGACGGCGGATGACAAGGGCGGTGTTCGACCTCCGAAGCGGCGAAAAGGTGTTGGATGTGGCCCTCAAGTACGGCTACGATTCCCCCACCGCCTTCAACCGCGCGTTCCAGGGTGTACACGGTGCTGCGCCGTCGGCTGCGAAGGCAGAGGGCGTCGCCCTCAAAGCCTATTCGCCCATCAGCTTCAAAATGACGATAAAGGGTGAAGCTGAGATGAATTACCGCATTGAAAAGATGGACGCATTCCGCATTGTCGGCGTCAAAATGACCGGGGAAAGCGACGAAGGGTTCAGCCAGGTGCCGAAGTTCTGGGCGGGGACCGCCCAGGCGGGGAAAATTCCGCAGATTTGCTCCCTCATGAACGCGCAGCCCATGGGCTTGCTGGGTGTGAGCACCGGGGACTGGCCCAACGCCAAGGACTTCGACTACTACATCGCGGCGGCCAGCACCTCCCCCACGCCGGAGGGCATGGAGGAGTACACGGTTCCCGCCGCCACCTGGGCGGTCTTTGAGTGCATGGGGCCGATGCCGGGCTCCATTCAGGAGCTGCAAAAGCGCATCGTCACCGAGTGGCTGCCGAACAGCGGCTACCAGTACGCCGACGCCCCGGATATCGAGGTGTATTCGGAGGGTGACCAGAGCGCGGCGGATTATGTCTGCTGGGTGTGGCTGCCCATCGAGAAAAAGGAAGACTAGTGCATTGTTAACTCTGTAATTTTGGATATAGCGATTTAAGTTTAATTCTCGCATCC
>JBKEBS010000133.1:0-45290 GCA_047973265.1 Oscillospiraceae bacterium
GGAAGTAGATGTCACATGCCCGGCGCGTTTAAGCCAGCTTTTGAGCGTATCAATGCAGATGCCCAGATCCGTAGCGACCTGTCGAGCTGGATGATGTTGCTCAACAACCATCCGAACCGCGCCCTCCCTAAATGCTTCATCGTAACGCGGTGGAGCTTCACCTTTTCTTGATTTGTTTGACATGTTTTTTGCCTCCTTCTTTCAGTATACACGATTGGCTGCGTGTCTACCATTTCGAGAAGGGGGACAGTGGAGTATTACTCCGTTTCGGTGAGCAAGGACAACAACCAGGACATCACAACTGTTATCACACAGCCATAAACGATCATGAATGTGCGAAAGCGGAGAATCTACAGCAGATTCTCCGCTTTTTGGCGCGCTTTTCCGCTTTTGAGCCTTTACAGCAGCGCCTGAAATGTGGTATAATTGCCCAGGCGAAAGGCGTCCGGCAGACGATGCCGTGATGGTTTCCGCCAACAATTACCTTTATCTTGGATCAAGGGGTATACGCCCACGCTTTGCTCAGCAGCCAAGCCGGGAGATTCACCTGCCTTCTTCTAGGATATTGGCAGAAAAAGAAAGAGGTGAAAGAAATGATTCGTCAGGAAGTTAAGAGCGACATCATGAAGGAGCACGCGCGCCATGAAGGGGATACCGGTTCCCCCGAGGTTCAGATCGCCGTGCTGACTCAGCGCATCAACGAGCTCACCGAGCACCTGAAAGTTCACAAGAAGGACCACCACAGCCGCCGGGGACTGCTCAAGATGGTCGGTCACCGCCGCAATCTTCTGGGCTATCTCCAGAAGAAGGACATCGAGCGGTATCGCGCCATTATTGCGAAGTTGGGTCTCAGAAAGTAGTACATTGGCTGGGGCAGGGCGCCATCGTCCTGCCCCGGTTTGTATTATGGAATACTAATCACAATTAAAAACCTAAGAAGCAGAGCGATGCTTTCTTTTGGGAAAGAAAGTGTTCTGAGCGACAGCTGATTAGATATTTTTATTTGAGATTAGTATTACACTCAGTCCGCACCGAAACTGCCTGCACGGTCCGCCTTGCTTAGCAGTGAATCGAGCCCCCGAATAGAATCGCCGGGAGTTGGATTAATTGCTAAACAGCGGCCGTGCCAACCGTGTAAGCAACGCTTATCACGTGATCAGAAAGGAAGCAGCGCCAAATGTTTGAAAAGTTCAGGGTCTTTGAGACCACCATCGCCGGAAAGCCAATCAGCTTTGAAACCGGCAAAATGTGCGAGCTGTCCAATGGCTCCTGCCTGGTTCGCTACGGCGACACCACCGTTCTCTGCAACGTGACCATGTCCGAAAAGCCCCGCGACGGCATCGATTTCTTCCCCCTCTCTGTAGACTACGAGGAGAAGCTCTACTCTGTGGGCAAAATCCCCGGCTCCTTCCTCAAGCGGGAAGGCCGCCCCAGTGATCACGCTGTGCTCACCTCCCGCATGGTCGACCGCCCCTTCCGTCCCCTCTTTCCCGACGGCATGCGCAACGACGTCTCCATCGTTATGACCGTGATGAGCGTGGAGCCCGACTTTGAGCCCGAGATAGCGGGCATGCTGGGCGCATCCTTCGCCATCGCCATCTCCAACATTCCCTGGAATGGCCCGGTGGCCGGCATCAACGTGGGGCTTGTGGACGGCGAGCTGATTCTCCAGCCCAACCACGAGCAGAGGGCCAAGAGTGAATTGCAGCTCACTGTTGTGAGCACTGCCGACAAGGTCTGCATGATTGAGGCAGGCGCCAACCAGGTGTCCGAGGACATCATGATGGAGGGCATCAGACTGGCTTTCGCAGAGGGTCAGAAGTTCGTGCACTTCATTAACGACTGCGTCGCCCAGATCGGCAAGGAAAAAATCCCCTTCGAGCCTATCCATGTGGACGCTGAGATGTTCGAGGCCGTCAAGGACTTTGCCATCGAAAAAGTCCGCTACGCCATGGACACCGACGACAAAAACGTCCGCGAAGCCCGCATGTTCCCCGTAAAGGAAGAGGTGCTGATCCGCTTTGCGGAACAGTATCCCGACCGGGAGGGCGAGCTGGGCGAATGTATGTACAAGCTCCAGAAATACGTGGTGCGCCGCTGGCTGCTGGATGATGGCAAGCGCGTGGACGGCCGCGGTCTGGATCAGATTCGCCCCTTGGCCGCAGAGGTTGGCCTTGTGCCCCGCGTACACGGAACCGGCATGTTCACCCGCGGACAGACCCAGGTGCTGACAGTGGCGACACTGGGTTCCATGTCCGACTCCCAGCGCATCGACGGCCTGGACGATGTGGACTCCAAGCGCTACATGCACCAGTACAATTTCCCCTCCTACTCGGTGGGTGAGACTCGCCCTTCCCGTGGCCCTGGCCGCCGGGAGATCGGCCACGGCGCCCTGGCGGAGAAGGCACTTGTGCCCGTTCTGCCCAGCGTCGAAGAGTTCCCCTACGCCATGCGTCTGGTTTCCGAGGTGCTGTCCTCCAATGGCTCCACCTCTCAGGGCTCCATCTGCGCCTCCACCTTGGCTCTGATGGATGCGGGCGTGCCGATTTCCGCCCCTGTGGCGGGCATCTCCTGCGGCCTGATCACCGAGGGCGAGCGCTGGATGACCATGGTGGACATTCAGGGCGTCGAGGATTTCTTCGGCGATATGGACTTTAAGGTTGGCGGCACCCACAAGGGCATCACGGCCATCCAGATGGATATCAAGATCGACGGCCTCACCTTTGAGATCATCGCCGAGGCGCTGGAGAAGTGCCGCAAGGCCCGCCTCCACATCTTGGACGACGTCATGCTGCCGGTCATTCCCGCCCCCCGTCCGGAGCTGTCTGAGTTTGCGCCCAAGATGCTCTCCCTCAAGATTCACCCCGACAAAATCCGCGAGGTCATCGGCTCCGGCGGCAAGATCATCCAGCGCATCACCGCCGAGTGCGAGGTCAAAATCGATATCGAGGACGACGGCTCCGTCTTTGTGCTGGGCACCAACATCGACAATGCCCGCCGGGCTGTCCAGATGATTCAGACCATCGCCTCCGACCCCGAGGTCGGTGCGTTCTACAAGGGCAAGGTCACCCGCATCATGCCTTTCGGCGCCTTCGTGGAGATCGCCCCCGGCAAGGAGGGCCTCATCCACATTTCCAAGCTGGACAAGGAGCGAGTGGAGCGAGTGGAGGATGTGGTTTCCATCGGCAGCGAGGTGCTGGTGAAGGTCAACGAGATCGACTCCCAGGGCCGCATCAACCTCTCCCGCAAGGATGCGCTGATCGCCATGGAGAAGAAGGCACAAGAACAGGGCCAGGAGTAACCGACAAACTAAAAGAGGCGGACAGCGTCCGCCTCTTTTTCGCATCATTTTGGAGGCGCAATATGAATTTTTCGCAGAAATCTATCGTCCTCTTTGACCTGGACGGCACTCTCACAGACTCCGGCCCCGGCGTCATGAACTCCGCCCGATACGCACTGGAAAAGCTGGGCGTCCGGCCCACTGAAGAGGAGCTGCACGGCTTTATCGGGCCGCCCCTGCACCTCTCCTTTCAGAATACCTACGGCTTTTCGGAAGAAAAGGCGTTTGAGGGGGTCAGGCTGTACCGGGAGTATTACGCGGAGAAGGGCATCTATGAAAACGAGCTCTATTCCGGGGTGGACAGGCTGCTCCAAAAGCTGAAAGACAGCGAAAAAAGCCTGATTCTGGCGACCTCCAAGGCGGAGTTCTACGCCAAAAAGGTGATGGATCACTTCCGCCTGACCGGTTACTTTGATTTTGTGGCGGGCAGCGAGATGGACAACTCCCGCAGCGACAAGGCCGAGGTGATCGCCTATGCCCTGGAGGGTGAGGGTATTACAGACAAGGCCTCTGCGCTGATGATCGGAGACCGCAGCCACGATATCATAGGTGCAAAGAAGAACGGCCTGGATTCGGTGGGCGTGCTGTACGGCTACGGCGACAGGCCGGAGCTGGAAGAGGCCGGAGCGGACGCCATTGCCGCCACAGTGGAGGAGCTGGGCCTACTCCTGGGGCTGGAAGCATGAGCCTCTTTCGCTGCCCTGTCTGCGGAGGTGAGCTGGAAAAGGGAGAGCGTGCTTACTGTTGCGGGAATGGACACGCCTTTGACCGGGCCGCCTCAGGCTATGTGAACCTGCTGCTCTCCGGGCAGAAAAATGCGGCCGACCCCGGCGACGACAAGGCGATGTGCCGATCCCGCCGGGATTTTTTGGAGGCGGGGTATTACGGCGTGCTGGCCGATGTCCTGGGGCAGACCGCTCTGGAGCTGCTGCCGCAAGCTGAGGTTTTTCTGGATGTGGGCTGCGGGGAGGGCTACTATACCCGGCGGATTTGCAGCGCACTGGCGCTGACAGGACGAACCGTTTCGGCGGCGGGGGTAGACATCTCCAAGCACGCTGTGCAGATGGCCGCAAAGAGCGACAAAGGCGGTGATTACGCGGTTGCATCGGGGGCGAGGCTCCCGGTGGGGGATAAAGTGGTCGACCTGCTGCTCTCCTGCTTCTCCCCGGTTTTTGGGGAAGAGTTTGCGCGGGTTGTAAAGCCCGGTGGTCATCTGATCGTGGTGGAGCCGGCCCCCTCCCACCTGTGGGAAATGAAGGCTGTGCTGTACGATTCCCCCTATCCCAACAAACCGAATCGTTACGACTTGCCCGGATTCAAGCTGATTTCCAGTCGGGCTGTAGAGACAAAGCTGCTACTGAAAAGCCGGGAGGATATTCAAAATCTCTTTCACATGACCCCCTATTTCTGGAACACGCCCAGGGAGGGGATCGAGCGGCTGGAGAAGCTGACGACGCTGGAGACAGAGGCGGCCTTTTTAATCCATATATACGAACACTGATAGTCGCATGAATCAAAAAGAGCTTGCCGCCAGCCAGAAGAACAGGAAACCCAGCACGATCAGCACCAGAATGATCGGCCCGAACACCTGGATGGCCGCAAGAAAAATCGCCTTGCCGTCGCCCTTTTCCAGCTTGGCGGGCTCTTTCTTCACCTTCGGCTCCCCATTGTCCTCCTCCTTGGGAGGCTTCTTGGGGAAAAGGGGCTTTTTGCCCAGCATTTCATCTGTGGCAAAAGCCCCGTGCATGATAAAGTTTGTCCAGCGTCCCATGATCGCCTATCCTTTACACAGCGGGAAATGGCAGGCCGCGCGGTGGCCGTTCCCGTAATCCTTGAATTCGGGCACCTCCTCCGCGCAGATGTCCTTTGCGTAGCGGCAGCGTGTGCGGAAACGGCAGCCGGAGGGCGGCTTCACATTGCTGGGGATATCTCCCTCCACAACGCGCAGTTCCCGCTTCACCTCGGGGTCGGGGATGGGTACAGAGTCAAGCAGGGCCTCGGTGTAGGGGTGGATGGGATTTGTGAACAGGTCGTTTCTGTCGGCCATTTCCACCATGTTGCCCAGGTACATGACGCCAATGCGGTTGCTGATGTGCTTCACGACGCTGAGGTCGTGGGAGATGAACAGGTAGGATAGGCCCATCTGGCTCTGCAAGTCCATCAACAGGTTGATGATGGCGGACTGGATGGACACATCCAAAGCGGAGACGGGCTCGTCGCACACCACAAACTCCGGGTTGAGGGCAAGGGCCCTGGCGATGCAGATGCGCTGACGCTGGCCACCGGAGAACTGGTGGGGGTAGCGGTTGAGCTGAAAGTTTTGGATGCCGCACATTTCGGTGATTTCTCGAACTCTTGCATGCCAGTCGGCATTGCGGCGGGGAAAGAGCTTCTGGGCGATCAGGGCCTCTCCCACCAGCTCAGAGACGTTCATGCGGGGGTTGAGGGAGCTGTAGGGGTCCTGGAAGATGATCTGCATCTGTTGGCGCAGGGCGCGCATCTGTTGCTTATCATAGGACAAAATGTCGTCGCCTTTGAAGTGAACTTCCCCTGCGGTGGGCTCCAAAAGGCGGATGATGCTGCGCCCCGTGGTGGATTTTCCACAGCCGGATTCTCCCACCAGCCCAAAGGTCTCCCCCTTGTGCAGATTGAAGGTGATGTTATCCACGGCGTGGACAACCCGCTTTTTGCCGTCCCGCTTGGTATAAAAGTGCTTCTGGAGGTCTTTGACCTCCAGCAAGATTTCATTCGTCATTTTATGACCAATCCTCTCTCGGAGATTGCTTGGGGTTAAAAGAACAGTACGTTTTTGATTGACTGAACTATCTCTTTAACCCTTAACCCAGCAGCTCACCTTGTGGCCAGGTGAAACCTCTTTCAGCTGCGGCTCCTCCTGCCTGCACCGCTCGATTGCATAGGGGCAGCGGGGGGCGAAGTTGCAGCCCTTCGGCAAGTAGAGCGGGTTGGGCACCGTGCCGGGAATGGTGTTCAGCCGCTCCGCATCGCCCGCCAGAGAGGGAATGGAGGCCAGAAGCCCCTCGGTGTAAGGGTGATAAGATTTCGCGAACAGTTCCCGCACCGGGGCGTCCTCCACCACCTTGCCGGAGTACATGACGATGACGTGGTCTGCCATCTGGGCAACGACACCCATGTCGTGGGTGATGAGCATGATGGAGGTCTCAGCATCCTTCTTGAGATCGTTCATGAGCTTGAGAATCTGCGCCTGAATGGTCACGTCCAGCGCCGTGGTGGGCTCATCCGCGATGAGCAGGCGGGGCTCGCAGGCTAAAGCCATGGCAATCATAACCCGCTGGCGCATACCGCCCGACAGCTGGAATGGGTAGTCGTTGGCGACCTGCTTGGCCCGTGGAATTCCCACCATCTCCAGCAGCTGTACGGCCCTTGCGTGGGCGGCTACCTTGTCCAGGCCCTCGTGGAGGATGAGAACCTCCTCTATCTGCCTGCTGATGCGGAATACGGGGTTGAGGGAGGTCATGGGCTCCTGAAAGATCATCGAGATATCTTTGCCCCGGATGTGCTGCATATCCTTTTCCGACAGCTTGGCCAAATCCTTGCCGTCAAAGAGAATCTCGCCGCCCTCGATGCTTCCGTTATCGGCCAGCAGCCGCAGGACGGAGAGGGATGTGATGCTCTTTCCACAGCCGGATTCCCCCACAATGCCCAGGGTCTGGCCGGGCGCGACGGAGAAGTCCACGCCGTCCACAGCCTTGACCATGCCGCGGTCGGTGGTGAAATATGTCTTGAGGCCTTTGACCTCCAATAAAGCGGTTTGCTCTGCCACTGAAATGCTCATTCCTTTCGAGACTGACGAAGTTGGATTGTCATTCGTCAGCGGTTGGATTTGGGATCAAAGGCGTCCCTGAGACCCTCGCCCATGAGGTTGACGCCCACCACGGACAGAATGATCAGGATGGCGCAGGGAATCCACATCCACCAGGCGTCGCGCAGATAGTTCGCCTGCTTTGCGTATTGCAGAATGTTGCCCCAGGAGGGCTGGGGAGGCGCGATGCCCAATCCCAGAAAGGAGAGGGAGACCTCGGAGAGAATGGCGCTGGCAAAGGAGATAGTCAGAGAGACAATGATGACGCCAAAAGTGTTGGGCAACAGGTGCTTGAACACCTTGGAGCGGTCGCGCAGGCCCAGGGCGGTGGTCGCTTCCATGAATTCCTGTTCCCGCAAGGACAATATCTGCCCCCGAACCATTCGGGCCAGGCTGCCCCACCCCAATATGCCGATGATAAAGCCGATGAGAAATACCTTTTTATCCTTTGGCACAATGTCCTGCAGGGCGAAGGAGAGAACCAGCAGGGTGGGCAGGTAGGGGAAGGTCATGATGATTTCGGTGAAGCGCATGAGCAGATTGTCCACCTTGCCGCCGTAGTAGCCGGAGATACCGCCGATCACGGAACCGATTATGGTGGCGATGCCGCTGGCCATAATTGCCACGATCAGAGTATTGCGGCCGCCGAACAGCAGGCGGGTCCACATGTCGCGGCCCACGTCGTCGGTGCCGAGGAAGTGCCCGTCTCCCGGAGCGGTCACCCTGCTTGTCAGGCTGGTGCGGTCGCCGTCCGCCGGGGTGATCAGGGGGGCGAACACCACCAGCAGAACGAGAATGCCGAAGATGATCAGGCCGATCATCGCCAGCTTGTTCTTCCGAAAGTTATTCCAGGCAAGGCGGCCCGGGGAGAGAACCTTTTCCTGGCTCTCGTCCGCGTGTTCCAGCTCCACATCCAGCTCGGGCTGGGCGTTGGGGTTCAATCGCTCTTTGCTCATATGATTCGGTCATCCTTTTCGATAAGTCTATTGTAAATAGAAACCGGCCGCTTAGCTGTCCAGCTTGACCCTGGGATCGACCATGGCATAGCCGACATCGGCCAGAAGATTGCCCACCAGCTGCATGAGCGCGTAGAAGAGGAACATGACCAGCATAACCGGTGTGTCCCGCTGGTTGATGGAGTCCACCATCACCTTGCCCATGCCGGGCCAGGAGAAGATCGTCTCCAACATGAGAGCGCCCGAGAAGAGCCCCGCGATGGAGGAGCCCAGCAGGGTGACAATGGGGATCATGGCGTTGCGCAGGGCGTGCTTGTAGATGACCACTTTTTCCGAAAGGCCCTTTGCCCTGGCGGTGCGGATGTAGTCCTGGCCGATGACATCCAGCATGCTGTTGCGGATGTAGCGGACATATTGCGCCAGCGACACGCAGATCAGAACCGTGCCGGGCAAAATCATATGATATCCAATATCCAGTACCTTGGCAAAGGTGCTGGGATAGTTGTACCCCGGCGTCACCATGCCATTGAGGGGGAGGACGCCCAGTTTGACGGGGAAGATAAACATCAGCAGCAGACCGAAAACGAAGGTAGGAATGCTGATGAAAATCAGGGTGAACAGCGTCCATGCGCTGTCAAAGACGCCGCCCCGCTTGACCGCCGAGCGAATGCCGATGAACAGCGCGAGGGTGAAGGCGATGGCGGTAGTGACAATGTTGAGCAGGAAGGTGTTGCCAATAAAGCTCCCAAGGAGCGACACAACCGGCTGCCTGTAGGTGGTGGAGGTTCCGAACTGGCCCGTGACCATGTTCTTCAGCCAGGAGAAATAGCGCTGCACCACGTTGCCGTCCAAGCCGAGGGAGACTCTCATTCGCTCAATCTGTTCGGGAGACATGCGGCTGTTTTCGCCGATGTAGGCGTTGATGGGGTCGCCGGGCATGAGCTCCACAATAGAGAAGATGCCGATTGATATAATGAGAAGAACCGGGATCATCTGGAGCAGGCGTTTGAGCAGGTATTTACCCATTTATTCCATTCCTTTCAGGGAAATTGTGCCATGTCTGCCGGGAGCAAAACAAGCCTTTCATTCCCGGCGAGATATTCAGTATATAATGCAACACATTTTGACATACCAAGATGAGGCGGCGGAAATCCTGCCATTTGAATGTTGCGCGCCTGTTTCTGTCAAAATGGGAATGGGGAGAAGTAAAAAGGCTGACACTTTCGCGCTTTCCTTCGCTACCGTGAAAATGACGAAAAAGGAGTGCCTTCTACCACTATAATTTCATAGTTTATCACATCGCCGCTGTTTTCACAACAAGTTTTGCAAGTTTTGACAATCTTTATTACAAAAGAAAAACGAAATTGGAAATAGGCTTGTCCTGCAAAAAAACTTCTGCTAAAATAGCGGCAGGTCTTTTGTGCGAACTAAACAGTCAGATATTGGCGAAAGTGCACAAAAGAAACTGGCTCGCATTAGAGTGCTAGTGCGTTGCCGCAGTAAACAGATCCAATTTTGGGTCAAATCAAGTAAGGAGAGATGTTACGTATGAAGAAGAGTATCCTTTCGGTACTCGCACTGGTACTGGCCCTTGGCCTGGTGCTGGCCGGCTGCACCACACCCACCGAAGGCGGCTCCACAGCCCCTGAGGTAAGCAGCGAAGCTTCCACAGATTCCTCCACTGCCGAGAGCAGCGAAGATGCCGGTGAAAGCTCCGAGGAGCCCGCAGCCAATGTGGATGCCTCCAACCCCGCCTCCGCTCTGGACGCCGACACCCTCTACGTGGGAACCACCGCCCACAACGGCCTGTATAACTACATGTACGCTTCCAGTTCCTACGACGTGGATGTTTGCAACCTGATCTACGAGGCACTGGCAGTAGAGGCCCCCGATGGTGTGGCCAAGGTAAATGACCGCCTGGTGGCCGAGCATTCCATCTCCGACGACGGCCTGGACTACACCTTCAAGCTGAAGGAGGGCATCACCTTCTCTGACGGCAGCGCCCTCACCGCTGAGGACGTTGTGTTCACATTCCAGGTGCTCGCAGCTTCCCAGAATGCTTACCGCGTAGACAAGGCGGATCCGCTCCGCGGCATTGAAGAGTACCGCACCAGCGGCGGCGACTTCACCGCTGTTGAGGCTGTGGACGAGCTGACTGTGGTGTTTCATTTCGCAGAGAACCTGCGCACCAACATGAGCACACCCGTCATCAAGATCATCTCCAAGGACTACTACCCCGACTGGACTTTTGAGACCAGCGACGACGTTATGAACGACAAAATGAACCAGCCCATGGGTTCCGGCCCCTATACCCTGAAGGAGTATGCCCCCAGCCAGTTCTGCTCCCTGACCATGAACGAGAACTACTGGGCGAAGGACAGCACCGACTACCGCGTGAAGAACATCGTCATCAAGTTCATCGAGACCACCACCGAGATTGACGAGATCGTCACCGGCTCCGTCGACGTCATCCCCCAGATTATCGACAGGGATCACGTTGACCGCGTGCGCAACGACCAGGATGGCCGCGGCGCCCAGAACTACATCAACCTGATTCAGTTCAAGCGCAGCGCTTACGGTTACATCGGCTTCAACACCCGTTCCGGCATCTCCTCCGACGTTGCTATGCGCCAGGCGATTGCCTATGCCTTCAACCGTCAGGAGTTTGTCGAGGCCATGTACGGCGACCTTGCTCGCACCCTGCCTGTTCCCATGTCCCAGGCTTCCAGCATCTTTGAGAGCGTTCTGGGCGAGCTGAACCAGTACGAGTTTGACCTTGAAAAGGCCAAGCAGGTTCTGTTGGATGCCGGCTACACCTTTGAAAACGACGTGATGTCCAAGGACGGCGTGCCTGTTGAGCTGAAATTCCTGGCCTCCACCGGCAACACCGTTATCGACGCAATGATCCCTGTTCTGTCCGACAATCTGGCCCAGATCGGCATCACCCTGAATGCCCAGCCCATCGAGTTCGCCTCTTTGTTGGACACTGTCCGCAGCGAGAACGACGACTGGAACATGTTCTTCATGGCCAGCTCCTGGACAAGCGATGAGCCCAATGAGTGGTACGCTTCCTTCCACCCCTCCTTCATCCCTTCCTCTAACATGACCCGCTACAATAACGCGGAGGTTGCGCAGAACCTGGTTGATGGACAGAAGATTCTGGACATTCACTCCCAGGAGGCTGTTGATCTCTATTCTAAAATCGCTATTCAGCTGAATAACGACCTGCCGGAGCTTCCCGTGTATGCAAACACACTGACCGCCATGGTCAATACACGCGTACACGACCTCAACATTGACACATTCAATGAGTGGTCCAACGCTATGGAAGGCGTTTACATCGAGTAGTATTGCACCAATCAAAAAGAGGACGCATATGCGTCCTCTTTTTTGTGCTCTCATTCAGACAGGTGCATGATAGAGCTTCCCCTGGAAGCTGTCCCGGCGCAGGAATTCCTTGTCCAGGGCGTTCCTGACCCAGAGCTTGTTCCGCGTCCATTCGGGAGCGGCGAGGAGTTCCCTGGGCGGGTCTCCCGTGATGCGCTGTACCACGGTTTCCGGCGGCAGCAGCTCGATCTGGCTGCACAGGATATCCACATACTCCTCCCGGTTGAAGAGAGGGAAGGGCTTTTGCCGGTATTCTTCTAGCAGCCGGGTGCCCTCCAGAAGATGCAGCATGTGGAACTTGATGCTGTGGGGGCACAGTAGAGCCACCTGGCAGGCGGTTTCCAGCATCATATCCGCATCCTCTCCGGGCAGGCCGTTGATGAGATGGATGCAGACTTGGATATTCCGATCTGCCAGCTTTCGGTAGCCCTCCAGAAAAGCGTCGAAGCTGTGGCCTCGGTTCAGCCGCCTTCCGGTGGCGTCGTGGGCGGTCTGGAGGCCAAGCTCCACCACAAGGTAGATGCACGCAGCGAACTCCTCCAGGCAGTCCAGGATGTCCGGAGGCAGCGCGTCCGGGCGGGTTGCGATGGAGATGCCAACTGCATCCGGCAGGCGGGAAGCGGCCTCGAGAGCGGCCCGCAGCCGGTGGTTGGGAATATAAGTGTTGGTGAAAGACTGGAAGTAGGGCATCCCCGCCGCGTCCGGCCATTTTCGGCGCTGGAGGTTGAGCCCCTGTGTATATGCCGCTTCCATTTCGGCGGCAGCATCAGAGTGAAGTGACCCGCCTCCACCACCCAGGCAGAAGGTGCAGCCGCCGCTGCCTACAGTTCCATCCCGGTTGGGGCAGGTGGTGCCCAGGGAGAGTGGAACCTTGCAGGCCTTGCGGCCAAAGGTTTGCTTCAGGTGGTAGCTCCAGGTGTGGTAGCGCTTGTTGTCGCTGCTGTAGGGAAATCTGTGGGAAGTATCGTTGCTGTCCATGCGGGGTCTCCTAATGCAAGGCTGTTCCGGGCAGGATGAAGCCGTCAAAGTCGGTGCCGATGTAGTCGAATGCCATGATCGTGCCCTTTGCCACGCACTGGGTGGGGTCGTCGGCGAGGCGTGCGGGCACGCGGAGCACCTCCTCCAGGTAGCTGTCCAATCCGCCGATCATGGCGCCGCCGCCGGTGAGCAGCAACCCGTTTGTGCGGATATCTCCTGCAAGCTCCGGCGGAACCCTCTCCAGTGCCTGCTGGACGCAGGATGCAATCTGCTGCGCGACCTCCAGCAGGGGGACGTACAGCTCGCTGCGCAGCAGGTTGATCTTGGTCGGCAGGCCGGTGACGATGCCGCGGCCCTTGATCTCCATTTCCTTTTCGGGGGCGCTCCGCCAGACATTGCCAAGCTCTTTTTTGATGTCTTCGGCGGTTCGGGGGCCCACCAGCATGTTGTGATCCAGCCGCAGGTGGCGGAGAATCGCCTCGTCAAATGCCCCTCCCGCGATGCGGACGGAGGATTTGGAGACGATGCCGTTCATGGAGAGCACCGCCACATCGGTGGTGCCGCCGCCGATATCCACCACCAGGTTGCCGACCGCCTTGGCGATGTTCAGCCCCGCGCCGATTGCCGCCGCCAGCGGCTCCTCCATGAGGATGACCGAGCGGGCGCCGGCGTCCATGGTGGCGTCGATGACCGACTGGGCCTCCACCCCCGTCACCCCGGAGGGCACACAGGCGATCACCCTGGGCTTGAGCATGTGGTGCCTGCCCACCTGCCGCAGCAGGTACCTGACCAGCTCGCCGGTCAGGCGGTAGTTGGAGATAACCCCCTGCTCCAGGGGGGAGACAATCTCGATGTTGCGCGGCTCCCTGCCCATCATTTCGTAGACCTTGCGGCCAATGAAAAGCACCTTGCCGGTGCGCCTGTCCAGCGCCACGACGGAGGGCTCGTTGATGAGCACCCCCTTTTTGCGGCTGCCCGCAACAATGGAGCTGGTGCCCAGGTCGATGCCTATATCCAAAGAGGCCATTGGGTCACATCCTTTTAGTGTATACTTGCGTTGTTTTCCCAGTCGGTGCCGGCTGCGGTAACCGCCAGCACCCGCCCCGCTCCCAGCCCGACAAGGAGGGAAGCACAGGCCTCCAGCGTGGCTCCGGTGGTGCAGACATCGTCGACCAACAACACGACGGTGTCGGAAGCAAAGCTGGTCGTGTGAACCCCGGAGTAGGAGTGCACGGCATTTTCCATTCGCTCTCGCTTGCCGAGGGAGTGCTGTGTGCCGGAGTCGTCCGCCCGGCGGAGGGCATCCAGCTGCATGGGGAGTTCTAAAATGTCTGCGACAGCCTCTGCAATGAGCTGCGCCTGGTTGTAGCCCCTTTTTTTTAGCTGGGGGGCGCTCATCGGGACGGGAATAACCACTGTCGGCGGATTTTTCGCAAATACTTCGCCGCACAGGGTCGCCATGTATTCCCCCAAAAAGCGGGCGGCTCGCAGATCGGCCTGCTCTTTTAGACGGACAATCGCATCCCGCACGCCGTCCCGGTAGGAAAATGGGGAGACAGCGGCCTGGAAGCTGTGGGCTTTGCAGCGGCAATCCTCCAGCTTTTCCCCGCAGACTGCGCAGGTAGGGGCGAGGTAGAGGGGCAGGTCGCAGCCGCACCAGATGGTGTCGTATTCCACCACTTTCTGGCAGACCACGCATGTTTTGGGGAAGAGCAGGCTTGCAAAGCGATCCCACAGGGTGTTTTCTTTTGGCATTGTTGTTGCTCCTGTTATTGCGTCATGGGATGTTTACAATGATATATGTAAGACACCATATCCATCTGATGTATCAAGAATTTCCGAATGGTAACCATAGCTTGCTAAATATTCGAAGAGTTCGTTTTTATCTTCAAATCCAGAAGGAATTGTGTAGCAGTAGATTTCGCTGCGGCCTTCCCTTTTGCATTTTTCGATAACCGCATGAAGTACTTTTGCTCTATCATCAGACATTACACATCCCCTTACCAATAGCGGTTCTATCCCAGTACGCTCTGCTTGAGGAATGCCGCCAGATTCGTATACCGCAGCACCTTGCGGTGGTTGTCCACCATGCGGGAGATGGTCTGCTGTTGGCCCAGCAAAATCATCAGGCTGCGGGCCCGGGTGACGGCGGTGTAGAGGATGTTGCGATAATAAAGCTTGGGGTGGTAGTTCATCAGCGGCATGACCACGGCGGCAAATTCGCTGCCCTGGCTCTTGTGCACGGTGATAGCGTAGGCGTGCTCGATCTCGTCCGCCATGTCGAAGCGGTACTCCGCGACGCGGTCGTCGTAGCGAATGAGGATGGACTGGCTGGGCCGGTCGATCATCTCAATGATGCCGATGTCGCCGTTAAAGACGCCGGTGCCCTCCTCGCCGCCGTTTTCGGCGTCCTCATCCCGCCGCCAGATAATGTCGTAGTTGTTGCGCACCTGCATGACCTTGTCCTTTTCCCGCAGGGTTACGCTGCCGAAGCGGTGCTCCACCCTGGCGGGGGTAAAGGGATTGAGCCGCTCCTGGAGCCTGCGGTTCAGCTCCACAGTGCCGAGCGCGCCCACCCGGCTGGGGGCGATTACCTGGATATCCCACAGGGGGGAGTAGCCGTAGGCCTTGGGCAGGCGGGTCTGGCAGAGGTTCAGCACCGTCTCCATCGTCTCCTCATAGGAGCCCTGGCGGAGAAAAAAGAGGTCGCTGTCCCGGATGGAGAGGTCGGGATATTCCCCTCGGACTATCTCGTGGGAGGAGGTGACGATGTGGCTCTGCTGCGCCTGGCGAAAGATTTCGCTGAGATGCACCATGGGCACCACATCGCTGGTGATCAGGTCGCGGAGGATGTTGCCCGCCCCCACGCTGGGCAGCTGGTCGGGGTCGCCCACCAAAATCAGGCGGCAGCCCAGCTTCATGGCCCGCATCAGGGAGCAGAGCAGGCGGGTGTCCACCATGGAGACCTCGTCCAGGATGATGGTGTCCAGGCGCAGGGGGTTTTTGTCGTTGCGCTTGAACTTCACTTGGTCGGAGTCGTCGTCCCGGAAGTCCACTTCCAGCAGGCGGTGAATGGTCTTGGCCTCCCGGCCGCAGACCTCGCTCATCCGCTTGGCGGCGCGTCCGGTTGGGGCGGCGAGAGCTACCTTGTCCCCTGTTCGCTCCAGCAGAGTCAGGATGGCGCCCAGAGTGGTGGTCTTTCCGGTGCCGGGGCCTCCGGTGAGGATGAAGATGTTGTTTTGCAGCGCCATGGAGATTGCCTTGCGCTGCAGGTCTGCGTAGGAGATGCCCAGCTCTTTCTCCAGGCCGTCGATCTCCTTTTCCCAGCTGACCGGTTCGGGGGAGGCGCTGTGGAGCAGAATGTCGATGCGCCCGGCGATATAGGTCTCGGCCTCGTACATCTCGGGGAGGTAGATGTACCGCTCCCCCTCCACCGAGTCGGAGAGAAAGATGCCGTCCTCCACTGCCTGTTCCAGCACATCCTCTGTCTGCTCTGCCTCCACGCCCAGCAGGGTGCAGGCGGTGGGCAGCAGCTTGTCGGCGGGCAGGCAGGTGTGGCCGTTCTGGAGGTTTTTTGACAGCACATGGGCAATACCCGCCCGGATGCGCAGGGGATTGCCCTGCTCCATCTGAAAGCGGAGGGCGATCTCGTCGGCCTTTTCGAAGGGCACGGCGATAGCCTCGCAACAGAGCTGGTAGGGGTCTTTTTCGATCACATCCATGGAGAGCAGACCCCAGTGCTTCCACACCCGGATGGCCGCGGCGGCCTCTATGCCGTGGCGGGAGAGCTCCAGCATCACGGAGCGGATGCCAAAGATGTGGGTGTACTCCTCGTGGATGGCCCTCGCCTTGGCGGGGGAGATGCCCCGAATCTCCGATAGCTTCTCGGGTTGCTTTTCGATGACGGTGAGGGTTTCGTCCCCGAAGTAATCCACGATGTTCTGTGCGGTGCGGGGGCCGATTCCCTTGATTGCGCCGGAGGAGAGGTACTTGCGGATTGCTGCAGCTGTGGCGGGGAGGGTGCGTTCGCAGACCTCTGCCTTGAACTGCCTGCCATAGGTGGGGTGGGAGGCATAGCGGCCGGAGAAAACCACTTCCTCGCCCGGAACCATGCCGGGCAGGGTGCCCACAACGGTGACGAGCTCACCCTCGCTGTCCAGCTCCAGGACAGTCCAGCCGTTCTCCTCATTGGAGAAAACCACATTTTCTACCGTGCCGGATATATTTTCCACTGCCCGCTGTTCCACAATCACACCTCCCTTCGAAAAAATCTTTCTTCATTATATAACAATTTCGTCGTAAAATGAAGTGCCCCGGAGCGGATTTGTAATCCGTCCCGGGGCTGTTGCCATAATTGTATTGTAGCGGGCTTATTTTGCGGCCAATCCAAACAGTTTGTTGCCAACGCCGGTTCTGTCCAGCAGGGAGAAGAGCAGCAGCCCCAGCACCATGCAGGAGAGGGCCTGTCCCGCCGCGATGCTGGCGGCATTGAGGGCAAAGACCGCGGGGCCGCCGTTTTCCAGCCAGGTGAGCTCCAGGCCGATGACCAGCGCATTGACCAATACAGGAGGCAGGGTGGAGGCCACGGGGAGGCCCTTCCAGCGAACCTTCCGCAGCATCCAGCTCATCCAGGCGGCGATGCCGGTGGCGAAGGTGCCGAAGAAGATATCCAGCACCAGGGGGTTCTGGCCGGTGAGGAAGCCCACCAGGTTGGAGAGCGCGCAGCCCAAGGTGAGCCCCACCCCGGCAAGCGGGGAGTAGACGGCCAGCACGGTGAGGGCCTCGGCGGCCCGCACCTGCACCACCCCGTAGCTGAGGGGGGCCAATGCGAGGCAGAGGGCGGTGTAGAGCGCCATAATCATGGCGCCGACGGTGATGGTGCGGGTGTTGATGGTTTTTGACATTGCGATTGATACCTCTTTCGTAGTTTTGATTTGAGGAAAACTTCCCCCGGCCAGGATTTTGCGAACTGGCCGAACACGGGCCGGCGGCCCGCGCTGAGAAACAGTTTACTTGGCCGATGCCTGCCAATCGTTGCGGTATAACCTGAAATAATCCATTTCCTCGATTTCGCCGTCGTCGCTCAGCACATCGCGGACGCCGTAATTCGTGAAGCCGAGTTTTCTGATCACGCGCTGGGAAGGCGCGTTTCCTGAATGGATGATCGCCACCAATACATCCTGATCGGCTTTTTCAAAGGCGAATTGAATAATGGCCTTCGCCGCTTCGGTGACATAGCCGTTGTTGCGGTGCCCTTCGGAGATGAAATAGCCGATTTCGACCTCATAGTCTATCTCGGGCTTGCTGTGCAGATACACGCGGCCCACACATTGGCCCACTTGCTTTGGCCAGATGAACAGGTTGAAAATCAGCCTGGTTCCATTGGCACCGCTGTTGATCCAGCGGATGTGTTCAAGGGCTGCTTCTTCATTTTCATAGTCCTCGCTGAGCAGATTTTTGAGCATACCGGCGTCAGAGTCTGTGAGGGTGCGCAGCAAAAGCCGCTCTGTGTTTATTTCCGTGTAGTTAAATTTTTGCATGTGACCTCCAAAGTGTCGGTCTTCTGTCAAAAAGTCTCATCCAGCCACTGGATCGCCAGTCCCATCCACTGGGCCACCCGGGGATCGACGAGATCGGGGTTGTTCTCGCTGGTCTCCTCCACCGCCATAGACATGCCGTGGGGGCCGTGGGGGAAGATGTGCAGCTCGAAGGGGATTTTGTTTTCCTCCAGCTTCTCGCAGAAGATCAGGGAGTTATAGACCGGCACCCCGGCGTCCGCGGAGGTGTGCCACAAAAAGCTGGGCGGCGTGTGGGGCCCAATCTGTTTCTCCAGGGAGTAGGACTCCTGGTCAGCTGGGTTTTCGCCCGCCAGATTGGCAAAGCTGCCGGAGTGGCTGTTGGTGGTGGAGATGACCGGGTAGCTGAGGATCAAGCCGTTGGGCTGGATGAGAGCGGGGTCGAGGTCGCAGCCGAAAAACTCCGGCCGGTTCCAGTAGACGCCGATGCTGGCCGCGGCGTGGCCACCGGCGGAAAAGCCGCAGACGGCGATCTTGCCGGGGTCGAGATTGTACTTCTCCGCGTTCTGGCGGATGTGGGCGATACCCCACGCCAGATCCTGGAGCACCTTGCCGCCGAGAGGGGGCTCGTTCTTTTCGGGGTTGCGGATGGAGTAGCGCAGCACAAAGGCATGGTAGCCGCCCCGGTTGAACGCCCTGCCCACCACCTCCGCCTCCCGGTCGGAGAGGAACTGGTAGCCGCCGCCGGGACAGACCATGACCGCGCCCTTGGGTGCAGAGCCTTCCAGCAGGCACTCGGTGAGGGTGACATTGGGATTCTTTCCTGTGAACACTGCCATACAATCAATCCTTTCATTTTGGCTTTCTTCGCAAACATGTTAAACTGGGGGAAACTGTAAGGGAGATTTGCGCATATGAAGGTGCTCTTTGTCTGTCTGGGAAACATCTGCCGCACCACCATGGCGGAGGCGGTGTTCCGAAAGATGGTGGGCGACGCCGGGCTGTCCGGCGAGATTCAGGTGGATTCCGCCGGAACCGGCGGCTGGCACGAGGGGGAGAGGCCACATCCCGGCACAGCCCGCAAGCTGGCCGCCGAGGGCATCTCCGACAAGGGAATCCGCGCCCGGCGCATCTCCAGGGAGGATTTTGCGTCGGCGGACTACATCGTCGCCATGGATGAGCAGAACATGCGCGACCTGCGAAAGCTTGCGAGAGGGAAAGAGGAGGAAAAGCTGCACATGCTCTCCGATTTCGTCTCGGATGCCGACTGGGTCGAGGTTCCCGACCCCTGGTACACCGGCGACTTCGACGCCACATACCGCCTGGTCACACAGGGCTGCAAAGGGCTGTTGGAGCAGGTGCAAAAGGAGCTGGCATGATGGATATGGACATCGCGGCCGTGTTTTCCAAGATGCCGGGCGGATATGACCTCTACGAGGCGGTGGAAGCAGCGCTGCTGGGGCGCTTTCCCGAGGTGGAGATTGAGGTGCGCAAGACGCAGATATCCTTCCGGGAACGGTACATCTTCGGCACCGCTTCGCTTCCCATCCGAAAGATAAAGAGCGCGCCGGAGCGTTACATCATTGTGAGCTTCGGTCTCAGCCATCGGGTGGTTGATCCCCGCATTTTCGAGGCGGTGGAGGCTTATCCCAACCGCTGGACGCACCATGTGCTGGTGTCGGACGCGGAGCAGGTGGACGGGCAGCTGATGGACTGGCTGGCCGAGGCGAGGGAGTTTGCGCTGACGAAGTAGCGGAGGGCAATATGAACTGGAAAAGCGATCAGCCAAAGAAAAACAAAGTGGAGCTTGCAGACATTCTCGCTTATCTGGGTGAGGAGAATGGCGCGCTGTTTCAGCAGTTCTGCGATGAACTCGACAAGCGGTTCGGGGTCAGGGCATCGCGCCTATGGTCGGGCGCTCACGGCTGGACTTACCAGTTTGTGTATAGCGGCTTCCCGTTGCTGGATCAGGTGGTGTTTCGGGAAAAGGCTTTCCACGTCGGTGGCATTGAAGTGCGGGACAAGAGCTCTTTGGAGCAGGCAATGGAATATGTGGATGTGCTCTATCGGGACGGCTGGCCGGAAAAGCTGGCGGCTTTCCAGGCGGAGCGTTCAGCCAGAACAAAGGCGAAGCGGGAGAGCGAGAAGCGTTCAGAGCCCCAAAAGGGCCCCAATCTCAACCAGTGCAGATGGCCCGACAAGGTTTCCCGCAGGGATTTGCAGCGGCTGTACGAGGCCGACGCCAAGGGAATGCCAGACGAAGAGCTGGCGGAGGACATCGGTGTCACCCTCTATCTCCGTTGCGTGGAAGCGAAGGAGATATGGGACATCATGGAGCGGGGCGCAGTCAAATGCCGCCACTGTGGTGAGGTTCTGCTGGTTGCGGAGATGCTGGACGGAAAGAGCAGACCTTACCTGGAATGGTCGCAGACGCCCGTTGCGTGCCCCTGCGGCCAGAGCTACACCTACCGGGAATACCGCAAAAGCTACCGCCAGAACAACATGCCCAGGGGAGAGGCCTCCGCCATATTCGACCAGTTTGTCAGGGATTGGGAGAGGCAGAGCGGAAAAGGCTATGCGGAGAAGATGCGGCTGATCGACAACCTGGTGCACGAATTCCACGTGTCGGCGGTAGGGGGAACGGTGAACCGCCCGGTGGGCGTCAATTTGATTCAGGGTTCCAAGGCGCAGGTCGAGGGGCTGGTCGCCCAGCTGGCCTACCAGGGGACGGAAACGAAATAGATCTGTCAGTTTTTGAGGCTCTGGAGCGGAGCGGGAATCTGCCCGCCCCGTGCGATGAACTCCGCCGGGGACAGCGTGTTGACCCGCATGACCGGGCCGCTGCCCAGCAGGCCGCCGAAGGAGAGCTCCTCCCCGACGCCCTTGCCGATAGCGGGGATAATGCGCACGGCAGTGGTCTTGGAGTTTACCATGCCGATGGCGGCCTCATCCGCGATGATGCCGGATATGATGTCCGCGGAGATGTCGCCGGGAATGACGATCATGTCCAGGCCGACGGAGCAGACGGCGGTCATGGCCTCCAGCTTTTCCAGGGAGAGCGCCCCGGAGCGGGCTGCGGCAATCATACCCGCGTCCTCGCTGACGGGGATAAACGCGCCGGAGAGCCCGCCCACCTTGGAGGAGGCCATCACGCCGCCCTTTTTGACGGCGTCGTTGAGCAGTGCCAGCGCGGCGGTTGTGCCGTATGCCCCGCACTGCTCCAGGCCCATCTCTTCCAGGATGTAAGCGACGGAGTCGCCCACCGCCGGGGTGGGGGCGAGGGAGAGGTCGACGATGCCGAAGGGAACGCCCAGCATCTCGGAGGCCTCCGCGCCCACCAGTTGACCCATGCGGGTGATTTTGAATGCCGTGCGCTTGACGATGTCCGCCACCTCGGTGATGGAGAGGCCGTGGGACTTTGTCAGAGCGGCGCGGACAACGCCGGGCCCGGAAACGCCCACATTGATGACGCAGTCCGGCTCGCCGGGGCCGTGGAAGGCCCCCGCCATGAAGGGGTTGTCCTCGGGGGCGTTGCAGAAGACGACCAGCTTGGCCGCGCCGATGCAGTCCCGGTCGGCTGTGCGCCGGGAGGCCTCCAGGATGGTCTTGCCCATCATGCCCACCGCGTCCAGGTTGATGCCCGCCTTGGTGGAACCAACATTGACCGAGGAGCAGACAAAGCTGGTGGTGGCCAGCGCCTCGGGAATGCTCTCAATCAGCTCCCGGTCGCCCGCGGAGAAGCCCTTGTGCACAAGGGCGGAATAGCCGCCGATGAAATCGATGCCCAGCTCCTTGGCGCAGCGGTCAAGGGTCGCTGCAAAGGGCAGAGGACTCCCCCCCGTGGCGGCGGCCAGCATGGCGATGGGGGTGACGGACACCCGCTTGTTGATGATGGGAATACCGTATTTTTGCTCGATCTCCAGCCCGGTCTGCACCAGTCTGCCTGCCCGGCTCATGATTTTGCGGTAGACCTTGTCGCAGGCGCGCCCAATATCCGGGTCGATGCAGTCCAGCAGGGAAATACCCATGGTGGTGGTGCGGATATCCAGGTGCTCCTCCTGGATCATGTTGATGGTCTCCAGTATGTCATTTATGTTGAACATGGTTTCAGTCCTTTTCTGTGGTATCGTCGGAGGAGAACGAAAACTGTGCTTTTACGGCGTGTCCTCTGCCGTCGAAGCGCGAAAATCACGGTTTTGCACGGCGTCCTTTGCCGTGCAAACTGACAATTGCATTGTCAGAGTGATTTTCAATGGAGTGTAGCCCAACAGGCTACACTCTGTGCATAGAGTTAAATATCTCCTCGTGCATCACATGCACCTGCATCCCCATGCTCTCCCCGATGCCCGCAAGCGCTGCGGAAAACGCCGGGAAGGGACTGCTCAGGTCGGTGATGTCCACCAGCATGACCATGGCAAACAACTCCTGGAGCACCGACTGGGTGACCTCTATGACGTTGGCGTTGTGGTTGGCGCATTCCGTGGCGACCTTGCCCAAGATGCCCACCATATCTTTTCCAATGACGGTGACGACTGCTCTCATGTACTTCCATCCTTTCTGTTCCACTGATATACACATGTCATCATACCACATTTTACACCAGTAGAAAATCCGCAGGAAGAGAAAAAGATGTTGTCAATTCTTACAAAATAGCGTCAGGCGCGCCCTTCGATTGAATTTTCGCCTTTTTTGTGATATGATGACCTCTGGATTTTTATGCTCAAAAATGGGGGGAGAGGTATGCAGTCCTATCTGTACGATTCCCACACCCACTCCCTCCGCTCGGTGGATGCGCACTTCACGGTGGAGGAGCTGGCTGAGGCCGCCGTAGCCGCAGGGCTTGCAGGCTTTGCCCTCACCGACCACTGCGAGGGGAACCTGTGGAACCGCATTGAATACGGCCCGCGCCTGGCCGCCGCCGCTGAAGATGTGGCGAAAGCGAAGGAGCAGTACGCCGGACGTCTGGATATCGCCCTGGGCGTGGAGTATGGGCGCATCCTGGACACGCCGGACATCACGATGGACACCCTGAACCGCCACCCCTACGATGTGGTGCTCCTCTCCCTCCACCAGCCCCACGGCTGGGAGGATCTCTCCGAAATTGACTACAGCTTCCACACAAAAAGGCAGCTGGAAGACCTCGTGCACCAATATTTCCGGGAGCTCATCGCCGCAGTGGAGTGGAACGTCACCGATGTGATCGCCCACCTCAGCTATCCTCTGCGCCCCATGGCCGCCCAGGGCGTCCATTTGGAGCTGCGGGACTTCGAGGAGCCCGTGCGCATCCTGCTGAAAGCTGCCGTGGAGCGGGGCATGGCGGTGGAGGTCAACACCAAGGGAATCCGGCAGAAGTCCGGCGGCATCATGCCGCCCCTTTGGGTGCTGGAGCTATTCCGGGAGCTGGGCGGGGAGTACGCGACCATCGGCTCAGATGCCCACCGCCCACAGGACATCGGCTCGGGACTAGCCGACGGCATGGAGCTGGCGAGGCAGGCGGGGTTCCGGCACTTTGCGGTGTATAAGAATAGGAAGCCTGTCCTGCATTCACTGTAAATGTATGATACTATGATATGATTGGTGACTGAAAAAGCATTTGAACTGAAGGATAAAGGAGAACGATCAGACTACATGACCGCGAAAAAGAAAAAAGAGTACGGCAACGAATCCATCTCCGCCCTAAAGGGCGCTGACCGGGTTCGCAAGCGGCCGGGAGTTATCTTCGGCTCCGACGGGCTGGAGGGCTGTGAGCACTCCATCTTCGAGATCATCTCCAACTCGGTGGACGAGGCGCGGGACGGCTATGGTGAGCGCATCGTGGTCACCCGCTATGCGGATCGCTCCATCGAGGTGCAGGACTTTGGCCGGGGCATCCCGGTGGACTTCAACCAGAAGGAGCAGCGCTTCAACTGGGAGCTGGTCTTCTGCGAGCTGTACGCGGGCGGAAAATACGACGACAGCTATGGCTTTTCCCTGGGTCTCAACGGCCTCGGCCTAACCGCCACCCAGTACGCCTCGGAGTACATGGACGTAGAGGTGGTGCGGGACGGCTTCCGCTATGAAATCCACTTTGAAAAGGGCGAAATCTCGGGCGATATGCAGAAGGAGCCCACCAACCAGAAAAAGACCGGCTCCCGCATCAAATGGCGGCCTGACCTGGACGTTTTTACCGATATCGACGTGCCCCTGGAATACTTCCAGGAGGTGCTGCGCCGCCAGGCGGTGGTCAACAAGGGTGTCACCTTCCTGCTCCGCAACCAGCTGGAAAACGGCTTTGAGGAGGAGACTTTCCACTACGAAAGCGGCATTGTGGGCTACGTGGAGGAGCTGGCCGGGGAGGAGACCATCACCCCCATCCAGTACTGGGAGGCGGAGCGCCGGGGCCGCGACCGGGAGGACAAGCCGGAATACCCCGTAAAGCTCAGCGTCGCCCTCTGCTTCTCCAACCGGCAGAAGCTCATCGAATACTACCACAACTCCAGCTTTCTGGAGCACGGCGGTTCCCCCGAGCGGGCGGTGAAGAGCGCCTTTGTCTTTCAGATCGACGCCTACCTCAAACAGACGGGCAAGTACCTCAAGAATGAGAGCAAGATCACATTCCAGGATGTGGAGGACTGCCTGGTGCTGGTCTCCTCCTCCTTCTCCACCCAGACCAGCTACGAAAACCAGACCAAGAAATCCATCACCAACAAGTTTGTCTACGAGGCCATGAACGACTTCCTCCGCCACTCTTTGGAGGTCTACTTCATAGAGAATCCCGCCGACGCGGACAAGATCGCCGAGCAGGTGCTGGTGAACAAGCGCAGCCGGGAAAACGCCGAAAAGACCCGCCTCAACCTGAAAAAGAAGCTGGCGGGCAGCCTTGACATCGCCAACCGGGTGCAGAAATTTGTGGACTGCCGCACCAGGGACACCGACCGCCGGGAGCTGTACATCGTGGAGGGCGACTCCGCCCTGGGCTCGGTCAAGCTGGCCAGGGACAGCGAGTTTCAGGCCATCATTCCGGTGCGGGGCAAGATTCTCAACTGCCTCAACGCGGACTACGACAAGATATTCAAAAACGAGATCGTCACCGACATCATCAAGGTGCTTGGCTGCGGGGTGGAGGTCAAGTCGAAAGCCAACAAGCAGCTCTCCTCCTTCGACGAATCCGGGCTGCGGTGGAACAAGGTGGTCATCTGCACCGATGCCGACGTGGACGGCTTCCACATCCGCACCCTGATTCTCACTATGCTCTACCGCCTCACCCCCACCCTCATCAACAAGGGATATGTCTACATCGCGGAATCCCCTCTCTACGAGATCACCACCAAGGAAAAGACTTACTTCGCCTACTCCGAGACCGAGAAAAACCGCCTGCTGGGCGACGAGCTCAAGGGCGTGAAGCTCACCATGCAGCGCTCAAAGGGACTGGGCGAGAATGAGCCGGACATGATGTGGATGACCACCATGAATCCGGTGACGAGGCGGCTGATCAAGGTTTCCCCCTCCGACGAGATATTGACCGCACAGGTATTTGACATGCTGCAGGGAGACGACCTCCAGGGACGGAAAAACTTTATCGCCGAATACGGCCACGAGTATCTGGAACTGGCGGATATTTCCTAGATATGCGCAGATCAAAAGAAATAACAGGGAATTGCGGCCCTTGGGAATAAGGAAAAGATAGAATGGGAAAAGTCAAAACATCAGTTGTGTGTATCGCTCTCGCGTTTGTCCTCCTGCTCAGCGGCTGCGGGTCGTGTTCCGCGGGGAGTTTGGCCTCTTTGTGGTGAATACCGCCGACGGTTCCTTTTACCGAACGCTGGACTTAGGCGTTCTGGGCAGCGACCACATGACGGGCTCCATCATCACCCGCTTTTTGGTGGGAGAGGATGAGAACACCATCTACTTCTACAACGACGGGGATGGGCTGGAGGACGGCGGGCCGACCTCGCCTTATGCCTACCTCATTGAGGAGAACGAGCTGGTGAAGGATGTGGAGATCGGCGCCACCCTTCCGCCCCTCAAGGCCTATGCCGAGGAGTTTATCGGCGGCAATCAGGGAGGCTATATCAGCAACCTGGCCTATGCCGACGAAAACACCATTTTCTACCTGCGCACTGTGGAGTGGACAGTGGCCGACATCACCCTGCGCCGCTATGATGTGGCGACGGGCCAGACCACAGAGTTTCCGCTCTTTGCCGACTGAGTTGCCTGAAAGGAGTGGAGCGAAATGAAACCGGAGGAAATGCCGGTGCCTGCCATTGAGCTGGGGGAGGAACTGGTCGCCGTCACCTCTGTGAGCACAGCGATGGAGGCCGCGCCCGTGAAGGGCCTGCTAATTTCCGCAGGCATTCCGGTAGTGGAGCGAGCGGAGGGCGCGGGCGTGGTGCTCAAGGCCTACACCGGCGCGAACGCTCTGGGCACCCAGCTTTTGGTGCCGAAGCGCTGCGAGGAGGAGGCCAGAGGCCTTCTGGAGGCCTATGCCCAGCCTGCGGGGCCGGAGGATGAACTCCACAGCCCCGAGCCTCGGCGCGCTCACCGCTGGAAGAGGGTTGTGGCGGTTCTCTGCCTCCTTTTTCTGGCCGGATACTTTATATGGCTTTATTTCAGAAGCCCCCTGGGCTCGCTGCCCTTTTTGCAATAGTTCAACTGATGATAAATGTAAGGAGACTGGATAAACTTGCCGCCTAGAAAGAAAAAACCGACTGACAGCAATGCCGCAAAGGGCGGCGATATCGGGGCTGTCATCGAAAATGCAGGCGTGGTGGTGGAGCAGAAGATCACCGACACCCTGGAAAAAAACTTCATGCCCTACGCCATGAGTGTTATCGTCTCCAGAGCGATTCCGGAGATTGACGGCTTCAAGCCCGCCCACCGCAAGCTGCTGTACACCATGTACAAGGCGGGGCTGCTCACCGGAGCGCGGACGAAATCCGCCAACATCGTGGGCCAGACCATGCGCCTCAACCCCCACGGCGACGGCCCCATCTACGAGACGATGGTGCGCCTCTCCCGGGGCTACGAGGCCCTGCTCCACCCCTATGTGGACTCCAAGGGAAACTTCGGCAAGGCTTATTCCAGGGATATGGCCTATGCGGCGGCGCGCTATACCGAGGCAAAGCTTTCCCCTATCGCCCGGGAGCTCTTCTCCGACATCGACAGCGACACCGTGGACTTTGTGGACAACTACGACAGCACCACCAAGGAGCCCACTCTGCTGCCAGTCACCTTCCCCACAGTGCTGGTCAACGCAAACATGGGCATCGCCGTGGGTATGGCAAGCTCCATCTGTTCCTTCAACCTCCAGGAGGTGTGCGACACAGCCGCAGCCCTCATGAAGAATCCGAACCACGACATTATCAGCACCCTGAAGGCGCCGGACTTTTCCGGCGGCGGCTACATCGTCTACGACGAGGACGCCCTGCGCAAAATCTACGAAACCGGCCGCGGCGGCCTCAAGGTGCGGGCCAGATACAACTACGACAAAGCGAACAACTGCATCGAAATCACCGAGATTCCCCCTACCACAACGGTGGAGGCCATCATCGACAAGGTGGCCGATCTGGTGCGCACTGGCAAGGTGCGGGAAGTGTCCGACATGCGGGACGAGACCGACCTCAAGGGCCTCAAGGTCGCCATTGATCTCCGCCGGGGCACCGACCCCGACAAGCTCATGCAGAAGCTCTACCGCATGACCACTTTGGAGGACACCTTCTCCTGCAACTTCAACATTTTGGTCGCAGGCAGTCCACGTGTGATGGGCATCGGCGAGATTGTCCGGGAGTGGGCGGCTTTCCGGCAGGAGTGCGTGCGCCGCCGGGTGTACTATGACCTGCAGAAGAAAAAGGAAAAACTGCACCTGCTCAAGGGCCTCGCCAAGATACTGATGGACATCGACAAAGCGGTTAATATTGTGCGGGAAACCGAGGAGGAGAGGGAGGTCGTCCCCAACCTCATGATCGGCTTCGGCATCGACCAGCTCCAGGCGGACTATGTGGCGGAAATCCGCCTGCGCCACCTGAACAGGGAGCATATTCTGAACCGCATCAAGGAGATCGAGTCCCTGGAGGCCGAGGTGGCCGAAATGCAGGGCATTCTGGATGATCCGAAACGGGTCACGGCCATCATTGTGGACGAGCTGAAAAAGGCGGCGAAGACCTACGGCCAGCCCCGCAAGTCCATGCTCTACTATCCCACTCCCGAGGATGAGGAGACAGTGGAGGAGGAGGTGCCCGACTACCCCGTCCACATTTTCTTCACCGGGGAGGGCTACTTCAAGAAGATCACCCCCCAATCCCTGCGGATGAGCGGGGAGCAAAAGCTGAAGGAGGGGGACAAAATTGTCGCCGCGATGGAGGCCTCCAACGCCTCCCAGCTGCTCTTCTTCACCAACAGGCACCAGGTCTACAAGGCGGATGCCGCCGACTTTGCCGACACCAAGGCCAGCGTGATGGGGGACTACATCCCCGCAAAGCTTGGCATGGAGGAGGGGGAGCTGGCGCTCTTCATGGCTGTGACCAGGGACTACAAGGGCTACATGCTGTTCTTCTTTGAAAACGGCAAAGCCGCCAAGGTCGACCTTTCCGGCTATGAGACCAAGACGAAGCGGAAGAAGCTGCTGGCCGCCTATTCGGATAAATCCCCGCTGGTTTCAATGTACCAGATCGACGAGGACGGGGAGTATCTGCTCAGGGCCAACAACAATCGCACGCTGATCATTCACAGCGGGGCGCTGAACCCCAAATCCACCAAGAACACCCAGGGCGTGCAGGCCATGACGCTGCGCAAGAACACCTTTCTGGAGGAGGCCGTGCCCTTCCGGGAGGAAATGATCGCCAACGCCCACCGCTTCCGCACCAAGAGCATTCCCGCCGCGGGGTCTTTCCCCAGAGCAGAGGACGAAGGGGAGCAGTTGTCACTGTAAGGGATAATATATGAAGTTGCTTTATCGAAATTGCAATCCGGGTGAGCGGTTCGCATGCAGCAGGAAACAGATGCGCGATTACTTTGCCGACACCGAGAAACTTGATGTTTCATTTGGGGGCTACACAAAAAGCTATTCTCCAGACGGAAAGCACCGAAACCACCCGCAAATTCGCGGAATTATAGTTGCCTCTGTTTCCCGGAATCTTCGCTATGATACCGGAATTGGTGCTAATCTGGAGCCTTTCGCGGATAGGAAAACACATCTGACACTCTATCCGTTTTCAGATCAATCGTATGGGGAGCAGGCGGAAAAAGAGTTTACATCCAAGTGTCTTCCAGTAATTCGGGAGTGGATGGAAGAGTTGGGCGGATTACCCGCGACGACGCCATCACGGGTTGCAGTTCTGTTGGTCGAATGGTATATGGGTGAATTGGTCGTGCATCGAAGCAGCTATGCCTGAATATAGGTGCAACGGAGCATTCCACACCATAGCCCCCTATAGCCAGAGGCTTGACAGAATGGGACGGAAATTGCTATAATGCTCATCAGATTCAGAAAGAAAGGACCTATCCTATATGCTCAGTCCTGTCTCGCGGTAGTTTCAAACTGAATAAGACGTCCATTTGGCTATGCGCTGTTTCGTCGCAGGGTCTGGGATGTCGATGTTTGAAACGCTGATTGACGGACTGTTAGTAGGTGAATAAATCAGCCGCCGGAGTTATTTCCGGCGGCTGTGTTTATTGGGCCTCCCACAGGTGTTACCTGCGGGAGGCCCTTTTTGTTTGCCCAAAAATTAAAACAGAGAAAAGAAAGGATGAACTGCACCATGACCAGAATCACCATTATGAGAATTGAGCCGCCGTTTCGGGGGGATATCCATGCCGCTACCAAAACTACATCATTAAAGGAATGGAACCCACAATATGAAGGTATATGCATGGACCGTCGTCCCAGAGTCCGCCCCATCCGTGCTTAGAAACTGCCCCAAATGCGGGGTGAAGCGGCCCTATCAATCCAGCGGGCTGTTCCGGGTCAACGCACAGCAGCGCAACCTGGATGTGTGGCTCGTCTACCGCTGCCCCCACTGCAAGAGCAGCTGGAACCTGGAGATCTACGCCCGGGTTCGCCCCGAACAAATCGACCCCGCCGAGTACGCCGCCTTTTTGTCCAACGATCCGGAAACCGCCATGGGAGCGGCCCTCGACCGGGACATCCTGCGGCGGAACAAGGCGGAGGTTCAGTGGGAGGAGCTAGTCTGTCAAGTGGAGGGCTGCATCCCCGGCGTGGAGGAGCTCACCACCCCAGTCTGCATTCGCATGCAGGGCAAATGGCCCCTGCCGCTTCGGGCGGACAGGCTGCTCCGGGAAAAGCTTGGCCTCTCCCGCTCCGCCATGGATAAGCTGGCGGAGGAGGGGAGGCTTGTGGTGGAGGGCAACCTCCGGAAGCTCAAGCTGGATCAGCCCCGGGAGTTCGTGCTGCTGCCCGCCGCGTCGGATATGGAGCAGGCTAAATAAAGAAAGGGAGAAGCTTCTGCTTCTCCCTTTCTTTTATCGCTTGTAGAACGCACAGCTCACCAGATGGTCGTTCACCATGCCGATGGACTGCATGTAGGCGTAGATGATCGTGGAGCCCACAAACTTGAATCCCCGCTTTTTCAAATCCTTGCTGACCGCGTCGGAGAGAGGGATGCTGGCGGGTATCTCCTCCTGCGTCTCCCAGGCGTTTTGGATGGGTGTGCCGCCCACATAGGCCCACAGGTAGCTGTCCAGCGAGCCGAACTCTTTGCAGAGCTCCTTGTAGGTCCGGGCATTGGTGATCACGCTGTTGATTTTCAGCCTGTTGCGGATGATTCCCTCATTTTGCATCAGGGCTTCCACTTTTTCCTCGTCGTAGGCGGTCACCTTTTCCGGGTCGAAGTCGTCGAAAGCGGCGCAGAAGGCATCCATTTTGGCGAGGACAGTGCGCCAGCTTAGTCCCGCCTGCATGCCTTCCAGGCAGAGCATCTTGAACAGCCGCCGCTCGTCGTGCACGGGGACGCCCCACTCCCGGTCGTGGTACTCCCGTTCCAGCTCGCTCCTTGTCGCCCAGTGGCAACGCATTAGTTCATCAGGCATAGCAATACCTTTCTCAATACAGCTTCTCAATATAGGCGGCCATCAGTTCCGGATTGGTGTCCTGCCGGTAGGGGTCGCGGATTCCCGCCAGGGAGGCCAAATTCAGGCGGGAGAGCAGCAGCTCGGAACGGGGCAGGCCGGAACTGCGCATCTGGATGCCATTCTTGGCGTGGGAGCGGTAGAGGGTGAGGGGGGCGTAGACGCAGGCATTGCCTGTGAGCTGAAAGCCCAGCCCGGTATCCCCCACCATGACGATCTGCACCCCGTAGATGGGGTTTTCCTGCACCCGCAGGTTGAGGCCGTCGGCATCATCCACCGGGGAGCGCTCCCCCGGAAAGACCGAGGGGTTCAGTATCATCTGGGCGCCCAGGTTTTTGGCGACGCGCACCGTCTCAAAGAGATTCACGTCCCCGCCGATGAGGATGGACAGCGGGCCTACGGGGGTCTCCAGCAGCTTGACCTCTCCCGCTTCCTCGATGCCCAACTCCCGCTCCAGCAGGGAGGCGCTCACCTTGTCCTGGTAGCCCGCAAGGCTGCCGGTGTCGTCGAAGAGAAAGGCCCGGTGGCAGAAGGTGCGGTGATTGTCCAGGTGGATCGCACTGCCCGCCAGTATATAGATGCGGTGCTTCATGGCAAGGGCCGACATGGTGCCCTGGAACACCTCCATCATGGGGGCGGAGAAGAAGGCGAGGGCGTCGGACAGCTTGAGAAAGTTGGGTAAGCCGTTTGGCCCGAGGCGGAAGGAGTCCTCCAGCTTGGAAAACTCCGGAAGAAAGGGCAAGGGGAGCATTCCCGCAAAAGCCGGGAAGCAAATCAGGTGGGCCCGCTGATTGACCGCGTCGGAGACCAGCCGGTTCATCTCGCCCACATATTCCGAAAGGGAGGTGAAATGCCTGCACAGCAGCTGAACCACAGCAAGGTGGGCGGTGTCGAAGGGGATGTTGTCCAAATTGTCCGACGGCTGGATGTTCAGGGCGTTTACAGCGGCCTCCACCTCAAAGGACAGGGCGCTGCGCATGCTGTTTCTACCTTCCATAGCAGGGTCATTCCTTTCGAGGGATTCACTCGTTGATCCATTTGCACCTGTCTTATCCATTATACAGACAATTCCCACAACCTGCAACAACCGCGAAACGGTAACGGTTTCTTCATCTTACGCAATTGCAGATGAATCGTCCTCATTTGCGGTTGCGTTCATCTGTTGAATTCCCGGCCCAAATATGGTAGCATATAATGTAAATCAAGGCAAACATGAAAGGAATCGATCATCATGCAGCAGGAGAGGTGCATCCGCCTGACGGTGGAGGGCGTAAACAATGTGCGCGACATCGGGGGCTATCCCGACAGGGAGGGAAATCCGGTGGCGACCGGACGCTTTTTGCGCTGCGCCGAGCTGCACAACATCACGCCCACAGGCAAGGATACGCTGCGGGCACTGGGTGTGGACTGCCTCATCGACCTGCGCTCCACCTCTGAGGCGAAGCGCCACCCCGACAGTGAGCTGGGGCTCGATGCCGAAGCCCACCACATCCCCATGCTGGATCACTTCCAGTCAAACCTCACCAGCGGCGATCTCCGCTTCCCCGCCACCATGCTGGAGATGTACATTGATCTCCTGGCCGACAGCGGGGAGCAGTTCCGCAAGGAATTCGCCCTCTTTGCAAGGGGCTTTCACACGGTGATCTTCCACTGTACGGCGGGCAAAGACCGCACCGGTATCACCGCCATGCTGCTGCTGGGGCTTGTGGGCGTGAGCGAGGAGGACATCGCCTACGACTACGGCTGCACCACGGGCCAGCTGGATTTTGGCCCGGTGGCAAAGATGCCGGGTATTCCCCGCTTCCTCTTTGAATCCGAGCCGCAGACGATGATGGACACCATGGATTGGCTGCGAAGGCAATACGGCAGCCAGGAGGGGTACCTGCGGGGCATTGGGGTGACAGAGGAGGAACTGGACAATATCCGCGGCATTCTTACAGGAGAAAGGAAGCGCTGATGCGCCATGCTGCCATCCATACTGGTTACCCTGCTGCTGGCCCTCGTGATCTCCTGCGTGGGGCAGAGCCTGCATCTCCGCACAGCGGGCGGCACGCTTCGCTGGATTGGACAGGAGCCCGTTGCATATTGCTTTAACACGCTGCTGGTCTGGGCCTGGCTGCTGCTTTGGCTCGCTGTAACAGGCAATGCCGTCATCGCCTGCTGGGTAGGCGGGCTCATCGCCCTGGTGTTGGCCTACGTGGATTACCTCTGCGGGGTCAACCGGGAAAAGCCCCTCCTGCCCAGGGATTTTGCCATGGTGCTCAACCTCAACCTGCTGGCAAAGATGATCTCGGTTGCGTCCGTTGTGCTGCTGGTGGGGGGAGTTGCCGCCGCGGTGGCCCTCTGCCTTTTGCTGGATTGGCTTGTGAACGCGCCTTTCCTGCCGGGACTATTCCGGCTGGTGTTGGGGCTGCTTTCCGCCCTGGTGCTGGCGCTTTTTGCCACCCTGGCCCTTCCCCGGAACCCCCTGCGCAAGCTGCTGAACAAGCTTGGGGTGAAATTTGACGACTACCGGATTGACATTTTCGGCTCATTTGACCGGTTCGGCTTCTTCCTGGCGTTTTTCCAGCTGCTGCTTGCCCCCATGATGCCGGAGCCGAAGGGCTACAGCCCAGAAGCCGTGGAGGAGCTCACCCACCGCTATCCCGCAGCGTCTCCCGCCGGGAGGAGGGCTTCCCGGCCCAATGTGGTGCTGATCATGAGCGAGGCCTTTTCCGACCCCACAAGGCTGGCGGGAGTGCGCTTCGATTCCGACCCCATCCCCTACATCCGGGGGCTGATGGAACAGACGCCCTCCGGGCAGGTGCTGACTCCCGGCTACGGGGGAGGCACCGCCCACTGCGAGTGCGAGGTGCTCACCGGGCTGTCCACCGCCCTCTGCGGCGACAACAGCCCCTACGAGAACCGCATCGCACAGTGGGGGCGGGATTCCTTCCCGTCCCTGGCGGGCCGCATGGCGGCGAATGGCTACCGCACCGTGGCCCTCCACCCCTACACGGACGATATGTATGCCCGCCCGAAGGCCTACAGGGCGATGGGCTTTCAGGATTTCATCATCCACACCGGCATGACCCACCGGGATAAGCCGGACAACAGCCCCTATATTTCAGACGCGGCGGCCTATGCCGAAACGCTGGATATCTTGAATAAGGGCCCCGACGGCGCCTTTGTCCACCTGGTCACCATGCAGAACCATGGGGACTACCGGGCGGGCCGCTTCCACAACAGCATCAAAGCAGAGGGGATGCCGGATTCCCACCGCCAGATGATGGAGACCTATGCCCAGGGTCTGCGCTACACCGACGAAGCCACGAAGGCGTGTCTGGAGCAGCTCCGAATGCTGGACAGGGAGACGGTGGTGCTGTTCTGGGGCGACCACCTGCCCTTTGGCTATCCCCAAACCTTCTACCGTGAGGACAGATTGGGCTCCTACCTCACCCCCTTCTTCCTGTGGAGCAGCGGAGAGCGGTTTGAAGCGGAGCGGCTGGGCATTCGCAGCCCGATTTTCCTGGGACGGCAGCTGCTGAGAGGTTTAGAGATGCCCTCCACCGCCTTTGACGGTATTCTGGACAGGCTGGAGGAGCGCTTTCACGGCATTCACATGGACTTCACGCTGGACAGCCGGGAGGAACAGCTCCCCACGCTGAAGGCGATGGAAGACGAAGTGTTCCGGGATTATATGATTGCCCAATACGACCTGTTGCATTGATTGCTCTTTTGAAAGGAATGATTGTAGTGGCCGAAAAAACATTGAGGGAAGCCGGAGAGAACTATCTGGAGGCGATTCTCAGCCTGGAAAACGAGAGCAAGGATGTGCGCTCTATCGACGTGGCGCGCCAGCTGGAGGTGTCCCGTCCCAGTGTCAACAAGGCGCTGGGCGTGCTCAAGGAGATGGGTATGGTGGAGCAGCAGCCCTATGGGGCCATCCGCCTTACAGACAAGGGAAGGCTGCGGGCGATTGAGGTCACCTCCCGCCACCGCACCCTGAAATCCTTCCTCATCAATGTGCTGGGCGTGGAGGTGGAGACCGCCGACGAGGACGCCTGTAAGATGGAGCATGTGGTGAGCAAGGAGACCATGCGCAAGCTCACCGACTATCTGGAAAGCCTGCACAAATAGGATAACTTATGCAAATTGGAATTTCTACCGCAAGCTTTTATCCACTCTACACAGAACGGGGCCTGGCGAAGCTGGCCTCCTGGGGCGTGCCGGCCGCGGAGGTCTTTATCAACTGCGCCGCAGAGCTGGAAGAGGATTATCTGAAAGAGCAGCGCCGTGCCGCGGATGACGCCGGAATGCGAATCCTTTCGGTACATCCCTACACTTCGGGACAGGAGCCGCTGCTCTTCTTTTCCGCCTACAAGCGCAGGCTGGCGGAGGGGATGGAGCTGTATCGCCGTTACTGCCACGCCGCGAACCTGCTGGGGGCGGAGGTGGTGGTCTTCCACGGCGACCGGGATGGCTCGGCCATATCGGAGGGCGAGCGCTTTCACCGCATGGGGGAGCTGATCAGGATGGGTAGAGGTATGGGCGTGGATATCTGCCAGGAAAATGTGGTGCGCTGTGTCAGCAGGCAGCCCGCTTTCTTCGTCCGCCTTGCCGAGGCTGTGCCCGAGGCCCGTTTCGTCTATGATATCAAGCAGGCCCGCATGGCGGGGGAGGACGTCTACGATTTTGCCGAAACCCTCGGCGGCAGGATCGCCCACCTGCATCTAAGCGACCACGACGCGACAAGGCCCTGTCTGCCCCCCGGCGAAGGGAAGATGGATTATCCCAGGCTGTTCCGGATTCTGGAGCGGAGCGGGTTCGACGGCGGCGGAGTGGTTGAGCTGTACCGGGATAACTTCGCCGGGGAGGATGAGCTGCGCGGGGCTTGGGCGCATTTGAGGAGCTTGGCGTAACGCCACACAATAGATCGACGAAAGACCGGCTGGTGGCGATTATTCGCAGTCAGCCGGTCTTTGCTTTGCTGCAAGTGTATCAATCTGTAAAAAAGACCTGCTCCATATCCGCCCACCATTCCCCATCCTTCCGGGTGGGTAGCGGGTCGTGGCAGGGCTTGGTCACGTCCCACCACTGCTGTGTGACGGGATCAGCCGCCATCCTGGCCATATCGGCCTCGTAATCGTCGCCGATATATTCAAAATAGGCGAATAACAGGTCGTCCTTGTGGAAGATGGAGTAGTTGCGGATGCCGCAGTCGCGGATGGTGGCCAGCACCTGTGGCCACACTGCTGCGTGGAGTTTTATGTACTCCTCCAGCTTTTCGGGCTTGACCCGCACCACCTGTCCGAAACGTTTCATGACAGTGTCTCCTTTTCGTTCCCCTTCTCCTGGGCCGTGCGGATGAGTGCCTCCACGTTGGCAGGTGGCGTGTCCGCCAAGATTGCCTCATGGCTGGGGGAGAGGATGAGCCCGGTGGGAAAGAGCTCCCGCAGGGCGCGCACCTTTTCCGCCACCTGCTCCGGCGTTCCGTTTACCAGCAGCTCCTGGGCATCCACGCCGCCACAGAAGGAAACTCGGCCGCCGAAGCGCTCCCGCAGCCCCTTCGGCTCCATCCCCGCGGCAAGGGCCTGGATGGGGTGGAGGATGTCCGCCCCCGCCCCGATGAGGTCGTCGAAGATTTCGCTCACCGCCCCGCAGGAGTGATAGATCACCTTGACGCCGTAGCTGTGGGCCTGGCGGATGAGCTCGGCTGCTCCCGGCAGCACAAACTCCCGGATCATTTCGGGGGAGAGCATCAGCCCCTGCTGGCTGCCCATGTCGTTGCCGATGAGCACGGCGTGGAGTTTTCCCCTGGTGTTCTCATAGAAGATTTCATTGGCTGCGAGGTAGAAGTCCAAAATCCGGCGGTCAACGGCCTTGTACAGCGCGGGATTCGCGATCATATTCATCAGGGCGGTCTCCATGCCGAAGGCCGCGCAGGTATCCTGAAAGTGGGCCGACCACAGCACGCCCAGTGCCGCCTTGCCCTCCGGGACAGCCTCCACTGCTGCCCGGCAGGCCGCAGGATCGATGTAGCGCACGGGATCGGGCCAGTCGAAGCGATCCACATCGGCGGGGTCGTCGCAGTCCTCGAAGAAGCCGGGATGGGTGAGGGTTCTCGACGCGGAAGGTCCCGCGTGTGCCGGGTCTGTGGCGCCCTCCTTGGCGAAGTCGAAGGCGGCGTAGATGTGCTGTGACGTGGGGGAGCGGTAGGGAAGCTCCACCGGCCAGACATCGTCGTCCAGCAGGGTTTTGAGCCCGGCCATATCCTCTGCGCCGAAATAGCGGAAGAGGCCGGGCAACGCGCTGTCGTCGGGGATGCCCAGCCACACGGCGGGGTGGTCCACCGACTGCCGGTTCACCGTGCGCAGAAAGCGTTCCAATCCGGTCATGGTTTCATCAACTCCTCACCTGTGACATATTGCCCGGGGTAGAGAATGTCTTTTTCCCGATTAGCCGGAGTGATAGAGAGCAGCTTGGCCTCGCCATCCCGCATCTCGGCCTCCACCAGCGCGCCGGCGGCATGCAGCTTGAAGCGCACCGGCAGTTCCCGGGGCCAGGCGGGGAAGAGAAGCAGCTTATCCTCCACCTGTTGCAGCAGCATTTCCTGCAATCCGATCATGCCGCTGCCGCCCCAGTTGTGGTCGGGCACCCAGTCGTGCCCCGGCCCCCAGTAGGCGGGGAAACGGCGGGGGCCGTCCGCCAGTTTGGCGAAGGTGAAACGTTTCGCTTCCTCGGCAAGACCCAGCCGGGCGGCGAAGATGTTGTCCTGGTGCCAGGAGATGTGATCCCGCTGGCCTTCGGCTTCGGCGGGGGCGAAGTAGGTGTTGACAGCGGTCTCCAAATCCGGGCGTTCCAGCCCAAACTGGCCGTAGGGGTAGACAGGATAGAGCTGGGGGAGCTCCACATTCATGATGTCTGACCAGGATTTGGCGGGGGAGATAACCCTTTTGCCCTCCACCTCCCGGAAGGTGAGGGGCGGGACGGTCTCCCGCAGTGCCTCGTACTCCTCCAGGTGTTCCGCGAACAGCACCCGGTGGCCGGGCTGCTCTAAAATCTCGTCCAGCACGGCGTTCAGCGCGGCGATGAGGTCGGCTGGATTTGTGGCATCCTTATAGGTCTCCAGCGCGGTGGAGGGGTAGAAGACCAACTTGCCGTCGCCGTCCAGTTCCCGCACGGTGTCCATGAAGTGGCGCATGCGGTAGTGGCGGTCGAAGAAGACGATGCAGCTGTGGATAAGCTCTTTGTAGGCGGAGATGTCCGCCCCCGAAAAGCGGCTGTACCGCAGCATCATGAAGCAGAATTCCAGCTGTGCGGCGTAGAGGTAGCGAATCCAGGGGCCTGTGATCTCGGTCTGGTCGTGGGCGGGGCGGTGGGTGTAGACCTCCGGCATGTGGTTGCCGTTCGGCCAGCCCCATTCGCAGCCCACAGGCAGGCCGAAGTTTTCCATCTGCTCGGTGAAGGCCGCGCCCTCGTGGCCCCAGTAGGTCTTGACCCGCTGTTCGGCGTTGGGCAGGGCCTTGCGGTAGAATTCAAACTGTGGGGCCATCAGTTCCCAGTCGCCGCTGGCAAGCATGGGCCAGTAGACCAGCCGCTGGTTCTGAGCCGTGAAGCTGCCGCCGCCCCAGTTGCGGTAGTCCGGCGTCTGCCCGGCATATTTTTCGTCCACGCTCCAGGCTGGGTCGGTGGTGAGCAGACCGCCGTTGAATTTGGTGGGGTGATCACCCCTGCTGTTGAAGCCCAGCAGAAAGCGGAATAGATTGTAGTTGCGCCCCACCTGCCAGGCGGTGTCCTCCGGTCTTGCTTCACCGGGGTAGACAGTGATTTCGCTGCGGCTCCAGAAGTCGCTCCAGTAAGCCTCGGCGTTCCGCTGCCCCTGTTCTCTGGTGGCAAGCGCCTCCCGGCCCCAGGCCAGGGCGTCTGCCCGGTAGGTCTCGACATCGGTGTAGCGGCCGCTGTGGAGGGCCACTACCAGGCTGTGGCGGCGGGCAGGCCCGGAGCACCGCCCGTATCCCCGGAAGGGCACGCCCGCGTAGCTGCCCTCAGTGACAGGCTGGGGAGAAAAACCATCCCCTCTCAGTACGCCGCCAAAGACGAAATCTTTTTGGGGGTTGTACATCTCCCGGATGTGCTCACCCAGGCCCTCCAGCTCCGCCACCTTTTCAAAGCAGTTTTCACCGTTCCGGTTCTGGTGGAAGAAGAGGACGTCCTCATCGCCGGGCTCCACGGTGTCCGCGAAGGTGAGCACCTCTCCCGGGTAGCCCTGCATGCTGTAGAGGGGCATCCGCTTGTCGGGGGGGACTGGCCGATCCTCGAAGCGCCAGCTCTCGTAGGTGGCGATGACCTCCACGGCTGTGTCGGATTCCACCTCCAGGTGGACGGCGGGAAAGTCAGTGCGGCACCAGAGTGTGTAGGTCACCGCCGGGAGGCCGGGGGCGCGGCCCTGGACAACGATGCGTCCTTTTTCTAATTCCAATATCTGGCGGAAGTCGCTGTCCGGGGCAGCAAAGGGGTTAGGAGAGCAGGAGACCCGCACCCTTCCCAGCTTGAGCATCTGGTTGTTTTCATCAAAGCTGCCGCTGCGGTCGATGTAAAAGAGCAGCTCGCCCCCCTCCACCCAGGCTGCGACGCCCACGTCACAGCCGCCGCAGGGCATGTTCTCCGAGGAGTTTTTGCTCTGGCTGCGCCAGGTGATATTATAGTTTTTTATGTCCAATCCTCTCATTCCTTTCCAACGCGGAGGGCGGCAACACAGCTCTCCGGTATTCGCTGGGGGACATTCCGGTGTGCTTGCGGAACAGCCGGGCGAAGTAGACGGGGTCCATCCCAAGCTCTGCGGCCACCTCCCCCACAGAGTGGGAGGAGGCCACCAGCTTTTCCCTGGCCTGATCCATTCGCAGGCGGTTGATGTAGCGCACGGGCGTCTCCCCGGTGGCCTCCCGGAACAGTTTGGTCAGGTAGCCGGGGTGAATGTGAACCCGCTCGGCCAGCGCGTCGACGCCCAGCGGCTCGTCCAGGTGCTCCCGGATGTAACCCAGCACCTCATCCAGCAGGTGGGGGGATTTGCGGGGAAGGAGGGAGACGCTGTCCCCGCAGAGGCGCAGGTACTCGGACAGGATTGCCAATATTGCGGCCTTCGCCTCCAGCCGCCGGGGCAGGTCGGGGGAGGAGTAGCCGTCGATCAGGGAGAGAAAGAGCGCCTCCATTCGCTCCTCGTCCTCCACCCGCACCACGCAGGGCAGGTGGAGCCGCTGGAAGAAGTCCCCCTCTGGCAGCGAGGCGGTGAAGCAGCACCAGTATTTGCGGAAGCTGGGCTTGTCTGGGAGGGTGGAGATGGCGTAGTCCCGGCCATAGGGGAGCAGAACCAGCTCGCCGGGCTGGGGGAAGTAGTCGGCGCCGTCAATGGTGACCCGCCCCTCCCCGCCGCGAATGAAGTAGAACGCGTTGCGGCGGGGCTCCTTAAAGCTGCCGCGCCAGTCCGGCCCCACGGGGTCGGCAAGGGCGGCGACCAGAACGCCGACCTCCATTCGCTCGGCCTGTCCGGCTAAAAATTGTGCAGTGCTGCTGTTCATCGTTATGACCTTTCCTTTTCCAGAGGTCAACATTGTTGACCTTTTTGTGCTGGAACTGCATTGTTTCGTCCTTGCCAGTGTCTTTCGCGAGCGGCTATAATGCAAGCATTACAGCTGAAAGGAGCTTAACACATGACAAGGCGGGAGCTCATCAAGACGACACTTTCCCACAAAAACCCGGGGAAGGTTCCCTACGCGATCAACCTCACCTCGGAGGGGAACGAGGCCTACGGCAAGCAGCTGCTGGAGGATTATCCCAACCCCCAGGTAAAGAAAGACTTGGAGGCGGGGATCATCTACCTGGCCCAGGCGGGCTCGCTGACCATCGGCAACCACATGCTCTATGTCTATCCGCCCTGGTGGAACTGGACAAACCTTACCGACCGCTTTCTGGTGGACTACGACACCCCCGAGACACTGCCCGACACCGTGGGCCACGGCAGCTACGAGAGCTTCTTCGCCCAGATCAAACACCTGCGGGAGCACTACGACGTCTACCTGCTGGCCACCATCTGGGGCAGTCACTGGGAGAAGGCCTACTTCAGCCGGGGAATCGAAAACTTCCTGGCAGACCTTGCCGCCGACCCGGAATGGGCCCAGCAGCTGCTGGATATGATCATCCGCAAGAACCTGGTCATGCTGGAGAATATCCTCACCGCCCCCGAGATCGACGGCGTACTGCTGGGCTCCGACTGGGGCACCCAGCGGGATTTGATCATGTCGCCCGAGAGCTGGCGGCGGATGATCAAGCCGGGGGAAAAGCAGGAGTACGAGCTGATCAAGCGCTACGGCAAGGATGTGTTCGTCCACTCCTGCGGCTGCATCACCCGCATTATGGAGGACATGGTGGAGCTGGGCCTGGACGGCCTCAACCCCGTGCAGCCGGAGTGCATGGATCTCGGCTTCCTCAAGCGGGAATACGGCGATACTATAACCTTTTACGGCGGCATCAGCACCCAGCAGACGCTGCCAAACGGCACTCCGGCAGAGGTGGCCGCGGAGGTGCGGGAGACCGTCGCCCTGATGAGCGTGGACGGCGGCTACATCACATCCCCCTCCCAGGAGATTCAGACCGACGTCTCCTACGAGAATCTCCGCGCCCTCATCGACACCGCTGCAGAGTTCTCTTACGTTTAACGGAAGTCTGCCGGGGTCAGCTCCCGCCGCTCGCCCTTTTTGAGGCGCAGCAGGTTTTCCTTACCGCCGCAGACAATGCGGTAGTCCCTGTCCATATCCACAGTGGCGGTCAGTGCGGCGCTGGCAAACTTACCTCCGGTGAAGGCGATGTCCACCACAAGGCCGCCGTGGGCCCGCAGCCCGGAAATGCTGCCGTCTGTGAACTCGGAGGGCAGCGCGGGGAGAAGCTCCACCCGGTTGCCGCGGCTCTGGACAAAAAGCTCGGCCATGCCTGCAGTGGTGCCGTAGTTGCCGTCGATCTGGAAGGGCGGGTGGGCGTCGAAGAGGTTGGGATAGGTTCCCCCGCCGCCCATGTAGTTGATTTCCTCGGTGGCCTCCACCAGCTTTAACTGGCGGCGCAGCAGCTTCAGGGCGTGGTCGCCGTCTTTCAGGCGGGCCCACAGGCAGAGCCGCCAGCCCAGGCACCAGCCGGTGCCGTCGTCGCCCCGCAGGCGCAGTGTCTGGCGGCAGGCGTCGGCCAGCTCGGGGGTTTCTTCGGGGGTGATGTTGTGGGCGGGGTGCAGGGGGTACAGGTGGGAGTTGTGGCGGTGGTGGGGCTCCGCCTCCTCGTACTCTTTATCCCACTCCACCAGCTGGCCCTTGCTGCCGATTTTGAAGGGGTACAGTTTGGGCAGAGCCTCTTTTGCGCGATTCGCCTGCTCATCTTCCAGGCCCAGTATCTCCGCCATGGCGGCCAGATTCTCGAGGGTCTCCCGCACGATGGCCATGGTCATTGTGGTGGTGCGGGCCATAAAGTGGGGGACGCCGTTCAGCAAGTAGGCGTTTTCCGGCGAGGTGGAGGGGAGGAGGAGCAGGTGCCCGTCCTCGTCCTCCTCCAGCAGGTCGAGGTAGAACTCCGCTGCGCCGCAGATGAGGGGCCATGCGGACTCCCGCAGGAAGCTCTTGTCCAAAGTAAACTCGTAGTGCTCGTAGAGGTGGCGGCAGAGCCAGCCAGCCGACATGGGCCAGAAGGCGTAGATGGCGGTTCCCTTACCGCCGTCTCCCACCGGGTTGGTGAGGGCCCAGATGTCCACGTTGTGGTGGGAGGTGAAGCCCCCGGCGCCGTAATGGCTGCGGGCGGTCTCCGCCCCTGTGACCGAGATGGCCCGGATCAGCTCGAACAGCGGCTGGTGGCACTCGGACAGACCGCAGATTTCGCTGGGCCAGTAGTTCATCTCGGTGTTGATGTTGACGGTATAATTGGAGCTCCAGGCGGGGCGGATGTCCTTGTTCCAGATGCCCTGGAGGTTTGTCGCATGTGTGCCGGGGCGGGAGCCCGCCACCGTGAGGTAGCGCCCGTACTGGAAGATCAGCCGGAACAGCCCGGCGTCGAAGTTATCTTTTTCCAGTTTTCGCAGACGCTGGTCGGTGGGGAGGTCGTCCCGGCTTTCGCCGGACAGCTCCAGCGCCACACGGCCAAAGAGGGCGTGGTGGTCGGCCACATGGGCGTCGAACAGTCCGCTGTATGCCTTGCCGCCCGAGAGGGCCAGATCGGCCTCCAGGTTCTCCCGGTAAGGGGCGCCATCCAGGAAGGGGTGCTTGGCGAAGCCGTTAAAGCTGGTGCGGGCCCCAAAGCGCAGCAGGACGCTGTCCGCGCCCTCGACGATGAGGCTATCTTCTTTTGTGGAGAGTGCTCCGCCTGTGTTCTCAACCTCCAGCGCACCAAGGAAGCGCATGCCTTTTTTGGCGTCCTCCTGCTCGTAGATGACGCCGTCGTCGGTCTGCACATAGTTGGGGGCGACGGAGGAAGGGGCAAAGCCCTCCATCTCCAGGCGGTTGCCCTTTGCAGCGACCGCATGGCGGAGCTGGCTGTCCAGGGAAAGCTCCACGCTGACGCTGCCGGGCTTGTCGGCTTCAAGATAGATGATCAGAGCCTGATCCGGGTGGGAGACAAAGGCGGTTCTTGTGTGGCGGACGCCCTTTGCGGTGAAGGTGGTGCGCACCACTGCATCATCCAGTGAGAGTTCCCGGTGGTAATCGGTCACATCCCCCTCCGAGTAGCCGGAAAAGCGCATGTTCAAATCGCCCAGGGGGAGGAAAGATTCGGTGAAGCGACCCTCCATGGAGGACTCGAAGAGGGCTTCCGCCTCCTTGATTTTGCCCTCCCGCACCAGGGCCTGCACCTTGGGAAAGTGCTCCCCCGCGCCGGGCTTGGCCTTGTTTTGGGGGTAGCCCGACCACAGGCTGTCTTCGTTGAGGCCGATGCGCTCCTCCACCGGACGGGAGAAGACCATTGCCCCAAGGCGGCCGTTGCCCAGAGGGAGGGCCTCCACCCAGGTTTTGGCGGGGGAGTCGTACCACAGGCGGTGCGCGTTGTTCTTTGGCTGCATAATGAGACCTCCAACTCGCCTGAAAAGGCGATATTTTTGTGATATAGTAGATTCAAAGGGTCATTTTATTCCAGTATCAATAGAGAGGAAAAGACGATTATGGAACACAGGGTTTTGTATGGCCGCAAGGCCGCTATCTGGCAGGACGGCATCCCCGTGGGGAATGGCAGGATGGGCGCGATGCTTTATGGGGGAACGGGGGAAGAGACCATACTGCTCAACCACGAAAACCTCTGGCTGCCCGTCGCCGAGGCGAGGCCGCTGAAGGACACCGCCTGGCTGCTGCCCAAGGTGCGGGAGCTGGCAGCTCAGGGTCGCTACAGTGAGATTCCGCCGCTGTGGTACGAAAACGCAACCGCCTACCCCGAGGTTGATCTGTGGTGGCCGAATCCCTTCATGCCTGCCGGGGAGATCCGCATCAATTGCGGGAATGAAGCTGACGACGCTCTGCGGGTGCTGGACATGGCCACAGGGGTCGCCACCGTGAACTGGGAGACAGCGGAGGGTACTGTGACCCGCCGTGCCTTCGTTTCCCGCACCGACAATGTGGTGGCGGTGGAGATCGCCAGCAGCTATCCCCTGGACATTCGAGGTATCTCCCTCGCCCCCATAGAGACGGAGGGAGAGGAGGCTTGGGACGGCGCGCCGATAGATGAGCTGGTGCGGTTTTCTGCATCTGAGCCCTTCCCGAAAAAGTAGACAACAACCTCAACAGGCAACGAGATAAAAGTCGCGGGCGAATTCATTCGGGGAAATCCATCCAATAGCAGAGTGCGGGCGGAAAGAATTGTAATACGCCTCAATGTACTCAAAAATGGAAAGTTGTGCCTGGCGTCTGGAAATGTAATGGGTTAGGTGGACCAATTCACATTTGAGGCAGGAGAAGAAGTTTTCCGCAACAGCGTTGTGATAGGGGTCACCCTTGCGACTCATGCTGTGAACCATGTGATATTGGTTCAGGGCTTGTTGGTAGGCGTTGCAGGCATATTGTACGCCTCTGTCGGAATGGTGGATGAGTCCTTTTGGGGGACGATGGCGTCTTGCGGCCATATGAAGCGCCTGACAAACGAGAGCGGCGTCAATGCGTTCAGAGAAGGCATATCCGACGATTTGCCTGGTGCACAGGTCTTTTACAATGGCTAGATAC
>JBKEBS010000134.1:0-21912 GCA_047973265.1 Oscillospiraceae bacterium
AAGGGTGACCCCTATGACAACGCTGTTGCGGAAAACTTCTTCTCCTGCCTCAAATGTGAATTGGTCCACCTAACCCATTACATTTCCAGACGCCAGGCACAACTTTCCATTTTTGAGTACATTGAGGCGTATTACAATTCTTTCCGCCCGCACTCTGCTATTGGATGGATTTCCCCGAATGAATTCGCCCGCGACTTTTATCTCGTTGCCTGTTGAGGTTGTTGTCTACTTTTTCGGGAAGGGCTCAATACAGTCTTTGCTCATGTTTACTCCTTTACATTCTCCCGGATATCCAGCTCCTCCATCTTGGGCTGCTCCGGCAGCCGGTACCGTACGCGGATGGGGTAATCCACAAAGAAATGGAGAACACCGTCCTGAATCTCGCTTCGCATGGAGGTAGCCTTGGCTGGCTGATCGTCCGTCTCCACATAGAGAAGGCATTCCGCCAGGCGCTCGGTTACTTTGGCAAAATTGCGGTACTCTGTGCTGGTCTTGTCGTCCGGGTGGAAGCGGATATCGAAGAAGTAGAAGCGGTTGGCGGCGTTGCCCATGTCCGGGTTCTGCTCAAAGTTGATATGGTGCACGAAAAGGTATTTCTTTGGCGCGTCCTGGGTTGGGCGCTCCGTGAACACCGCTATCACCGGCTCCTGCTCAAACTCTGCAACAACCGCCTTTGTCACGGCGGACAGCATGTAATCTCCGCGCATAAAAATCATTCCTTTCGGGGAATTGCGCTGTTATTTGCGAAAGGTCAACAAAGTTGACCTCAAATATTTTGGCCCTTCGCCAAAAAAGCGCAAACCCAAAGCATAAAGAGAATCTTTTATGCTTTCACCTCCCGAGTAATGATTCTGCGTATTTCTTCCAGGCCGCCTCCAGGCGGCGCGGCATCTCCCGCTCAATCTCCTGCAGGGAGATCGTGCACATGAAAACGCCGTCCACCCAGGGATTCTTCAGCACCATTCCCTCTTCGTTTACCGCGCCCGGATCGTAGATAAACCGGTGCCCCTCCCAGTAACCGGGAATGTACCGGCCAACCTGCTGCCAGTGCCCAAACTCCACAAAAGAGGCGTAGTCGGCGGAGTTGACGATGTTGATCATCACGTCGTTGCCCCGCCTGGCCACCCCAGAAAGATACCACTTGTTGCGAAGGTCTCCCACGTCCACCGGCGTCCGCCGTTTGGTCTTGGCCAGCAGGCGCAGCGCCATCTCCAGAAGGAAGTCCTCCACAAACTTGTTGTGGCCGTTCTCCAGCTTCTTCATGTTTTCGTAGAGCTCCCGGAACTGGCTGTAATCGAAGCCACCTTTGGTCATCAGGCATTCCCCTTGTCCTGGAACATCGCCTGCAGGCTGGAGCCAAAGAGGTTGGGACGCCCTATGTTGCCGGAGTAAACGTCCACCCAGGTACCTGTGTCCTTATCCACAAGCCGCTGGACGGTTATGAGGTCGGCGTTTTTCAGCGGCACCTTTGGACCGCAGATCAGGGTGGGGCGAAGGTCTGTCCTGTTGGCGTCATCAGTCATGACCGGGCTGTCCTTGCTGCCCAGGCTGATTCGGCAGGGAACATCCACCAGCTCCGGCACCGTCTGCAGCACCTTGGCCGACTCTCCGTCCGGGCCAGTGCCCGGCACATACCGCTGCACGGTCATCCGATCCGTGTACATCAGGGAGAGGATACCGCTGACATTTGGCAGAATGCTCATGGCCATCGCACCTTTCGGAAGGCGATCAGGTCTTCCCGGTAGTTCAGCACCAACTGATCCAGCCGGTCCCGGTCGTCGCCCAGGACACGATCCCGGTCGGTCTCGGCGCCGGTCTTGTTGCCGAAGGACACCGAGGTGTCCCCCTCGCTGATGGAGCTCACCTTGCCGGAGAACGCCGCCTCCCCACCGCTGCCGTCATCGGCAGGCGTATTGACCGCTTTTTCATACAGCAGAAGGTCTCTGGCCATGTTGGCGATCACGAAGTTGAGAGCAGCGGGAGCCTCGGCAATGTTGCAGAAGGTCAGAACCTTCTGGGCGACCTCGGCCACCGCCAGCTCCCGCTCTGCTTCCGTGATGTCGGCATCCGGCAGCTTGACGGCCAGAATCTCCAGAGCGGTCATGTTAGGACTGGCCGCTGGATACAGCCACCGAGGCGGTGCCTCCGCCCATCTTGGCGGCATCCTCCACAGAGCCGTTCAGCGTGGCCGGTTCTCCCTCGGAGGTCACGGCAGCCGGTTCACTTTCTCCTCCTCCGGCAGTATCATTCTCTGCCAGCGCGGCGCGAACCACTTCCACAATATCCTTCTTTTTGGTGGCGCCGCCCAGGTCGATTTTGTTGTCGGCGGCGTACCGCTTGAGGTCATCCACCGTCATGGCCTCCAGAGGATCGGCGGGAGGGGTGCCCTTGACGGCAGCGGGAGTGGCCTTGCCCTCCAGCTGTTCCTTGAGCTGTTTATTCTCCTCCAGCAGTTGCTCGTACTCGCTGTAGGCGATGGTCTTGGCGGGGTTGTGTTTCACAATCTCGCCCTGGGCGTTGTAGAGATCGTATCCCTGGGCCAGATAGTGATCCTTCTGCTGAATGGTATCCACCTGGTAGATTATATTGCCCTTTTTTGCGTACATATCGTACCTCCCAAAATGTTGTCGACGGGTTGCTATGCCTCGCGGTTGAATTTAATGCCCTCAATGCGGGTGTCGATGAGGAACAGGTCGCCGTACTTGCGGAACTGGAACAGCCATCCGTCGCCCTCGGTGTGGGTGCCCTCGGGCCACAGCTTGATGTAGGAGTGCTTGTCCACCGCGATGACCGACCGGGGGTGAAGCAGCATCATGTTGATCTGCTTGGCCCCGGCGGCGGGCACAAACCCGTTGGTGAAGTCGTACTCGGTCTTCATTCTGGCGGGGGGAACCTTCACCAGCTCCACATCGTCCAGACTGCGAACAACCCGGTTGATCTCGCCGTTGTTGTTGGTCACCGATATGCTGCGGGAAATCTGCTGTGCCTGCTTGAGCATGGTGAACACGTTGGGGGTGGCGTAGAGGATGCGGCCCTCTCCGGGCACCTCGTCGTTGTCCATCTGCTCCATGTAGGTATCAAAGAGGGTGAGGGCATTGGCTGTGGTGATAGCGGTGGTGTCTGCTGTCTGCCCAAGGGCAAGAAAGTCGGCGTAGGCCTTGGAGATGCGGTAGGCATCGGTCTCCGGAATGTCATGCTCTGTCATGAAGGTGCCCGTGATATTGAGAGCGGAGAGGGCCTGATTGGTCTCGTCCACATCCATCGCGTCCACAAAGAACTCCACATCCCTGTCGTGGCCCAGCGTCTTGGTCATCCAGTCGTTGTCCACATCCCGCCGGTTCCAGCCGCCGTCCCGGCTGTGGTCGCCAAAGCCGCCCACGTTCACAAAGGGGATTTTGATGGTCTTGGCGTCTAGGAACCGGTAGCTGTTCTCTGGGGTAGTGAGGTCTGCGGTCTTGAGGCCCTCCTTGTATTTCTGCTTGAGCTGCCGCTCATACTTGGTGGCGTAGTTTACTGTGTTAGGCATTTACAGTCATTCTCCTTTCAGTCCAAGGGCGTTGTTGACAGCGGCGTCATCCAGTGCGGCGATGTCCTCGGCCCCGGCGCCGCCAAGAGCGCCGGGCACGGCACCTTTTATGTTTGCCTCAGGGGTCGTTTCGGTCTTGAAATAGTGGGCATGGCTCTCCCGGATGGGCGCAAGGATGGGATCCACGCCACCGGCAATCTTGCCGTCCTCGCCCAGCTTGATGTCGTCCAGATTGACCTTGGCCAGAACATCGTCGATGTTGTAGGCGCTGTCGCCCAGAGCAACAGTAATTTCGGAGGCCTTCCGCAAGTTGGCTGTCTCCTTGGCGTGTTCCTCCTCCATGCCGGAAAACTTATCCTTCACGGCCTGGACATCGTCGGAGAGCTTGTCCTTGTCCCCGCTGGCTCCCAGCTCCTTGAGAGCCTCCGCGGCAGTCGCCAGCTGTTTCTCGGCGTTGTCAGCCCGCTGCTTTTCTGCCTGAAAGGTGGCCTCCGGGATTCCGGTGTTCTCGCCCCCGCCGACCACGAGGTCGACATCGGCACCATTGTCCCCCTTTCCCTTGAGGGCCTCCTCCACCTGGGGGGACAGTTCCTCGCCCAGCAGTGATTTTACTTTTTCATCAAGCATATTAAAGCTTCCTTTCGCATAAATATTTGTATATAAAAAGCGCCCATTAAAGGCGCTTCAAAGCCACTTAAAACCGCATTAAACATCCATCTTTTTCCAAGCAGTCTCCTGCCGTTTGAACCAGGCCTCGTAATTCATGTCGGCGGGGATGGTGTAATACCTGCCATCCGTCGATCGCGCCGCCCGGAAGGATGGCTCATCGAACTCATCCGGCTTGAAGCTGGGTACGGTAGTGCAGCGGTCATTGGGGTGGATGGGCGGAAAGTTGACGCCGGTTTGGGCGTCCGCCACCCGAAAGGTCTTGCCATCCAGGGCGGCACATGTGGGGCAAGTCCTGCGGTCGAGGGAAGCGAGATAGTCGTACTCCTCCACACCGCATGCGTGGTAGCTTCGCTTCGCGGACTCATTAGCTGCGTGGTTGACCTCTGTGCGAAGCAGCGTTCGCCCGGCATTCAGGGAGACACCCAGACGCTCTGCCACCCGCTCACCCAGCACCCTGGAGTTGATTCCCAGGGAAAAGGCCTGGGGCACAGTCTGCTCCAGCTGCCGGAGGAGTCTGGCCTTGTTTGTCCACAGCCGGTCGGAGTAGTTTTCCCCCAGCCAGGGCTTGCGCAGCAGGTACTCCACCTGGGCGGTGTCCATCCTGGCAAAGTTAAATCCGAAGCCCAGGCCCTTTTGGATATCGAAAACCGTGTGGTAGTAGCTGTCGGTGTAAACGCCGGACAGGGTCTCCTTGAACCCGCTCTCCTCCTTGGTGAAGAGAACCTCCACCTGGTGGCGGGACTGAGCCAGCAGCTCCTCCTGGCGGCTGAGGTAGGCCCGGCCCGACAGGGCGCGGAGATATCGCCGATGCCGGAGGGAGAGTCCAAGCCGCTCGGCCTCCGCAAGGTAAAAGCGAAGCTCTTCCTGAAAACCCTTCAATTCGGTGGCGGTGAGCCGCTTCCGGGCCTCCTCCGGGGTGATCCTGTTCTCTGTGGCGTACCGGCCATAGAAGGCGTCGATCTCCTTCTGCAGCTGGCGGGAGGTCTCGGCGTAGAAACGGATCAGGGCCCGGTTCTGCTCGGCACCCTGCCGCTCCGCCGCCAGAAGAACTTGCTCCGATCGTTCCTGCCAGTATTTAGCGGGCTTCATGAGCTATCACCTTCATCGGGTGGCGGTTCCTTCACTTCCTCGCCCTGGTGGGGAAAGTCGTAGGCGGCCATGCTCTTCAGCTCGTCCTCCTGTTCCTTGAAGGTTTCCGCCCGCTCCGCCTTGATCCGGCCCAGCTCCTCGCTGGGGTCTTTCACCCAAGGCAGGTTGGAGAGAGTGGTGTACATGGACAGCCCGATGTTTTTGGCTGCCTGAGCATTTGTAAAGATTTCCGTCTCATCCACCGGCATATCGGTGTTGAAGACGATCTCGAACTCGGCGTCGTGAAAGATGCCCTGGCCGGTCATGACGAAGTAGTCGTCGATGAAGGGCTTGAGCCGGAGGAATGCCGCCTTCATCTCCACCTGCAGGTTGGTGCTGTCGGTATCCAAATCCATGTAGCGGAAATAGATGGCTTTGCCGCTGGCGCTGCCCAGCTCCGGGTCTTTGGTGTCCACACCCGCGCCCAGGTCAACGATATCCCGGCGCTGCTTGTCGATGAAGTTCAGAACGGCATCCACCTGGATGTCGGGCTGGACGGTGTCGACGCCGCCGTCCTCCTCGACCTTCATGGCCAGATATTTCCGCAGGTTGTCAGTAAACTCCGCCAGGTCTTCGCCGCCGTAGTTCTTGAGAATCCAGATGAACTTGGCCACATCTCGCAGGACGTCTGAGGTGGTGCTGGTCTGCCAGTTCAGATCGTCGATGAGCTCCTTGAGGAAATACTGCAGCGGCAGTTCCTCGTCGTTGTACTTGCACCAGGCCAGAGGCGGCGTCTTCCAGTAGTAGGGCTGCTCATCGAAGATGAAGTGTGGGTATTTGCCCGGCTTGTCCGGGTCCTCCGTAAACTTGCCGCCGTAGCCGGAATAGTAGGAGACGCCGCTGGAATCCCACAGCTCCGCCTTGATGATGGTGCGAGAGGCCCAGCCCTCGTACTCCACAATGGTGTAAAAGTAGAGGAAGCCGCTCAGCTCCATGTGCTCCGGGTCCTCCCAGAATGGGATAAGGTTTGCGGCGGGGATAACCCGGAAGCTCATTTTCCCTGTTCCGTCAAAGTATGGCAGCATCCAGCCGACGCCCAGCTTGGGAGCGCCACGGCCAAAGCGCTTGACCTTCTGGCGCACGGTATCGTCAAAGAGCTTGTTGAGGGCTTTGTTATACTTCTCATTGTCACTACTGATGGAAAAGGGTCGGGAGAAGGTGTAGTTGACCTTCTGGTCGATGAGCTTTTTGAGGATGGAGTGCTCAATCTTGGTGTTGGAGCGCTTTGCGATCTCGTTGGTCTTATTCTGGACAGCGGAGCGGTTGAGATAATACTGCTCCGCTTCCCGCATCCGCTCGTGATGGTTGCTGGCAAGGAACCGGGTGATCTCCTCGCCCACAATCTCGGCGTCTGACAGCGGCGAGCGGAACTTGGTCTTGAGGTGCAGAAGGATGCGCTGGGTTTCGGTGAATTCCATGGTCTGCCAGGCTCCTTCCTTACTTAATCGGCGATGTTTTTTTGTGCCGCGATGGCATGCCGGTACAGGGGTAACGATCTCGGCCAAGAACAATGCAAACCGTGTCGCCGCCGTGACAGATTGCTGTTGAAAAGAGCTTTTCCCACTCTTCCAATGGGATATTGTGGATCAGGGTATAAAGTTCTTCCGCGCCAAACTTGTACGGATCGCGGTACAGAGTTGATCTTTCAATGACCTGAGCAACCTGTGAAATAAAAGCATCAGGGTCATAGTCCCGGCTAAACTTCTTTGATATTCTCGCGCAGGGATTCTCACAATCACCTCTGCTGGGACAGCCCCTGCACTCAATAGGTTGTTTCGACAAATCCATCTCTATCCTCCTCATGTCAAAAAGGTTACGCCGCCACGGTGGGAAATCTTCTCCGCGACGCCGGTGGTGGCATCCGGGGCGTCGTCGTGGGCATTTTTGCCCTCTTTCTGGTATTTGAACATAGCGGCGTGATATTCCGGCCAGCGATCCTTCCAGTTCACCGGGAAGTAGATGTGATCCTGCACCCAGGTGGAGTTGGTGAGGATGCGGGCCCGCTTGTTCTGGCCCTGGTGGAACCATTTCACCTTGCAGCGGTTGGAGCGGTGCTTATTTTTCAGGATGCTCTCCACATTCCGGGCATAGCCCCGACCACCGTTGTTGCTCTCAAAGTCCGCGACACGCACTTCCAGCTCGTACAGCCGCTTGGCGGTCTCCAGCTCTGTGACCTCCATGGCGGCCTTGGTGTAGTAGACATCCAGAACGTAGGCTTCATTTTGATAGACGCCGTAGATGATGTTGCAGAGGTAGTCGCTGCCGGTGTCGGCGGTGTCGCAGTATGCCTTGATGGCCGTGAACAGCGGCCTGCCGCTGTCACTGCGGGGAATGTCGGTGTAGGTCTTGAAGCTCTGGTACAGGCGGCCCTTCAGGTCAACGGGGTTCTGGTTGAAGTTGGCGCTGGCGATCTCCTCGCTCATGAGCCTGACCTTCATGCGGTAGTCCTTGTAGGAGAGGATGGAAGGGCAGAGCATTTCCTTTCGCTCTTCATTGACCAGGGCTTTCATGCTGAGCACCCTGCAGGGGGTACCTTCCTCCGCGAAGTGCTTCACGATGAGACCGGCCAGATCACCGCTGGCCCATCGGGTCATGATAATGATGATCTTGCCGCCATTCTCCAGACGGGACAGCATGGTGTCGGTGAACCATCTCCACTGGGCCTCCAGCAGGTTGTCGTTGAAGGCTTCGATCGCCAGCTTGATGAGGTCGTCCACAACGATGAGCGAAGCGCCGAAGCCGGTGGCGGTACCGCCGGGAGAGGTCGCAAGGTAGCTGGCATACTGCCCCTCCAGCGACCAGAGATTCATGGCCCCATCACCGCGCTGTATCCGGACGCCGGGGAAAATATCGGAGTACACGATCTTGTCGGGATCGGCCTTCTCCTCGCCGATCCCATTGCGGACATTCTTGGAGAAGGTGGTGGAGAGGGTCTCGTTATAGGAGCCGGTCATGATCTTCTCTTTTTGGTTTTTGCCGAAGATCCACTGCTCCAGGTGGGCGGCGGTGTAGGACTTGCCGTGGCGGGGCGGCAGGTTGACTACCATAACGGTCTCGTCGCTCTCATAGAAGTCCTGCAGCTCATCGCACAGGGTGACAAGGAAGTCCCGGTCGAGCCGGTAGAAGTCCGGGTTCTTCAGATGGCAGAAATAAAAGAAATTGCGCCGGGCCAGCTCCAGCTTGGCACCCTGCGCAATAAATCTGTTTTTGTGTTCCGTCAGCTCCGCGATGATCTCATCGGGGAGATTGGCGAAGGGATTCTCTTTTTCTGCAGTAGCTGCCAGCTGCTCCTCCAGCAGCATGGCCTGCCGCTGCTGCTCCTCCATATACTCCCGGAGGATGTCCAGGTTGAGCACATTGCCGTAGCTTTTCAGGGCGGAGAGTTCCTTTTCCACCTCTGTTCCAGAAGCTGAAGATTCAGGCCGGAGGAGGCCGAGCATTCTATTGAGCTTCGTCTTCTTTCGGTTCATCTGCAGCCCGGCCTCCAATCATGCCCGAATTTGCCCCGTTTTGGCGATTTTGAGGGGGCAATAATAGCTGTGGCCGGGAAATGCCCGGCTCCGTGCTTTTTAAGGGGGTTAAACAGGGCTTAAAGCCGCTTTCAATTTACAGCCTTGCCCCGGAATCCGTAAAACCTGTTTGGGTGTGCTTCGCCATCCAGAAAAGCGTCGGCTTTTCCGGCTGGCCCTGTCCTCTGACGGCCAGCTTCTGGAAGGGGGACGAATCAACCCCCGCCGGATATGCTGGCGTTTGGAATGATCTGGGTGTCGGCGGGCACAATGGATAGGGTGATCTCCTTGTCCACGCCGAGGATGGGGATGCGGAGCTGGGCACGCCGCTGGCGGCGGTTGTAGCTGATGATGTACTGCTGCAGCTCCTTCAGGGGGCCATCCACCACAACGGGGGGCTCACGGGTGAAGTCCACACTGGAGACGCCCAACACCTCGCCGCAGACCTCAAAGAGCCAGGCACTGTCCTCCGGCAGAAGCGGCATGGGCTTCTCCTTGGGGAGCAGTCGGATCACGCCTGGGATACCGTGGAGGAGGTAGTGGGCGGCGGGAGTGTAGTGGATATAGGCGAAGACGTAGCCGGGAAAGAGTATGCGGAGCTCCGCCTGCCACATTCCGCCCCTGCGGAGCATGACGCTTTCCTGTACCACGACGGCGTCCACACCCTCGTCCTTCAGCTGCCGCTGGACGTCCACCTCGGAGCCGGTCAGCACATGGAGCACATACCACCGCTTCATTCCGATCCCTCCTTGCTGTCCTGCAGGAGGGCCAGCTCGGTCTCCAGAACCTGGAGGAGTTGGTTGTACAGTTCGGGGTGCTTTTTGCCAATCAAGTCGGCAAGGAGGGTCTTGTTGGCCTCAATGGCCACTTCGGTTTCCGTCCGGTTCTGCAGGTCGGTGCGGCGCTTGTAGGAGGCGGCCCGAATGAGGGCGGTGGTGTTCTTCAGGAGCTTGTCCGGCTCCACATCCTCCCAGGCCTCCTCCGGAGCTTTGTTCAGGGCGTTGAGCACCTGCTGGCTGGCCAGGCGGAGGATGACCTCGGTGGTGTCCAAGTCCGGGTACCGGTCGACCTCTTCCTTGATCATCCGGAAGTTCTCCTGGGTGAGCTTCAGCTGCTCCACGGTGGCCAGGTACTTGGAAGCGTATCTGCAGACAGACATCTGGGAGACCTCCTGGCCCTGTTCCTTCAGAAAAAAGACGATGTTCTTATAAGAGGAACCGCCCAGGAGCATCTGCTCCACCGTGTCCCGCAGGTGGTCCGGAAGCTGGTCAATCTTCCCGATGCTGCGCCTGCGCTTTGTCTCAGCCATGGCTAAACATCCACCATCTCGTCATGGGTGACACCGCCCAGAAGCTTGATCCCCTTGGAAGTGACCAGCGCCTCCAGATCGGTGTAGACGGTGTCCGCCAGGAGAGCGAGGGCTTTGCTGTCCACCCTCCGCAGGTTGATGTATCCCTCCTGGGAGAGGTAGTTGACGCAGTCCAGGAACTCCTGCTCTCCGAGCTCGTCCACCAGAACGAGAAAAACATCCTTCAGCCCAATGAACTGGTGGCGGAGGATATTGATGGACCGGAGAACCTTGCCGTTGTTTTCGATGAAGTTCCCGGCGCGGATTTTCTTGAGCATGTCATCTTTTTGGGCCATTTTCGGAACCTCCCATCATCTTGATAATTAAGTCCCGCAGCTGATCCAGGCTGTTGTTTACACCCTGCATGCTGCGGTGGAAATCATCCTTGCGAATGTAATTGTCCTTAATCTCTTTGACATCTGTAGCCAGTGCCTTTGTCTCACTGCGAAGGTCGGCCTTGAGCTCCTTCAACTCTTCCTTGGTGACAAAGGTGCGTTTCACTTCATGAATGCTCTCGTTGTTGGCATCCAGCTCGGTCTTCGTGACATAGTCGCCCTTGATCCCCTGAAGGTCGGTGTCGTGAGCGTCGACACGCTTTTCCATTGCATGCAGAGTGCGTTTGACAAAAAAGCCGATAATGGCGACCACGAGACCGGCAATGGCGACGATGACGCCCCATTCAAATGGATTCAGGACCATAGCGGGCTCAGTGCTTGTGGTTAAAAGTGTGATTACCGGATTCATTGGCTGATTCCCCTTGAAAAAGAAATAAGGTGGAACTGGGATAATCCAATTCTACCTTTTGATATGTTATTGTCGTAGATGAAGCGCTTCTTAATTGTGGTTCAAATCGGGACTGTCAAAGGAGAGCTGATCCAGGCCCGGATCATTCTTCCTGGCCTGCATGAAGGGCGAGACCAGTTTGCAGATCGTGCGAACGGAGAGGTCATACTCCCTGGCCAGTTCCTCCTGGTTGTAACCGTTGAACTTGGAGACAATTTCGCTGTCCCGGACGGGACGGAGCAGATCAGTGTATTTCTGGATATAGATAGTGTTACCGCCGAAGCGCTTCACCAGCTTCAGATAATTTTCCATCCCCACGATCTCGGCGATCTCCCGCTGGTTCTCGGAGAGCATGTCCAGCGTAATGCTTCCATCGTTCATCCGGTGTCACCTCTGCTTTCCGCCCGGCGCTTGGCAGTGGACAGGTATCCCTTGATCACCTCTATGAGCTTTTTGCCGTCCTGGTAGTCCAGCCAGGCGTAGGGGTCCCTAGAGGTGGCGTCGATCTTCAGCTCCCTGCGGATGATCCCGGCCACACGCCTCTCGATGGTGGCCTTCACCGGCTCAGTGTCCAATTTGCGGAGCTCACACATGAGGGCGATGACCTTCCGCTTCTGGCCCTCTGAAACCGCGCCCGGCTTCTTCGGTTTCGGGGTGCTGCCGAACCGCTGGCGGTGCTGAAGCTCCCGAATGACCTTCCCGGCCTCGTCGAAGGACAACTCCTTCAGGGAGTCTTTTTCGACAAGGCCCAGCAGCATGATGTGGAGGTCGTCGTCGCGGCTCTGACTGTGGGTGGACATCCCCAGCTCCCTGCACAGGGCGAATATCTTTGCACGCTGCGAGGCGATGATTATTTTGCCTGTATTCATGTGTGGCTCCTCCTTTCAGTGCAATGTGGTTTGCTCTGCCGGGCCGCTGATCGGCGCGATGGCCTGAATAAAGTGCTGGATTTTCAGCGCCACATCAGCCTGGTCGTTTTCCAGGATGTTCCTGCTGATCCACCCCATGGCCCAGCGCCATGCCAGCAGGGTACCGATCCGGCTGTCATGGACACGATCTGATACGCCTTCAAAGAGCTCGTCTATGTATGGATACTTGTGCTTCATGGTGCCATAGCTCATCGGCATATTCAGTCACCAGCGGGCTGCAGCTGCTCCCGGTCGATCTCATACCAGAACTCATTGCTTGTTTTGAGATAAGCGCCGGTGGCCCCCAGCTGATCCTCCGGGTACCGCTTCATGGGATCGCGGAGAACAGAGCGCTCCACCTTGATGCAGTCGTTCATCCCCAGCTGCTCCAGTCTGGCAAAGAAATCCTCCTTGGTGACGGACTTCGGAATGACAACCTTGGTGCTCTCCCGGAAGCCTGCGCTGCCGAAGGTGAGCTTCCGGCTCTTCCCCTCCATTTCATCCTGGTGGTACTGGACAAAGTCCTTCAGCTCCCGCTCCAGCATCTTGATCTTCTCCTGGAGGGGCTTGGCCTGCTTGTCGGCGCTCTGTTTTACAGAGGCCAGCCTGCGGTTCATGTCAAGCTCCAGCTCACCGATGGCATTCTGCAGCTCGCCAATGCACTTCATGGTCTTGTCCACATCCTCCCAGCTGCCGATGGAGGGAGCCGCTTTGTTCCTTTTCGATTTACCCATGCAATATACCTCCTATTTCTGCTGTCCCAGGCCGGAGTAAAAGTCATATTTGGAGGAGATGATGGAGACCTTGACTTTGTTCTGCCGGGAAAGGCGTCTGGTTCCGTCGGCGATCCCCTGCAGGAGAATCTTTTTCTCCTCCGGAGACAGCCTGTGAAACGTGATAGCGATCATTCCGTTTGGCTGCAAATAAACCTTCATGCAACTCCTCCGTTTCCCTAATCCGAACAAGATGGGAACCCCAACACCTCCCACGGCCCCGGAATTTCGCCGCTTTTCCCAAGCACGCTTGACGCTGGTCTGCTATTGAAGGGATGTTTCCCAGCGAGCTACCGGCTGACTTCAACCTTCGGATTCTCCCGCTCTGCATTTCTCCGGGCTGGCGACCGGCTGGCTTTCACCAGGCTGCATTAGGATGGGCAGATGTGCGATTATTGTGCCGTGCACACCACCCAGATGATCACTCGTTTTCAGTGATCCAGTTTCCGATGTAAACCTTGACCAATATAGTCTCTCCAACCTCCAGGCTGTCCCACATTTCCCGGCTGGTCTGGTAAGTATCCTGCTTACCATCGGAATCGGTGGCGAGGAGATAGAAGCACTCCGTCCGATCGGACTCCCGCTCATTCCTCACGAGGATCACTTCTCCCCATACAGGCTCACGCTCGACGCCCGACGTTGAAATATTCCTTTCATGAAGCCAACGGTCAATTTCATAGTGGTATTTGGTCCTGTAGATCGGCTCACTGCGGTAGATCGGCTCCTGGTAGGTCTCTGTCTCATAATAGGTCTCATACACCGGCCTGGTACCTGTGGTTTCCTCAAAGAGCCCATTACCCAGGTCCCGGTAGCCGGTCACATAGTCCTCATAGCCGGACAGCCGCTCCTTGGCTACCTGCCGGGTCCTGGTCTCGTAGTGATCCAAGACCTGCTCATAGCTGTATATCTCCTGTGAGGTGCGCTGGAGTCGGGCACCAGCTGGGAGGCTCCAGCTACACTCGTTGACCGGCTGGAGCTTCTCAATTCCGATGGTGCGCTCCCACGAAAAACCGTCTGGGGTCAGCTGTTTTTGTTGCGGAGTGACCAGGAGCACAATGCCGAGAACGATCGCCGCTACCAGAAGAACGATCCCCGACACCCGAACAATGGATTTCAGCCGCTTACTTTTCATCCATTCTCACCCTTCAGCCCTTCACGTCGAAGTAGTTTTTTCGGCTATCGGTGCGGGGGGAGCCGCAGGAGAAGCAGCGGTTCAGCTTGGCGTTGTTGAGGCTCTGACAATACTCACAGAACCAGTCCGGCTGCTTTCCGACGCGATCTACTGTTTCTGTGGAGACATACTCCCCAGGGCCTACCCTGTAGAAGCTGGTGTTCTCACCCCTGGGCTTTCCGCAGCCGGGACATTCCCTGGTAAGGCCGTCAATGAGAGCTTTGCCGCACGATGGGCAGTCCCAGTACCCTTTCACAATCCTTCCCATAGCGTTGCCTCAAACCATATCTATGTCCGGCATGGGAATCGGCTGATTGACTGGACGCCAGAGATGCAGACAATGGGGATGATTGTTCACATAGTCCTTCTTCGGCGGGTGAAGCTGCATGGCGGCCTCATCATCGGTGAAGAACATCTCCTTGATCAGCCGCATCTCCTCCCATATAGGGCAACGGGCCTCTGTGCTGACGCTGATGTGCTCCCATTCGCCATCGTGAACGCTGACTAGGACAAGAAAATCCAGTGGCGAGCCCTGCAGGCTGAGCCGGTAAGCTCCAATGAAATCATCGTCCATGAGGGACTGCATCCGGGGGTTGTTGATCCGGCAGGGCGCTAGATGGTCAAGACTGCGCATGTGACAAACTCCTCTCTATGCTGAAATGCTCCCGCTCTGTGTTTCTCCGGGCTGGCGACCGGCTGGCAGATGCCAGGCCACATTAGGAGGAGCCACCGGCTCCGGCTATATCTGTTCCATCAACCTGAGGATAAGAGCCTCCTGCTTGCCCAGCAACACCCCAGCGCTCACCGTGCTCCCGGCACCCAGCTGCTCCACAGTCTTGAGGTTGTAGTCCAGGAGCTTCTGCAGGGATTTAGGGGAAAGATCGTTGGCAATGATTTTCAGCTCCCCCTTCAGGAACTGATGGAAGTTGAACCGGTCAATCGCGGCGTAGATGGTGGCCTCATCCGTATCCATCTCCTCCGCGATACCTGCAATGTCGCGGCCCGTTCTGAGCAGCTCCTCCAGCTTGGACTGGCGGTTAGCCGTCCATTTGAATGCATATTTTTCTCCCATGTTAAACTCACAAGCCTCCTTCAGCCCTGTCATGCGCCGAGGCTCAAGGAACCGGCCACGCTGATCCATGTAGCCGTATTCCCTGAGCACCTGGCGGACGTATTCTTTGCTCCTGCAGTAGAGAATGGATGCAATCCCGATTGCCTGGTGTTTATGCTTCCTGCTGCGGACAAATTCGCAGATTTCGCTGTCCAGGGAGGGATCGCGGGGAACTACCTTCTTTTTCGGCATGGGAACCGCCCCTTCAGGCTTAGGGGACGATCGTCCCGCTCATACTGTCGGCCCATAGACCAGCCGAGCCAGAAAAGCCCGGCGATCATGGGGAGGATGAAGATTTCTCCGCCGACATTGCCCGGCTCCCGTCCCGACAGGAGGAACTGGCAAACAGTCAGAACGATTCCGGCCAGGACGCCGACAGCAAGAGTGATCAGGCGCTGCAAAACAGCCGATACTTTATCCACAATAAAAGCTCCTTTCAAATGGCCTTTAAGGCCGCTTAAACAATGAGGCCGATGTTGGAGGCAGCGCATGCCTTCACGATCCCGTTGTAGCTGACGTCACCGGCGTTGACGGCGTTGTTGTAGATGATGACCGCGCCTCGGAGTCCCCACACCTGCTTGCTGCTGATCGTCCAGAGGGCCTGCAGCTCTTTGTCCATGCCGCTTTCCGCCAGGTAGGGGAATACCAGTTTCACGTCCTCCAGGGTGGTGTCCTTGCGCATATACCGGCCATCCCAGATCATGCGGTTGCGGAACTGCTCCATGTCGTCCCGCTTCACGTTCTTGATGAAGTTGACCACTTTGGTGTTGCCGATGAATACGATGCCAGCCCCCTCCATGATCTCCTCGCCGTCCTCGTCGTCCTCTGCCAGGTCGCGGAGGAACTCCAGCGTTCTGGCGGGGAGCCGGTGGGCCTCGTCGATGATGATCACCTTGTGGGCCTTGTCCAGCTTCTCCCGGATCAGGCGGTACCGCTCCTTGCCGTTCCTAGCGTCCTTGACGCCCAGGGCGTCGGCCACGGCAACGATGACCTCGCGGCGGTTGATGCAGCCCTCACGGGCCTTCAGGTAGAGCGCGAAGCCCTTGTTGTCCCGGACATACTTCCGGGCCGCCATAGTCTTGCCCACACCGGCGTCGCCGTGGAGGATGGAGATACCCTTCATCAACCGGCAATACTCAATGGCCTGGTAGATGTTCTCGGAGATGGAGGTGGGCACATAGTCCCTCGGTTTAACCGCCTGCAGCTGCTGGGGCTTATCCTGGAAGGCGGCCTGCTTCTCAGAAAAGGAGAAGAAGTTCTCCAGCTTCTTTTCCAGGGAAGTGATATTGCCCTGGTAGGCACCCTTTACATAGGAGCTGATCACGGAGCCGCTGGTGAATCCCAGCGCCTTTCCCAGGTCGGCTTGGGTCATGCTGTCCCATCCATTTTCCCGTTTTGCGGCTTCACCCTGCAAAAAGTCGATTACCTTCTGGCGCATACTGTTGTCTGACATGGTTATTCATCCTCCTTTTGTCGTTGTTTGGCGGATTCTATCATGCTGGCCAGCATAGCGCCGTTGTCCACAACTTCGCCCACTGCCATCGGATACGAATAGGTGTCCTCCTCGGCCCTGACAAACTCGAAAACTTTGGGCTCCCTGGACATGTAGTCCGGGGGATTCTCCATTGTCTGCCTGGCCTGTAGCTGCATAAGGCGGAAAACGGAAATCTTCTCATCCTTACCCAGCACCCGGTCGTCGGTCCATTCCTTGACAACCTGGTTGTATTTGTTGATCTTGCGCATGCCGCCACGGATATCGTCCTTGCTGGCTCCATACTCCATAATGGCCACATCGTCGGCGGGAAGGATGGAGATGAACTGATCCTCCTCGTTGTACACCCGCACATAGCTGAGGTCGTCCGGATCGTAGCGGTAGTATACCTTTTTATCCTGCCACTCCATCAGGAAGTCGTCCGCCCAGTAGTCGATAGTGTAACCGGCAATAGTGAGCTTCACGCCGCGCCTGCCGACCTTGACCGGCCTGGAGCTGCGCATCATCATGAGGTTGAGGTCGTCCTCGCTGGCGGGTAGCCTGATCTGCTTCAGGTTTTCGTTGTAGACCTGGATGCGGGGCTTGCCCCTGTCTGCAGTCACCGGGCCGTTGTAGGGAAGATGGTTGAAGTACCCCTCCACAAACCAGTCTACGGCCTCGATGATCTCCGCATCGGTGGGGACATCCCTCCCAGCCTTCAGGATGCGGTTCAGGCGTTCCGGGCGCTCCGCGATGGTGCCGCCGCAGAAGGTGGTGATGGAGCGGGACAGCTCATCCTTGAGTATCTTAAAGATGCGCTCAATGATTTTGGCCTCCGGGTTGCCGGGGATTGCGTTGACCATCTCCATGCCCAGGCGTTTGAACACGCCAGGCGGCTCGAAATCCTGCTGCTGATTCTTTCGCTTCCGGTGTCCCCGACCCCCGATGTCGTGAACCAGGAACTCGCTGCCGTTGTCCACATAGAGATTGATGGGGATGCCGTTCATGGGGCGGTCTCCGGGCGGCTTGATCCCCTTGCGCAGTGCACTCAGGGTGGCGTCCCCGCAAGGGGAGGCAGTGACCTGCCAGCCGACGATCGCTGATGACCGGGCATCCAGCATGGCCGTGAGGTAGAGCCGGTGGGGCCGTCCGTTGTCGCCCAGGCTCATGAAGTCAAAGGTGTGGTTGTCGGCAATCCAGTAGTCGTTGCTGAGCATACCGTCATAGGTGCGCCGGATATATGGGGCAAGGCGGTCGTGGAGTGCCTTTTTACCATCCCGGTTCAGGGCGACAACCGCTGCCGGGATATCCCGCTCAATGTTGCGGTAGAAGGCGTCCTTTGAGGGGAAGTCCCGCAGCAGGCTTTCCGGCACCGCACCCTCTGCCACCCTGAGCTTCAGATACTGCTCGGTGGAGCGGATGCACTTTGTCACCGGGTCTTTCGCCTGGTCCAGATAGTAGGTGAGAAACACCTTCCAGACATCCGGCTGGATGTCGCTGCGCCCCTTTCGCCATTGCCCCCGGCGCTCGATGAGGCCGTCCAGGTCGCCGGATTTATAGGAGGTCCAACGGCGGTACAATGTCTGGATGGAGAACTCCAGCCGCTCCTTTTGGTGGAATGCCTGATCCGCTTCGGAGCAGGGGCCGGGATAGTTGGAGCGGAAGTCCTGCCAGCGTTCCAGCAGCCCGATCCAGTAGTCGATCTGCTCCCGCTGCTGGATGGTGTATGCCTCCAGGGGCTTGGCCTCCCGTGCCGGCTGCGACTTCGGTGATTCCTTCAGCTCCGATGGGAAGGGGATTGCCTGGGACTTATACCATTTCCGCTGAAGAGACACATCCAGGGCGGATAGCGGGATAAGGTAGCAGGGGCGGCCATTGCTGGCGGTACCCATGGTAGAAGGAAGCTCGCCGTCCTTGGCTATGCGTTTGACATAACGCTCACTGCACCCCTTCAGGACAGAGACTTCTTTAACTGTTAGATGATGGATATTAATCACCTGCCTTGAAATTGGCCTGCCTCATCAGCGCCGGTGGGCCATGTCCGGCGGACGCCCGGTCGGGCGTTTCGGCTAATCACTGTTGTTGCCAGAACTGAACTCAGGAGAATGAAATCTCAGCAGCTCCTCCACGATCTCAAGATCGCGCTGGGCCTCGGCGAATTGCCTTTCATAACCATCCTTATATAAGGTTCTTGGGGATAGTTCGGTGTTTTCCGGTAAAGCGGCAAACAATGACCAGCTCCTTGCTGGTGTTTTTGCTGATGAGCCAATCGCTTGGATTAAACCAGAAGCGCTACAGGATGATCTTCTGCTCCCTGGAGGGGCGCTTGCCATGTTTCATTCGATTTCATCCTTGGAGTAAAACAAAGCCCATTCAAAATCTAGCATTTCACCAATTTTCTGAGCGACTGGAGGCTTGGGACAACGATCACCTGATTCAATATAGTTGTAATACTGTTGAGTAATTCCACATAGTAATGCGGTTTTTCTTTGCGAATATCCTTTAGTGATGCGCTTTTCCTTAAGCCACTCTCTCACGATATCCCTCCAATCCACGATAACAACGATCTGTTGTATTTTAATACTACAACTATCTGTTGTAAATGTCAATATAATTAACAACATTACGGTGATATTATTGATATACAACCGCGCGTTGTATATAATTGTAATAAAGGGTGATTGAATGGATACGAAAAGGTTAAAACAGCTTCGTCAAAGCGCTAACTTAACTCAAGGAGAGCTGGCAACAAAACTTGGTTTCTCACAGCAGAGATACAACACATATGAGACGGGTAAACGTGAGCCGGATTCAGAGGCACTTTTAGGTATCGCTGTTTTCTTTGATGTTTCTGTTGATTATTTGCTTGGCAGAGAAGTTGACGATAAAGAGGACACAAAAAAAGACCCTGTCGCAGAAGCGGCAGAGTCTTTACAACGATTTGTTGAAAACAAGCTCGGAAGAGAACCAAATCAAGAAGAACTAGAGACCATTGAGGCTGCTGCCAATGGTCTGATCGAGCGCCTCAAAAAGCAAGGCAAGTAAATCGTCATACGGAATATTCAAGTCCCTAGATATCTGATGCAAATGCAATGCAATTTGATAATACAATCCAGCATTCATAGTATTCTCCCTAGCTAATCTAAACGCATATCATTAAGCAACATTTCAAATAAATAGGTAGGGCTGACATCAAGAGCTTTCGCCAGATAGTAGATGGTATCCAGGCGAGGAATCCGTTTCTGGTTTTCAATATCACATATTGTGGATTTAGATAGCTTTGTCAACGTGGCAAGCTGAGAGAGGGAATACACTCTTTTTTTGCGTAGTTCTCTAAGTACCTCCATCAACAACTTCCTGAGTAGAGTATACAGATTGTTGCGACATACTTCAACAGTATTCAACAAACGTAACCGTTCTGTTTACAGAACGCTATTCATTATGACATTATCTATTGACTTTACAGTCCATTGATGTATATGTGCCTTGTAATGTTTGGATAATTATACAGGAAACTGCGCCGTACTACTAATTATATTAGAAAATCAAAGGAACCAGTGAAAATGGCGTAGGTACGACAAAGGAACCAAGTTCCCGTCATTCCATGATTAAGTTCCCCAGTTCCTATCATTTTTTCAGCACTAGCAGAGATATATAGTAGGCGACGTCAGGCGCTATTATTCCTGAACATGATTACCTTTGAAGGGGCTTAAAGCGCATAGTAAAGGCAATCCCTTAAAGTTCAAAAGTTATTAAAAGCCGCTTAAAGGTCATTTGAAAAGCAGGGCAAAATATCATAATAACCATTTCAAGCATTAACAAACGAGCTATGATTCCTTCGCACACTAGATGAGAAAAATGATTCATTTCACGCAAAATAACAAATAGTAACGCCCTTATAACGGCTTTGTATAGCCATTTAAGGGCGTTTCACTATTTTTCGCGGGTTTTAACGCTACAATTTCGGATTTCTCAAGTATTGCGCGAAGCTACAATTGCACCGCTCCGGCACTCTATCCCCACCGTGCCGCAAAGTGGAACTGCGCACCGTCATCACCGCGGAGTCACTGTATAGCAAATTACCGGCGGCGCACAGGTGGATATCGGAAAGCTGTAGTTAGAAAATGCGCTTCTGTCCCCTCTGCTCCAATGCGCGGAGGGCTGCGGCGGGATCCTTCATCTTGGAGAGGAAGATCATTGCCGCAATGATGTAGGGCTTGTAGCCCGCCTCTTTGTACATGGGCACGCGGTAGCGGTCGAATACGGAGGCCTCCACCTCACCCTCCTTGCAGGAGACGCCGGTGATGTCGGCGGGCAGGCAGTGCATATACAGCGCCTTGCCGCCGTTTGTGGCCTTCATGAGGCCCTCTGTGCACTCCCAGTCCTTGTGGGCCGCATTCTGGGTCAACAGCTCTTTTTCCAGGGCGTTGATGCCGTCGAAGTCGCCGTTGCCGTAAAGGTCGGTACGCTTCTCCATCGCCGCGAAGGGAGCCCAGCTCTTGGGATAGACAATGTCGGCGCCCTCAAAGGCATCCTTCATAGAGTTGGATTTGACGAACTTGCCGCCACTGGCAGCAGCGTTCTTGCGGGCGATCTCCTCCACCTCGGGCATGACCTCGTAGCCTTCGGGATGAGCAAGGTGCACTTCCATGCCGAAGCGGCTCATCAGGCCGATGATGCCCTGGGGAACGGACAGGGGCTTGCCGTAGGAGGGGGAATAAGCCCATGTCATGGCGATCTTCTTGCCCTTCAGGTTCTCCACGCCGCCGAACTCGTGGATGATATGATCCATATCGGCCATGGACTGTGTGGGGTGGTCGATGTCACACTGCAGGTTTACCAGAGTGGGGCGCTGCTCCAGGTTGCCCTCCCGGTAGCCGTCCTCGACAGCCTGTGCGACTTCACGCATGTAGGCGTTGCCCTTGCCGATGTACATGTCGTCCCGGATGCCGATGACGTCGGCCATGAAGGAGATCATATTCGCGGTCTCGCGGACAGTCTCGCCGTGCGCGATCTGGCTCTTTCCCTCGTCCAAATCCTGCACCTCAAGGCCCAGCAGGTTACAGGCGCTGGCGAAGGAGAAGCGGGTACGAGTGGAGTTGTCGCGGAACAGGGAGACGCCCAGGCCGGACTCAAACAGCTTGGGGGAGATATTTCTTTCCCGCAGGCCACGCAGGGCGTCGGCCACGGCAAAAGTTGCAGCGATCTCGTCGTCGGACTTTTCCCAGGTCAGCAGGAAGTCATTCTGGTACATATCAGAGGTCTTGAGGCCCTTGTCCCCCTTCTCGAAATGGTAGACACGCAGCCAATCGTGTATACTGAAAGAAGGAGGCAAAAAACATGTCAAACAAATCAAGAAAAGGTGAAGCTCCACCGCGTTACGATGAAGCATTTAGGGAGGGCGCGGTTCGGATGGTTGTTGAGCAACATCATCCAGCTCGACAGGTCGCTACGGATCTAGGCATCTGCATTGATACGCTCAAAAGCTGGCTTAAACGCGCCGGGCATGTGACAT
>JBKEBS010000135.1:0-4068 GCA_047973265.1 Oscillospiraceae bacterium
AACGAGTTGCGTCTTTACAAAGATAAGTTTACAGGCTCTATGTCCTACTCATTGGTGCTTGAATGGATGTCCGACAACTTATATATGAGCGCGGCTACAGCATGCTGCACCGCACCTACCTCCTCGTGTTCTGTAGTATTGCTGCTCTCATCTTTATTTTAACACCAAACTACAATTTACAGCGAAAGCACCGGCCCTGTTTCATTCCTCGTTGGTGCCTTTCGCAGAAAGGTATGGTCATATATGAAAAAGCTCGTAGTCCTTTTGCTGGCAGTCTGCCTGATCGTCGGCGCCTTCTCCGCCTGTACCCAGAGCGGCACAGACAGCAGCACCGCATCCCCGTCTTCCACCGCTTCCGCCGACAGCGGCAGCACGGAAAGCCCCGCCTCATCTTCCACCGATGATACCGGCGGCAGTGCCGAGGGTGTGGCTGTCAACCCAAAGGGTGAATTCCCCATCGTGAACGAGCCCATCACCCTGCGATTCTTCTACGAGACTTCCCTCACTGAGGAAGAGCAGCTGGACATGGAAAAGAACCACATGTTGGAAATGATTCGCGAAAAAACCAACATCAACCTGGAATTCACCTACCTCAACTACAACCCCGAGGGCAAGCAGAAGATGATCCTGTCCTTCGCCTCCGGCGACTACCCCGACGGCGGCATGCTCAGCTGGAACACCATGCTCTCCTTCGCGGATGTGGTGCAGTACGGCGTGGGCGAGGGCATCCTCCTGCCCATCAACGACCAGATTGACCAATACGGCGACGAGATCAACTGGGTGTTCGAGCAGCGCCCCGGCCACAAAGATCTGATCACCGCGCCGGACGGCAACATCTATGGCATCCCCCGCTTCACCGAGTGCGGCCACTGCATGTCCTATCCCAAGCTGTGGTTCAACTACGGCTGGCTGGACGCCCTTGGCCTTGACGAGCCCACCACAACCGACGAGCTCTACGATGTGCTCAAGGCCTTCAAGGAGCAGGACCCCAACGGCAACGGCATCGCCGATGAAATCCCCCTCACCGGAACTATCAACTTCTCCGGCGCGGCGGAATACTACCTGATGAATTCCTTCATCGACTGCCCCGCTTTCAGCCAGGCCACCGACCCCCGGCCCTTCCTCATCATGGAGGACGGCAAGGTCACCTTCATGGCCAACCGCGACGAGTACCGCCAGGGTCTGGAGTACATCAAAAAGCTGTACGACGACGGCCTGCTGGATCCCTCCAACTTCACCCAGAATGACGAATCCCTCAAGCAGCCGTGCCGCGGCAGCGAAATCCCCACCGTGGGCGGTTACACCGTAGACCACATGGACATGGGCGTCGAGTTCGTTAACACCGAGGTCTCGGAAAACTACCACGCCCTGCCCCCAGTGGCAGGCCCGGACGGCGTACGCTACCAACCCTACAACCCCGGTGCAAACCAACTTGCCGGCTTCAACTTCGTCCTCTTTGACACCTGCTCCAACCCCGACGCCGCCTTCCGGCTGGCCGACTGGTTCCTCAGCGAGGACATGCTGTTCAACATCCACTACGGCCTGGAAGGCGTGGGCTGGAATCCCCCCGCTGACCCCAACGCCAAGAATATCATCGGCGGGCCCCTCAAGTGCGTGGTTGACCGCCTGCCCTCAACCGCAACCGAGGCAGAGAAAAAAGAGCGCAACCTCTACCAGCTGGGCTCTCTCGCCCCCACCGCCGACCTCTACGAGCGCCGCGCCATGTGGGCTCCCGAGGCCACAGAGGAAGCCCTGCTCACCGACTACGAGACCCGCCTGGAGTGGGAGACCCTAAAGACCACCGAATACTGGCCCGAAGTCTCCCTGCCCAGGAACATCTTCATGTCGGCAGAGGACGCCATCGAGTTCAACGAGCTCAAGCTCAACATTTCCCAGCACGTTGAGAAGAACACCTCCATGTTCATCACCGGCGCCCGCTCCCTCACCGAGTGGGACACCTATGTCCAGGAGCTGGATCAGTACGGCCTGGAGCGCTACGTGGAGCTGTACTCCCAGTACTACCTGAAGTAGTCTGCTGCACCCATAAAAAAGATGTGGTATCCGTCTCCGGGTACCACATCTTTTGGGGTAAACTATTTTTCGATTGCCGTCGGCACCCCCGCCGCAAGCACAATCTCCTTTGTAAAGAAGGGGGTGGAGACCACCACTGTCTGCGCTCTGTCAGCCGTCAGCACAGCTGCAAACTCCCCCTTTTCCATATCCCAGCGGAAGTCGACGGTCACGCCACCCCGGCAGCGCATCCCCCGCACTTCGCCCTTTGAAAGCCGCTCCGGCAGACTCGGCAAAAGGTCAATCCGACCCGGCAGGGAGAACAGCAGCATCTCCTGCACCGCGCTGGTAAGGCCCAGGCTGGCGTCGATCTGGAAGTGGGCTCCAGCCCGCTCCTCGGGCGTATTCTCCACCAGGTGGTTGTGGTAGGTCAGCAGATTGGGCCCCGTCATGCGCTCCGTCTCCAGCCGTAGACACTCCCAGGCCAATTCTCGCCAGCCCAGGCGCGCAAAGAGGTTGGCCATGTGCATGAGCGACCAGCCCGTCTGGGATTCCAGACCCACCACCAGGCGCTTCTCCACCGCGGTGCGGCAGGCATTCAGCAGCGTACCGTCATTTTGCATCTTCGCTTCCAGGCCGGGAAAGAGGGGGTAGAGGTGGGATTGGTGGCGGTGGTGGTAGTTATCCAGAAAGTCCGGGTGCATCCACTCCCGCAGAGCGCCGTCCCCGTTCACCTGGTAGGCTGGAATCCTGCCCAGCATCTCCCGCCAGCGCGACGCCCTTTCTTCCGGCAGATTCAGGGTTGCCGCAGCCTCCAGCAGGTGGGTGAGCACCTCCTTTGCCACCGCGAATTCCATAGTGGGGTTGGGGGCAAGCATGCTGTCCCTGCCCTGGGGGGTGTTCTCCGGCGAGATGCCGATGGCGATGTAGTATTTTCCGTTTTCGTCCAGCTGGAAGTAGTCGCTGTAAAAGGCGGCAATCTCCTCCAGCAGCGGAACGGTCTCCTCCCGGAGGAGATTTTCATCCCCCGTGAAGAGATAGTGCTCGTAGAACAGGCTGGCGATCCACCCCGCCCCCGCTGTCCAGAACGGCCAGATCCACTCCCTGTTCTGATGGTGGGAAAGGGCGTCCACAGTGGATTTGATGGGTGCCAGCACCCCGCCGCAGTCGAACAGTTTGCGGGCGTTTTCCCGCCACTGGGGCTGCTGTGAGAGGAACAGGCCGTAGTAGGCTTCCGGCAACTCGGATAAATTTCCTTGAAAAGCCAGCCAATAGTTCATCTCTATGTTCTCATCCATGGTATAATCGCATTGCCAGGGTGGAGAGTAGTCCCCGTTCCACACCCCCTGCAGATTGGCGGGAAGCGCCCCGGTGGAGGAGATCAGCAGGTAGCGCCCGTAGTCGGTGAGCTGCTGAATCAGCGCGACATCCGGCGTTCCGCTCGCTCTGGCCCTGTCCGCCAGTTCACCGGAAGTGCAATCCACAGGCTCCCCTTCGGGGAAAAGATTGATCTCACAGCGGTCGAACAGTTCCCCATGGGCGGCGCTGTGGCGCTCCATCAACCACTCGAAATCGGGGTTCAAGGCCAGCAGTTCCCCAACAGCGTCCTCCCCATTTGCCCACTCCTCCGGGTTGTACACCCTGAGCAGCAGGCGAGTGCGAGTGGAGCCCTTCACCGCTACGGAATCCTCCCCAAAGGCCACCTCTCCATCGCTGTGGACACGGCAGAGAATACCGTAGGATCGCCCGTACACCGGCTTCGCGAAGCTGCCCTCCAGGCAAAGAAGCCCCGCCTCCGGGTTTGAGGATTGTCCCCCTTCTCGAAATGGTAGACACGCAGCCAATCGTGTATACTGAAAGAAGGAGGCAAAAAACATGTCAAACAAATCAAGAAAAGGTGAAGCTCCACCGCGTTACGATGAAGCATTTAGGGAGGGCGCGGTTCGGATGGTTGTTGAGCAACATCATCCAGCTCGACAGGTCGCTACGGATCTGGGCATCTGCATTGATACGCTCAAAAGCTGGCTTAAACGCGCCGGGCATGTGACATCTACTTCC
>JBKEBS010000136.1:0-3442 GCA_047973265.1 Oscillospiraceae bacterium
CCGACGGTGTGTCTTGTCATGGACAATTTGAATACGCACAACATCTCATCGCTTTATGAGGCATTTCCGCCTGAAAAAGCACGACAGCTTGCCAGCCGCTTGGAAATCCATTACACCCCGAAGCACGGCAGTTGGCTTAATATTGCCGAGATTGAATTGTCCGTATTAGAACGGCAATGCTTGGGCAGACGAATCCCAAGCTTGGATTTGCTCAACCAAGAAATTTTAGCATGGACTATTGACCGAAATGTCGCTGTTAAAGCTGTCGATTGGCACTTTACTACCTCAGATGCAAGAGTTAAGTTGAAATGCTTGTATCCTATTATTAAGATGACGTAGGCTACTAGCCTCTTTCCCCTCGCAGATAAGCCTGTCCGGGATAGTCTCCTGCTCGAAGGTGCCCATCTCCAACAGGATCATGGGCCTGTTCATGCGGAAATTGTTCAGTACCTTCCAATCCGCAATACGCTCCTGCATAACAGGGCTGTTTGCCAATTCCAGCTGATGTGAGGCCAGCTCCCGCAGGCGCTGCCGATCCTTTGCCGATATACCCATTTATTCTCAACCCCTGTTCCCAATCTATATTTCAATATAGTATAGCAACGCCAAATGGGTAATACAATGAAGGATATCGCAAAAAACATGGATTATATCATAATATTTCCGAAATGCCGGTCAAATCCGGGTTTGTCCTTCCGGCGCTTTTCTGATACTCTTTTCCTATGGATACGACATATGAAAAAATGGATGGCTTTCGCAATGAGCGGCTGTTTGTCGTCCCCTCCGACTTTCTGCAAACAATGTTGGACGACCCGCTGTTCAGCATGCTCTATGTCACCGACATAGGGTATTTTCCCAGCGCCCTGCACCACTATCTCAAGCGTCCCCAGGGCTGCCCCACCTGGCTGATCATCTACTGCAACGACGGCGAGGGCTCGATTCAGGTCGGCGGGGGAAAGCCCTTCTCGTTGGGAATCGGTCAGGTAGCTTTTCTGCCGCCCAATACACCCCATGAATATAGGGCGTCGAGTGAAAATCCATGGAGTATTTATTGGGTTCACGTCAGCGGATTTCAAACCCTTAAGGCGCTGGTTCCCGACCACCTGCGGGGGGCGCTCAATTTACAGGCCGCAGGGTGTGAACTGCTGGAATCCCTGTTCGCAGAGTGCTTTGAAATCATGAAAAATAAATACACCTTTGACAATTACTTCTATTTGAGCCAGATCGTCTCCCACATGCTGGCATCCATCACTCACTATGTCACTGATGTAGGCTCAAACAGCCGGGGGGAGACGGCGGTGCGGGATATCATCCACTACATGAAGGAGAATCTGCACCGAAACCTGACCTTGACCGAACTTGCCCGCAAAACGCCTTACAGTGCCTCCTCCCTGCAGCTTCTCTTCCGGCGCTACACCCAGTCCTCACCCATCGACTACTTTTTGCGCATGAAAATTCAAGCAGCCAGCAAGGAAATCTACTTCACCAGCCGCCCGGTCAAGGATATTGCCCTGGCATATGGCTATCGCGACCCGTTGTACTTTTCCCGCGTCTTCAAGCAGATCATGGGGCTGTCCCCCAGGGAGTACAGGAATCAGGTGAGGGGGTGACAACTCCCCGGGTGAATTTGACATATTGCATGAATGGAATATACTATCTGGAGTCAATAATCTAACTGAGAGAGCAATGGGAGGATGGAGTTAATCATGAGTGATGGGTGCAATGGGCAGTGCTCCGGCTGCGGCGAGGAATGCGCGCAGAGAAAGCCGGTCGATTTCAGGGAAGCGCCCCATGAGCTTTCCAACATCAAAAAAGTAATCGGAGTTGTCAGCGGCAGGGGCGGCGTGGGCAAAACCCTGATCACAACCTTGCTGGCCGTGGCCGCTCAAAGGGCCGGATACACCGCCGCCATATTGGATGCGGATATCACAGGGCCGTCCATTCCAAGGGCGTTCGGCATACAGGAGAAGGCGTCAGGCACCTCCATCGGCCTTTTCCCTGTGCAGAGTAAAACGGGAATCCGCATTATGTCCACGAATCTGCTCCTGGAAAACGACACAGATCCGGTTGTCTGGCGGGGGCCGGTTATCGCGGGAACGGTCAAGCAATTCTGGACTGATGTCGTCTGGAGCGATGTGGACTACATGTTTGTGGACATGCCGCCCGGCACCGGCGATGTTCCGCTCACCGTGTTCCAGTCCCTGCCAGTGGACGGCATCGTCGTGGTCACCTCGCCCCAGGAGCTGGTGGGAATGATCGTTGAGAAAGCGGTCAACATGGCCGGCATGATGAATATTCCCGTCCTGGCGCTGGTGGAAAACATGAGCTATTTCCGCTGTGACAACTGTGACAAAGAGCACCGGATTTTTGGTGAAAGCCATATAGACGAAATCGCCGAAAAGCACCACATAGAAACTGTCTGCAAGCTGCCCATCAACCCGGAGCTGTCTGCCGCCACCGATTCCGGCACAATCGAAGCAGTGGATGACAGCATTCTGGAGGCAATTAAGCCCATATTGCAGGTGGTAAAGGAGACAGTCGCATGACAATCGCTGTTACTTATGAAAACGGCCAGATTTTTCAGCATTTTGGCCGCACGGAACTGTTCAAACTATACACCATAGCTGATGGAAAAGTCAGCAGTTCCACCATCATCGGCACAGATGGAAACGGTCACGGCGCATTGGCCGGGTTCCTCCGGCAGCAGGGCGTTGATACCCTGATCTGCGGCGGAATCGGTGAAGGTGCACGGCAGGCCCTGAAGGATGCTGGGATTCTCCTGTTTGGCGGGATATCCGGCGACGCGGATACGGCGGTAGAGGAGCTTCTGGCAGGTACGCTGCCGCAGAATGAACAGGCTAATTGCAATTGCAGCGGCGAGCACCACGGCAATTAGTCGGGGAATCCGGATAATGGGCGAACGCAAAAAAACACGCTCTCAGCATAGCCAAGAGCGCGAATTGTGTCCAGCTTTCAAGCTGGTGGTTGGCCCGGATGGAATCGAACCATCGAATGACGGAGTCAAAGTCCGTTAACGCTGTATGCCTCAATCACAAAAACCGCATTAATACGCCATTTTCTCCACCTCCAACTTCATACAAAACTACACAAAATCATGCTAATTGGACACGAAATGGACACGCCAGATGAAAAATCGAGCGTACTATTTAGTGATATTTTGAACCAGAAGATTAATGATGTATCACTTTCCAAATCTGCCTATTTGAATGTCTACCCTCCCTCTTTACAATAGCTCTATATGCCTGCCTCCATCTACAAAGGTGGAGGCTTTCTTGTGCTAGCGCCGGAAAGAATGGAACTTTTTTGCGGACTCTGTCCATGCAATCCAACCATCTTAGTAATTTATATAAAGGTAATTCTCCATATTCTAACTTTCCATTAATGGCCTGACCCCGTATAATGTACACAGGAAAAGAGTTAG
>JBKEBS010000137.1:0-32410 GCA_047973265.1 Oscillospiraceae bacterium
GATACTCCCTGACAATAAATTCATCAACCATCATTATAAACTCCAATCGTATTTTTATAGAATACACTGCCATATATCTCGTCTGCAATTTGTTACTACAAGCTAACTATATTGTAGCACACTATTCTCCTCCTGCCACCCTAATATACGTGCTTTACACAATGTTTTCTTGAACAAGCTTCCCATTGTGCTATACTCCCTGTGAGGTGATATGAAATGCTATTTACGCCTGTGTATAATCTGGTATTTGCAACTTTTTGTGGTGTATTGAGCCTCGTGCTTGGTATTTTGGCTCTTGTTTCAGCAGTTAAGCAGCTCAAAAAAAGCAAAATGGCCATGATCAACAGCGTCGAAATACAGTATGTAAAGCTTGTCCTCGGCATAATCTGGATATTTTTTGGCGTGCTTATCCTGCTGTGGCTTTATTTGCTGGATGGCTCGCTTCCGCGAGCGGTGCTCGGGTGGTAAGTGAGGTAGTGCAATAAACTGTCTTTTCCTTTCTACAGGTTTGTGTTACACTGTACAAAACAAGCTGGGGGGTGAGGTAACTTGACACGCGAAATGATTCTGCAAGTAGTAATCTGCAGAACCGATGCCCGGGTGCTCCGTACAAGGTCTGTTGTAAAATAGGCTGAGGCGGGAAAAGGATACAGCCGGTATAACTGCTACCTATCCTTTTTGTGCGGAGCAAAAACCCAATCATTACCGCCTTTTCCTATGGAATCACAGCGGGCCTTTTGTTATAGCTGCCATTCAGTTTACAACAAAGGAGCTGCTTAAAATGATTGAAATAGGAATGAATGGTGTTACGAAAAACTTTGGATTCAAAAATGTCCTCTGTGGCGCGGAATTTGAGGTCATGACCAAGGATCGCGTGGCCCTAGTAGGCCGCAACGGTTCAGGCAAGACCACAATTTTCCGCATGATTGCGGGGCAGGAGACTCCCGACCTTGGCACTGTGAGCATTCGCCGCGGCGCCACCGTCGGCTATCTGGAACAGATTCCAACCCTCTACCTTTCGGACGCTACTACGGAGGCCGTATTGTCCGAGCCCTTTCGAGAGGTGCGGGAAGCGGAGTCTGAAATGCGCAGCCTGGAAGCTCAAATGGCGGCGGATATTGACCCTGATCAAATGGATCAAATCATGGAGCGGTACGCCCTGTTGCAGGATCGCTTCACCGCCCTGGGCGGGTACGAAATGCAGGAGACTTTGGACAAGGTGGTCAACGGTTTCCAGCTGCATGAGCTGCTGGATCGGCCCTTCAATGTGCTCAGCGGCGGCCAAAAGACCATCGTCAAGCTGGCATCCGTCATCCTGCGGCAACCGGATATCCTGCTGCTGGACGAGCCCACCAACCACCTCGACATGAAAACCCTGGAATGGTTTGAAGGTTATCTTCGTGGGTATCGGGGCACGGTCATCCTGATTTCCCACGACCGCTACTTCCTCGACAAGGTCGCAACCAAGACAGTGATCTTGGACAAGGGGCTGTGCACCCTGTATCACGGCAACTATTCCCAGGCGATAAAAGCCCAAGAGGAACAGCTGCTGATCGAGTTTGAGCAATACAAGACCCAGCAAAAAAAGGTCGCCGCAATGAAAGCCGCGATCAAGCGGTTCCGGGAGTGGGGCGCTCAGGGCGACAACGAAATGATGTTTAAGAAAGCGAAAATGCTGGAGCACCGTCTCGAAAAGATGGAGCTGCTGGAGCGGCCGCAACTGCAAAAAACAGCTATTCCCATTCAGTTTTCAGGGAGCCGTTCCGGCTATGAAGTCGTCAAGCTGGAAGACTTCTCCCTTTCACTGGGTGAAAACGAGCTGTTTTCTCATGCGGAGTTGCTCCTGGCGGAACGGGAAAAGCTGTGTCTGATCGGCGACAACGGCACCGGCAAAACCTCCCTGATTCGCTGTATTCTCGGCGAGAACGACCTCTATTCCGGGATACTTCAAGTGGGGCCCAGTGTGCAAATCGGGTACATCCCCCAAGAAATCCGCTTTGAAAACGACAAGGCCACCGTGCTGGAAGTCTTCAAGCAAGGCTACATCTGCACAGAGGGAGAAGCCAGAAACATCCTGGCAAGATATTACTTCTTCAGCGACAGGGTGTACAAGCGGGTTTCCGCGCTGTCCGGAGGGGAGAAAGTGCTTCTGAAACTGGCTATCCTGCTGCAGGGCACCATGAATCTGTTGATACTGGATGAGCCCACCAACCACATCGACATCGAGACCCGGGAAATGCTGGAGGAGGCCCTCGCCGATTACAAGGGTACCCTTCTGTTTATCTCACATGACCGCTATTTCATCAGCAAAATCGCAACCCGCGTAGTAAAAATCGCGGACAGGCTAATTTTGCCCGCTGATGAATATTTGAGCTCTGAATAGAATCCATATCCCGTTCAAACGACAAATAAGGGGAGGAAGGCAAAGCGCCTTCCTCCCCCCTTCTTTTTTGTTACAGCTCATTGAAAGAAATGGTGCAAAATGGTAGAATAGAAAGACTACTCTTTGGGAGGATAAGAATACGATGGCACTGCAAATTACCCACGCAATTCTACACACACTCGGCAATCGCGGGGACGAGTGCCGCTACTCCGACGCGGAACTGGAGATGGAAAGTGAAATCTCCAGTGAATTTGTCGGCAAACATGTCCGGAGACTGCTGCACAACCCGGGAGCCCGGGAGGCCACCTTCACTGCCGAATCCGCAGTCTACAACATGGTAAAGGGCTACCAAAAGGGAGAGCTCCATTTTTCCGACATGAGCCGCCGCCTCTGTGAGCGGCTCGCCGGTCTGATGGAGGGCAACGAGGATATCCCTCCGGCCGACGTCCTGGTGGCGGCCTTCGACCAGTCCGGCAAGTCCTACCTGGCCATTGTCAAGCTCAATTACGGTGAGTGCTTTACCCACAAGCTGACCGCCGGAGCCAACGGCGGCGTCGAAAACCACATCATCAAAAATACCACTGTGCTGCCTCTCACCGCCACTAATGTGGAGGAGGCCTGCCTCATTCCATACGACCCAATGGTGATGCGGGTGCTGGAAAAACCCCACGGCGTCAACGGGGAGAAGATAGAATACTTCTCCAAACTCTTCCTGGAATGCGAGACGGAGCTTTCAAAAAAAGAGGCCGCCGAAGCCATTCAGGAAATTGCCGATGAAATCGGCAGCAAGTATTACGACGGCAATCTGGAGGCCGCCGCTAAGATTAAGGCTGCTTTTCTGCTGGAGGCGGAGGAGTATCAGGAAGAAGACGGCTTGGTGCTGGAAAACGTCGTGGCCAGGGCCTACGGGGATAACGAGGCGGCTAAAACGGAATTTGTAGCCCTAGCGAAAGACTATGGCCTCCCCCACCAGGTCATGCTGGACAAACCCTTTGTCAAACGGGAGTTCAAGGTGCAGAAATTTGCCGCCGACAACGGCATTGAGTTGAAATGCCCTGCCGAGTTATTCCAAGACCCCGGCCAGGTGCAGCTGGTGGAAAACCCCGACGGCACGCTGACCATCACCCTGCGGAACCTGCGGCCCAAGTCCTGACCCTCGTAGCTGGATCACCGGTACAGGAAGGAGACTCCTCTGTGAAGAGAATCAAGCTGCTCGCAACGGGCGGCACCATCAATTCGGCGGCGGGCAAATCGGGGCTGGCCCCCAGGGAGAGCTCGGAGAATCTGCTGCAATACCTCTGCCCCCTTTACGACGACATTGCCTTTACCTACGAGGATGTCCTGCAAATGGATTCCTCCAACATCCAGCCGGAACAGTGGCAGGTGATCGCGGAAAAGGTGTACGACTGCCTCCCTGATTGTGACGGAGTCATCATCACCCACGGCACCGACACCATGGCCTACACTGCCGGGGCTCTCAGCTTCATGCTGCAGGGCCTGGATAAGCCCGTTGTTTTGACAGGCTCTCAGATACCCATCACCCATCCCCAGACGGATGCTCACATCAACCTGGCCACCGCTGTCGCAGCTATCGAGGCGGAAATGCAGGGAGTGCTGGTGGCCTTTGACCGCAAGGTCATCAATGGGGCAAGGGCAGTCAAAACCAGCACCCTGGGCTTCGACGCCTTCCAGAGCATCAATGCCATCGATATGGCACAGATTTTTGCGGACGGTATCCGCATCTACCGGCAGCAAACCGCTCCGCCCCATCCGTTCCAGCTGCAAAAGGAGCTCTGTACCGATGTTTTCATGCTCAAGCTGATTCCCGGAACCCGTCCGGAGGTGCTGGACGCTCTCATTGACGTCGGCTACCGGGGCATCGTCATTGAGGCCTTTGGCCTGGGCGGTATCCACTATCTCCACCGGGATTTGCTGAAAAAGCTGGAGGATATCTGCGCATCCGGCGTGACCGTATTGGTTTGCAGCCAGTGCCTGTACGATGGCAGCAATCTGAATATTTACGAGGTTGGGCAGCGCCTGCTTTCAGTGGGCGTCATTTCGGCGCTGGACATGACCACAGAGGCGGCGGTGACGAAACTGATGTGGGTGCTGGGCAATTCCGACACGCCGGAGCAAGCCGCCCGGCTCCTGTCCTGCAATCTGGTAGGTGAAATCAATGTCGGTGACTGCGCCGTGAACTGAAACGCAAAATCTCAAAAAATGGCTTTGTAGCGCATTTGCAACCTGAGGTTGACAAAAAGAAAGCCCAGGTTGGTAGTTGAAGCCCCACTCATTTGCTAGCATGAGCTCGAGGTGATTATCAATGGAATTCTATCAAAAGCTCAGAAACATTCGAAAAGAGAACGGTATATCCCAGGAGGATCTGGCTGACCAGTTGGGAGTCTCCCGCCAGGCAGTCAGCAAATGGGAAAGCGGGCAGGGCTTCCCGGAAACGGAAAAGCTTCTCCAGATCAGCAGCCTCTACAGCGTTTCCCTGGACTATCTGCTGAAGGATGACACAGGAGATGCCACCGGAAGCGAAGAACCGGGGTTTTATGCCAACCGGGAAATGGTGGACGGCTTTCTCCAATCCAAGCGCCAGAAGGCGCTGCAACTCAGCATCGGCGTGGCGGTCATCATCCTCTCGATCATCTTTATCTTCATTCCAGGGGAGAACCGCGGCAATATCTTCTTTCTTCTGGGAACCGCTGTCGGCACTGCCATCATCATTGCACAGGCATTTCGGCCAAAACGCTATGGCGAACTGGAATCCCAGCCCCTTCTGTTTGATTCGGCCTTCCTCCGAGAATTCCGGAACGCGCAGACTGCCCGGCGCAAACGCTTCGGCTGGCTGATCGTGCTGGGCGTGGTGTTGGTTCTGCTGAGTTGCATCGCCGCCCTCCTACTGCCTGAAACCTCCCATGACAGAGCCATGGCGATTCTGCCGCCCTTGTGGGCGATTGCAACCTTCCTCTTTATCAATGCGGGCTCAGCGCTGAACGCGGAGGGGATTATCGCCAACAATGCAGCCCATATGGAGGAGCAGGAAAAAGATAAGCGCAACGGCTGGGTGTGGGGTTCCATCATGCCGCTGGCCTCAATGGTCTTTTTGGCCATCGGGTTTATCTGGAATGCCTGGCATCCCGGCTGGCTGGTTTTTCCCGTAGCCGCCATGCTCTGCGTTGGCATAACGGGCTGGCGAGAGGCGAAGCATCAGACAAAGGATTAGCTATTCGTTCATCATACCGCAGCAAAAGCAAGGGCGATGCTACTATCGTCCTTGCTTTTGTCGTATATATTCAAAAAAGCTATGGCATTCTTCGCTCCAATGCCATATAATCGGGCTGAGACAAGTTGAAAGGGGCTGATAGCTGTGTTGTCACTGAATGGAGAATGGTCGCTTCGCTACCGCACGGAAAACATCGGAGAGGAATGGAAAAACATCTCCGCGCAGGTTCCCGGCAACGTGGAGCTGGATTTGGCACGCGCCGGAATTGAAGACGATCCCTTCTATGGCGAAAACCTCTACCATTTCCGTCCGTATGAATTCTGCGAGTGGGAGTATGAACGCAGCTTCTTCCTGGCGGAGGACATGGTGGGTGAAATGCTGGAGCTTGTACTTGAGGGTGTCAACCTCTACGCGCAGGTGTACATCAACGATTGCCCTGTGGGCAGCTGTGAGAACATGCTGATCGAGCATGTTCTGGACATCACAGAAGCCGCACATCCCGGTGCAGTCAATACCATCCGCATTCACATAGCCTCTGCGCTCAACCACGCGCGGGCAGATGAGCTTCCAGTGCTCGCCACCGGCAACGACGGTTCGGTGGAGTATGTCCGGCAGCGCAAACCTCCCCACTCCTTCGGATGGGATATCATGCCAAGGTTCCCCTCGGCGGGGCTGTGGCGCGGCGTTTCTATCCGCCGCCGCAAAGCAACCAGAATCACGCAGAGCTATTACGCCACCGTTTCTGCCGACGAAAAGCGCGCGCAGCTCCGCTACAGTGTCCGCTTTGAAACTGATGCAGCTACACTGGAGGGCTTTACTCTGCGAATCTCCGGCGATGGCTTTGCGGTGGAACGTCCGCTGCTCTTCACTGCGGCGGATGGAAGCATAACTGTCGAAAATCCGCGCCTGTGGTGGCCCAGAGGCTACGGGGACGCCAACCTCTACAACGTCACCTTGGAGCTCCTCCACCGCGGCGAGGTCGTGGACTCCAAGACAGAGCGCATCGGCATCCGCAAGGTGGAGATCGAACAGGTCATGAAGCCCGGCGACGAGGGAGAATTCCTCATCCGCGTCAACGGCTGCCCCATTTTGGCAAAGGGCAGCAATTGGGTGCCGCTGGACGCCATGCACAGCCGGGATGCCAGTCGGTACGAGCAAGCAATCGCCCTTTTTTCAGAAGCGGGATGCAACATTGTGCGGTGCTGGGGCGGCAATGTGTATGAGGATCACCGCTTCTTTGAGTTGTGCGACGAGCAGGGATTGATGGTGTGGCAGGATTTTGCTATGGCCTGCGCCCTCTATCCCCAGGAGGATGCACTCTTCCACACACTGGAGGAAGAAGCCGCCTCAGTGATCAAAAAGCTGCGCAACCATCCCTCCATTATCCTGTGGGCTGGGGACAATGAGGTGGATGAGTTCTACTGCGGTATGGGTTTTGCCAGCAAAGAAAACTGCTACAACGCCATCACACGGGAGGTTCTGCCCAGAGCGGTGCGAAATCACGACCCCTACCGTCTGTTCCTCCCCTCCTCCCCCTATATCCCGCCCTATATTGAGCGGTACGATGTGCCGGAGCAGCACAACTGGGGTGCGCGCGCCTACTTCAAGGACGACTTTTACAAGCACTCCCGCGCGCATTTTATCAGCGAATGCGGCTATCACGGCTGTCCCTCTCCCGAATCGCTGGCCAGGTTCATCCCGGCGGACAAGCTGTGGCCCTGGGATAACGATGTGTGGGAAACACACAACACCGACTATCTCCCCGCCGGGCGCCGCGGCTACAACCGCAACCAACTAATGGCGGATCAGGTGCAGATTCTATTCGGCGCCGTGCCCGACACGCTGGAGGAGTTTTCACTGCTCTCCCAGGTCTCCCAGGCGGAGGCGAAAAAGTTCTTCATCGAGCGTACACGAATCAAAAAGTGGCGGCGAACCGGCATTATCTGGTGGAACATGCTGGATGGCTGGCCCCAAATCTCCGACGCCGTGGTGGACTACTACTTTGCCAAAAAGCGTGCATTTGGCTATATCACACGAGTACAGCAGCCCATCTGCCTGATGATGGACGAGCTGGAGGACTGGACGCACCGCATTGTGCTGGGCAACGACAGCCGCGGAATCAGGAACGTGGAGTGGCGAGTGCTGGACGGTGACACCGACGCTGTGCTGCTGGCCGGCAGCTGTCTCTCCCCCGCTAACGAAAACGTAACGGTGGGCGAGCTCCGCATTCTGCCGGGAAGCCAAAAGCTCTACCTACTGGAGTGGACAGTGGACGGCAAAACCGGCGGCAACCACTACATCACGGGCTTTCCGCCCTACGATGCAGCTGTGATGAAGCAGTGGCTCTCGAAAATTGACGCTCTGCCCTCCGATTCCATGTAACCTGACAGCAAAAAATCCCCGCACTCTCACAAGTGCGGGGATTTTTTATTAGCCTACAGTATACTCAAAGCTGAATGGCTCTTTTCCGGCAAGCTTTGCGCTCCTCGCGTCCGGCTGACTGGTGCCGACCCAGATGCGGAAACGGCTGGCTGTCACGCCCCGCTCCCCTTCCTCATTCACGGTAGTCAGCGCAGTGGCTGGAATCTCAATTTCCAGCGTCTTGCTCTCTCCCGCCGCCAGCGGGATACGGCCAAACCAGCACAGGCTGTGGTTCGGCACGGCATCCGGCGTGTCCAGCGGCTTGATGTAGCACTGCACAACCTCCTCCACGCCAAATCCCCCGCTGTTGACTGCTTCCACTGTCAGGCGGATGGGCGCATCCTTTTCCCCGGAATTCGGCAGGCTTCTCCCCTTCACCTCCACATTGGAGTAGGTAAGGCCGTATCCAAAAGGATAGAGCGCCTCCTCCCCCATATAGCGGTAGGTGCGGTTCTTCATGGAGTAGTCGGTGAACTCCGGCAGGCTGTCCGTGCTCTTATAGAAGGTGACAGGCAGCTTTCCGCCGGGGGACACCCGCCCAAAGAGGATGTCGGCTACTGCCCTACCGCCATGACTGCCGGGATACCAGGCGTTCAGGATAGCGGCGCAGTGCTCGTCCGCCCAGCCCACAGACAGGGCGCTGCCGACTCCCAGCACCAGGATTACCGGCGTTCCGGTAGCAACCACTGCCTCCAACATCTTTTGCTGGTGGGGCGGCAGGTCGAGCGTCGCCTTATCGCCGCTGGCCTCCGCGTTGCCCGCGTCTCCCTGCTCCCCCTCTATCGTGGCGTCCAGGCCAAGGCAGAGGATCGCAACGTCTGCGCGCTCGGCAACCGACACGGCCTCAGAAAGGCGGTCGTCCGGCAGCGCCAAATCCTCCACCCTATCCCTGTAGAGATGGCAGCCCTCGGAGTAGTACACCCGCACATCCTCGCCCACCTCATCGCGAATGCCCTCCAGGATGGTTGTGTAGCGGGAGGCCGTACCGGAGTAGTTGCCCTTCAGCATCGTCTGGCTGTCTGCATTGGGGCCGATCACCGCGATGGAGGAGATCACAGACTTGTCCAGCGGCAGAATCCCGTTGTTTTTCAGCAGAACCATTGACTTGCGGGCTGCATCCAGAGATTTGGCGTTGTGCGCTTTGGAGTCATTGATCTCGTAGGGGATGTCGTCAAACTCGCAGTCATCGTCGAACAGCCCAAGGCGAATCCGCGTGGTCATAAGCCGCACCGCCGCTGTGGTGATCTGCCCCTCGGTGACCAAGCCGTCCTGATAAGCTTGCAGCAGGTGCAGATAGGTGACGCCGCAGTTGACGTCGCACCCGTTTTTCAGCGCCAGCGCCGCCGATTCCGGCGCGGTCTTGGTCACATGGTGGTACATGTGGAAGTCCGCGATCGCCCAGCAATCAGAGACCACATGCCCGTCAAAGCCCCACTTTTTGCGCAGGATTTTGTCCAGCAGCGTTTCGCTTCCACAGCAGGGCTCCCCATTGGTGCGGTTGTAGGCGCCCATGACCGCCTCGACCTTCGCCTCTTTGACCGCAGCCTCGAAGGCGGGCAGATAGGTCTCCTCCATATCTTTCGGGGTGGCAATGGCGTCAAACTCGTGGCGGATGCCCTCCGGCCCGCTGTGAACCGCATAGTGCTTGGCGCAGGCAGCCGCGCGCAGGCGCTCGCCCTTCCCCTGAATTCCCTTGATAAACGCCACGCCCAGCCGGGCGGTGAGGTATGGGTCTTCCCCGTAGGTCTCGTGACCCCTGCCCCAGCGGGGATCGCGGAAGATATTGATGTTGGGCGACCAAAGCGTCAGCCCTTTATAGATGTCCCTGTCATTTTTCCGGACATTTTCGTTGTATTTCGCCCTGGTCTCCACCGAGATGACTTCGGCGACCTCCTCCATATATGCTTCGTCAAAAATTGCTGCCAGCCCGATGGCCTGGGGAAACATGGTCGCCGTACCAGCTCTCGCCACGCCGTGAAGCCCCTCGTTCCACCAGTTGTACCGGGGCACGCCGAGGTGCTCCACCCCGGGCGCGTCGTAACGCAGCTGTGAGGCTTTTTCCTCCAGTGTCATGCGCGAAACCAGATCAGCCGCCCTCTCTTTGGGGGAATAGCTCTGATCCAGATACTTTGGCTTGTCGCTCATATTATGATCATTCCTTTCTGATTCTTATTCCAAAAAAGCATATCTCAAGTATACCATGTTTTATTCAGTGGCAACATCCAAATCGTGCCCAATCCTTGTCAACTATTGCACCGGGAGGAATCTGCCGCAGAGACTTTCTCATCGCCTCGTATTGTGGTACAATATGAGGAAGCAAGATTGAGGAGCGTTTGAGCGACATGGGCTTATTGGGCATGAAGACGCTGGAGACCCCGCGCCTGACTCTGCGGGCTTTTCGGAACAGCGATCTGGACGACTTGTACGAATATGCGAGAGACCCTGCGGTGGGGCCTCCCGCCGGATGGTCTCCCCACAGCAGCCGGGAATCCTCCCGGCGTGTACTGAAAACCTTTATACAGCGCAAAGAAACCTGGGCAATTGTTGAGGATATTTCCGGCAGGGTCATCGGGTCCATCGGCCTGCACAACGACTATCGGCGCACAAATGACCGCGCCCGCAATTTGGGCTACGCTTTGGGCCGTCCCTGGTGGGGCAAGGGCTACGCCACAGAGGCGGCGCGCAGAGTGCTGGAATACGCCTTTGAGGAGCTGCGGCTGGAGATGGTGACCGTCAACCACTACCCTTTCAATGTGGCCTCCAAGCGGGTGATTCTCAAGTGCGGATTCCACTACGACGGCACCCTGCGCAACGCTGGAAAGCTGGTGGACGGCGCTCCCTACGACGATGTGTGCTACTCCATGCTGCGCCACGAATTCCACAACGAAACGCCCTGAACTTCGGCAAAAGAAAGGATTACTTTCATGACCGACAGATTGATTTCCGTCGCTATGGGCCGGGAGCAGCCCGACCTTGTGCTGAAAAACTGCCGCATTGTCAATGTATTCACCGGTGAACTCCTTCCCGGAGATATCGCCATCGCCGACGGCTACATTGCGGGAGTAGGCAGCTACGACACCCCTGCGGAGCTGGTTGATCTGGGCGGGCGGGTCGTCTGCCCCGGCTTCATCAACGCCCACTGCCATGTGGAATCCTCCATGGCTACGCCGCTGGTGCTGGCTCTGGAAGAGGCTGCCCACGGGGTTACAACCATGATCGCCGATCCCCACGAAATCGCCAATGTCTCCGGCGCGGAGGGTATCCGCTGGATGCTGGACACCTCCCTCCGGCTCCCGGTAAACATTTACTACCAGCTCCCCTCCTGTGTGCCCTCAACCGCCTTTGAAACCGCCGGAGCAGCGCTGGGGCCGGAGGAAATGATCCATTTCCTGGATGAGCCGCAGATACTGGGCCTCGGCGAGGTGATGAACTACCCCGGCATAGCCGACTGCGACCGGGAGGTACTCCGCAAGCTTGAACTCTTCCGCGACCGGGTGATCGACGGCCATGCCCCCTCTGTCACAGGGCGGGGACTGCAGGCCTACCGGGCGGCGGGAATCCTCACCGATCACGAGAGCGTCACCTGGAAGGAGGCGCTGGAGAAGCTGCGCGCCGGAATCGCCGTTCTTGTGCGAGAGGGCAGCGCCTCGAAAAACCTGGATGCAATTCTCACCGGGGCAATCGGCCAGAAGGTGGACACCTCCTGGATGGCCTTTTGCTCAGACGACAAGCACTTGGATCACATCCGCCGCGAGGGCACGATCCTTCACTGTGTGCGCAGGGCGGTCTCCTTGGGTATGAAGCCAATCCGGGCAATACAGATGGCGACGATCAACGCCGCCCGCATCTACCGCCTCCACCAGCTGGGCGCAGTTGCCGCGGGCTACCGGGCCGACTTGGTGGTGCTGGAAAGCTTGGGTAATCTGGAGCTGCACAGCGTCTACAAGGACGGCAGGCGCTTTCGCGCCGAGGAATATTCCCTGCCAGAAGCAGTTAAGCACCCCAACACCGTTAACTTTGCAACCCTCTCCGCAAAACAGCTGGAAGCGAAGCCGTTGTCCGACGGGTGCTATCCGGTCATCAAGCTGATACCGGGGCAGATTATTTCCAAGAAGCGTCTCGCCTCGCCCGAAAAGGTGGCAGCCGGACTGGAAAGCGGCAAGCTCTGCCACTTGGCGGTCATCGAACGTCACCACGCCACCGGCAATGTGGGCACCTGCCTGCTCAGGGGCTACGGGCTCAAAGAGGGTGCAATCGCCACCACCGTCGCCCACGACTCCCACAATATTATCGTCGCCGGACAGAATTACGACGACATGCTGGCGGCAGCCAAGGCGCTGAAAAAAATGGGTGGCGGCTATGTTTTGGTGAAAGACGGCAAAGTTGCCGATAGCCTCCCTCTGCCCATCGCAGGCCTTATGAGCGATAAGAGCGCCGACGAGCTGATTTCCTCTCAAAGAAGCATGGCGGACCTGGCCCACAGCATGGGCATCAAGGCAAAACTTGACCCTTTCCTGACCCTCAGCTTTTTGGCACTGCCGGTGCTGCCCCAACTCCGGGTAACGGATCAGGGCGTCTTCGATGTGGAGGATTTCCGGTTCCTGCGCTAGCCTGCAATAATACTTTGCCCAACTGGGAGAAGCGTTTAAGCGTTCCCGGTTGGGCCCTATTTTTTGCCCTGAATGCAAGAATCGGCAGTAAATCAACTAATATGCAAATATTTGTTGATATTTCCAACTTGATAGCAAATTTTAACCGTTTTGATACCAGATACGCTGTAATTTCTTTCCTTTCATTCACACTTTATTTACTTTTACTCGGTATTGCCCAAAAGCGACCTTGAATTGTGCAAATTGTATGGGAGTTCTACCACTTTCCACAGCACCTTGCACATGATATAATGCATCTTGCATCGGGAAAGGCCGAATTCGATTGGATTCGACACGAGAGGCCCGATTGACAATGGTTTGGACGTTCAACACAAGGAGGAACTACAACATGAAGAAAGTATTTGCAATTCTGCTGGCTGCTGCTCTTCTGACCAGCATGGCTGCCTGCGGCGGAGACGACAAGACCTCCAGCCAGGAGCCTGAGACCAGCGTGTCCGAGAGCTCCACCGAGACCCCTGTAGAGAGCACCCCCGAGGAGTCCACTGAGGCTCCTGTGGAAGAAGCTCCCTCTGAGGAGTCCTCTACTGAAGAGGAATCTTCTACTGAGGAAGACGCTACTCTCGAGGAGTCCACCACCGACGAGACAGTCTCTGAAGAGAGCACCGAGTCTGTCGCCGAGTAATTCGCTTCAGCTGTCAAAAAGAGCATGTGCCGCAAAGCACATGCTCTTTTTTTGCCTGTGGAGCAGCTTATGGTGTAAACTGCATGAAGCCTCTCCCCTGCAGAAACAGCAGATTGATCAATCCGAACAACAGCAGATGGGCCGGATATATCCAATAAAAGAGTATTCTATTAAGCTTCGGATATATTCTGGTTGTGATATAGATGAAGGGCAGTGCCAAAAGTGTGGTGACAGTCAGGTCGAGGCGTAGCCCTCCAATTGAATAGGGATAATTCCCTGTCCAGATCATCTTGGTGAAGGCATAGCCGGGCAAGTTGGTGAAGCCTCCGGCAATCAATATCGCTATCGATGGTGCAGTCATCAAAAAGGCAGTGAGCAGGCAACCAATCACCTTTTTTTTGCGGCACAGATAGAACACCGTCATGTAAAGAAGCCCCAGCGCATTGTAGTCGAACTTTCCAAAGCCAAGAATTGCGAATGCGGCGGGCCACAGAAGCATCCAACAGCCGCCCTTTCGCAGGCCCCAGACGCCCAACAAGCCCAGCAGAAGGCTGAAGAATACATTGTAGGAAAACAGCAGGTTGGGCAGGAAATTGTCAAAATGAAACGCAAAGGTGAAGCACGGCTGGGATATCAGGGCAAAGATGCCGAGACGCAGCAGGTATTTCCCGATGTCGCGGGTGTAGACCATGCCCACCGTCATGCAGTAGCAGAACAAGGGGAAAGCGATTCTACCAACAAGCCGGAAGATCATATTATAAGGAAAAAAGATTGCGCCAATGTGGTCAATCAACATGGTGACCACTGCGATGATCTTTATGAAGTTCGTGTCGAGGTTCGTGCGGAACTCCATTTTTCCCGGGGGCTCGGCTGCCTTTATCATGAATGACTCCTCTTCACAGGAACAAAATATCTCTCAAACAGGAAACTGCGCTCCCGGCGAAACCGGGAGCGCAGTTTTTGTCCAACTTCAAACCGGTGATGAAAAACAGTATACCACAATAGAGGCAAATATCAACCGTCCAAATTGTTGCTGACAGGGTTACAGCCCCAGCCAATGTCGGTCTGTTGCCGAAAGGTAACCCGGAAACCGGTAGTTGTAGAGCTTCACCTGCGCGGGCAGCAGCTCAAGGTTGCGCACCGGATTTCCTCCGTAATACAGCTCTTCCAGGTTTTCCAAGGACGTGAGCGGGCCAAAATCTGCAACGTAGTTCTTCGAGATGTCCACTACCCGCAATTGCTCCATTTCGCTGAGAAAATCCACCGACTCCAGTTTGATGTCAGGCAGATAAAGCTCCTCCAACCCATGCATCCTGGCAATGTAATCCCCCGCTGTTCCCCACGATGTCCTCTCGTTGTTTTTAAGCGCAAAAAACTCCGGCATCTGAATATTGAGTACGCGCAACACGTCGTTATCCGGGATGTTTTCAGGATTTATCCGAAACCTGCCGTTAATGATCAGCTCCTCCAGCACAGGGAGTGAAAAGACTAGTGACCAGTCGCCATCATAGGTAAGTCCACCCATCAGATTCAGATATCGCAGCTTTTCCAGCTTTTCCAGGCCCACAGGACTTTCTATATAAGCCTGAATGCTGAGAGATTCCAGGTTGCTCATCTGGGCAAAGTCCGCGCCGCTCACTGCATCTATGCTTACGTTTCTTCCTTGATATGTAAGAGATTTTATCGATTGGGAGCGGTTGACTGCGGAAAGATTTTTCCCGCCAACTTCCACCGTTTCCAGATGTGTGTGGCCCGAAAGGTCGGGCAAAACTGCCTGCTGATCAGACACTGAAAGTGTCCGCAAGCTACTCAGTGTCGCCAGGGGTGAATAGTCGTTTATTTCATGGTTGCCTTCCAACACCAGCGATTGTATGGACAGCATGTTTGAGAGTGGGTTAATATTGAGGATTTTGCTGTCCGTTATCCGGAGGCTTTTCAGCTTGGGCATGTTGGAGACAAAACTGATATCGAGAAGGTTATCCGCATTGTCCAACGTCAGCTCCGTGAGGTTCGGCATTCCATACAGGACAGAATAATCCTCTATATTATCGCATCTGTCAACGGCAAGGGTCTTCAGTCCGGTGAGGGAAGATATCCAGGAGATGTCTTCCAAAAAATAGCTGAGCCGCAGGCTTTCCAATTTCTTCAGTTCCGCGAGCTTTGCATAGTCGCTCTCCTTGCTCACATAGCCAATATCAAGTGAAACAAGGTTCTTGAAGTCCAGAAGCAGCTCAAAATCCTCTTTCCCCTGCAAGCGGATATCCAATGCTGTGATCTTCTCCGGGGCTGCAAAGTTTACGTGATTTAACGATTGATAATAGGCTCCTCTGTATGCCCGCAAGTTAGTCAGGCTGTCCAAATCGCATATCTGAGTGCGGGACGAATTATCCGCTTCGTCGTCGATGATATCTTCGTCAATATTGCCCATATCCAGTACGGTCAGCCCTGTGAAGCACTGCAAATCCCGCCATGCAAGCGCATTGCTCCCGTAAGTGAGCGGATAGTAAAAGCAATTCGGTTCAAATGTCTTCGCCGTCAGCGGGTCTTCCTCACTCCAATAGATTCCGTAGCCGTGAAAAGCAGTGGTTTCTATCCAGGAAAACCGCATATATTTAATCGCCGCCAAGTCCTCGACCGAAACTTCTTCCGGCTGCTTGTCAAACACATAGGTGACAAATGACCGCATCAAGTCGCTTTCCGGCACTTTTCGCCAGTTCTGTGTCGCTTGAGGTTGCATAGAATGGGATGATTGAGTTGGCACAGAAATCTCTTCGTTGTAGACGGTGATCAGTACGGGAATCACAATGGCAAGAAATGGAATCACTACTGTCAGCAGAATCAAAAAACTACTGAACGCCCCGCCGCCTTTCCGTTTTCCGGAAGACACGACGCGCTTCTTATCGACAAAGGTATTGTTGATTGTGGTGTGGTGTATTTCCGGGTTTTCCCGTTCCAGCACAAAGTCATGTCCGCAGTGCTCGCAATGGGCCGTCTTGGCATTGGGGTCTTTTATTTTCAGCTTGGCTCCGCATTGTGCACAGGTAAGCGCCGTAATCTTCACAGATACATATACTCCTCTTTGTAATTATTTGAGACAGGCAGCCCCAGCCCGAATTGGCTGAAGCCGCCTGTTTTGATGTTTGCAGGATCGCTATTTTTTTACCAATGTTCCCTCGCTGATCACGATGTCTCCGGCCAGGTCGGTGGTGAAGTGAAGATAACCGTTCCGGTCAATCCAATATGCGGGATTTGCGATGCGCATATAGGTGTTGGACTTGACGTCGTAGGCGTAAAACGCAAGTGCTTTGGTGGACATGTCGGACAGATCAACTTTGGCGGCAATTTCCACCTGCTGCCCAAAGGAACCCGCCTGCTCCAGATGCACGACCTGAATCTTATTGGGGAACCACTTGCCGAAGATCACCTTGATGCTCTCTACACTGGCTCCCTTGACCGATCCACTGACCTTCACGTCGCTTGTCAGCTTAGCCGGGTTGGAAAAGGTGAGCTGAACCTGCACCGCACTGCCGCTTATGCTGCGGAACTGGAAGTGCTTCTCGCCGGCCAGCTTCCAGGCATTTCCTTTGACAGTTGCCGACAGGCTGCTGGAGGCCAGGATCGAGCTCCTCCCCTTTGCCTGCGCCTGGGCGTTGAGCGCTCGCATCTCCGCGGTGTCAATGACATAGCCCTGCTGTAAAGTCGGGGAGGTATCGACCTTGGTAGTCCCCCCGCTGGAAGGCGTCTTCTCCTGACTGGAGCTGGACATTGTAGAGCCTGCTTTCGTCCACACCGCGTAAAGGGTCATATCCTGTTCAATCGCCAGGCTTCCACCCACACTGTAACCTGTGCCGCTGCCGTCCGCCCTCGTATTCCAGCCTCCAAAGAGATAGCCGTTTTTCACCAGGCTGCCGCTTCCCAAAACAGTGACAGAGCTGCCCCTGCTGTAGGAGTTAGAATCTGTGGGCGGATCTCCACCGGTGTTGCCGTTGCCCTGATAAGCCACAATAAATTGCGCCTCAAAGGGAGGAGTGGTGCCGTTATCCTCCTTCCAGCTTGCATAAAGGGCCTTATCGGCGTCAATGACAAAGGATTCCCCTGCCTTGTAGGAGGCGCCGCTGCCATCCGGCTCGGAGTTCCAGCCGTCGAACAGGTAGCCCTCCCTCACCAGACTGCCGCCCAGCACCGTCACAGTGCTGCTCTTGTCATAGGGGGATTGGGAATCGGTGGGAGCGCTGCCGCCGGTATTGCCGTTGCCAAAATAGGTTACGGCATGCTTGTCCTCCACTGGCGCGTTGGGGTCTTTCCACTTCGCGTAGAGCACCGTATCCCGCAGGATAGCAAAGGTATCCCCTTCCTGGTATGTGATTCCGCTGCCGTCCTCCTTGGTGTTCCAGCCGTCGAAAATGTGCCCGGTTTTCGTCAGATCGCCGCTTCCAAAAATTTGCACGGTATTGCCCTTGTCATAAGGCGACTGGGCGTCGGTGGGGGCTGTGCCGCTGCTGTTCCCGTTGCCCAAGTAGCTGATGCTGTGGGAGGTCTGATTGACCGGGCTGGGCAGTTTCAGGTGCCAGGTGCCTCCCCCGAAGGTTGTGACATACATGTAGTCGGGATCCTGTCCATCCTCGAACACCCTGAGGGGCACCGTGTGCTGGAACTCATCCATCTTATACCAGTCGTCGGGCGTCGTCGCAGCTCCCTTGTAGGAGACCAGCACCTCGCCGCCAACCGTGGTGCAGATGTACAGCACATCGTCGTTGCGGCTGTCCACCTTCACATCGTACACGTTGGCCGTGGGGGGAAAGATATTCTGCCAGGTCGCCCCATCATCCTCTGATTTCCACACGCCGCCGTAGTTTGTTGAATCTGTAATGCCGTTATCCGGCGGGGTGTAGTGTGCCCTGCCCGCCGCGTATATCGTTCCCTTGGAATCGACTGCCAATCCGTTAAAGGCCACAACATAGTCCTTGCTGAACCGGTTGGGGGGCATTCCCTCTGTGGGCATGGAGGGAATCTTCTTCCACACGCTTTCCCCTCTGTCCAAATAGTACACCGGGCCGTCGTCCGGGTGGTAATCATAGTCGCCGCTGTTGACGTTCCCCATGGGTGCAAAGAGCACGTAGAGCCTCTGGTAATCCGGTGTCCAGATCAGCCGCCAGGGCATCTGCTGCGTTTCGCCCTCCATGCCGGAAATGTACTTTTGGAACGTCTGCCCGCCGTCTTCCGAGCGGTAGACGCCAAAACCAATGCAGGAGGCGTACACCACCCGTTGATCGGCAACTTTGGGGCTCATCGGGTCAATGACCAGGTCGGTGACCAGCGCGTGGTCGGGAAGCCCGCTGATACCGTCATCGTCCCGTATCGGCGAGGAGCCTAAAACGCCGGTTTTTGTGAAGTTCTGCCCGCCGTCGGTGCTGCGGAGTACGCCGCCCTTGGGATAGCCGTTCTCGGCATACGGGTCGGTCTTCCCCTTATTTGCCATCGCGATGATTGGGAGGAGGTTGCGTCCCATGTTCAAGTCGTGACGCCCGGCAAAGCCGGCCAGACAAAAACCTGGGATATCCGGGTCGAACTCAAAGGCATAGCAGGAGTTTGCGTAATAGGGCTGGGTGGGAACACCGTTCATCTGTGAACGCTTCCAGGAGCTCCCCCCATCCCATGATTCAAAGAGTCCGATATCCGAATAGCTGAAAAACATATGGTTGGAATTGAAGGGATCCACATCCACATCCCAGCCCGTCACCTGGTCGATACCGTTGGAGACACTGGTCAGTGTCTGGGTATCAAAATCTCCGGCGGCGTCTTTCCAGGTCTGGCCGCCATCCGAGCTGTTGTATCCGGTCATATGGCCAGTGCTGACCACGAGATTCGGATTTGTCTTGGACACCACCAGCCCGTTTTTCACGCCGTTCCAGTCCGGCTGAAGCTGAGTGGCAGCACGGTTGATGTTTTCCGCCCAGTTGTGGCGGGTGATGTTGCTGGCATCCCAGGATTTCATGGAGAATTCCCAGCTTCCACCGCCGTCATGGGAGGCCGCGACAATTGCACTCTGATAGTGGGGCGTAAAGCCATCGACCGCAATCGCTTGAAAGCTCACATACATGCTGTCGCCGTTGACAGCCACTCCTTCATACGTCCTGTAATCGACAGGAGAGCTTGATGCCCCCGGAACCGCTCCGACAATGCTGCTCCAGGTTGTGCCGCCGTCCGAAGAGCACAGCACATCCATCCCCCGGTATGACTTTGTGCCGCTGTTGAGAGTGACCACCTCTGAGGGAATCACGTAGAAATATGTCTGCTTGGTGGCGCTGTCGTAATAATAGTCAGCTGCTCGGGTGTGCGTGTCGTTGATCTGGACAACGTTGCCGGAGCCGTCGTCCTGCACCCGGAACATCCCATGTGAGCTCAGCACCATCAGCGTTCTGTTGTCGGCCGGAGAATTGGGATCGATATACAGCTTGATGTAATTCTCCACACTGTTTGTGGTGAAGGCCACACCGGCAACCGCCTCGTTGGCATTGGTAAACAGTTTTTCCGGAAACTGCGCAATCTCATTCCAGGTCTGCCCGTTGTCTGTCGTCTTGTAGATTCCGGCAGGTTGATTGGACGAGTGCCCCTCCTTTGCAAAGTAACCCTTTGTGACGAAGTAAATCGTGTTGGGGTCGCTGGGGTCAACCTCCAGAGAGAATACCGTATTGATAGGAGTCTGCTTTTTGTCATACAACTGCAGGGAAGGGCCTTCCTGCAGCCCCGACTGAACAGCTTTGACATTTTCCGGCTTTGGGTAAAAATGGGAAAAGTTCTCGCCGCCGTCATAGGAAACATAAATATAGGAATTGTACGCGTACACAATATTGTGGTCATGGGGATTAAACGAATATTTCGCACTGCCCAGCAGATTTTTCTGAATGAAGGTGTCTCCCCCGTCCCTTGACACAAAGGTGCCGGACATATCCGTGCCGATCAGAATGTTGTTGTCATTCAGCGGGTTGATGAGCGGGTTGAACAGCGCGCCGCCGCCGCCCGCGCCCATCACCTTGTTTTCTCCGAGATCCAGCGCCTTTGGGGGCACGCCGCTCCCGGAAAATGCCGCCAGGCCGGACGCACCCAGGGGAACGACATCCGTAGCTTCTGTATCGCCCGCATTGGGGGCGTTGGGGCTCTCATCCGTAGATTCCCCTTCCCCGGAAGATTCTCCCAGCACTATATTCCCTGTATCTTCCGATGATAGGCCGATTGTCAGCAGGTTGGCATAGGGCGTTTCGTCCTGCTCTGAAAGTGCCGCACCCGCAATAAAGCTGATCCCTATCGCCACAGCGATCAATAATGCGATGATTCTCCATGTCTTTTTGCCGCGCATTTTTCCGCATCTCCTCAATTCAGATTTATCCACACACCTGCCCGCAACTGTGGATAACTCGCTCCAGTAAACACCATATATTTATTTCTAAACCGCGTCAAGATCGGGAAAACGGGGAGAAATCATGCCCATTTGGAATCATTCATTTCCCTTTGACAATGGTCACCTAAAGTGTGAAGCATAAATATTCAAGACATCGTAAAAGCACGGTGAAAAAGCTGTATATTGCCCGCTTTCTCTCCCATTTTGAAATGGACAGTCCTTTTCAGAACGTCTACCAATTCCGAAAAAGGCGAAAGGGGCTGTTCTTTTCACACGTTTTCACCTGGTCACAAATGAATGTTTCATTTGTATTTTGACCAATTTTCACATCACAATCGGTAGGTCTCAATATGCGTAAAATCGATTGACTTTCATAGTCCCTGTTTCCTAATATGGAGGCAAAGTCCTGTTCCGGCAGGGCAGGTTATTTGTGGAGGCAATAGCTGCTTCCAATGCTGTTTGCGGAACAGCACGAAGCAAAATCCTGCCGGTTCGGGTCCCGTTTATTTTTTATGAAACATGAGGTGTGATGTATGAAAAAGGGCAAAAGTATAAGGAAGAGAGTCGCCGGTGTATTCATGGCGATTGTCTTAATTTTGGTGCCGATTTCGGTTTGGGCGGGCCAGGATAGCTCACCAAATTTGGTTGAAGCAGATGACGGCGTTCTGGGAGTTTCTCTCGGCGCTTCTGATGCCGACGTAGAAACGCCCGACAGCGACCCAAACTCCACCGGCGAAGCAACTCTCGGAGAATCCGGCAGCGCTGCCTCCAACAGCGTTGACTTTATTCTCATCACCGACCAGGTGAACACAGGCGATCTCGCCTTCACCCTGGAGGACAACGTCATCGCAAGAAACCCCGACGGCAGTCGCAACCGCAGCCTCTCCGTCCAGGAGGACGACTGCTTTGACAAGGAGATTCCCGGCGTGTATGACTTGACCTACGCCGCCATCTCCGCCGTCACTGCGACAGACTGCACTGAGACCTTCCTGATCACCGTCAACGACCCGGGAGATTTCCCCTTCGACAGCCTCCCCGGCGGCGCTATCGATACGGACAGCCTGGATTCAGACAGCCTCCCCCGCTGGAGGCAACGCATCTCCTTTGAGTTCCTTCCCTTCGGCTGGGAGCTCATCCAGCGGCAGGACGCCGAAACCGGCGTCTATTTCTGGACGCTCACAGTGACCGAATACGCCCCCCAGCCCACAGCGCCCCTCACCGGGGAGGAGCTTGAGGGAACCGAATACCGCTGGGCCGAGGCTGTGGCGGTGGAGTTCATCCCCGAGGGCTGGGAAAACATTCTCATGCAGGATGAAATCACCGGCGCCCGGTATTGGACACTGGTGCAGAGCGACGCCCCCGTTATCGCGCCCTTCGCCATGAACGACATTACAGTAGCGCTCAGCTCCACCCAGCAGTCCTACCAAACCTTCAAGAGCGAGAAAAACGGGTCGGAGCCGCCCTATCTTCCCATTACCGTCAATGTCAGCGTCAAGGTGGCAAACCCCAAGAATGGCCAGATCGTCGTGGATCTGGCCAGCCTGCAAGCCTATGACAACGACTCCTTCTTCACCTACGACAAGCGGGACAACTTCCCCTCCAGCACCATCTTCGACAGCGTTACGGTGACCGGCACAACGGCCACTATCAAGCTGAAGGGAACTGTAGCCGCAAACAGCTCCGAGAGCATCACGCTGTACTACAAAATGCAGCAAAAGCACTGGGGCGCTGTGTCCCCCAAGGCAAAGATGGCCGATGTTGGCGCAACCGCGCAGATTGACGGAGCCACTGTCTACACAGTGTCTCCTCGCCTGAATATCACCAGCAGCGCCACCGCAGCAATGGTGAACAACAATTACCGCTACAACCCCACAGACAACCTCATCCGGGACGGGCAGATTGTCACAGTTCGCAACCGCCCTACTTACAGTTATCACTACCAGGTGAAGTTGGATCCCGGTTACACGCACAGCGCTACCCTCTATCTCCCTGCCGGAACGACAGATGTGGATCGCTCTGGAGCAGGTACATACACTGTGGGAACGGCCACGCTTTCCTCTCCCATTGTAGATACCGTCACCGGCGCGGTGCAGGTTCCCGCCGGCAGCTATGTCACATACAGAATGCTACTGCCGACGGACACACAAGCATGGTACTTTTATGGATACAATGCAGACGTCAACAACTGCTACTATCAAGACGACATTAGATTCACTCTGCCCACTGTGACCAACGGCGTCGTCCAGAACACCTACTATGTCGTCGACTACAAACGACTAAGCGAAACCACCCCTGTCAGGCTGGTCAACGCGCTGGATTATAAGACAGACAACAGCGCAAAGTGGAACTTTGATGTGTTCCTTAACGTCCACAACTCGGGCAATGAGAACATCCCCACTTGCGCTATTTCCGATGGCGCCCTCAACAATCCGGCAACCAGCTCAAGGCCCATGTACGCAACAGGCTTTGGCTATGCAAGCCCCAGTTCTCAGAGTAATCGCGGCACCGCGAATATCACCGGAGTGGAGTGGCGGTTATATCAGGATACCGCCGCTTCCACCCCCACCTCCGCACGCCTGAATATTGACGTGCTAAGGATAGAAGCCAGCAGGGAAAGCACCACAACCCCCTGGACAGTCTATAACTATTACCTGACCATAGCCAGCGACCGGGGCGGCATGGAGCGAACAGAAGTAGCGGGAACCCTGACCCCCACTGCAACCGGAACAAGTCAAACGCTTTCTTTAACGTTGCCGACTTTGGCAAATGGGGAATATATTAAATCTGCTCATCTCATTCCCCAGGGAACCGCCGCCAGCCCGGCCCCCGGCGCGCTCACCCCCGGCAACACTGTCCGTTTCCGCTACTGTTACAAGGCGTGGGACGGCCAAAAGTGGCCCGACGGCACTGCTGTTCCCAACCAGTCCCTCGTCTCCATGAAATGGGATATCAAGTACAACGACGAATCGGGCGTGTCCCAGCTGGGCCAAGGACGAGAACTCCTCTGCGAATACAGCACAGGTTCCCCTTACGCAACTGCCATTGTGACAGCAGTCTCTGACCTCGGCTCTGTCCAGCCCAGCTCAATTATCCAGGTGGGAATTCAGGGCTTCAACATCAGGGCGCGGTCATCAGGAGCCTGGAAGCGCCCTATGGTGCTTGTCAGAATGCCCTCCGGCATTCAGCTGAACGACACCGCCAACATCCGCCTGAAGGACAACGGCGGCACGGATAAAGGCAAAGTGGATGTGGTCGTGGTGTCTGAATCCACCACCGGCTATAGCTACTACAAATTTATAGCGCCCGCGGGCTACGACGCGCCCAACGACGACAATACCTACCGATTCCAGTTCGATTTTGACCTGAAGGTTCCGCCAGGAATCGCAGCGGGCAACTATTCCCTCGCGACACTGCTCTCAGGGTACGACAGCACGAACTTCGTCAACTACCACACCTTGTCCACCACTGTGCCCAGCGGCTCCACTGCCGCCAATTTCGGCCTGAGCACAAGTGACAAGTTCACCAACGCCACCACCAGCGTGGATGCAGTCATCAAGGTCAACCCCACCGCGAAGATGACCAGCTCCTCTGCAGTCATCTCCGGTGCAACCGGCGGCAGCTGGTCTGATGCCTCCACCGTTCCCGCGCAGTACGACGAAACTGTCCAGATGCGCCTGGAACTGAACAACGAAGGCAACAAGGCTCTGACCGGGTTCAAGCTGTACGACATCATTCCCTACGCGGGCTACCTCAGCTCCAGTGCCTCCGCAAAAGTGACACTGAGCAAAGTTACCGCCGCCGGAGGCACGGTTTACTACTATCACGGTACAGCGGTTTCCGCCCCGGCGTTGGATCAGATTCTCACCATCAACCCCGCCACCGACGCGAACTGGAATAAAACAGCTTCCGGCGCAACCGCATTCTTTGTGGATTTTGGCAGCAAGCAGCTGAACGGCAACGAGAAATTGGAAGTCACCCTTGACTTCAAAATCCCCGGAGCGTCCAACGGCGAGCAGACTGTCTACAACCAGTTCTCCTACACGGTTAACGACGGCACGGTCAACTCCTACACCGCCGCCAAGCAGGGCTTCTCCACCGAGATTTACGCCCTCAACTACGCAGCTGACCCCTCTTACGCCAGCGATGTATCCAACCTTCCCGCAACGGAAGGCGGCGTCTTCGGCGTCGGCACCGACTCCATTACCGTGAGCACCTCCTCCCCCACCCGCACCGGTTACACCTTCAAAAACTGGAACACCAAGGCCGACGGCACCGGCACCCCCTATGCAAAGGGCTCGACTGTGAGCTTCACCCAGGCCAACAAGACGGTCATCCTCTATGCGCAGTGGGATGTGGATTCCAGCTACAACATCGCCATCGACTTTGTGCTGAACAACCAGCCCAACGGCACTGGCAGCGTGACTGCCCAGCAGAAGAACGTGGGCCAGAAGGTGACAAAACCCGGGGCCAGCGCAGTGACCTACCCCGGCCACACGCTGGAGGGCTGGTACACCACCTCCACCTTCCAGAGCGGCAGCAAGTGGGACTTTGACACTGCACTCACCGCAACGCCCAAGACCATCACCCTGTACGCCAATTGGCAGTACGACGCCTCCCAGAAATTTACCGTAACCTTTGACCCCAACGGCGGAAGCCCCGCCCCCGCCAATCAGTCCGTCTCCTACGACAGCCTGGTCACTTCCCCCACAGCACCCATCAACAGCGGCTACAAGCTGAAAGGCTGGTACGAGAGCGGCAGCCAGTGGGATTTTGACGTCAGCAAAATGCCCAACAAGAATATCACCCTGAAAGCCGAGTGGATTGTCGACAGCGCCCAGACCATTCAGGTGAGCTTTGACCTGAACGGCGGAACGGGAGCAATCGGCAGCCAGACCCTCATTGTCAACGACACTGTCTCCCAGCCAGCCAATCCTGTGAAGCCCGGCTACAGCTTTGTGGCCTGGCGCAAGGATTCTGTCAGCGGCAGCGTCTGGAGCTTTGCAACCCCCGTTGACACCACCATCTTCAAGGACTTCACCCTCTACGCAGAGTGGACGGTTGACCCCGTCCAGACCATTCAGGTTGACTTTGACCTGAACGGCGGCAACCAGTCCGGTTCCGCCACCATCGCCCCCCAGACCCTGAACGCAGAGGATACCGTCACCATTCCCTCCCCCGACCCTGTCCGCGCGGGCTACAACTTCGCCGGATGGAACCACAAGAGGACTGGCGCTGCGTGGAACTTCGCCACACAGATCAGCCATACCGATTTCAACTCCTTTACATTGCAGGCTATCTGGACGACGGACTCCACCCAGAAAACCACCGTCAACTTTGATACCGACGGCGGAACGCCTGCAATATCCAGCGCGCAGGTCGCCGCAGAAGCCCTTGTTCCCGCGCCCTCTTTGGCCGCAAGGCCCGGCTACACCCTCACCCATTGGGTGGATGTCAAAGACGGCAGCGTCTGGAATTTCTCCTCCCGCACTGTCGGCTCGGCGGACTTCCCCGCCCTGAACCTCAAGGCTGTGTGGAGCGTCGATCCTGTCCAGACAGTCACCGCTCACTTCGACCTCAACGGCGGCGAGGGCAGCATCCCCGCCCAGACCCTGAAGGCGGAGGACACCGTAACGAAACCCTCCGATCCCCAGCGGTTCGGCTATCTGTTCGACCAGTGGGTGGAGGCTTCCTCCGGCACACCCTGGAACTTCGGCACACAGGTCACCTATCAGACCTTCCACGACATCTACCTGAAAGCGACCTGGAAAGTAGATGCAAGCGTTCTCATCAACGTGCGCTTCGACGCCATGGGAGGCTCCCCCACCCCCTCTGCACAGGCTCTCCCGGCGGAATCCCTCGTGACTCTCCCCACCGAGCCCAGCCGCTACGGCTTCCTCTTCGTTGGCTGGACAGAGCAAGCCGTCAGCCCCCACAAGTGGAGCGAGGCCAAGCTCTGGAACTTCTCCACAGACCGAATCCCCGCTGTGCGGGAGGGCGTAACCCTCTATGCCCAGTGGAGAGGCGACCCCAGCATCGACTTTGAAGTAACTTTTATGACTGAGGGCTCTAATACACCAGGTTCTATCCGGTTGCCCGCAGGCTCACTTATTCCTGCTCCGGCCGACCCAACCTGGAAGAATCACGAGTTCAACGGCTGGTTCTTCAACGACACAACCGGGAGCAGACTCTGGTACTTCTTTGAAGACACCACCCCCGCCAGAGACATTGTGCTGAACGGCAAATGGCGCAGCTACAGCGGCGATGGCCAGGGCAGCCAGGATACAGATCCCAACGGTTCCGGCGGCAACGGCTCTGGCTCTGGAAGTGGTAATGGCACTGGAAACGGCAGCGGCTCCGGCGGAAACACAGCCGGTGGTGCAGGCCTTGGCAGCGGATCGGGCAGTTCCGGCACAAATGGCTCCGGCAGTGGCACAATCGCCGGTGACAATGCCTTCTGGCAAGCTGTAAACGCCCTGCTTCGCGACAAGGGCAACACCGCCGAGAGCTGGAAAATCAGCTTTGAAACCTTTGACACTCCCGAAAAAGTGTCCAACACCGGTGGCACAGTGCGCATCGTACCCGGCAACGACAACCTGACCATGCCGGGGTACATCCTCACTACGCTGAAAAACCAGACCGGCCGCGAGCTGGAAATCTCCGTCGGCAGCTACATGTTCCACTTTGACGCCGACAGCTATTGGAGAAGCGGCTCCAGCTACGCTGTGGCGCCCACCGGCTCCGACGAGGCCGCTGTGGCAAAGTTCCTCTCCTCTGCCGAAAGCTTCTCCCTGTCTGTGAAGCCGGTCGATTCTGCCGCTATCAACAAGCTCCTGGGCAGCAAAGTTCGCTCGCAGCAGCTTGAGCTCAGCCAGACTGGCGATTGGTTCACACAGGTGCAGCTCAGCACGAAGGTGACTGACGAGATGCTTGCTGGAAAGCGCCTCTTCTTCTACCACTATGACGCCCAGGCCAACTCGCTGGTCTACATGGGCGAGATGGATAAGCTGGCCGAGGGCTGGTACACCGGCGAGCTTCTGGATAAGGTTGGAACCTCCGGCGCCCAGTATGTCGTAACCGATGTACTGTTCAGCGATGCCGCAGTGGCCAGCAACCCCAACCCCGAGACCGGCGGTGTACGCACTGTGGACGACCTGATCACCTCCGGAGAGCTCATCCCCGGGAATGCCCTCACAGCCGATCTCGGCAGCGGCTTCAACCCCCTTTGGCTCCTGGCCGCTCTTCCGGTTCTTCTCGCCGCAGTTGTCTTCGTGGTAAAGAACAGGAAGAAGCCCCAGCAGAAGGATGAAATGTAAAACTGTTATTTCAATTCATTTTCTGTAATATAAAAAAGCGGGGACGATGGCAGATTGCCATCGTCCCCGCTTCTTTTTCGTCAGCTTTAGAATTGCCTGTGCAGGAACTTTCCCCCACCCTTTTCACCGACAAATTGTCCGTTTTCCGCAACCAGCCTGCCCCGGGAAAAGGTCATGACAGGTCTTCCCCTCACCGGAATCCCCTCATAGGGGGTGTAATCCACCCGCTCATGCAGGAGCTCGTGCCGGATTTCTCCGGAGGTAGACGGATCAAACAGCACCAAGTCGGCATCTCCCCCCACCTTGATATCCCCTTTTCGGGAAGCGAGACCAAAGATAGCCGCAGGCTTTGTGCAGCAGCTCTCCACCACGCGGGTCAGGGAGATACGCCCCTCCAGGAAAGCGGAAAACAAGAGCTGCATGCGGGTTTCCACGCCGGGAGCGCCGCCGGGCGCCAGCGAGAAGTTGTCTCTCCCCCGCTGCTTCTGGGTCTCAAAGAAGAAGGGGCAGTGGTCGGTGCCGATCACGTCGATTTCCCCCTGGGAGAGGCCCTCCCACAGGGCGGCGCGATCCGCTTTCCCGCGCAACGGCGGGCTCATAATGTACTTGAGCCCCTCCCTGTCATCGGCATAGAGCGCCTCGTCCAGCCACAGGTACTGGGGGCAGCTCTCCACTCCGATGTTTGCCTGCCCCTGTCTTTTCGCTGTCCGTATTGCCTCCAACCCCAGCGCAGTGGAGAGGTGCACCACGTATACATTCGCCTCTCCCGCCGTTTTTGCCAACATCAGCATCCGCCACACCGCCTCCGCCTCGCAGGCGGCGGGCCGGCTTATGGGGTGGTACCGGGGGGCGGTCTTTCCGGCTGTCAGCAGCTCCTCCCGCAGCACCTGTATGATCCCGTCGTTTTCGCAGTGAGCACAGATGACGGCCCCCAGCTCCTTCGACTTCTGCAACACCCGCAGCAGGTCGGCGTCGGACAGTCCGTAGTTATAGGTCAAATACACTTTGAAGCTGGGAATGCCCATCTCCATCAGGGAGGCCATATCCTCCAGCACCTGGCTATCCACATGCTGGATGACGCCATGGAAGCCGTAGTCGATGACCGCGTCCTTTGCCAGCTTGTGGTACACCTCCGCCTGATAGCCGAGCCTGCACCCCTTTGGGCCGAAGGCCATGTGGTCGACCACGGCAGTGGTTCCGCCGCAGGCAGCCGCCACCGTGCCGGTGTACCAGTCGTCGCTGGCGCGGTCAAAGCCCACGTCCAAATCGAAGTGGGTGTGGACATCCACCCCGCCGGGAAGAAGATAGAGGCCCTCCGCGTCCAGGATTGGCACATCATCGGCAGCATTCACATTGCCCACTGCGGCAATCCTCTCATCCTGTATCAGCAGGTTTCCCTTTTCCACTGATTGGCTGGATGCTATGACGGCATTCTTGATCAAAAGCTCCATTGCTGCATTCATTCCTTTTTGTACAACAGTGCCATCCAAGCCCAAAGGGCTCAAATGGCACTATTGCATTGCTATTTCTTTTTGCGGTAGTAGGTGTCTTCCATGGGCAGCTTGGTGCGCAGCACGCCGTCGTAGGCATAGTATGCTCCTGCCACGGCAGGCGCAGTGGGAATTGTCGCCAGCTCGCCCACTCCCTTGATGCCGTAGGCCACTTCCCTTTCAATGCCGTCGTTCTGCACTGTGATGATCTCCATGGGGGGAATCTGGTCGGCCCGAAACAGGCCCAGCCTGCCGTAGTTGATCTTGGGATAGCCGCCCTCCAAGGGGTAATCCTCGGTCAGCGCATAGCCCAGCCCCATGACGATTCCGCCCTCGATTTGTCCCTGGGCGGACTTGGGATTGATCACCTTGCCCATGTCGTAGGCGGCGACGATCTTTTCCAGCTTGCCTTCGTCGTCCAGTATGACCACCTCGGCCGCATAGCCGTAGGCCACATGGCTCACCGGATTCGCCTTGTCCGCGCCCATCTTGTCGGTCTCCGAGGTGTACTCGCCCGCGAACTCCTGTCCTTCCAGCTCATCCAGCGATGCGCTCTCCAGCGCTTCCTTGAGCTTCACGGCGGCACGTCGCGTCGCCTCCCCTGTGAATACAGACTGGCGGGAGGCAGTTGTGGTGCCGGAGTCGGGGGTGCGAGACGTATCCGGCGGCTCCGCCACAATCATGGTTGGCGGAAGCCCCAGTGTTTCGCAGACAATCTGGGTTGTGACGGTTGCCAGGCCCTGCCCGATGCAGGCGGCGCTGGTGCGGATATGCACCTTGCCCTTCTCCACTGAGAGAATGCACCTGCCAGTATCCGGTATGCCCACGCCAAGGCCGCTGTTTTTGAAAAAGCTGGATACCCCCGCAAATTTAGCGCCCTCATAGGCATCCTTGACCGCCAGCAGGCACTTATCCAGCGCGGTATTTATGTCCGCGAGCTGCCCGTTGGGCAAGGAGTCGCCGACGCGCACCGCATTGCGGTAGCGAATCTCCCAGGGAGAGATACCCACCATCTCCGCCAGCAGATTCAGGTTGGATTCGGTGGCGAAGTAGCTCTGGCAAACTCCGAAGCCCCGGAACGCACCGCCGGGCGGATTATTGGTGTAGACAGCCGTGCCCTCAATGTCGATGTGGTGGTAGTTGTAGGGCCCGGCGGCATGGGTGCAGGCCCTCTGCAGAACCGGCCCGCCCAGAGAGGCGTATGCCCCCGTATCCGAGATTATGACCGCCTTCATGGCGGTGAGAATGCCGTTTTCGTCGCAGCCTGTGGTGAAGTCCATCTCCATGGCGTGGCGCTTGGGGTGAATGGCGATGCTCTCCTGCCGGTTGAGCAGCACCTTCACGGGCTTGCCGGTACACCAAGCTGCAAGGGCGGCGTGATGCTGCACGCTCATGTCCTCTTTGCCGCCGAAACCCCCGCCAACCAGCTGTCCCTTGACGTGGATGCGGACGGGCTCCACGCCCAACATGCGGGATATCTCCCGCTGCTCGTCATAGATGCTCTGCCCCGCCGTGTATAGCAGCAGGCCGTCACCCTCCGGGATAGCGATAGCGCACTCTGGCTCCATAAAGGCGTGCTCGGTAAAGGGCACGGAGTAGTGCCTGGTCACCACGTGCTTGGAGCCGGCCAGCACCTTTTCCGCTTCTCCCCGAATGAGGTGCTCGTGGGAGAGGATATTGCCCTTCTCATGGATGCTGGGGGCACCCTCCGCCAAAGCCTCCGCCGGGCTGGCGAGGGGCTCCAGCTCCTCGTATTCCACCTCGACAAGGGCCTGAATCTCCTTGATGCTGTGCCTGTCCCGGGACACCACCAGCGCGACGCTGTCGCCGATATACCGGGTGATGTCCCCCTCGTGAATCATGACATCCCAGTCTGAAATAAAGGCCAGGTGCCCAATCTTGTTGTTGCCCGGCACATCCTTGGCGGTCAGCACCGCCACGCAGTCGGGGTGTGCAAGAGCTTTTTCTGTCTTGATGGACAGCACCTTCGCTCTGGGGTAGAGGGTGCGCAGGGCGGAGGCGTGCAACATGCCCTCCACCTCGATGTCGTCCACGTAGAGGCCGGTGCCCAGCGTCTTCTCCCTGGCATCCACCCGCTGAAAGTCCTCTCCCAGCACGCCGGTGTAGTCCTTGTGAGAGATGGGCGTATCCTCGCGGAACATCTTGGCCGCCAGGCGGATCGCGTCCACAATCTTGACATAGCCCGTGCAGCGGCAGATATTGCCCCGCAGCGCCTTGCCGATCTCCTGGTCGCTGGGGTCGGGATTCCCGTTCAGCAGGCCCTGGGCGGCGATCACCATGCCGGGAATGCAGAAGCCGCACTGAACAGCCCCCGCCTCGGCAAAGGTGTAGGCGTAGACCTCTTTTTGACGGGGTGTCAGCCCTTCCACGGTGGTGACCTCTTTCCCCTGCAGTTTTTCCAGGGAGAAGATACAGGCCTTTGCCGCTTTTCCGTCCACCAGCACCGTGCAGGTGCCGCAGGCGCCTGATCCACAGCCGTTTTTCACAGAGGTCAGCTTCAAGTCCTCCCGAAGGAAGACGAGAAGCTTTTTATTTTGCTCGCAGGATACCGGCGTTCCGTTTACTGTCAGCAAGTACATTCCAGGGTCATCCTTTCCCTTGGGCCGGATGGTTTGTCCCCCTTCTCGAAATGGTAGACACGCAGCCAATCGTGTATACTGAAAGAAGGAGGCAAAAAACATGTCAAACAAATCAAGAAAAGGTGAAGCTCCACCGCGTTACGATGAAGCATTTAGGGAGGGCGCGGTTCGGATGGTTGTTGAGCAACATCATCCAGCTCGACAGGTCGCTACGGATCTGGGCATCTGCATTGATACGCTCAAAAGCTGGCTTAAACGCGCCGGGCATGTGACATCTACTTCC
>JBKEBS010000138.1:0-50021 GCA_047973265.1 Oscillospiraceae bacterium
AGTATTGCTGCTCTCATCTTTATTTTAACACCAAACTACAATTTACAGCGAAAGCACCGGCCCTGTTTCAGTCCTCGTTGGGGCCTTTCGCAGACAGGTATGGTCCCATATGACCCCCATTCAAATCGGCGTGGGTTCCCGCAGCTTTCCCGAGCTCACCCACCGGGAGACGGCAGAGCTGCTGGAGCGCACAGGCGCAACAAGCACCGAGCTCTGCCTCCACAGCGCGGACACCAAGTACTGGGTCTACAACGGGCGCTCTGACCTCTCCACCCTTTCGGACAGCGCTTTCCGGGAAATCGTGGAGACCTATCGGGGCCACGGCATCGAGGTTCCCGCCCTGGGTGTGTTCACCAACCTGATCGACCCGGACGAAAAGGAGCTGCGGCAAAATCTCGACTACTACCGCCGCCATCTTGAACTCGCAGCGGCAAACGGCATCCCCTACGTATCCACCGAGTGCGGCTTCACGCCTCATCAGCGGGGCGTGAACACCGACCGCTACGAGGACGACTTCCAGCGCATTGTGGACAGCCTGGGCACCCTCTGCGGCTGGGCGGCGGAATATGGCGTATCCATCGCGCTGGAAACCTGCGTCATCGACGTTGTCCCCTCCGCCAAGCGGGCCGCCGACCTGCACGGGCAGGTGGGTTCCCCCAGCCTGAAATTCCTGCTGGATCCCGCCAATCTCATCGCCAACAGCTCCGAGTGGGACATGTTCTACTACCTGGCGCCCCACGTGGCCTACTTCCACGGAAAAGACCGCAAGGTCAACGACGTGATGGGCCGGGTGGTGGGGGATGGCGACATCAACTGGCCGCTGTTCCTCTCCCTCTACCACAAATGGTGCGAGGGAAAACCCTTTATACTGGAATATGTGAAGAGGGACAATTTTGAGGAGATTATGACGCGGGTTCGGCTGTACGACGAAAAGGCCCGCGCCGAAATGGAGAGAACGAAGAGTATATGAAAAAGGGACTTAGCATTTTTCTTGCGCTGGCACTGGGTGCCGGCCTGCTGTCTGGCTGCTCGGGCGGAACAGGTGGGAGCAGTGCGGCCGCGGACACAGGGGACGGCAGCACCGGCGGGCTGATCTCCAGCGACGGCACCGCCACCCTCACCTTCGCCACGGCGGAAAACAACGACCCCAACAACAGCTACACCAAGATTCTTCCCGTTTGGGAGGAGTTGGAAAAGCGCACCGGCGTCAAGGTGACCTTTGAGGTGGCCGACCAGAACCAGTACGACGAGGTGATGGGAACCCGCCTTGCCGCGGGCGTCGGCCTGCCGGACATCGTCCGGGTGCCGGGTGGGAATCCCCTGGTGTACGCCAACACCGGGCTGCTGATCCCGCTGAGCGCGCTGATCGACGAGCACGCCCCCAACATAAAGGATTTGTACGACAATAAGCGGCCCGATGTCAAGAGCGTGCTCACCGCCCCCGACGGCGAAATCTACGTCATCGACAGCATTGTGGACGCCCGCAGCGAAGTCAACCAGATGGGCATCGGTGTGCGCAAGGACTGGCTGGCAAAGCTGGGCCTCGACGAGCCGAGCAATATGGAAGACTGGTATCAGATGCTGAAGGCATTCAAAACCGGCGATCCCAACGGCAACGGCAAGGAGGACGAAATCCCCCTGATCTGTATGCCCACACCCAACGCAAAGACCGGCGGCTACACCTACGGCATCTACAAATTCGGCACCGCCTACGGCCTGCACCTGAGCGTCAGCGACGGCTGGTACGCGGATGAGGACGGCAAGGTGGCCTACGAGTGGATTGACCCGGCCATGAAGGACTACCTGGCCGAGATGCATCGCTGGCACAGCGAGGGCCTTCTGGATGTGGAATTTTCCACCCAGACCAGCGACCAGTGGACAGCAAAGGCTATCGGCGACATAGCGGGCGGCGACGTCAGCAGCATGACCATGCAGTACCCCCAGTGGAACACCCGCATGCAGGAGATGATCCCGGATGCCCGATGGGAGAGCGTTCTGCCCGCCGCCGCTGTGGACGGAACCCGTTATCTGGAACGGGAGAATCCCACCGAGGGTATCTACTACGGCATTACCCGCGACTGCAAAGACCCCGTCATGGCCATCAAGTGGCTGGACTACATGTACGCCTCCCCCGAGGGGCAGATTCTCCTGACCAACTTCGGCGTCGAGGGGCTCAGCTACGATATGGTGGACGGCAAGCCCCAGCTGAAGGAATCCATCCTCAAGGATGAGAGGGGCTCCGGCCTCGCCATGGAGGCCCTTGGCATGAACGGCCGCTTCCCCCGGGTGCTGATGAAGGAGATGATCGAACAGCGCTTCTTCCAGTATACCGACGAGGTGACCCAAGCCAAAAAGACGGCGGAGTTCTACGTTCCGCCCTTCCCCGTGATGCTCTCCACCGATGAGGAGACAACCCGCTTTGCCTCTGTCATGGCTGATATCAACACCCTGCGGGACGAGTACATCCTAGGCTTCATCACAGGGCAGAAGAACCTTGATGAGTTTGAGGACTATGTGGCGAAGGTCGAGAGCATGGGTATCGCCGAGGCGATCTCCATCAAGCAGGCGCAGTACGACCGCTACCTGGAACAGAGCGCGAAATAGCATCTCTACATTTGGGTGAGTGATTTGAAGCAATAAAGAAGATGACCGGATAACGCATCCGGTCATCTTCTGTCCGCGAATGGACAATTCCACATCAAAGGACGTGAACCCGCCCATGCGAAGCAACGCCTCCCCCGACGTCAAAAAGAAGGGCTCTTTCTGGAAGGCACTGAAACGGGACAAAGCGCTGGTATTGCTGGCGCTGCCCGCAGTGCTGTACTTCATTATCTTCCACTATCTGCCCATGGGCGGGGTGGCCATCGCCTTTCAGGATTTTAAGCCTGGGGGCGGCCTCTTCGAGGGTGCGTTCGTCGGGCTCCAGTGGTTCCGGGAGTTCTTTTCCTCCGCCTTTTTCGGGCGGCTGCTGTATAACACCTTCATCCTGAGCCTCTACATGCTGGTGTTTTCCTTCCCCATCCCCATCCTCTTTGCACTGATGCTCACCGAGGTGAAGGAGGGCATGTTCAAAAAGACGGTGCAGACCGTGAGCTACCTGCCCCACTTCATCTCGCTGGTGGTGGTGGTCGGCATCATGCGGAATTTTCTTTCCCCCAGCGACGGCATCGTCAACCTGGTGCGGAGCTGGATGGACGCGCCGCCCATCAACTTCATGGAGGAGCCGGGCTGGTTCCGTTTTCTCTACGTCGCCTCGGGCATCTGGCAGGAGTTCGGCTGGAACTCCATCGTCTACTTTGCGGCAATCTCCTCCATCGATCCGCAGCTGTACGAAGCCGCACGGATTGACGGGTGCTCCCGGCTGGGCATGATGCGCCACATCACCCTACCGGGCATCATGCCCACGGCGGTCACGCTGCTGATTTTGCAGCTGGGCAACGTCATGAACATCGGGTTTGAGAAGATCATTCTCATGTACAGCCCCAACACCTATCCGGTGGCGGATGTGATCTCCACCTTTGTCTACCGCTATGGCATCCAGAACATGCAGTACAGCTATGCGGCGGCAGTAGGATTGTTCAACTCGGTGATCAACCTCGTGCTGCTGCTGATGGTCAACCGATTCTCCCGCCGCCACACCGGCGTCGGCCTATTTTAGCAGAGAGGAGAGAGGATATGAAACGGGAAGGCTCCAAAGTTTTATATGGCCTGCTGCTGGTCGCCCTGACAGTGATGGCGCTGGCCACGCTGTACCCCTTTATCTATGTCATTTCCATGTCCATTTCCTCCGCCGATGCGGTGCTGAACCGGGAGGTTTTGCTCTTTCCGGTGGGCTTTTCGCTGGAGAGCTACAAGATGGTGTTCGAGAATCCCGATATCTGGCGAGCCTACGGCAACACCATCTTTTACACGGCGGCGGGAACGGCGATCAATTTGCTGCTCACCCTCACCTGCGCCTACTCCGCCTCCCGGAAGGACTTTGTGCTGCGCAAGCCGCTGATGGTGTTTATCACCATCACAATGGTGTTCAACGGCGGTATGATTCCCACCTTCGTGCTCATCACTCGCCTAAAGCTGTACAATACCATATGGGCGATACTGCTGCCGGGGGCAGTCTCCGCCTGGAATTTGATCATCGCGCGAAACTTCTTTTCCACCACCATCCCCCAGTCCGTGATCGAGAGCGCCAGGATTGACGGCGCAGGGGAGCTGACCGTCTTTCTCAAAATCGTGCTGCCCCTTTCCAGGGCAATTATCGCTGTGCTGGGGCTGTTCTACGCCGTGGGACACTGGAATATGTGGTTCAAGGCAATGCTGTATGTGCCGGATCAGACCCTGCATCCGCTCCAGCTGTTCCTGCGCCGCATCCTGCTGCTGGATTCCCCCGAGATGCTGGCGGGGGTGGATGACGCCTTTCAGCGGGTCGCCTACGCCATGCAGCTCAAGTACGCGGTGATCGTGGTGGCGACCCTTCCCATTTTGTGCGTCTACCCCTTTCTCATCAAGTATTTCAACAAGGGAATCATGCTGGGAGCGATTAAGGAATAGTCGCGAAAGGAGCGATTACAGCGTTGGAACAGTTGTCGATGAAATGGCGGGGAGACCGCCCACCTGTGCCAGACACTGCGCCGGGAATTCTGATTACCACCTACACGGAGGCGGACCGGGAGGGCCTCCGCGCCGCATTGCTGCCCCTGACGGGGAAGCCCTACACCGACGAGGAGCTGGACGAGGTTATCCTGAATCACTTTGGTGTGCGGCCGGAAGGAGTCTTTCTGGCCTGGATGGACGGGGAGATTGTGGGCACCACCACGGGCTACTTTAACCCCAACGGCAGCGGAACGATACACATGGTCAGCGCACTGGAAAAGGCAAAGGGGAGGGGTCTGGGCAAAATCCTCTGCCAGCACGCGATGACTTACCTGGTGGAAAATGGCTGTAGGGAGATAGTTCTGACCACGGATGATCCCCGCCTGCCCGCCATCCGCACCTATTTGCGGCTCGATTTTCAGCCGGTGGTGAAGGATGAGGCGATGGAACAGCGCTGGAAAGCTGTGTTTGAAAAGCTGGAGAAGTACCGGAAGTGAGGACAAAGCAAAAAGGAGAGGAAGCATAGCTTCCTCTCCTTTTATTCTGTGAAAAGGGCCCGGTTCCGGTCACGGTTCATCCCTTTCTCGGATATGGCTTTCTTTCGTCGGTGAGCTCCAGTAAATAATCTGTGCTGGTATCCAAAACAAGTGCAATCCTTTTACACTGTTCAACCGTGTAGTGCCGCTTTCCGTTTTCCAGCTTTGAATAATCGCTTTGATCTATTCCGGTGAGCCGCTGCATTTTGATTTGGGTGAATCCCTTTTCTATCCGAAGACTGCGCAATCTGCCCATACCATAATCACCTCAAGATAATTATGGCATTTTGCCCTATTGATTATAGGGTTAAATTGACCTATAATGAACATGAGGTGGTTATATGCCAAACTACAAGGAAATGTATTACACGCTGTTTCGCGCGCAGCTAAAGGCAAAGGCGATACTGGAAGACGCGGAGATAAAAGCAGAAGCGATGTATATCGAGAGTGAAGAACCTGTCAAGCTGATTGACTCCGGCAAAAAAAGCAACAACGAGGATGATGGCTGATTACAAAAAGAGCGGAAGCCAACGGCTTCCGCTCTTTCTTCTCTTTTATATCTGTTCCCGTTCGCCGTTCACATCGTGTTTGACCCTGTCCTTCTCCTCTGACCGCTTGGCATTGTTGAAACGGTCCAGCGTACCCACCAGATAGCCCGTGATGCGCCGGATGCGCTCGAAGCCCATGGGGCCGTCCTGCTCATCCCGCCCACAGCCGGGGCACTCGTTGTCGATGATGCCGTTGTAGCCGCACATGGGGTCGCGGTCGACGGGGTGGTTGATGGAGCCATAGCCGATGCCGCTTTCCTTCATGTAGCGGACAACGCTCTCAAAAGCTTCCAGGTTCTTGCAGGGATCGCCGTCCAGCTCGATATAGGAGATGTGCCCCGCGTTGGTGAGAGCGTGGTAGGGAGCCTCCAGCCGGATTTTGTCAAAGGCGGAGATGTCATAGTACACCGGGATGTGGAAGGAGTTGGTGTAGTAGTCCCGGTCGGTGACGCCGGGAATTTCACCGTACTTTTTCTTGTCGATGCGCACAAAGCGGCCGGAAAGACCCTCCGCGGGTGTAGCGATCAAGGTGTAGTTGAAGCCGGTCTCCCTGGCCTTGCGGTCGCACATGGCCCGCATGAAGCCCACAATGTCCAGCCCCAGGTTCTGGGCCTCCTGGCTCTCGCCGTGGTGGAAACCGATCAGGGATTTGAGGCACTCCGCCAGGCCGATGAAGCCCACGGTGAGGGTGCCGTGCTTGAGCACTTCGGCGATGGAGTCGTCAGGGCCCAGCTTGTCGGAATCCAGCCAGATACCCTGGCCCATCAGGAAGGGGAAGTTGCGCACTGTTTTCTGGGCCACGATGCGGTAGCGATCCATCAGCTGGTCAAAGACCAGATTAACGGTTTGCTCCAGCTGCTCAAAGAAGAAGTCCACGTTGCCATGCGCTTTGATGGCGAGGCGGGGCAGGTTGACGGAAGTGAAACTCAGGTTGCCACGGCCTGTGACGACCTCCTTGGAGGGGTCGTAGACATTGGCAACAACGCGGGTGCGGCAGCCCATGTAGGCGACCTCGGAGTCGGCGTGGCCCTCCTTGTAATACTTCAGGTTGAAGGGGGCGTCCAGGAAGGAAAAGTTGGGGAAAAGGCGCTTGGCGCTCACACGGCAGGCCAGCTTGAACAGGTCGTAGTTGGGGTCTTCAGGGTTGTAGTTGATGCCCTCTTTGACCTTGAAAATGTGAATGGGGAAGATAGCGGTTTCGCCGTGGCCCATGCCCGCCTCTGTGGAGAGGAGGATGGACTGTGTGACAAGCCGCCCCTCGGGGGAGGTGTCGGTGCCGTAGTTCAGCGAGCTGAAGGGCACCTGGGCACCGGCCCGGGAGTGCATGGTGTTCAGGTTGTGGGTCAGGGCCTCCATGGCCTGGAAGGTGGCGCGCTCTGTCTCCTTTTTGGCATGCTTGCGGGTGAAGGCAGTGGCGCGTTTTGCCAGCTTTTCGTCCCCCAGCAGCTCGGTGAGCAGAGGAAGCTGTGCCTCGGCGTAGCCGTTGTCGTCGGCGAGGATTGGAACCAGGCCTTGTTCGGCCAGGGTATCGGTAATCTTGCGGGAGGCCTCTTCGCCGTTTTCCAGTTCCTCGAAGTCGAAGAACTTTTCCAGATTCTTGCGGTAGAGCTTCTTGTAGGTCTTTTTGACGCCGTTTGCCATGCCGTAGTCAAAGTTGGGGATACTCTGGCCGCCGTGCTGGTCGTTCTGGTTGGACTGGATGGCGATACAGGCCAGAGCGGCATAAGTCTGGATGTCCTGGGGTTCCCGAATGAAGCCGTGGCCGGTGCAGAAGCCGCCCTGGAACAGCTTTTCAATGTCGATCTGGCAGCAGGTGGTGGTCAGGGTGAGGAAGTCCAGGTCGTGTATATGGATGTCGCCGCTCTTGTGGGCGGAGGAGTATCTGGGGTCAAGGATGAACATGTCGTAGAACTGCTTTGCGCCCTCCTGGCCGTACTTGAGCATGGTGCCCATGGCGGTGTCGCCGTCGATATTGGCGTTCTCCCGCTTGATCTCGTTGTCCTCGGCGCTCTTGAAGGTGAGATCCTCGTAGACCCGCATCAGCTTGGTGCTCATGTCCCGCACCTGGGTGCGCTGGGCGCGGTAGAGGATGTATTCCTTGGCGGTGCGGGCGTGGCCGTTCTCAATCAGGACTTTTTCCACCGCATCCTGAATCATCTCAACAGAGGGGGTATCGGTGTCGAGGGTGCTCAGGAGGTACTCCTCAACCTGGCGGGCAAGTTCCAGGGACATATCGTAATCGGTGCCCCCCAGGCTGCTTGCAGCCTTGTAGATGGCACCTGCAATTTTATCGATGCTGTAGATGGTGGTGCGCCCGTCGCGCTTGAGAATTGTCCGGATTGTCCTGGTCATACCGCGCCTCCTGTGTAATTATACATCCAATATAATGTGCAATCAAACTGCACTTGCCACCACATCTTGTGGTATCCGGCAAAGATTATCATACCCCCCCGGTCGAGTTAAGTCAATGGGAATTCTGTCGATTTATGGGCAAAAATTTCGTTACACGAATGCAACGGGCTAAGCCCGTTCACACGATCAAGTCCTTGACTACTTCCCCCGCGAGGATGAGCCCCGCCACAGAGGGGACGAAGGCCACGCTGCCGGGCACCGCTCTGCGGCTGCTTCCGTCCGGCGGGAGAAGCTGCTCCAGGGGTGTGCTGGGAGGTTCATCCGACCACACCACCTTGAGGGAGGGGATTTCTCTGCTTCGCAGCTCCCTGCGCATCACGCGGCAGAGGGGACAGACGGAGGTCTCACTCAGATCGGAGACCCGGAAGCGGGTGGGGTCAAGCTTGTTGCCCGCGCCCATGGCTGCCATAATGGGGATATTGCGCCTGTGAGCCTCCTCCACCAGGGCCAGCTTGGCCGAAACGGTGTCAATGGCGTCCACGATGTAGTCGAAATGCCCCTCCAGCAGGCCGGGAATGGTCTCGGGGAGGCAAAAGACCTCCCTGGTGTCCACCTGAGCCAGGGGATTGATGGAGCGGATTAGCTCTCCCATGAGCAGCGTCTTGTACTGCCCCACCGTATCCAGAGTGGCATGGAGCTGGCGGTTGATGTTGGTGATATCCACCACGTCGCTGTCCACCAGCAGAAAGCTGCCGACACCGCTGCGAGCCAGCGCCTCCACCACAAAGGAGCCCACTCCGCCAACGCCGAAAACTGCCACCCTCTTTTGCCCGAGGGCCTCCACGGCGGCCTGGCCCAGCAGCAGAGCGGAGCGCGCAAATTGTTCCTGCATCGGCCTCCTCCTTTTCGGCGGGTTATCGGCGGAGTGGGGCGCGCTCACCGGTGGGCGGCGCTCCTTTTCCGGCAAGACAGCGCGGCTTGCGCGAAAAAGGGTGTGTGGGCTGCCCTTCCGGCAAACTGCGCTGTCATTTTGACGAAATTATGGGATCTTATCGACATCCCAAGAGGATCATAATTTATTATTTTACCGGAATGAGGGAGAAAAGTCTATAGTGAAACCTGCCGGAAAGAGACGGAAAAAATTGTCGCCCGCCGAAAAGGCGCATGGCAAACCGCTTCGGGAATCCCACACTATTTTTTTGCCGAATTGCCACTGTGGATTGCTTCGTTGTAATGGCTGGATAAAACCGCTGTCCCGGCGGCTTTTCCCTTGACTTGGCGGAATCCCTGTGGTATCATTGTAAAGCCGCTTATCCCGGGTATAAGTGCGCCCGAACGCGGGGCGCCACCTGTGCAGGGTTTACGCAGTAAACCCTAAAGAGATGCGCTTTGCTCATCTTGTGGTAGCGAGATTTTACGGAAAGAGGACACACAATGTACGCAGTGATCGAGACCGGCGGAAAACAGTATAAGGTGAACGAGGGAGACATCCTCTACATCGAAAAGCTGGACGTCGACGCAGACGAAACCGTCACCTTTGACAAGGTTCTGACCCTCGGCAAGGACGACGGCACAGTGGTGGGAGCCCCCTATGTGAAGGGCGCAACCGTCACCGGCAAGGCTATCAAAAACGGCAGAGGCAAGAAGATCACGGTCTTTACCTACCGCCCCAAGAAGGACTCCAAGCGCAAGATGGGTCACCGTCAGCCCTACACCAAGGTACAGATCGCGACCATTAAGGGCTAATGGTTCAGGCAGTTTTCGAGCGGAAGAACGGCAGGCTTCGGTCTTTTTCGGTCGACAACCATGCGGGATACGGCGAAGAGGGCGAGGATATCGTCTGCGCAGCTGTTTCCTCCGCGGTTCAGTTGACTGCCAACGGCATCACCGAGATATTGGGTGCCGCGGTGGAAGTGAAGGTGGATTCTCATATCTCCCTTTCACTGGAAGATACTGCAGATGACTGTGCTCAATATTTTATGGAAGCGCTGCTGCTTCAGCTCACGATACTACAGGAAGATTATCCGGAACATGTAGCGGTTTCCCGCAGGGGAAGCTGATGATTTAGGGAAAGGATTGAACGATATGCTGAGAATTTCAATGCAGTTTTTTGCCCACAAAAAGGGAGTTGGCTCCACCAAGAACGGCCGCGACTCCATGTCCAAGCGCCTCGGCCCCAAGCGCGCCGACGGGCAGTTTGTGCTGGCCGGCAACATCCTGGTTCGCCAGAGAGGCACCAAAATTCACCCCGGTACCAATGTGGGCAAGGGCAAGGACGACACCCTCTTCGCCCTGGTGGACGGCAAGGTTCATTTCGAGCGCCTGGGCCGCGACCGCACAAAGGTCTCTGTCTACAACGACGCTCAGTAATCAATCTCGCGCCAATCCCACCCAATTTCACAGGTGCACAGTGACATAAGCCTCGTAGCCTCGGGTGGTTTCCCACTCGGGGCTTTGTTCTGTTTTAGTTTCGCACAGTAAACTGTTGCGAGACACAAAGAAAGGTATTTCCCAATATGTTTATCGATCTTGCAAAAATCAGCGTCAAGGCGGGGGACGGCGGCAACGGCGCGGTCTCCTTCCGGCGGGAAAAGTATGTCGCGGCGGGTGGGCCCGACGGCGGCGACGGCGGCAACGGCGGCAGTGTGATCTTTGTGGCCGACCGCAACCTCTCCACCCTGGTGGACTTCCGCTATAAGCGCAAGTTTCAGGCCCAGGACGGCCAGGCCGGATACGGCAAGAGGAGCTCGGGCAAGGGCGGCGAGAGCCTGATCATCAAGGTGCCAAAGGGAACTCTCGTCAAGGAGGCCGAGACAGGCCGCCTGCTGGCGGATATCTCAGGGGATGACCCCGTCACCATCGCCAAAGGGGGCAGGGGCGGCTGGGGCAACCAGCACTTCGCCACCCCTACCCGACAGATTCCCCGCTTTGCCAAGGCGGGCGCTCCCGGCGAGCGCTACGACCTGGTGCTGGAACTCAAGCTGCTGGCCGATGTGGGGCTGGCGGGCTTTCCCAACGTGGGCAAGTCTACCCTCATCTCCGCGGTGAGCGAGGCAAAGCCAAAAATCGCCAACTACCATTTCACCACGCTGGCCCCCGTGTTGGGCGTGGTGCGGGTAGATGAAGAAAAATCCTTCGTCATGGCCGATATCCCCGGCCTCATCGAGGGGGCTAGTGAGGGCATCGGCCTGGGCCATGACTTCCTGCGGCACATTGAGCGCTGCCGGCTCATCGTCCATGTGGTCGACCTCTCCGGCGTGGAGGGAAGAGACCCCATCGAGGACTTCGAGACGATTCGAGGCGAGCTGGAGCGGTTCAGCCCCGAGCTGGCCGCCCTGCCCCAGATGGTGGCGGGCAACAAGACAGACATTGCGGAGCAGGATAGCATTGACCGCTTCAAGGACTACATCGAGAAGCTGGGGCTGGCTTTTTACCCCATCTCCGCCGCCACGAAACAGGGCACCCGGGAGCTGGTATTTGCCATCTCGGGGGAGCTGGAAGCGCTTCCCCCAATCCGGGAATACGAGCCCGAGCTGCCCGATCCCGAGGAGATACTGGCAAAGCACGCCTCCAGCCGGGACTTTAAGGTTCAGGTGGAGGACGGCGTCTACATCGTGGATGCTCCCTGGCTGGAGCAGATACTGGGCTCCGTCAACATGGACGATTACGAGAGCCTTCAGTATTTCCAGCGCGTACTCCGGCAGAGCGGCATTATTGATAAGCTGGAGGAGCTGGGCATCCAGGAGGGGGACACCGTCAACATCCTGGACTTCGAGTTTGATTATGTGACATGATGGATAAGAATTAACGTTTCAATAGGTATCCGGCGGATGCCATTGATTCGAAGCAGGTGATTTTACGCAGCAATTCAGCGAATACAAGGACAATCCCCGCCTTCTAAGCCCCCTGACCCTCGCCTTTGTGGGGGACGGTGTTTTTGAGTTGCTTGTGCGGGAGCAGCTGGTGGCCAAGGGCAGCATGCCCGCAGGCAAGCTCCATAAGCTGGCAGTGGAACAGGTGAGGGCGTCCGCCCAGGCGGCCTGCTACGATGCCCTGTCGGAAGCCCTCTCGGAGGAGGAAGCCGATATCCTCCGGCGCGGCAGAAACGCCAATGTCCGGCCGCCCAAGAGCTGCACCGTTGAGGATTATCACAAGGCAACGGCCATTGAGGCGCTGTTCGGCTACCTCTACCTGTGCGGCAGGCGTGAGCGGATCGCGGAGCTGTTCGCCATCATGGGGGATTGCCGTGAGGAACGGGAGAAGGGGGAGCAGGCGTGAGTAAGATCACGGGCAAGCAGGTAAAGGAGACCAGCCTGGATATCCTCTTTGACATCGTGGGCTGCCTGCTGTTTGCAGTGGGTGTCCAGAGCTTTTCCGCCCCCAACAATCTCCCGCCCGGCGGAGTGACGGGTGTGGCGGTCATTATCAACTACCTGACAGGCTTCCCCATTTCCTGGGTGTCTTTTGCCATCAATATTCCCATTCTGGTGCTGGCCCTCATCTTTTTGGGCAAAAAGTTTACGCTTCGCACCCTCAAGACAGTGGTGATCCTCACCCTGGCGCTGGAGGTCTGCGAACGGATCGGCGCCTACCAGGAGGACATCATGCTGGCGGCCCTCATCGGCGGCGTGCTCCAGGGACTGGGCCTCGGCATTGTGTTCTGGCGGGGCTCCACCACCGGCGGAGTGGACATCATCGGGCGGCTTATTCAGCTGAAATTTCCCCACCTCTCCCTGGGGCGTCTCATGATGCTCATCGATGGGCTGGTGCTGGTTGCCACGGCGGTGGTCTACCGCAACATCGGCAACGCCCTCTACGCCCTCATCCTGATTTACGCCTGCGGGCGGGTCATCGACGCCGTCATCTATGGCATGGACAAGGGCAGGGTGATGATGATTATCTCTGAAAAGCAGGAGGAGATCGCCGCCCTCATCCACAGCGAACTGGACAGGGGCGCAACCCTGCTGGAGGGCAGGGGAACATACACCGACAAGGCCCGTCCCGTGCTGTTCTGCGCCGTTCGCACCCAGCAGTTTCACCAGCTCAAGCGATTGGTCTACAGCATTGACCCCTCCGCCTTTTTGGTGGCGCTGGAGGCCGATGAGATTGTGGGAGAGGGATTTAAAGCACCGGATTGAGGGATACTTCCTTGTGAGCCAACAGAGGCGATAACGCTGTCTTAAAGATAGAGGAAAAGAGAATGGAAAGGGTTTGATACTCATGGTCAAGTACATTTGCACCGTTTGCGGCTATGTGCACGAGGGGGATAGCGCCCCGGATTTTTGTCCCCAATGCCGGGCGCCCCAGTCAAAATTCAAGGTGATGGATCAGGATCGCAGCGCCCTTGCGGACGAGCACCGCATCGGCGTGGCCCAGGGTGTGGCCCCGGAAATTCTGGAGAGTCTGCGCATGGAGTTCACGGGCGAGTGCACAGAGGTGGGCATGTACCTGGCTATGAGCCGCCAGGCCGACCGGGAGGGCTATCCCGAGATTGCTGAGGCCTACAAGCGCATCGCCTTTGAGGAGGCAGAACACGCCGCAAAGTATGCCGAGCTGCTGGGGGAGGTTGTCCTGGCCGACACAAAAAAGAACCTGGAGCTGCGGGCGGAGGCGGAGTACGGCGCCTGCGACGGCAAGAAGAAGCTGGCGACAAAGGCCAAGCAGCTTAACTTGGACGCCATCCACGACACCGTTCACGAGATGTGCAAGGACGAGGGCAGGCACTTCCGGGTGTTTGAGGGGTTGCTCCGGCGATATTTTGGAAAATAGAGAACAAAGTAAAAGCGCTGCTTGCTAATTGCAAACAGCGCTTTGTTTTATTTTTGCTTCATCCCGAAAACAATCCATCGCCCATCGATATCTTCTAATACAAATTCCAAATTATTATAGTCCGTCACATGTAATGGACGAACGATCTTAGCGCCTTTATCGATAAACTCTTTTTGCAGCGCCTCTTGATCGTCTGTGATAAAGTAAGAATCCTCGCCATAACCGTAAAGCTCCCTATTGGGGTAGACTTTTTCGCTGTTCGCCTGTGTCAGCACAACTTCTATTTTGTCGCGGTAAAGGCATATGTGGGGTTCCTTTACATCCAGATATTTGACAGCTCTGAATCCCAAAACCTCGTTATAATATTTGGCGGTTTCTTCGATATCAGGTGTGGGAAAAACGGCGAGTATTGAATAAAGATTTTTCTCCATATATATCCGCTCCTTGCCTTATCGATAATGTGGCTACGCTTCGGTGTGGTGCAGCTCGATAAAGATCACCTGTCGCGGCGCGAACACCCGTATGGGCAGGTGGCTGCCAATGCCGTTGCTCACATAGACGGGAATGCCCAGGTGATTTTCCGCCCACCCGCCGGAGAACTTTAGCCCGTAGCTGCTGGTGAGGGCCACAGCCGGGGCCCATTGGCCGAATAAACTCACCTCGCCGCCGTGGGTGTGACCGCTGAGAAAGAGATCGACTCCTGCACTGCCCTCCTTCATGCTCACGTCGGGATTGTGGGACAGCAAAAGGATGAAGTCATCGTCCTCCGCTCCGGCAATGGCGGCGCGCACATCGGGCCTGCGATTTTGCAGATCCTGTACACCGCCCAGGTAGAGTCCATCCCGCAGACGCACTCCTGTATTGTCCAGCGGAGTGATTCCGTTGGCCCGCATAGCGGGGAAGAGGGTGCGGTAGCTGTCGTGGTTGCCCTCCACCCCGTAGATGCCGTCGGCAGGGGTGATGGCGGAGAGGATTTCCATGCTCCTCCAGGCCGCGTCCCGTGCGGGGAAGTCCCCACCCAGCAGCAAAAGGTCGGGCTGCCTGGCCTGAATCTGCTCGGTCATCTCCCGTAGCCGGTAGCCGGGGAAGGAGTGGGTGTCGGTGACAAAGGCGATCGTGTAGCCGTCCAGCTCCTCGCTTACCTTGGTGGAGTAAAAGGGAACGGTCACGTAATGCACCTTATCATCCACAAACACGCTGTGGCCCAGGTGAATCGCCCCTGTGAGCATCAATGCGGTCAATGGGATTCCCAATAGAATCAACCTTCTTTTTCGCCAGTTGGATTTTTTCTTCGCGGTTTCCGCCATGCCGTCCTCCAGGTAGTGTTTTTCCCGTCGTCTCATTATCCTTGAGAACGAAGGGCAAATCCACCTCTTCTGTCGAACGGGAGGGAAACATTCTGTAAATACTTTGCTCTGTTTACCTTAGTAGGCGTCGCTGCGCAGTGCAAAAGCGTATTCGCATTGGTTTTCGCCCCAGGTGCAGACCAGCAGGTACCCGCGGAGCGTGGCGCCGGGCAGGTAATCCGCCGAGTTGGAGCTGAGATAGACGGCATAGTGCTCCTCCAGAATGAAACGACCGATTCCATCTTCGCCCAGTTCCACATCGGTGAGCAAAGTCTCCTTGCTGGTGTACTTCTGATAGCCATTCTCATCCAGGAGATAGTCGTAGAGGACGACCTCATCGGGCGGGGTGCCTGTCCACTCCAGTTGTATGGTGCTGCCCAGCGGCACGAGAGGCAACGCCTCTGCCCCTTCCCAGTGGGCCTCTTGGTAGCTAGCGAAGGTGCTCACCCTGTCAAACTGTGCGCCGTTCCACTGATTTGGCTCCGCGGTCACGGGAATCTCTCCGGTGTCAAGTCCTGCGACAGTCACAGTCAGTGCAGGGATTTCCGTCGGCACCTCTTTTTCCTTTTCCCTGCTGCAGGCGCTGAGAGAAGAAACTAAGAGAATAAGCGCGGCCAAAAGCCACAGATAGCGGATATTGCGGGTTGGGCTCATGAGGATTGTTCCTCCTATCATATAGTATCGTCATATCAAAAAGCAAGGCGGCCCGTTGGGGCCGCCCTGTTTTTGCATTTGGGTTATTCCGCTTCGTAGAGCTTGGTCATGCGAACCAGATGCTCGTAGCGGTCCTTGGCGATGTCGCTTGCCTCGGGGAACAGCTCCTCCGCCCGCTCGGGGAAGGCGCGCTGCAGGGAGGTATAGCGAACCTCGCCGGTGATGAAGTCGTTGTAGGACTCCGTCGGGGCCTTGCTGTCCAGCTGGAAGGGGTTCTTGCCCTCCGCCTTGAGACGGGGGTCAAACCGGAAGAGATTCCAGTAACCGGAGGCAACAGCCTTCTTGGTCTCGGTCTGGGCGAAGGTCAGTCCGCCCTTGATGCCGTGGTTGATGCAGGGAGCGTAGGCGATGATGATAGAGGGGCCCTTGTAGCTCTCCGCCTCGTTGAAGGCCTTGATGGTCTGGTTGTAGTCGGCGCCCTGACCGATGCTGGCCACATAGACGTAACCGTAAGTCAGGGCGATTCCGGCCAGATCCTTCTTCTTGATGGGCATACCTGCTGCGGCAAACTGGGCGACCGCACCGGTGGGGGTGGCCTTGGAGGCCTGGCCGCCGGTGTTGGAGTACACCTCGGTGTCGAAGACCAGGATGTTCACATCCTCGCCGGAAGCGATGACGTGGTCGAGGCCGCCGAAGCCGATATCATAGGCCCAGCCGTCGCCGCCGAAGATCCAGATGGATTTCTTGGCGAGATACTCTTTGTCTGCGAGGATTTCCGCGCCGAGGGTGCAAGCGGGGCAGGGGCAGTGGTCGGAGCCTGCGGCCTTAGCTGCCTTGGCGGCATCCAGGAAAGCCTTGTAGTCATCACCCTGCTGCTGTTCGCAGAAGGCAATCACGCCGTCCACGGGGAGAACACTCTCCTCCAGCATGGCGACATACGCCTCGGCGGCGGGGGTGTTGGCCTTGCCGTCGTCGATGGTGTCCAGCCACTTCTGGGCGGCTTCCTTGAGGCCATCGTAGACGTGCTCGGCGCAGAGAAGCTCGTTTGTCAGGCGGATCAGCCTGTCGCGGATGGCCTTCTGGCCGAGGAACATGCCGTAGCCGTACTCGGCGTTGTCCTCAAACAGGGAGTTTGCCCAAGTGGGGCCGTGCCCCTTCTTGTTCTTGGCATAGGGGGTGGAGGGAGCGCTGCCGCCCCAGATGGAGGAACAGCCGGTGGCATTGGCGATGTACATCCGGTCGCCGAACAGCTGGGTGGCCAGCTTGGCATAGGGGGTCTCGCCGCAGCCCGCGCATGCGCCGGAGAACTCGAGGAGGGGCTGTTTGAACTGGCTGCCCTTCACGGTAGTGTCCTTAAACTTCTCGAACACCTCGGGCTTCTCGGGAAGAGTCATCGCATAGTTATAGATTTCCTGCTCGGCCAGCTGGCTCTCCAGGGACTCCATAACGAGAGCTTTTTCGCCCTTCTTGCCGGGGCAGACATTGGCGCAGGAGCCGCAGCCCGTGCAGTCCTCGACGGAGAAGGTCATGACAAACTTCATGCCGGGCATACCGGTAGCGTCGATCACCTTCATGCCTGCGGGAGCGGCTGCAACCTCTTCATCGGTCATGATGACCGGGCGGTTGACAGCATGGGGGCAGACATAGGAGCAGAATGTGCACTGAATGCAGTTCTCGCTCTTCCAGCAGGGAACGTCCACGGCGATGCCGCGCTTCTCGTAGGCGGAGGAGCCCAGCGGGAAGGTGCCGTCCTCGCGGCCGTCAAAGGCGGAAACGGGGAGGGTGTCGCCCTTCTGCGCGTTGACAGGGGTGAGAATCTTGTCGATGTACTCGACCAGAACCTCGTCGCTGCCCTCGGCCTTTTTGTGGATGATGCCGCCGGTGGCGGATTTCCATGCGTCGGGAACCTTCACTTCGTGAACGTCCTGGGCGCCGCGGTCGATGGCGTCGTGGTTCATCTTCACGATCTTCTCGCCCTTGGAGCCATAGGAGGCCGTTGCGGCGTCCTTCATGTACTTGATGGCGTCGGCCTGTGGAATGATGCCCGCAAGCTTGAAGAAGGCGGACTGGAGGACGGTGTTGATGCGGCCGCCCAGACCGATCTCCTTGCCGATGTTGACGCCGTCGATGGTGTAGAGCTTGATGCCGTTGTCGGCGATATACTTCTTGACTGCGCCGGGCAGGTGCTGCTCGAGGTCAGCATCGCTCCAGGAGCAGTTCAGCAGGAAGGTGCCGCCGGGCTTGAGGTCGGAGACCATGTCGTACTTGTCGATATAAGAGGGGTTGTGGCAGGCCACGAAATCCGCCTTGCTCACAAGGTAGGTGGACTTGATGGGCTTTTTGCCGAAGCGCAGGTGACTCTTGGTAACGCCGCCGGACTTCTTGGAGTCGTAGTCGAAGTACGCCTGGGCGTACATGTCGGTGTGGTCGCCGATGATCTTGATGGAGTTCTTGTTCGCGCCGACGGTGCCGTCCGCGCCGAGACCCCAGAACTTGCAGCTGGTGGTGCCTTCGGGGGCGGTGTCGGGGTTTTCGCCCATGGGCAGGGAGAGATAGGTCACATCGTCCGTGATGCCCACGGTGAAGCGCTTCTTGTCGCCCTTCTTGGCGTTCTCGTAGACAGAGATGACCTCGGAGGGGGTGGTGTCCTTGGAGCCGAGGCCGTAGCGGCCCGCGTACACCTGGGCGGAGCCGAACTTGCTGCCCTGGAGCGCCAGCACGACGTCGAGGTAGAGGGGCTCGCCGATGGAGCCGGGCTCCTTGGTGCGGTCGAGAACGGAAATCGTCTTGACGCTGTCGGGCAGAGCGGCAAGCATCTTGTCCGCGCGGAAGGGGCGGTACAGGCGAACCTTAACCAGACCGACCTTCTCCCCCTTGGCAAGCAGATAATCGATGGTCTCCTCGGCGGTTTCGCAGATGGAGCCCATGGCGATGATGACGTGCTCGGCATCGGGTGCGCCGTAGTAGTTGAACAGGCCGTAGTCGGTGCCGATTTTGGCGTTGACCTTGCCCATGTACTCCTCGACGATCTCGGGGAGGGCGTCGTAGAATTTATTGGAGGCCTCACGTGCCTGGAAGAAGATGTCGGGGTTCTGGGCGGTGCCGCGCTGCACGGGGCGCTCGGGGTTCAGGCTGTTCCTGCGGAAGCGGTCGATGGAATCCCAGTCAACCATCTCGGCGAGGTCGGCGTAGTCCCACACTTCGATCTTGTCCAGCTCGTGGGAGGTGCGGAAGCCGTCGAAGAAGTGGAGGAAGGGGACGCGGCCCTTGAGGGTGGCCATGTGGGAAACCGCTGCCAGGTCCATGACCTCCTGCACGCTGGAGGAAGCCAGCATGGCGTAGCCGGTCTGGCGGCAAGCGTAGACGTCGGAGTGGTCGCCGAAGATGGAGAGGGCGTGGGAGGCCACAGCGCGGGCGGAAACGTGGATGACGCTGGGCAGAAGCTCGCCTGCGATCTTGTACATGTTGGGGATCATGAGCAGAAGGCCCTGGGAAGCGGTGTAGGTGGTGGTGAGACCGCCCGCTGCGAGAGAGCCGTGCACAGCGCCTGCCGCGCCTGCCTCGGACTGCATCTCAGCGACGCGGACAGTTTGGCCAAAGAGGTTTTTAAGCCCTCCCGCAGCCCATTTGTCCACAGCTTCCGCCATGTTGGAGGACGGGGTGATAGGGTAGATCGCCGCCACATCGGTGAACGCATAGGATACGTGTGCCGCAGCGGTGTTGCCGTCCATGGTTTTCATTTTTCTTGCCATACCATTGTTTCCTCCCTGTTTGTTATTGGATGATTCGTCGAAGATTCCACCGGATGCGCAGCAGAGGATCAAATTACTCCCGAGCAAGTTGATCCCGGCTGTTCCATCCAGTGATTGTCCCGCTTGAGGAGCCTGCCGTTCCTCCTGCCGGACAATCACTGGCAACAGGCGCAGTGCTGCCTGTTTTTTGCGGAATCTTCGCCTAAATTTACCAATGCACATTGTAGCACGAACTGATGGGAAAGTAAAGGTTGACCTCTGACACAGAAAGTCCATAATCATCACTGTTTAAGCGGATTTTTCGGCACAAATGAGACGAAAGCCGCTGTGGATTCCCTCTCATTTCATCTGTGGTTCGCAAAAATCGGCTTGAATGCGTGGAGTGTGAATAATCTGTAAATTTTTGCAGGGTTGCCTGTTCGTTGGGGATTGATGAACACCCGATTAACATTTCCTTTTAGAGTTGAGAAATTCACGGCTTTCTGATAGAATAGGCCTCATGATTGGCGAAGGGACGGCTGGAACATGGGAGACATCACACAAGCGAAGCGCATTGTCATCAAGGTGGGCACCTCCACCCTCACCCACGAGACCGGGATGGTCAACATCCGGCGGCTGGAGGCCTTCATCAAGGTGCTGGCCGACATTCGCAACTCGGGCCGGGAGATCATTCTCGTCTCCTCCGGGGCCATGGCCGTGGGCAGGGGGAAGCTTCATATGCGGGAAAAACCCGCCGACACCCCGACCAACCAGGCAACCGCCGCGGTGGGTCAGGGGGAGCTCATGCACCTCTACGACACCCTCTTCGGCCAGTACAACCACATTGCCGCTCAGGTGCTGCTTACCAAGGATGTGGTGGACAACGCCGAGCGCCGGGAAAATGTCATCAACACCTTCTCCCGCCTGTTGGAGCTGGGCTGTATCCCGGTAGTGAACGAGAACGATACCGTGGCGGTGGAGGAGATTGAGTTCGGCGACAACGACGCCCTTTCCGCCATTGTCGCGACCCTCTGCAAGGCCGACGCGCTGATCATCCTCTCGGATATCGACGGGTTATACGACTGTGACCCCAGAGGTAACCCCGCCGCCTGTTTTATCCCTCTGGTGGAGGAGATCGACGAAAAAATTCTGGCGATGGCCTCCGGCACCGGCAGCGCCCGGGGCACCGGCGGCATGGTGACAAAGGTGCACGCCGCCCAGATCGCAGCCGGGGCGGGCATTGAGACTGTGGTGATGAACGGCGCCGACCCCTATGTGCTGTATGATTTGTTGGATGGTAAGGTTGTTGGGACGAGGTTTTCAGCGCAGTCCTGCTAAGACATAAGGAGGTTCTCATGGCAAACAGTTTGATTCCAATGGGAATAAAGGCGAAAGCCAGCGCCGCGCTTCTTGCGACCCAGCCCTCCGGCATCAAAGACCGGGCGCTGCTGGCGATTGCGGATGCCCTTGAGACAGCCACTCCTGTGATTACGGACGCCAATGCCCTCGACCTGGAGGCTGCAAAGGAGAACGGCATGAGCGCCGCCATGCAGGATCGCCTGAAGCTGAATGTGGGTAGAATCAAGGATATCGCGGACGCTGTCCGTCAGCTGGTGAGGCTGCCCGACCCGGTAGGCCAGGTGCTGGGCGGGGACAACCGGCCAAACGGCCTGAGCATCACAAAGGTATCGGTGCCGCTGGGGGTGGTGGGGCTCATCTACGAGTCGCGCCCCAATGTCACGGTGGACTGCGCGGCCCTCTGCCTCAAGTCGGGTAACGCCTGCATCCTCAGGGGCGGCAGCGAGGCCATCAATTCCAACAAGGCGCTGATCAGGGTGATCCGCTCCGCCATAGAGCGGGCGGGCATTCCCGCCGACGCCGTCCAGCTGATCGAGGACACGGCCCGGGAGACCACGCGGGACCTGATGAGCCTGGAGGGCTACGTCGACGTGCTCATCCCCCGGGGCGGGGCGGGGCTGATCCAGACTGTGGTGAAGAACGCCACCGTGCCCGTCATCGAGACCGGCGCAGGCATCTGCCACCTCTATGTGGACAGCGATGCCGACCTGGAAATGGCCGCCGAGATACTGGACAACGCCAAGACTTCCCGGCCCAGCGTCTGCAACGCGGTGGAGACACTGCTTGTGCACGAGTCCGTCGCCGCCCGCTTCCTGCCGATGGCTGCGGCCCGGCTGGAGCGCTCCAAGGTGGAGCTCCGCGCCTGCGAGAGGGCTCTGGCGATTCTGGGCAGCAGTGCGACACCCGCCTCCGACGAGGACTGGGATACTGAATACGACGACTACATCCTCTCCGTCAAGGTTGTGAACAGCCTGGAGGAGGCCATCAGCTTTATTGGCCGCCACTCCACCCACCACTCCGAGACGATTGTCACCGACAGCTACGAAAACGCCAGGATTTTCACCCAGCAGGTGGACAGCGCCGCCGTCTACGTCAATGCCTCCACCCGGTTTACCGACGGCGGGGAGTTCGGCCTGGGTGCGGAAATTGGCATCTCCACCCAGAAGCTGCACGTGCGGGGGCCGATGGGCCTCTCCGCCCTGACCAGCTACAAATACATTGTTCGCGGGGATGGCCAGATTCGATAGCGTTTATCCCCGCAATTCTCCACAAAGGAATGGTCTGAAAGCATGCAGCAGAGAAAGAACCGCAAACGCAAATATGCAGCGCCCCTGGGGGGCATCTTTATCATCCTGGCGGTGGTGGGCGTCATCACAGTAGTCATCGTCGCCATCGCCCTGACCTGGCAGATGCTGGACAACACCAGCGAGAAGGAAATGTTTGAGGAAAAGATACAGCCGGTGGTCATGTTCGACCCCGCGCCCTTCGACTCCCCGTCGGATATCCCCAATGACAGCCTTTTGCGCTATTGTATGTGGGTGACACTCTCCAGCGAGCGCGCCCAGGAATATTCCTATGTGGGGTCGGATTTGCTGGTGCCGGCCTCCGAGTTGGACGTTGCCGCCCGCTCCCTCTTTGGCGACGCGGTTACCCTGACCCACGAAACCTTCACCGACTATATTGTAAGCTACCGCTACGCCCTTGACGAGGAGATCGAGACGGTGAATGAGCTGGGTGAAACCCAGATGGTCAAGGTGGAGAACGCCTACCTTGTGACGCCAGGCACCGAAATGTATGTCTTTACCCCCCAGGTGCAGGAGATCACCAAAAACGGGGATTACTACAGCCTGCTGGTGCACTACCTCTCGCCGCCAAACGCCTGGACGACCATTTTTGCGGGCGACAGGGCGGGCTCTTATGAGAAGAACATGATCTATGTCATGGAGCGCGTGGACGGCGAGTGGCACATTGTCCAGGTGACCTATCCCGAAGGGCAGGGAGAGGAGCAGGGAGCAGACATTGCTCTGGAGGAATCCACCGCCGATGATACCCTTACCTCTACCCCTGCAGCTTCTTCCACTGCATCGTCGTCGGAGACATCTCAGCCGGACGGCTTGTCCACCGCCCCGGTGGAGGTGGAAAGCTCCGCGTCATCATCTTCGGACGCTGAAGAGTCCAGCTCCTCGGAGTCGTCTGATGGCGATGAGAGCAGCGATGAGGATCAATCTGGCAGTGATAGCAGCAGCGATGGCGAGGAAACAGAATAATAGAGCAAAATCAAAGAGACGCTGTGGAAACAGCGTCTCTTTTCGTTTGGTATTATTGATAGGCTCACACTATTCCTTGTCCAAAAGCTCTTCGGCAAGCTTTTCCAGTGCCGCGAGATTCTCGGCGAAGTCCGGGTGGTAGGAGAGGCATCCCTGGGCGGCTCCCTTGTAGAGCGCCCGGCGCTCCGCCTCCAGCCGGTACAGGTCGGAGCGGTCTTTGGCCAATGGGCGGTCTCCCGACATCTGCAGCAGTTCCACCGGGCAGTCTATGAAGAGGATGGGGCCGTTTTGGCGCAGGTAGTCGATGTTTTCCCGCCGCTTAACAATGCCGCCCCCGGTGGAGAGCACCAGCCCGTGCTCCCGGCCCCAGCGCTGGGCGGCGGCGCTTTCCAGTGCGCGGAAGGCGTCCTCCCCCTCCTCTGCAAAGATGGCGGGGATGGGTTTGCCTGCCGCCTCCACAATCTTTTCGTCCAGGTCGATGAAGGTCTTGCCCAACCGTTCCGCCAGCTTTCGCCCGAGGGCGGTCTTGCCGCAGCCCGGCATGCCCAGCAGTGATATGTTTGCCATCTCCCTGTGCAGGAGTCCCAATACGCGGTGGATTTCACCGTCGGGCAGGGGCTCGTCCGTGAACAGCTCTGCTCCGCGCCGGGCCTGAGCCACCAGCATACCAAGGCCATTTGCAGACAAAAGGCCTCTGCCATTTACAAATAGAATGCCCCGATCCTCTGCATCCAGCAGCAGCCGGGTGCGAAGGGGGTTGTAGATGGCGTCGAACACCGCCTCCAACTGGGGAAAGCAATCCAGGTTCAGGTTGCTGATGCCATTTTTCGGATACATACCGGCGGGGGAGGCGTTGATGACAACGGCGGTGCCGCTCTCCTTCTCCGCCTGCTCGTAGGAGATCATGCCATCGCCGACAGGATTGCGGCTCACCAGCCGGATTTTGGCCGCGCCCCGATCCTCGGCCAGGGCGTGGGCGGTCTTGGCGGTGCCGCCCGTGCCCAAAATCAGAACCTCCCGCCCGGCCAGTTGGATACCGGCGTTGTCCAATACCCAGCCCATGCCGTAATAGTCGGTGTTGTAGCCGAACAGGCGCCCGTTCCGGTTGACCACCGTGTTCACCGCGCCGATGCGCAGGGCCTCCGCCTCCACTTCGTCGCAGAGGGAGAGGGCTCGCTCCTTGTAGGGGATGGTGACGTTGATGCCCCGGAAGGCCCGCAACGCAAAGAAGCCATCCACCTCGTCGGGAGACAGCTCCAGCAGCTCGTAATCGTACCGCCCAAAGGCGCTGTGTATCTGAGGGGAAAAGCTGTGGGAGAGCTTTTCCCCGATGAGTCCGTACTGCATGGGAATCACTTCTTTCCGGTCATAGGCCGTGGGATGCTGGCAGAGCGCGACCACTATTTCAGGCTGTCGCTAAACGCCTTGAGATCATTCTTTGTGTCCTGGGGCAGTCTGTTGAAGTCGGTGTCGTCTATCGCGCCCTGGAGGGTGTAGAGGTGAACCAGGCACACATTCGGGTATGCCGACTTCAGGTGAAAGAAGGCGTCCTTGCTGCCCCGTTCAGTCAGCTCCTCTGCGCTTATTATGCCGATGGTGTTCAGCTTCCTCTCCATCTCGGCGCCGATATTTCTCATCTCTGTTAGCTTCAATTGTAATACTCCTTGATCGTTACAGTTATTCTCCCGATCCGAAAAACTCCAGCAGCTCCCGCAGCGCGCCGATCTCCACTTGGCCCGGGGCGGTGGCGTCCTCCACCGCGCCAAAGGTGACGGCGGAACCGAAAGTCTCGCCCAGCAGGCGGCTCGCCACTCCCAGTCGCCCCATTGACATGGTGATGAGGGGGCAGTCCAGCTGGCGGTTCGCCTCCAGGGTTGCGGCAAGCAGGGCCAGCAGGTTGTAGGGGGAGTGGGGCATGACGGCCAGCTTGGAGATATCCCCGCCCAGAGACCGCATCCGCACCAGGCGGTCTGTCATCTCCCGCTGGGGAGGAGTTTTCTCAAAGTCGTGGTAAGAGGCCACCACTGACACGTCCACGGCGTGAGCAGACTCGGCCAGCTTGCGAAAAAGGGATTCCCCCATGGAGGGCTGAATGTCCACCAGGTCGGCCTTGCCCGTGATAGCCGCCTCGCAGAGCAGCTGGTATTCCCCCACAAGGGGCTGCCATTCGCCCCCCTCCGATTGGGTGCGGAAGGTGAAGAGGAGGGGAAGTGATCCGCCCCTGTCCCGAAGGGCGCGCACAATTTCACCGATCTGCTCCAGGCGCAGCACGCGGAAAAAGTCCGCCCGCCATTCCAGCAGGTCGGCGCCCTTGAGTCTGGCCGCAGCCACCTGAGAGAGCAGCGTGGGCAGGTCGCGGCCGGTGAGGGGAACGCAAATTTTTGGGGTGCCCTCTCCGATTACAAGATTCCGCACCCGGATACTTCCGGCCATGACTTCACCCCTTTGCCCTTGGAAAACTCCTGTTTTGGCTCATTGTACCATGGAGCCGCAGGCTTTTCAACAGAACGGTGCAGCAGAAAAGCGTGTCGACAAAAAGATAGTTTTCTTTTATCTGTTCCGGGAGTATAATGCTAGACAATGAGTAACCGATTATTCTAGTCGACCGAAGAAAGGATGACCGGCATGAATCAAAGACAACTGGGACTGATCAAGGACGTCATTCAAAGGGACATCGACGCCGGGGTGCTGGCGGGGGCCAGCGTGCTGGTGCACCAGAGCGGCTGGGAGCAGTTCTACTGCCAGGCCGGCATGGCTGACCGGGAACAGAAAAAGTCCATCGAGAGGGATTCCATCTTCCGGCTCTACTCCATGTCAAAGCCCATCACAGGTGCGGCTCTCATGCTGCTGATGGACAGGGGAATGGTGGACATCCACGACCCGGTCTCCAGGTATCTGCCCGGCTTTGAGAACCAGATTGTCCACGCGCCGGACGGCACGGTGCCTGCGGTTCGGGCAGTCACCTTGAAGGATTTGCTTGGCATGGTGTCCGGCCTGCCCTACTGGGATGAGAACCTTGCCAAAGAGTGCAAGCTGGACAAGCTCCTCTCCCCCGATGAGTTGCGCCACTTTGTAGAGGACGACCTGGACACAGTGGAGACTGCAAACCTTCTGGGTAAGGCGGGCCTTCTCTTTCAGCCCGGGGAGAGCTACCGCTACGGCACCTCCACCGACATTATCGGGGCGGTGGTGGAGGTTGCAAGCGGCAAGCAGTTCGGCCAATTCCTGAAGGATGAGTTCTTTGATCCCCTTGGCATGCCGGACACCGGCTTCTTCATCGATCCCTCCAAGGGCGGGCGCCTGGCTAATGTCTACCGGGAGACCCCACAGGGGCTGGAGCTGTATGAGGCTGATCACCTGGGTGTGCTCAACAAGCCGTTTTCCTCCCCCGCCTATGAGTCGGGCGGCGGCGGGCTGCTCTCCACCCTGGACGACTACATGAAGTTTGCCACCATGCTGCTCCAGGAGGGGAGCTTCGGCACTACCCGCATCCTCTCCCCTGCGGCGGTGGAATACTTCACGGAACCCCAGCTGAACGACGTGCAGTTGGCGGCGTTCCACAAGGATATGCCCCACCACAACGGCTACAACTACGCCAACTTCCTGCGCATCATGACCGAGCCGGGCAAGGCCATCCTCAACGGCTCTCACGGGGAGTACGGCTGGGACGGCTGGCTGGGCTGCTACTTCATGAACGACCCTGTAAACGAGATGACAATCCTGGTCATGATGCAGAAGGTGGACGCGGGCACCATCCCCATGACCCGCAAAGTGCGCAACCTGATCTTTTCCGCCATTGATTAGCTGGATAAGGCTGGGTGCCGCCGTTCTCGCAGCGCTCTTCCTCTTCGCCGGCTGCGGGGATGTGCCTCCGGCCCAAAGCGTGCCATCGACGATTGACAGCAGCGCGGCATCATCCCAGAGCCGGAACCAGCGCTCCGCCTCTCACAGCTTCTTCGCCATGGACACCTACCTCTCCCTCACCATCTACGGGGGAGAGGACGACCCGCTGGAGGAGCTGCTTCGGGAGGGGGAAGCCCTCTGCCGTGCGGTGGAGGCGGTGTTCAGCCCCACTATGGAGGGCAGTGAGATGCTGGACATCAACCGCTCCCCCCAGCTGTCCATTCCCATCTCCGAGGAGATGGAGATGGTGCTGGGCGAGGCCCTGCGCTTCGCGGAGCTGTCCGGCGGGGCGTACGACCCCACCGTCGGCGCGGTGAGCAGACTGTGGGACTTCGGCATGGGGGAGGGGTCAAAACCTGATCCCGCCGCGCTGGAGGCCGCTCTGCCGCGGGTCGGATACCGGCAGCTCTCCATCCGGGAGCATGTTCTCTATCGGGAGCAGGAGGGGATCATTCTCGACCTGGGCGGCATCGCCAAGGGCTACGCCGGGGACAGCCTGCGGGACTTCTTTTTGCAAAACGGCGTGGAGAGCGGCATCCTCAGCCTGGGGGGAGATGTGGTCACCTTTGGCATAAAGCCGGACGGTTCCCCCTGGCGTGTGGGCATCGCAAAGCCCTTTGCCGGGGCCGACGACCTGGTCGCCACCCTGAAGGTGGAGGAGGGCGCGGTGGTGACCAGCGGAAACTACCAGCGCTACTTTCGCGAGGGGGACATGCTCTACCACCACATCCTCGACCCCACCACCGGCTGGCCGGTGCAGAACGATTTGCAGTCGGTAACGGTGCTGGTCTCCACCGCCATGGAGGCGGACGCGCTCTCCACCATCTGCTTTGTGCTGGGCAGCGAGGAGGGGCTCCGCTTCTTGGAGGAGTACGACGGCGCGGAGGGGGCATTCTACACCTCCGACGGGAAATTCCACAACACAACGGGCCTGAAAGGGCTGCAAGAACGATAGGCCAATCAAAAACAGCCTGTGACGGTTTTACGTCACAGGCTGTTTTTATGAGTTCGATTTCAAGGACAGCAGATTTTCCATCGCTTTTTTGTGGCTCTCGTGCCAATCTACCCATTTTTTGTAGTCTTCGCAGGGGAATTCACTGCATTCGCCGCAGTGATCGATCTGTTTTCCCTTGCAGCAAACGCGAAAATCACGGCTGCCGCAGCCACAGACCCAAAAGCAATCTTCTGTTATATCCCAGCAGCCCCTACACAGCGGGGTTCTTTTCATCACAGCTTCGGCGCCTTCGTTTTCCCCGATCCACCCCTGGCTCCTGAACCACGGAACCAGCTGCTCCGCCGCTGTCATATCCTGTTCCATTGTGACCTTGTATTGGCCGCATGCGCCGCAGTCAATGCCGCAGGCCGCCAGTTTTGATGTCGCCATCGTTAATCCTCCATTACATCACTTTCTGCATTCATCGTACGCTGCTATGCCGCCTTGGGAAAGGTGAAGTCCAACCCGGTTCCCTCCTCCAATAGGGGGAGAAGTTCCGCCGAGATGGCCTCGTAGCCCGCCAGGTAGCGATCACCCACAAAAACGATGGGCACCATCCTGTCCTCGTCGGGGACATTGTAGGCGTCGAAAAACGCCGTGACCCGGTCGCCGTTGTTGCCCGAGCGGGTGTTGATGTGCACCACATCCACCGGGATGTCCTTTCCGTCCACCGTCACGGCGGCGGGCAACCCATCGATAACAGGGGAGGTCTGCTGGCATTCTTCGCAGGTAATGCGGTAGAAATAGACCACTGTCAGGTGCTTCTTGTCTGCCTTGTAGTCCTCAAACAGTTTCACGCCTGTCTTTTTGTCCTTGGGGTTGTAGGCGGTCTTGTTGACAAAGAGGTCTTCGCCCGCCACCAGGTAGGCCTCCTTCATATTTGTCTCGATGGTGTCCATCCCCGAGTAAAGCCTTCCCCCGGCGATCATCAGGGGGAGGGAGACGCTGTCGGCGTCCAGCCCCATCTCCCCCAGCCGCGCCTGATAAGAAGCTTTGCCGGCCTGCTCGTAGATGTTGTAGGCGTACACCTCATAGGGGTAGGAATCCTTGACGTCGGCCAGCTGCTCCCCCATGATCTGGTAGAACTCCGCCGTGCCGTCGCAGGAGCCGCAGACAGTGTCGTGGTAGAATTCGATCTGCACCTTCTCGGGCAGCTCCTGTTTCGGGCCCGAACAGGCGGAAAGCAACAGAACAAAAGCCAGGGTAAAAATGGCCAGACGCTTCATATAGACGTTTCCTTCCCATGCGTTCTTTCTGCCACAAGTATACCACGGCGATGCGGAGAAGTCTACGAAAAGAAGGGTGGGGTCATCAGGATTTCCGGCACTGTTGCGAATTGTTGCGCCGCCCTTGCAATGGGGGATAAAAACAGGTAAAATGCAGATATTTGGCGGCGAAACATGCCGCCGGTTCGGGGAGTTGGGAGTTTGAACGACAACGTCAAGGATATGACCACCGGAAAGCCCATGAAGCTGATTCTGCTGTTTGCCCTGCCGCTGATGTTGGGCAATGTGGGCCAGCAGCTCTACACGGTTGTGGACGCCGTCATAGTGGGGCAGGGCATCGGCGTGGAGGCGTTGGCTGCCCTGGGCGCCACCGACTGGCTCTACTGGCTGTTCCTGTGGTCGATGACCTCCTTCGCCCAGGGCTTTTCCATCCAGCTCTCCCAGCGCTTCGGCGCGAAGGACAGGGAGGGGCTGCAGGGCGCGTTCACCATGTCCATGCTGCTCAGCGCCATCATCGGCGTCACCTTCACTGTTCTGGGCGTTGTGTTGGCGGAACCGCTGCTCCGGCTGCTGGGCACCCCCGCCGATATTTTTGACGACGCGCTGCTCTATCTCCGCACCCTGTCTGCGGGCTCGGTGGTGGTGATGGCCTACAGCATGTCCGGGTCTGTGCTGCGCTCCCTTGGAGACGGCAAAACCCCGCTGATTGGCATGATCATCGCTTCTATCGTCAACATCGGCCTCGACCTGCTCTTTGTCATGGTGTTTCACTGGGGCATCGTGGGAGCGGCGGTGGCCACCCTCATCGCACAGCTGCTCTCCTTTCTCTACTGTTGGCGGGCCATTCGCCGCATCGAAATCCTTCGGACGGAGAAGAGCGACTGGCGGCCCAATGCCGCAATTATCAAGCGGCTGCTGGGATTGGGGACGCCGCTTGCCGTGCAGCACGCGATCATCGCCGTGGGCGGCATGATCATGCAGTCGGTGCTCAATGGCTTCGGTTTCGTCTTCCTGGCGGGCTTCACCGCCACCAACAAGCTGTACGGTATTTTGGAGAGCACCGCCGTCTCCTTCGGCTACTCTATGTCCACCTACATGGGCCAGAACCTGGGGGCGAAAAAGCCCGAGCGCATCGATGAGGGCATGCGGGCGGTTCTCAAGCTTGCGGTTGGGGTCGCCCTCACCATCGGCGCTGTGATGATAGTGGTAGGTAAAAGCATCCTTCGCCTCTTTGTCTCCCAGAGCGACCCCAACGCCCCACAGGTGCTGGAGGTGGCCTACCAGTACCTCATTATTATGAGCGCGCTGCTGGTGATTCTCTACCTCCTCCACGCCTACCGCTCCTCGCTGCAGGGGCTGGGCAACACCATGGCGCCGCTGCTCTCCGGTATTCTGGAGTTTTTCATGCGCGTGGGGGTGGCGCTGGTCATTCCGCCGCTGGTGGGGGAGTTCGGCATCTTTTTCGCGGAGCCCGCTGCCTGGGCGGGAGCGGCCATCGTGCTGATCATAAGCTATTACCGCGAAGTGAAAAGGGTGAAGAGGCGGCTTGCGGGAGAGATTCGTCAGGAGGTGCCCGATGTCGGATAATGGAAAAGACAGGGCAGCGCTGCCCGTAAGCCTCATCCTGGAGGGCGGGGGCATGCGGGGTGCTTACACCGCCGGAGTTTTGGATGCCTTTCTGGATCACGATATCTGGTTCCAGCGGCTGTACGGCGTCTCCGCCGGGGCATGTCACGCGGTGAGCTATCTGTCAAACCAGCGGGGAAGGGCCATCCGCACTGTGACGGACTATTTGAGGGACAAGCACTATGCGGGGCTGTACAGCTTGATTACCACCGGGGACTTCTTCGGGGTGGAGATGATCTACCACACTATTCCGGAAAAGCTCATCCCCTATGATTACGACGCTTTTCCCCAGTCCCCCACCGAAATGTTTGCCGTACTCACCGACTGCGAGACGGGAGAGGCAGTCTACTACCCTGTCCGGGAGATGCGGGAGGACGGCATGACCGCCATCCGCGCCTCCAGTTCTCTGCCTTTCCTTTCCCGCATGGTGGAGATCGGCGGCAGGCTGTATCTGGACGGCGGGATCGCCGACTCCATTCCGGTGAAGAAAGCGAAGGCCGACGGCCTGCCCCGGGGCGTGGTCATCCTCACCCGCCACCGGGAGTACCGCAAGGGAGGAGCCTCCATGAAAGAGCTCACCAAGTTGTTTTACCGCAAATATCCGGCGCTTGCGGAGGCCATTTTATCCCGCGGGGAGCGCTACAATGCAACTCTGGACTATATAGAGGAGGCGGAGGCTGCAGGGGAGCTGTTCGTCATACGGCCAAAGGAGCCTGTGACCATCGGCAGGCTGGAAAAAGACCCGGACAAGCTAATGGCCCTCTACCGCCAGGGCATACAGGACGGGGAAGCGCAGATGGAGGCGCTGAAGGCCTTCTGCAAAGCATAAAGGAAAGGAATGGGCATATTTATGTATCTGCTGGAATCGGGCAGGCTGCGTTCCGCGGTGGATGGTGGCGGAGAGCGCTATCTTGGCACCCGCTTTGACCGGGGCGGTATCGTCACAGACCTGTGGTTCGACGGCCACAGCTTTTGCGGCGTGGAGGACGCCCGCCCCTTTGAAGGCTCAGGTGGGATCGGCCTCTGCTCCGAGTTTGGCATCGACGGGGTGGAGGGCTACGACGACTTTCCCATGGGGGGAGCCTTCCTCAAAATCGGGGTGGGCTGGCTTCAAAAGGATCGGGAGAAGTACAATTTCATGGCGACCTACCCCATGGCCCATGCTGTGGAGGAGCAGGTCGAAATAGGCGGGGACAAAACCTCGGTGCGCTTTCACTTTGACAGTGGGGTACGGGATGGCGTGGGGGTCGTGCGGGATAAGGCCGTGCGGCTGGAGGGCGAGGAGCTTGTGCTCTCCATGACCCTGCGGAATATCGGGGAGAAACCGCTTGTCACCGCTGAATACTGCCACAACTTTCTCCAGTTGGACGGCATGCAGGTGGATGGGCGCTACCGATTTTCCAGCGAAAGCGGGATTGACGAGAAGGTGAATTCTCTGCTGAGCGGGGAGGAGCCGGTCTACTACACCCGCCTGGACGGCGGGGAGGTTCCCGCCTCCTTCCGTAGCTGGGAGATTGAGCGGGGAGGGATATCGATCCGGGAGAGCTGCTCTTTCTCCCTCTGCCGGTTCGCCTTTTGGGGAACCCGGACAGTGCTCTCCCCCGAGTGCTTCATCCGGTTGGAGCTGGCACCGGAACAGGAGATGAGCTGGCAGCGCAGGTACAGCTTCTCTGTAAAATAGAAAACAAAAGAACCGGGAGCTCACAGGCTCTCGGTTCTTTTTCGACAAGAAGCGTTCCATTACAAGTAAAGTGGCGAAGTCAAATAGTGATGAGTTGCTGCACTGACGTGGAAGCGGCGACAAAAAGGTACAAAATTGGACAAATGTCCCTGTTAATCTTAAATTCGTCAGCCAAGGATGTTTTGCTTCCGATCACACAGCCGGCCCAAAGTTTAGCATAAAATATGCTGCAAAATCTTGGAAATTATACTCCCACAATATCAATTGGGATACAGTATTGGGAGAAGTGTGGTTTTATCATAGGATGCAAAGGTTAATGGCATGTTGAAAGTAAACAATAAATGTTAATACTGATTGTTTTTAGTCAACAACACTGTATCTGTTCTGTCATATTTTCGCAAAAAAAGTGAAACCATAAAACATATTTGTGTATATTGACAAATATTGTTTTTTGAGGTAACCTGGACGGAGAGGGCACCGCGCAAACGTGAAATTCTTTCTTGACGCTTTGTCGTCGACAAAAATGGCAGGGAGTTTCGTCTTCCCGCGAAAGGAATGACCGCCGATATGGCCATGACAAAGGTGAATAAGAAAGAACGCTGGGCCAAAGTAAAGCGCTTTAGACGCAACCTCCCGTTTCTGGTCATGATGATTCCCGGCATTGTGGTATTGCTCATTAACAACTACTTGCCCATGGTGGGCACTGTGATGGCGTTTCAGCAGTACCGCTTCCGGGACAGCTTTATCAACAGCCTCCTGACAAGTAAATGGGTAGGGCTCGCAAATTTTCAGTTTTTGTTCAAGAATCCCACTCTATGGACAAATCTCCGCAATACAATCGTCTATAATCTGATTTTTATTCTGGTGGGTATGATACTGCCGGTGGCTTTTGCCATCGCCATGAACGAGCTGTGGAGGCCCAAGCTGGGCAAGATCTACCAAAGCATCCTCTTCCTGCCCTACTTCCTCTCCTGGATTATCGTCTCCTACCTGGTGTTCGCCTTCCTGCAGGACAACGGTGCGATCAATTCCATGATTCTCACGCCACTGGGAATGGACAAGGTGAATTGGTACGGGGCCAATGCCAAGAACTTCTGGGCATTCCTGATTGTCTTTCTCCAGGCCTGGAAATACACCGGCTACAACACGGTGGTCTACCTCGCGACGCTCAGCGGTATCAGCACTGAATACTACGAGGCCGCCGCCATCGACGGCGTCACCAAATGGCAGCAGATTCGCTACATTACGCTTCCTATGCTGCGCCCCACGATCATCATTCTCAGCCTGTTGGCGGTGGGCCGCATCTTCAACTCCGACTTCGGCCTCTTCTATAACGTTCCCATGGGCCGCAGCTCCCTCTATGCCGTCACCGAGGTGCTGGATACCTTCATCTACCGGGCTATGCGGGGCGCCACGGAGTACGGCATGCCCGTCGCGGCCAGTCTGTTTCAATCGGTGGTCGGATGCATTACAATTGTCACCGCCAATCTGGTTGTCAAAAAGATTGACGCCGATTCGTCACTATTCTAGTAAGGAGGTGTTGTCATGTCCATGCAAACCGCAAAATCAGGCAAGAAGCGCAGAGACTACAACAGCATCTCCTTGCCGGCAAACCTTATCTGGAACGGCATATTCATCCTGTGCTGCCTGACCTGCATCATACCCATCCTGCTGGTAGTGGTCGTCTCCTTTACCGATGAGATTACCCTTTTGCGCAACGGCTACAGCTTCTTCCCGGAGCTGCTCAGCACCAGCGCCTATGAGTACATCTTCAAAAAGGGCGGCGCGGTGATCAACGCTTATGGAATCACGCTGCTCGTGACCATTGTCGGCACCGTGTGCAGCACATTGACTATTGCACTATACGCATATCCCCTTTCCCGTTCCAATTTCGCCTACAAAAAGTTTTTCACAACCTTCGCCTTCATCACAATGCTGTTTTCCGGCGGTCTCGTGCCCTGGTATATCATCTATACCCAGGTGATCGGCATCGGCAATACGCTTGCCATCCTGATCATCCCCTACCTTATGAACACCTGGTATATGATGATCATGCGTACCTTCTACAAGAGCACCATCCCGGAGGAGCTGCTGGAATCGGCCAGAATTGACGGCGCGGGGGAGATACGCACCTTCTTCTCCATTGTGCTGCCCCTCTCCACGGCGGGCATCGCGACAGTGGCGCTGTTCTCCATGCTGGCCTACTGGAACGACTGGTACCTGCCTCTTATCTTCATCCGCGACGATAAGCTGTACAATATCCAGTATCTCATGAAGGCGATGTTGGAAAATGCCCAGTTCCTGGCCCGCATGTCCTCCCAGGTTGCCGGGGCCAGTATCTCAGTGAAAGATTTGCCTTCCGAGACCATGCGCATGGCGATTGCGGTGGTGGCCATTGGCCCCATTGTCCTGGCCTACCCCTTTTTCCAGCGCTACTTTGTCAAGGGCCTCACCATCGGTGCAGTGAAGGGATAAAAAGCATTTTGATAGAGATAGCAGGCGTGGCCCCTTCCGGGCGGCGCTGCATATAAAAAGTTCATATTTGGATCATCTGAAAGGAGATCAACCCCATGTCTAAAACAAGACGCATTCTGTCCGGCCTGTTGGCAATTGTTTTGATTGCCACGATTTTCATTGGCTGTAATGGTGGAACCGGCAGTTCCGGCTCTTCCGCCACCGAAAGCTCCGCAGCTTCCTCTGCGGCAGACAGTTCCGAGCCCGCCTCTACCGACGATGGCGGAGAGGAATCCAGCGAAGCTCCCGCACCCTCCGGCGACTTCAAGGAAGTCACGCTGAAATTCACAACCATCGGCAACTCACAGCCCGACACCGCGCGCATCAGCCAGGCTGCCTCTGATTATCTCAAGAGCATCGGCAAGCCCTACAGCGTGGAGATCAATATCGTCGAGTGGAGCGCCTACAACGACGTGGTCAACCTGATGCTCAACTCCGGCGAGAAGTTTGACGTAGTGTTTACCGCCAACTGGGCGGCCAGCTACTATGCGAATGTTCCCAACGGCGTGTTTGCGCCTCTCAACGACTATCTTGCCGCCAACCCCGAGATCGAGGAAATCCTCACCGCAGACTTCATGAATGCGGCCCAGGTAAATGGCGTCAACTACGCCCTGCCCACCAACAAGGAGAAGGCCCGCCAGGTTGGCATGCTGTTCCGCAAGGATATTGTGGATGCAATGGGTATGGACATCACCACTGTCAAAACCAAGGAAGATATGGAGCAGTGGATGGTGAAAGCGAAGGAAGAGCACGGCCTGTGGACATGGCCGAACTTTATCCCCATGGATCGCCAGCCCGACATTCTGGAGGAACGCCTGCTGAGCCTTTCTTATGACGGCAGCGGCACAGTGGTGGCCACCGACCTCACCCCTGAGTTCAAGGAGTCCCTAGTGCTACTCAACAAATGGTACAATATGGGCCTTATCAGCCCCAATCTCACCCGCGACACGGTTGCCCAGCAGGAGCTGGCCTCCGGTTCTACCTTTGGCCTTGGTTCTCAGCTGAAGCCTGGTAAGGACACAGAGGAGTCCGCCTCCGTCGGTTACGAGCTGGTACAGGTTCCCCTGAACGAGCCCGAGATCGCCAACACCGAGACCACTGGCGCCATGCTGGCTATCCCCGTAGCCTCCGACAACAAGGACGAGGCCTTCGACTTCATCAAGCTGCTCTACACCGACAAGGAATTTGTCAACATTTTTGTTTGGGGCCAAGAGGGCACCGACTACACCAAGGTGGACGACAACACCGTCGAGATCATCGGCGATTCCGGTTGGGACTGGGGCCAGGGCTGGACTTTGGGCAACCAGTTCAACGACTATCTCACCACTGCTGAAGACCCCCAGAAGTGGGAAAAGTTTGAGGAGTTCAACGAGCAGGGCAAACCCCTCATGGCCCTTGGCTTCATGCCCGACAGCTCTTCCACTGAAATTCAGACCTACATTTCCACGTTGAAGGCGACACGCGACAACTTCCTGGATCTTTTGTCCTTCGGCTATGTCGATGACATCGACGGCGAGTTGGCCCGCTTGGAAGCCCAGTACAATGCGGCAGGCATGCAGGAGCTCATTACAGAGTATCAACGCCAGTTTGATGAGTGGCAGGCCTCCAAAGGCTAAGAATAACACATAACAAAAGACAGCCTCTATGGAGGCTGTCTTTTTTGGTGGCCCAAAAGAAGTAGGCGAATTTTTGCACAAAGAGCTGCCTTTTGAGCCTATTCGGCGGACAGCGCCGCCATGGGGAGGTAGTTGTAGGGTTGGTTGAAGTGAGGGAGGAAGAAGATGTCCAGCAGCTTTAGTTTGTCGATGGTGACTCCCTCCTCAATTGCCAGGGAGAACATATGAATGCCCATGGAGATGTCCTGGCGGGAGGCCATCTGCGCCCCCAGCACCCGGCGGGTTTCCCTGTCATAGAGGATGCGCAGCTTGACTTTGTAGTTGTCGTGGTCGATGAAGGCGGGCTTCTGCAAGTCCTCATACTGGGTGTAGATCGCGTCAAATCCGGCTTTTTTGGCCGCGGCTTGGTTGAGCCCGGTGGACACCATGTTGTAGCCGAAAATGCTGATGCCGTTGGAGCCCTGAACACCCACAGATTCCAGAGGGGTGCCGCAGACATTGTGGCCCGCCACCACGCCGCTTCTCACCGCGTTTGTGGCCAAGGCAATGTAGGTGGTCTCCCGCAGGGCGTTGCTGTAGACGGTGGCGCAGTCGCCGATGGCGTAGACGTTGGGGTCGCTGGTGCGCTGGTGCCTGTCCACCAGGAAAGCGCCGTTGTGGAAGGTATCCAGGTGTCCCCCGCCCAGCGCCGTATTGGGTACGAAGCCAATGGCGAGAATGACCATATCCACGGGATAGCTGCCTTTGTCGGTGGTGATGCCCTCCACCGCGTCGTGGCCGTCGATGGACTTGACAGTCTCGCCGTAGTGTAAAGCGATGCCGTTGTCAGCCAGGTTCTTGTCCATATCCTGGGTGAACCAGTCGTCGTAATAGCCGGAGAGGGAGGTCTCGGCGGTCTCAATCAGCAGGCACTCCTTGCCCCTGCGCTTCACGGCCTCCGCAATCTCCACGCCGATGTAGCCCGCGCCCACCACGGCCACACTGCGCACAGAGTCCTTTTGCAGCTCTTTGTCGATGCTGCGGCCGTCCTGGAACAGCTTGACAAAATGGACGCCCTCCAGCTCCAGCCCGGCAATTTTGGGAATGATGGGCAGGGAGCCGGTGGCCAGAATCAGCTTGTCGTATTCGGCGATAACGGGGGCGCCGTCTTCGCCGTAGGCAGTGACCACCTGCTTGTCAAAGTCGATCTGCTCCGCCTCGGTCTTCATGTAGACCTTGGCGTGCTTGGATTCCAGCACATCCTTGGAGCAGTAGAACAGCCCCTCGGGGCCGTCGATCTGCCTGCCCACCCACAGGGCAGTTCCGCAGCCGAGATAACTGATGTTGTCGTTCCGATCAATGATGGTGAGCTCATGGCCCTGGTAGTTGTCCAGAATGGTGTTGGCGGCGGCGGTACCTGCGTGGTTTGCGCCGACAAGTACAATCTTGCTCATGGGGGGAAACCTCCGATACAAATAGTATATAATAAATTATATTATACAGAAAATAACTAGATCAACTGCTCGTAGCTGTCCACCGCGGGAGCCGAGACACAGAGCGCCGCCAGCTGGGGAACCAGACGAGTGAAGTGCTCGGTGGCGGAATGCGCATCCAGGGCGGCCTGGCTCTCCCACGCCTCCAGGATGACCAGCAGGTTGGGACTGTCTGGAGAGGCGGCGAGGTCGTAGTGTCCGCAGCCATCCTCTTTGCGGGTGGCAGCAATCAGCTCTCTGGCAATCTCCATGGCTTTGTCAAGTTCGCCGGGTTTCAGATCAAATTTGGCAACAACACGAATCATTTGGGATACTTCCTTTCTGTTACTATGATTTATAAAAAGTATATTTGAATCGAATTATACGGAAAACTATGGGAAGGCTTAGGCGCTTCTCGCGGCAAGCTCTCTGTCCAGCAGGCTTTTGAGATGAGGCGCGCTGTCCTTGTTCACCAGCAGCATGAAGCAGCTGTACCGGCATTTTTTGTGCTCCGTTCCCTGAATCGTCATGATATAGCCCATGGGGCAGCGGGAGTTGCACTTGTCCGGGTCAAGCAGTCGCCTGCACACCGGGGCCTTTTCGACTGCCTTGATCATATCCTCCGGCAGGCCGTTCACCACATCCATGTACTGGCCGCAATTGTCCCCGTACAGCCGCAGGATCACACCCTTTTTGCGGCAAACATAGTTCGCCACAACCTTTTGGGAACCGGCGTGAATGTAAGAAACCACGTAGCCCGACTTGGCGGACTTGATATCCACCGCGCAGCCGCTGCCCAGAAGGTGCTCGTGGAGCTCCGCCACCGGGACGGTGCAGTCGGGCGGGATGGACATGAGGAAATCCTCGAAGGGGATGACTACTTTTTCTTTTGGCATGGAAACCTCCTCAAATCGTATAGGCTTATTCGGACAGCGCCTCCGCGCTTGTGATGCCCCTGGCCTCCACCGGGGTAGAGAAAACCACCTGTGTGCTGGTGCGTCCATAGCGCTGCAATTTGCCCACAAAGCTGTCCAGCTCTTCGGTGGAGCGAAAGGCCACCTTTACCAGCATGGAGTACTCTCCCGTGACAGCTGCGCACTCCAGCACGTTGGGGCAGCCTCGGGCAAAGTCTGAGAATTCACGCTTGCGCTCCGGTTCCATCTCAATGTTCACAAACGCTGTGATGTGAAAGCCCAGCTTGGCCCTGTCCACCACCGCACGGTAACCGGTGATATACCCCTCCCGCTCCAGGCGCTCCATGCGGGCGGAGGCGGCGGGGGAAGAGAGATGCACCCGCTCTGCCAGCCGCTTGAGGGGAATGCGTCCCTCGGTCTGCAATATATCCAGTATCATCTGGTCAGTTTTGTCCACGGCGTCACTCCCTTTTTATTCCACAACTACTATATCTCGGCGGGGGCGCATTGTCAAACAAGATTTCGCCCTAATTTTGTAAGGCCGAACCCTCCTTTTTCGTTTATAAATAAGGTCGAATCCGCTACTTTTTCACCGGAGTTTCGTCCTGACCAAAATCTATTTACACTGCCCCGGAAAATCGCTATTCTAGGTACGCGATGATGTGCCGGAAAGAACAAAAAATCCCTTTATTGTAAAACGGAAAGGAATGGCAGCTATTTTGCAGACACGAATCGAGGCGGACTCTATCGGAACCATGCCCGTTCCCAGAGACGCGTATTACGGGGTGCAAACCCTGCGGGCCAGGCACAATTTTCCCATTACCGGCAGGCTCATGCACCCGGGATTGATCGACGGCCTCGCCCTGGTGAAGAAGGCCTCGGCGCTGGCAAACAAGGCGGCGGGGGAGCTGGACGGCGGCATTGCCGATGCCATTGCAACCGCCTGCGATGAAATCTTGTCCGGGGCGCTGCGGGATCAGTTCATTGTGGATGCCATCCAGGGCGGGGCGGGTACCTCGGCCAACATGAACGCCAACGAGGTGATTGCCAACCGGGCTATTGAGCTGATGGGCGGGGAAAAAGGGGACTACAGCATCGTCCACCCCAACGACCACGTGAACATGGCCCAGTCCACCAACGACGCCTATCCCACTGCTGGGAAAATCGCCGCGGTGGAGCTGCTGGACGATCTCCTGCGCAGCCTGTATGGGCTGGAGACCGCCCTGAAAGAAAAGGCTGCCGAGTTTGACTGCGTGATCAAAATGGGCCGCACCCAGCTCCAGGATGCCGTCCCAATGCGCCTTGGGCAGAGCTTTGCCGCCTGGGCGGCTGCACTGCGCAGGGGAATCGCCCGGCTGGAAAGGGCAAAGGCTCCCCTGCTTGAAGTAAACATGGGGGGAACGGCCATCGGCACCGGAATCAACGCATCTCCCATCTATCGGGAGGAGATTGTCGGCATTCTCAGTCGGGTCTGCCGCATGCCCTTCCGGCGGGCAGAAAATCTCATCGACTGCACCCAGAATCTGGATAGCTATGTGGAGATGTCCGGCGCCCTCAAGGGCTGCGCTGTGACCCTTTCCAAGATATGCAACGACCTGCGGCTGCTGTCCAGCGGCCCCACTGCGGGGCTTGGGGAGATCAACCTGCCCGCGATGCAGAATGGCTCCTCCATCATGCCGGGAAAGGTCAACCCTGTCATCCCCGAGGTGGTGAGCCAGGTGGCCTTTGGGGTGGCGGGCAACGACCTCACTATTACAATGGCAGCCGAGGCGGGGCAGCTGGAACTCAACGCCTTTGAACCGGTACTCTTCGACCGCCTGTTCGACTCCATTGGGAGCCTGAAAAACGCGGTGGAGACACTCACGCAGAACTGTATCCGGGGTATCACGGCCAATGAGGCCCGCTGCCGGGAGCAGGTGGAGCACAGTGCGGGATTGGCCACCGCTCTTTGCCCGGCGCTGGGCTACCACAGGGCCTCCGAGCTGGCGAAGCTGGCGCTGAAAACCGGTCGCCCCCTGCGAGAGCTGGCGGCGGAGGAGACGAACCTGGAACCGGAGGAGCTGGATGCGCTGCTGGACGCAATGGCCCTCACACAGCCGCCGGAGCCGGGGAAGAGAAAGATCGGTTGAGGCCAAATTTCTCAGCAAATGTCCATATGTCCTTCACACTGTCATCACATCTTGACTGTATACTATATAATGGTTTTGTGCTAATCTCAATTAAAAACCTAAGAAGCAGAGCGATGCTTTCTCGAAGTCAAAAGAAAGCCTTTGCGGATGCATCTGAAGCTGTCGTTTTGACTCTGGGAAAGAAAACGTTCTGAGCGACAGCTGATTAGCTGTTTTTAATATGAGATTAGCATTATGTAACAATGTAGGATATTCAGTTTGAGAGGATGTACAGTATGATGAAAAAGAAACTGCCCGCGGTCAGAGCGCTGACCGTGCTTAGCGCCTTGACCGCGCTGCTGCTTGTGGCTACCACGTTCGCAGGATGTGCCGGAGCGGGTGCCAACAGCGGGGATGTGATTGGGAGCAGCGAAGCTGCGCCTTCCTCCCAGGAGGAGAGCCAGGCGAGCGATTCCCCCGTGACAGAGGTTCCGGCGGAATCCTCCGAAGTGGCCGCCGAGGCGTTTGTCTTCATCCACAGCGATGGCATTGACGAAAACGGCTTTTGGGATGGCGTGAAGGCCCTTGACCACGTCGAGCTGCCCGAGTACGAGGGTCTGACAATTCCCGCGGACGTCCACACGGTGTCCGAGGAGGCGATCCAAAGTGAGGTTGACGGTCTCCTTGCCAACTATACAACCGAGAATCAAGTCACCGACCGCGCTGTCGTGGACGGCGACACAGTCAACATCGACTATGTGGGCAGCGTCGACGGTGTGGAGTTCGAAGGCGGAAATACCCAGGGCGGGGGCACCAGCGTCACCATCGGCGTGACCCAGTATATCGACGACTTTTTGGAGCAGATCATCGGCCACTCGCCGGGGGAGACCTTTAACGTAGAGGTAACCTTCCCCTAAGACTACGGCCAGGATCACCTCAATGGCAAGGACGCGGTTTTCGTCACCACTGTCAACTATATTGTGGAGACCGTCCAGCCGGAGCTGACCGACGCATTTGTGGCGGAGAACTTTTCTGAGAGCGACGGCTGGAACACTGTCGCCGATATGAAGGAGAGTATTGGCTCCTCCCTTCGGGACACAGCGATTCAGCAGTATGTCCAGCAGTACCTCCTGGACAACTCCACTGTCACCGATGTGCCTCCGGCACTGCTGACCTACCAGGAGGGCTCTCTGCTCAGCTACTATCAGGATTATGCCACCCAGTACGGCATGGCACTGGACGACTTCCTCACCACCTTTGTGGGTGTCGCCTCGCGGGAAGCGTTATTGGAAACCTACAAGGCTGAAAATGAAGAGATGGCCGATTTCTCCCTGATCATTCAGGCCGTCGCCGAGGATGCGGGCCTCACGGTGACCAAGGAGGATATCGACGCCTATTTCCACGACTACATCGGGGTGGAGGACTACTCCCAATTTGAGGAGCAGTATGGCGAGCCCTTCCTCAAGATGAGCGTTCTCAACAAAATGGTGATGGATCACATTGAAGCCAGCGCAGTGATGGGATAACAATGAAATTAACAAAAGAAGCGGCGGGTTAACCCGTCGCTTCTTTTTGCATTATTGCCGCTTTCCCGCATACCGCTGCAATTGGTTTTCGCTGCCGTTAATCCGGTAGATTTCGGTGATGATCTCCTCTTTCCGGGCGGCGGCCTCTTCTTCAGGTAAATCCAGCAGGACGTCCTCCAGAATGTAGGGGCCGTATTTGAACTTGCCGATCACAGCGCCGTGGAATTCACCGTCGATCAACAGGTATTGCAGGGTCTCGTGCTCCCCCGAGGGAAACCGCTCCTTCAAGGTGTGCTCGTTGGATTTGACCAGGAAGTCGTTGCGGTGCATGACAAAGATGGAGCGGGAGGGCTCCCACACGTAAGGGCTGTCCAGCAGCCGTGCATCTTCCTCCAGCAGGTAACTGTCCCCCACGGCGCGAAGAATACCCGCCACGGTCATTTCCGCCACAGCCAGCTTGATCTCCTTTTCCGGCAGCTTGTAGAAGGACTTCGCCATCTTGGTATCGAAGGCGACATTGCGGAAAGCGAAGCGGCGGAGAACTTCTTTCAGCGCCTCCTGCCTGGAATAGCGGGTGACGGAAAAGTCCGGGAACATATCCTCGAAGGCGTACCAGCCCCGATCCCACTCGCCGTCAAACTGATCCTCGTAGATGAGGAAAGCCTCCTGCAGGCGGTGCAGGGCCGGGGTGATCTCCTTCACCAGCAGACCGGTCATCTCCTTCATGAGCTGGATGTTCATGGGCCCCTCTCGGCGGATGAGGTCGAGGAGCAGCTCCTGCTTTTCGGTGGATTTTTCCAGCGGCTTGCGGCAGAGGCCCGCGAACAGCTCCATATCCTCCCGCAGAACCCAGCCCAGCAGGCCGCCCTGAAAGCGCCCCTTGAGCAGCTCCCGGCGCTGCTGCCGCTCCCGGTTGAAGGCGATGTCGTCGAAGTCCGCCCGGAAGGTGATGCTGGGCGGATCGCCGAAGCCGTGCCAGTGAACGTTCTGCCCCGGTTGGGTGTCGCGGAAAAGCCGCTCGTACTCCTCTTGATTCGCTTTGTGGGTCAAAAACTGCCGCTCCATGCGCAGTGCGGAAATGCTCGCCTGATCAATCATAAAGTGCGGTTCCTTTCTGGAATGATAGCTTTCAGTGAAAGGGTAACACAGGGAACAGGACAACTATCTGTCCTGTTTGGCATCGAACAGCTCGGCGACGGAACCCACCCTTTCGGTGCAGTTGTTGAAGCGGGCGAAACGTTTCAGGCAGCTTTCCAGGGCCGCTTCCAGCTTCTTTGTTTTTCGCACGCCGCTCTCCAGCCAGATGTTTTTCAGCACAAGCGTCCCCGTTTTTCGATCTGCCACCGCCTCCACCCGGCCCGCGAAGCCCTCGCCGTACAGCAGGGGCAGCACGTAGTAGCCGTACTTCCGCTGAACGACAGGGGTATAGATTTCCCAATGGTAGTGGAAGCCGAACAGCGCCCGAATGAGCTGCCTGTCCCACAGGAAGTTGTCCAGCGGGGCGATCAGTTCGCAGCGGTGCCGATATTTTTCGTTCCGGCAGACCTCTTCCAGCAGGGGGATGTCCTCAGACCGGCAGTAGAAGGGGTTTTTGAAGCCATCCACTCCAAAGGCGGCAATCTTGTTTTCAGCCAACAGCCGCGGGAATATCTCGTTCCGCGCCGCGGCGTTCAGTCCCTGAATGCCCAGCCAGGCGTCGGATGGCCTGTTCCAGAGCATCCCCACTGCGCCGATGCGGCGCAGGACTCTCCAGCGCAGGTGATCTGCTTCGTCCGGCAACGGGTCGGGGCTGTTCAGAAGCTCGGCGGGAATGTGCCGCTCCGCCAGGTCGTAGAACTTCCGCGTCCCATTCTTGTGGTGGACGACCAGGTCACCGGTGGAGTACATCTGCTCCAGCACCGAGCGGGAGAGGTTGTCGCCGCCGCTCCAGTGAATGGCGGAGCGCCAGTGAAAGTCCCCCTCCAGCTGGATGTCCCCCGAGCTGACAGGGCCGTGCCGGGTGATGTGCGCCCTGGCTTGTGCGGTCAGAGCCTCCATGGCGGGATACTGCTTGCCGTGCTCCCGGGACTGGTGCCGGTAGCACTCAAAGTAGGGCCAGTCCTCCACCGGGAAGATGGACAGTTGCTTGTCGGGATAGTCCACCAGCAGCCTGTCTTTGTACAGCAGGGATTCCAGCATCGGCTTGCGAAAGCCCTTTACCCGGGACTGCAGCACCAGTTCGGCGTTTTTGCCGCAGGCGTCGATGGGGTCAAACTGGACGCAGCCCACCTGCCGGAAAAAGGCCATGGCGCCCTCTTTTCCGGCAAAGCGGTGCTCCCCCAGCAGCCCGTGCTTGCGGAGCAAAAACTGCCTGGCCTGTTCCCGGGTGATATTCATGCCTTCCCATTCCTTTCAAGCGTGCCTGTCATTTTACAGTTTTCGCAGCTCGGCCATAATCTCCCCGTAGGGCCGCCCCTTGCCGAACAGGGCCGAGGTGCCCAGTACAAAGCCCTCCACCCCCCTGCTGTTCAGGCTGCGGATGACTTGGGGGGAGCAGGCCCCGTCGATGACGATTTTGTAGCCGTACTGCTCCTTGTGGGCCAGCAGTGCGTCGATCTTCTCCTCCACAAAGGGGAGATAGGCCTGCCCCGCAAAGCCGGGGTTGACCGTCATGACCAGCACATGGCTCACCAGGGGCAACAGGGGGCGTATCGTCTCAAAGGCGGTGCCGGGGTTCAGGGCGATGCCCGCTTTTGTCCCGGTGCGCAGAATTTTGTCCAGGGTACGGGGGGCGTGGACATCCGCCTCGGGGTGGATGTAGACGAGCTTTGCCCCAAGCGCCGCGAACTGCTCCACATAGCTGCCGGGATTCTGTATCATCAGGTGAATATCCACCGGAACTGGGCTGTTCCGGCAGATGTACTCGGTGTCCTGAAGGCCCATCCCGAAGTTGGGCACAAAGCTGCCGTCCATGATATCGACGTGGAGGAAATCCGCCCCCGCCGCCGCAAGGGATTTGACCTCTCCCGACAGGTCGCCGTAATCCGCGCACATCATGGAGGGACAGAGAAGTTTTTGCATTGTCATCCATTCCTTTTCAACTGAGCTTGTTTGATTATACCACACTGCCGGATTCCGATCAAAAAACAACCGACCACAGGAATCGCCTGTAATCAGTTGTTTTTTGGGGGAAGAATGATGCCTCTCAGCCGGAGGAATGCTGCCAGTAGCAGCCCCGCTGCCGGAATGCTCCACAGGCACCGCAAAACCAATCCTGTCCGGTAGGTATCGGGGCCGGGCTTTGGGGCAGCCCACCAGCTGGCGAGGTAGCTCTTCCAGCTGTCCAAATTGGTGCGCCAGACGGCGAAATCTGACCAGCGGGAGGGGAGGAGCTCCACAGGCACGGAGGAGAGCAGATAGAGCAGGCCCGCAGTGACCACCGCCCACCAGAGGGCCCATACCGCGATGCCCCGCGCGGTGTAGCCCTTCCAGCGCCTTGCCACCCCGGCCAGCAGGGCAGCGGCAAAGAGAATCGCGGCAAGCTCGGCCACCAGCACCAGCAGCTTGCCCGCCTGGCTGTATAGCCGGTCGGACACCTCCAGCGCGGATGACAGCCCGTGGCGCAGCAGGAAGTCCTGTCCTTTCCCTGCGACGCTGAGATTGGTCATAGCGGTTTCCCCTGCGGGAGCGGCCTGCACAACCAAAGTGGTTTCGGGGCTGTCCAGAACGCCCCGGACGGTGTAGATTTTGCCGTTCCAGTCCAGCTCCGCGCCAATTGCTCTGCTGTCGCCGAACAGCGCCCGGGAGAGCCCCACGCCGATCAGGCAGCCCGAGAAGTCCTCTTCATCCAGCACGGCGGAAGAGGGAAACAGCAGCCGGGAGCCGCCCCTGATTTCCAGCACTGAGGTGGAGGCGCCCCGGCCCAGCTCGGTGGAGGTCGCCCATTCCCCTTCCCTTTGCTCCCAGAGGGTGAAGGCGGTGGGGGAAAGGGCCCGCTGTTCCTCCTCCATCATGGCGGGGTAATCCTTGGCGGCAACGCCCTGAATGTAGCGGAAGCTGGTTGTTTCGGGCGAGGCGTCCAATGTGTGGGCGGCGTTCCAGGCCAGTCGCCAGCAAAATACCGCCAGCACCAGAAGGGCCAGTGTGATCAGCCCCGGCAGCAACCTTTTTGCACTGCGGCCCTCGCTCATGGCGTGGTCTCCGTTCGCACCCTGTCCTTCTCCGACAGGGGCTTGTCGCTCTGTAGAATGACCTTGGAGTCGGCGGACAATCCCCCCTGCACCGCTGCGGTCGCGGCGCTCTTCTCCAGCAGGGTGACGGGGATTTTGTCGGCGTAAAACTCGGTGCCCAGCGTGGTCTCCTGCTGCATGACAACCAGCACGTAATACTCCTTGTTGCTGTCCTGGTAGAGGGAGGAGAGGGAGACACAGGTCTCGTAGGTCTGGGTTTTCTGCTTTACCTGGCCGGAGGCGTTCTGGCCTGGCGTTCCCGCCTCGGCGGGAAGCTCCACTGTCAGCTTGTAGAAGTCCGGCTTGTCCGGTATGGGCAGCAGGGTGGAGACCGTCAGGCCATCTATCGTCTTGGTTTCGCCTGACAGCTGCAGGTTGATGGGGTCGCCCGCCTGGACATGCTTCTTCTCCTCCTTGCCGATTTCGGCGGTGAAGCGCAGGGTGGTTCCGTCGGTGAGGGTGAGGGCGGCTTCCCCGGTGGACATGCCGCCCGCCTTGATTTGCAGCCCTGTGACGATGCCGCCCACGGGAGCGTACACCTTGCCCTCTGTCTCCACCGCGCTATAGAGGTCGGCCAGCTCCAGCTGAGTGCGACGGATGCCCAGGCGGAGCAGTTCCTCGCTGCTGTCCGCCTTCTCCTCACCCACGGAATCCTCGATCTGCCTCTCCACACCCCGCAGGGCCTCGTCCCGCTCCGCCTCAATCTGCTCGTAGGAGGCGATGGCCTGGCGGTAGGCGGAGCGCAGGGAGTTGTACTCGTTTTCGGTGTAGTCGCCGTACTCGTCGTCGTTGCGGTCGCGGGTTTCGTCGTTGTACTTCTGCAGGGCCAGGTAGGCCTGGCGGCGGGTCTCCGCCGCTTCCTGCAGGCGCAGCTCGAACTTTTCCACCGTGGCGTCGTAGTCTTCGCCGAGGCGCTCGGTCTCGGTCGTCGCCTTGTCGGCATCTGCTGTCCGGTTCTGCTCCAGCACTTTCAACTGTGCCTGCTTTTCCTGAATATCCAGCTGCTTTCCGGCAATCTGGCTGTTCAGTTCGGAGGTGTCAAAGGTGAAGAGTAAATCGCCCTCCTCCACCGTGTCGCCCTCCTCCACCAGCAGCTCGCTGATGAGGGCGCTGGCACCGGGCAGCACGGGAATGCCGTTCCCCACAGTCTCCAGCTGGCCGGACACATCCACCGTGTGCACCAGGGTGGTGCGGCGGGGTGTCTCGGTCTGCACCCGGGCGATGGTCATGCCGTCTGCCGCGCGGGACACCAGGGTCAGGCAGATCATGAGGGCCAGCAGCCAGCCCATGCCCCGCAGCGCCCGCCCGCGGGCGCTTTTTGCCGCGTCGGGGCTAGTCTTGTGGTTCCACAGCTTGCTAAAAACGCCCATGATAAGAGCCTCCTTTGTCTAGTTAATTGTATCGGCAGAGCTGTATACACGCTTGTTCGCGGGTGAATGCTTGTTAGCAAGTGGCATCCAGTGAGCGTTTACAAGTAGGCTTAGCCTATTCTTTTACGCTGGATGCGGTGATTCCCTGCTCCAGGTAGCTCTGCCCGCAGAAAAAAACCAGCAGGGAAGGCAGCAGCGTCACCACCGAGGCGGCCATCGCTAGCCCCATGCCGTCCGCGCTGATCTGGGGCAGAAAGAGGGAGAGCGGCCAGAGGGATTTGTCCTTGAGGAAGATCATGGGCTGCTCGATGAGGTTCCAGGCCTCCAGAAAGCCCAGCACCATGGCGGAGGCCACCCCCGCGCTGCCCATTGGAAAGCCCACCCGCAAAAAGATTTGAAGGCCGTTTGCCCCGTCGATCTCCGCCGCCTCGATGATGGCCTGGGGGATATCCTTGAAAAAGCGGTAGATGATGAAGACCGGGAAGGTGGAGAAGATGCCCGGCAGCAGGATGGCCCAGTGAGTGTTCAGCAGGTTGGCGGTGTCCAGTACAAGGTAATTGGAGACCATAGTCACCTGGAAGGGCATGAGCATGAGTACCACGTAGAGGGTGAACAGCCCGCTGCCCCAGCGGCGGTTTGTCCTGGCGAACCACCAAGCCGCGGGGGCGGACACCAGCAGCTGCCCCGCCAGGGTGCCCGCCGCCAGCTTGACCGAGTTCCAGAACATGACGAAAAAACCCGGAGAATCCAGCAGCAGCTCCACATAGGAACGCAGGGTGGGGAAGCGGGGAAGCAGCCGCCAGGTGGAGTAGGCCCTTTCCTCACCCGCCATGTAGTAGAGAATCTCCTGCTTTCCCATGAGAGAGCCCCCGGCCAGAAAGACCAGGGGAAGGAACACCGCGAGAGACAGCACCACGGGAATGAGAAGGGGAAGGTTTCTTTTCAGCATCCGAATAATTCCCACTGCGAAGTTCCCCCTCTCTGTGAAAGATAATATCATTCTCTGTCTAAAAGTTTTCTGGAAACCAGGATGATCACCAACGCCACCGCCGCGACAATGATTGCCCCGGCGGACAGCCGGTCGATGGATAGCTCCCGGAACCAGTTGTTGAAGGTGTGCTGGAGGAGGTAAATGCTGGTGTGGGGGTAGTCTCCCGCCACCAGCCAGGCCTCTCGGAACACCTTGAAAGCGTTGAGCAGCGACAGCACCAGGATGGTGTAGACGCAGGGCAGCAGGCCGGGCAGCGTGATCTTCCAGAAGATGCGAAAGTTTCCCGCACCGTCCACCTTGGCGGCCTCGTAGAGCGATTGGGGGATTGCCGCCAGCCCCGCCATCCACAGCACAATGTCGTAGCCGATATTTTTCCACAAAAAGCTGCCAACCAGTACGGCAAAGGCCTTGGGGGAGTCCATCCACTGAACGGGGTCGCCCCCCATCTGCACCAGCAGTCCGTTGACAATGCCGTCCCCCTGGAACAGCAGCTTGAGCCCTTCCCGAAAAAGTAGACAACAACCTCAACAGGCAACGAGATAAAAGTCGCGGGCGAATTCATTCGGGGAAATCCATCCAATAGCAGAGTGCGGGCGGAAAGAATTGTAATACGCCTCAATGTACTCAAAAATGGAAAGTTGTGCCTGGCGTCTGGAAATGTAATGGGTTAGGTGGACCAATTCACATTTGAGGCAGGAGAAGAAGTTTTCCGCAACAGCGTTGTCATAGGGGTCACCCTTG